>CAZTVS010000034.1:0-29665 GCA_964617125.1 uncultured Acidobacteriota bacterium
CCCCTTTCGGATGTCTTTCTCTTTCCGGGTTAGGGGGCTTTGTAGTTGGCGACGTAGAAATCGTCGATGATGCCTTTGCTTTTTAGCTCGTCGCCGAAGGTCTTCGCTTCCGTTTTCCCTGGAAATCGGGAGATGCGTACGTAATACCAGACATTTTCGTCGGAAACGCCCGACTCTCTCCAATAGGCAGGGTAACCGAGTTGCAGCATTTTGTCGGTGAGTTTCATGGCCTGGCTGCGGTTGCGGAAGGATCCGATCTGGATGGTATAGCGGCCTGAGGAGGCCATGACCGGCGCCTTTTTGGCTGCGGAGGAGGAGGGTGGGAGCGGTTCCTTGGTTTCCAGGATATGCCGAATGGTGTTGATGGCCACCAGAATCACGACCGCCGCAAAGGCAGTCACCACAACCCATTTGACCATCGGACCGATCCAGGCGGACTTTTGCCGGAGAGCGCCCACCGTTTTGCCCAGATCGGAAAGACCGGATCGTACCAATGCGGTGGACTTGACCATGGTCGCTTGCAGGAAGCGGATGCATCCGGAAAAGGCGAGCAGAGCCTTCTCCGTAAAAGATATGCCTTTTTCTTCCGCAGGCATTTCCCGGTGTCGGAACGAAGCGCGCCACTCACGGATGACGGCGTCGTCGACGGCCGCCAGGGCTTTTCGCGAAGCCTCCAGCAGCGATGCATTCCGCCCGGTCTCTCGAATCTGTTGTTCGCAGGCGGCAATGCCTTGGAGGTACTCCATTCGGCCGGGAGCCTGGCGGCAGGCTTCCAGGTAGACTTCGAGCGCCCATTCGTCGGCCCGCCCTTCTCGGAAGAAAAGATCGGCGAGACGACAGCCGGCCTGATTCCGGAACTCACTGGATCCCCGCAACAGCCGCTGGTAGGTTTGCAGTGCGACGTAGTCGGTCCGACCTCTCGAAAGATAGACCTGGGCCATCAGGTTTTGGATCGCCGGATTGCCCGGTTGGGCCGCGGTGATACGATCGGCCAGGGTCAGCTGTTCCGGATCGGAGTTGTTCCCCAGCGATACATGCTGTAGCCAGTATTCCGCAACCTCGCCGTCCTTGGGGTGCGCCCACAGATAGGTGTCAATGAAGGCCATCGCTTTCGGGCAATGTACGGCTCGGGACATGTAGAAATGTGCGAGTCGTATGGACAGATCTCCCTCCATCCTTTGACGGAGAAGAGGAGAAACCAGAAAGCTGTCGAAGAGGTCGACTGCCTTTTGAAACGCATCGGTGGCTTCTCTCATCCTCGCGGCGCGTTCCTCGGCGGTTGCCACACGCAAATACTCCTGCAGCCGCAGGGTGGCGATGCGGTTGAAGATCCAGCCACAGGTCAGGTAGGTCAGCGCGATCAGCACGGCGGCAACACTCAGGTTGTACGCCGGTTTCAAGGGGGAGCCGAATACAGCCAGCAATCCCAACGTGGCCAGGCCGCCCATGGCGATTGCCACCCAGAGCCGGATGGAAAGGTTTTTCAGAACGTGAACCATGACGGATGTTTTCACCTTTTCCTGCCGTACGGCCGGGGCCGCAGGTCAGTCGATCCCTTCCGCCGATGGCCGGACCTGTTCCGGCACAGATGGTGTCGTACCGGACGGCGGCGGATTCTGTCCGGGTTTCAAAGCCACCTTGATGCTGTTCGGCGAGCCTTCCTCCGCCAGGCATCCGGTGGTGTCATGTACGGTTTCGAAACGGATCCCGGGTGGAATCCGGAACTCGCGCCCGGGTTCTCCACCGGTGGCTTTGATCATGAAATCGGCCCAGATGGGTGCGGCTGCGCGTCCTCCGGTGATCCCGACTCCATTCTTATCCCTCAGCTCCTTCCTTATGTCATACCCCGTCCAAACGCTCACGCTCAAGACCGGGGTGAACCCCGTAAACCAGGCATCCATATAGTCATTCGTTGTACCGGTTTTACCCGCGGCCGGAAGGGTGAATCCCATACGGCGGATCACGGCCGCCGTTCCCCGATCCACCACACCCCGCATCATATCGACCAGCTGATATACGGTTTCGGGATCCAGAACGTTCTTTCCGCCGACGATATGTTCTTCCAATGCCCGACCGCCGGAGTCTTCGACACTCCAGATCAGGAAGGGTTCATGGCGCGTGCCTCCCGAAGCGAATACACTGAAGGCCGAAGCCATCTCCAGCGGGCTGACTCCCGAGGTGCCCAGGGCGATCGAAGGAACGACGGCCAGGGGGCCGGCGATGCCGCATTTTCGGGCGGTGTCTACCACTCTTTCGGGTCCCAGTTTTTCGACCAGTTGGGCGGCGACAGAGTTGATCGAATCCGTCAGAGCGCGCTTCAGGATCATGGGGCCCAGATGATCCCGACCGAAATTGTTGGGGGTCCAGTCGGGGGCACCCCTGACCTTGATGGTTACCTCCCGGTCTTCGACTACGGTCGAGGGGGTGATGTCGAGAGCTTCGAGGGACGTATAATACAAAAAAGGCTTGAAGCCCGATCCCGGCAGCCGGTTGTTGCGGATGGCCCGATTGTATTCGCTTTTGAGATAATCTCTACCTCCCACCAGGGCTTTTACCGCCCCCGAGTTGACGTCGACGGCGACCAGGGCGACCTGCGGTTCGGATCTGGAGTTTTCTTCCTCCGTCCGGGCTAAGCCAATTTCTTTATCTAATCTTGCCGCACCCTTCTGTACCGCCTCCGTCGCCCACTGCTGGAGCTGCCGGTCGAGTGTGGTGGTGACACGGAGGCCGCCGTTGTAGACCACCTGCGGATCATAGCGTTCTTCGAGCTCGCGGATGACGGCATCCAGGAAGTAGCTGCCGTTATGGGAGGACTGTCTCGGACGCAGATCCAGTCTTTCCAGGAAGGCACTCTCCTCCTGCTGTGGGGTGATATAACCGGCGGCGGTCATGCTGTGGAGTACGGTACGCTGGCGGTTCTTGGCCCGGTCCAAATACCGATAGGGGTTGTATCTGCTTGGAGACTGAGGCAGTCCAGCCAGAAAGGAGGCCTCGGCCAGGGATAAATCGGCAGCTGGCTTGCCGAAAAACGAGCGCGAAGCCTGTTCGATACCCAGGGCGTCCACACCGAAGGAGATCTGGTTGAGGTAAGCCTGCAGGATTTCCTCTTTGGAATACTGTGATTCGATCTGGAGGGTGACCAGGATTTCCAGGAATTTGCGTTTGATGGAGCGGTCGAAGCTGAAGAACAGGTTTTTGGCCAGCTGTTGGGTAATACTGGAGGTAGCCCGTATCCTGCGCCCGGGGATCATTCCCTCAAGAAGCGCTCGGCTTAAGCGAAGCTTGTCAACGCCGTGATGACTCCAGAAGCGGTGATCCTCGATGGCGATCACGGCCTCGATAAACCGGGGCGAAATACGGTTGAACGGTACGGCTTCCCGTCCTCCCAGGACCAGGACGCGCTCACCGGTGGCGGCGTATATTTCTGTGGAGGGCCTTTCGATGATTCGGCCGAGGGGATCGGGCACCCGCGGCAATTCCTCAAGGAGGAAGAAGAAGACGCCGACGGTTATCAGCACAACCAAGCCCGATAGTCCCAGAAAGGCGTAAAAGACGAGACGTAAGCGGCGGATGAGTTTGGCCTGTCCGTTCATTGCGGGATGGTCTCTTCCGTATCTGCCGGTTCGGGCGTAGATTCCGCCGGTTCCTGTTCCAGTAGAGTACGTAGCTGTCGCCAGGCCCATTCGTGGGCCGGCAGGATGAAGACCCGGCATTGCGACCCGTCGCTCAGTTCGTAACCGACATCCATCCATGTCGTCTGCGATTGGGGTAAAAAGCCCACACGTATCGGGCGGCCGCTTTCCTCGAGCAGGCGCTCGGGTTGAGCCAGGATCTCGACCTGAACGTCCTTAGACAGGGAGTTCAGGGCCGAGAAGAAACGATCAGCCGGATAGATCTCCTCCGGTTTGGCTCCCCACCCTTCCAACGATCCTTCGAACACGGCACGCCGGCGCTCGATCTGCACCAGGGCATTCTCCGACAGGGCGATTTCTCGCAGCACACGATTATCCCCATCGATCAGATAGATGGTAAGAAGGGTGCCGGATTTCCGAAAAAACGTACGATCCCATCGATTCTCACCCAGCAGCTGCAACAGCTCAGCCGGTGATAGGATCTGGGAGGCGATGCCGTGGGCCAATTTCATGTACAGGGAGCGGAAATGGTCCGCGGAGATCATAACGCTCTGTCCGTCGGCCAGAGACGACACAATGTCCGAAAGATCTTCCGCACCCCGCGTGTTACGTTGAACGGTCTGCCGGTCGACAGTGATCTTATCCAGAGAGTCGCGTGCCTTTTGGGTATTATGAGCCGTTTCCCAGATCAGACCCGTTTCCGGACGCTTCCGGTTGGTGGTGGAGAGATACGATCCCAGCGCTTTTTCCATCCAATCGAACCGAAACTCCAGCAACACCAGCAGCAGAATCACCAGAAGGAATATCCCGGATCGCAGGGAGAAGGATCGCTTTCCCCAGTCGTTGAAGTCTCTCGGTTCGCACCAGTCCATGGCCACTTACAATATCCCTAATGCAAGGTCAAATCAAGAACGCTCTATCGCCTGAAGCATATAAGGGTCCGAAACATTTCCATGTTGTTTCGAGTATTTACGAGGCAGGTCATTTCGAACCCTCGGGTCTGCATGCGGTTCAGGTCTAGGGTTCTTTGCTCCTGGCGCCGGAAGAATGCGATGGGGCGGGTGTCTGGGGTAATGGCTGCAGGTGAATGATCAGATGGGTATTCTCCGGACCGAGAAGCAGCGACTGCAGGTAAATCTCATACCCTTCCGCCCGAACGCGAAAGGTGTAGGGACCAGGAGGAAGGGCAATGGGAAATTGAAAGATACCGTTGGCATCGGCCCGACTCCAGGTCAGTAAATTCTCAACGCTGGCCTGAGTGCTTCCGGGTTTAAGCAGTCCGACCAGGGCACCGGCTATGGAATCGCCGCCGGCATTCTGCACCATGCCCTTGATCGACAGCCGGACCGGTTGTGAAGGACAGGCGTCGGGGGAGGAACAACCCTGGCGCCATCGTTCCAGCAGGGCGCGTACATATTCAACAGGACGTATCAAACCGACCGTTCCCAGATTGACGGTCGTGTCGGGAAAGCCATCCCCATTGGTGTCGACCTCCTGAACGTCGGGACGGACCTTGGTAGGAATTCCGATCAGCGCTCCCTTTTGGTCGATGACGGCTCCGCCGCTGTTTCCATGGGTAACACGGGCATCGATCTTCAGCCATCCCTCCAGTTCTTCCTTTCCGGAGATCTGCCCTTTGGTAACGGTGAGGGTCGCACCTCCCGCTTTGGGGAAACCGAGGGTATAGATATCATCCAGAAAGGCCAGGTTCTGGGAGTTTCCCAAGGCTATGGCCTTGAATTTCCTGGAAGGCGGGATCGGCCGTCCGTCGGCATCGGCGGAAATACGCAGCAAGGCCAGATCAAAGACCTGGTCGAGGGCCAGGATGTCCATCTTATAGAGCCGGCTGCGGCCGGGAGGTTGATAGGGGTCCGAGGGGTCGATCAGATTGAAATACACCTCGGAAAAGGTGGTGTTCCCGTTCCGCAGCACATGATAGTTGGTGGCCACGATCCCTTGAGGATCGATGACCACTCCGGAGCTTTCCAACTGAAAGGCTATGGCACCGGAGGAGGTTTTTTCCCCGGCGGTAATCTGCCCTATGGCCGGTAATGCCTCTTTCCAGCTGTCGGTCCCCGGCAGTAGAAGAGCTCCAGCCATCAGAAAGGTGCAAAACAACATGAGATCCCTTTACTGATGTTTCAGTCTGATTTCGACATAAGCGGCGTTGTTGGCTTCGACACTGGTATTGATAACGATCATGGCCTGGGAAATCGATGTCCCCGGCGAAGGTGCCGAAGACTTGGAGGCAATGACGGGAAGGGTTTCCTTTTCCTGAAAAAGCACCAGGTCCCGTGGCTTTACGCTTTGATTCAGCTCGTTGATGACGGAAAGCACGGTTACCGGTTTCGCTTCCTGGGCGGCGGCTGCCGTCGGCAGAGATTTCAGGGGAGTTCGGCTGACCACGACCGTCAGGCGCTCTTCTCCGGGATTGTTGTCGAAGACCAGCCATTTGTTGGCAGGAACGGCATACTGGATACCTCTTTTGATCTGATTTTCCGTGCCGGCCCGCTGGTCGGGAAACAGCAGTCGGTCCTGTCCGGTAGATCCCTTCTGCAGGACATACAGATATCCGTCGATGTTGGATTCGAAAAAGAGGCGCAGCCGATCACCGCTGCGAAAGATATTGGTGGAGGGGACCTCCTGTACATCGATGTTTTCGCAGTTGGGTCCGGCGGTCAGATGCCACAGGCGGTATTTGAGGCCCACCCTTCGTATCATCTTCTTCACTGGCGGAGCGGGTTTGGCCGGTTCGACCGGCGTCACCGCCTTGGGCGGCTGCGGCAGGGTGTCACTGTAAAACATATTGGAAAGATCGCGCGCCTGCGCCTCGGGCTCTTTGGACTGCGCGGATGACCTGGCCGTGGCGACAACCAGCAGCAGCGAAAGAAAAAGAAAAACTCTTTTGTGGTACATTTGGTTTTTCTCTCCTGTTTACATAGAATTGTTTTCTATTTTATACTAAGTATGGAGTGAACGGAAAGAGAGCAAGGAAATCCGTTGCTCCTCGGATGGAAGATAGTCTGTGGCCCCGGTCGCGTTGTCGGCGAAAAGGAGAAAAACCATGCCCACTTGGAATGACCCCACGGATGTTCGTCAGGTACTGGCTTTACGCAAGCTGACCAAAGCCATTGCCGAACAGATGCGTAACCTGTTGAAGAGTTACCTCGCCACTCTGGCTCCCCTCATGCGTCCCCGTACCGTTTTCGGAGATTATGTGGCCGGTGGAGGAAAAGAGATCGTGAAAGGCGCGGATAAGGCTTTCCGCGAACTGCAGGCCCTGTATGAAGTCACGGCGTCAGCCAAGCCCTATCAGCTTCCCAAGGATTTGCATTCCCCTTTGGAGATGATGAGTTCCACGCCGGAGCTGAATCCGGTCGAATTCCTTTACCGGGCCAAGGGGGAGCGGGAAGAGAAAGAGGTGACCATTTCCTGCCCGCTTCGATGGAGAATAGCCTATTCCGGCTTTTCTCCGGCACGATTGAGAGATCTGCTGGCTGACAGAAATCGCAACGCCAGGGAGTTACAGGAGTACCTGCTACATTACCTGGTTCTGCACATCGTTCTGAGCAAACAGACAGGTTTGACTGAGATACTGCAGGCGTTGCACTTCCCGGTCGCCACGGAGTATGAACCGGAATTCGGAAATCTGCCCTTGACCTGCATCTCCTCTGTGGTGACCACGGTTTGCCCTCCGGACGCCTTGATCCTGGAGAGCACGGAGCTCTCCGGCATGAATGCATTCGAACAGATCGTGCAGCTGGAAACGATTTCCCATATGCCGAATCCGTTCAAGGAGGAATTGCTGCAGATTGTCCGGACTCATCAACCCGATTTACTGTCCTAGTTGCAGGAGGTTGCCTATGCCCAAGATCATCGCCCGGCAGGGGGACAGCATCCCCAGTATTGCCGCCGACCATGGCTTTTTTTGGGAAACGATCTGGAATCATCCGGAAAATGCCAACCTGCGTTCGCTGCGCAGCTCCCCCAATCAACTGGTTCCCGACGATGAGGTTTTCGTTCCTGAGTTGCGGGAAAAAACCGAGACTCGCGGCACGGATGCCCGGCACACCTTCAAGCGCAAGGGAGTGCCCGCCAAATTCCGCCTGCAGATCAAACGGCTGGACAAGCCGCGGGCCAATTTGGATTATGTTCTGGAGATCGACGGAAAACAGATCAAAGGGAAGACCGACTCCCAGGGGATTCTGGAGCAATATATTGCCCCCAATGCCCGGGGAGGCAAAGTCATCCTGGAAGGGGGAAAGGAGGTCATTCCCATTCGCCTGGGCCACTTGAATCCTGTCGAGGATCTTTCCGGTGTCCAGCAGCGGCTGAATAATCTGGGATTCAAGTGCGGATCGGAAGACGGAACCCTATCCGAGCAGACCAAGGCGGCCCTGTTGAGTTTCCAAAAACAGTACGGTTTGGAACCGAGCGGAGAAGCGGATGCCGCCAGCAAAAGCAAATTACAGGAACTGCACGCCTGAAAGGAGGTGAGCCATGTTCGATTCCATCGGCAGCGCCCTGGATACTGCCAGCAGTCTCCTGGGGGGAGCGCAACCGGGAGGTGCCGCAGCGGATGCCAAGCCGGAATATACGCGCGGGGAGGATCTGCGCGCCTCCGATTCCGAGACCGGCGGCGCCTATGCCCCTGACGATCTGGGCGGCCATAATGCGGGGGCCACCATTGAGTTTATCCACTATGGCTATGTGCATCCCGACGATTCCGACCACTTTGCTCACGAATCGCTGAACGATATCCAACCGCAAACCCTGCCGCAAGGACCTACTTCCCGAGCCATCATGTTCCGGGCAGCGCTGCAAAGGGAAATACTGAATCTGGCAGGATTTGTTCATGCCACGCAGGCAGTGCTGGAAGAAAAGGAGAGCAGCCTGGGAGGCGTGGGAGAAATGATAGGAGCGGTGACCGACCTGATCGGGGGCGGCGGCGGTGGGGGGACCTCGGCACCCAAGGCCGCGGACCTGAACGCCGTCAACGATAAACTGGTGGAGATTTCCGGCGCCATCAACACGGATCCGCTCACGTATAAGATTTTGCATCAGGCCGGCAGGGATCTGCATCAGGCCCGGGCCAACTACCGCGCCTTTCTGCAGAAGGTACAGGAGCAACCCCAGGGAGAAGACCAGGGCGGATTGCTTTCTTCCGTCGGGGCCATTGCCTCGGCGATTCCCGGTGTGGGCGGAATCTTCGGCACCATTGCCGGAATCATAACCAAGGCATTCGATATTTTCGTAGCCGTGTATATCAAGACCGCCTCCGAATTGGAGAAGAGCATCGAAAAGGCGTGCCATGATCTTTCCATCGAATCCATTACCGGGAATGCCCCCATGATCTTTCCCGTATGGAGTCCGCCGCCGGCTCCGGCCGATGCGGGCGAATCCTCGTCTTCGCTCCCCGGTTTCCTGGGGGATGCCGTGGACCAGGTCCAGGAAACGGTGCAGGATATCAAGGACTTTTTCGCCGGCACGCAGACGGTGGATTGTCCCGGGTCCGCATTTCTGGGCCAGGCATTCGCCATCGCCACCGTCCCGCCTCCACCCACCGATCAACCGCCGCCTCCGCCCAAGGAGATGACCAAGCTGGTCGTCGACGCCTTCAAGGAACAGGTGCCCGCCGCACCCGACTTTATTCTGAATATCGTTTCCGAGGTCCAGACCATCAATTGCGACTTCTTAAAGGCGGTGTTCCAAAAATTGATGGAGCGCAATCCTCAGGAGACAATTTCCGAGGAAAGCATGTTTGAAGCCGGACGCCGGCAAATGCTGGATCGGCTTGTCAATCTGCTACTGGACCAGGTCAGCTTTCTGCAGAAGGCCAAGAATGCCGGCGTCAATGTACAGGGGATCAATATGAGTGTCGACAGCCTGATGAAGAAGGGCCTGAACACGCTCAACGAAGAACTGGGCCCCGAAATCGATCCACTCCTGCGGATATGCATGAAGGGTCTGCGCGATCGCCTGGAAGCGGCACGAAGCGTGGCGGTATCGGAAAAAGCTCATACCATGGAGGTATACCTCGGGCAGTTGCCGGCATTGCTCGCCTATATGTTTCGAGATACTTTTTTCCCGATCTGGGATCTTTTCGTGGAGAAGGTCTTTGGTTCCATCTCCGGACCGGTAGGGGGAGCCCTCTCTTCCGCTTCCGCTGTTTTCAAGAATCTGAAGGAAGGAATCGATTCGATACGGGACTACAAGGCCAAGGCGGAGAAGGTCGCCGAACGTGCCGACAAAGAAGGACTGCAAGCAGGCACCGGCGGGCAAAACATTACCGGCTATCAGGACGATTGGGAAGATACCCAGGCCGATCGCGGGCCGACCAATCCACAGGAGGAGGATGCCCGCAGCGATTTTCCGTTAAAAGGGCGCAAAGATACAGCCAAAGGAGAAAAGATCGACGAGTCGCAATGGACGGAGGTGGAAAAAGACCATCAATGGGATCTGGCCAAACCTGCCTGACCGGGTTTGGGTGTAATGGAACACCCTGTGCAACGGTATTCCCTCCATAGAAGGTTTTAATGCGAACTTTGTACCTGCCTCAAATGAGGTATCTTGCCAAGAGCCAAACGGTCTCTGGGGTCCACCGAAAGAGTGACTCCGGGACCAATAAAGCGATATCTTATCCCGGAAACCGGTCCGATCGCGGTCAGACCGGTTTTTCCCACATACTGAAAGATAACATCCTGACGTTTTCCGGGTGAAACATCCTGCATGGGAGGATGGAGTGGAACGCCATCCTTGCCGATGCTTTGCCTGGCATACTGTCTCTGTCTTTGGTTACCGCAACATCCCATTTTCTTTTTCCTCATCTTCTTTGTATAAAGCGGCCGGTGTGTTCTGCATCCGGTTGATGATCGATTCGAGCAGGATCGCTCCGGCCGATAATGCCGGCCAGAAAAGAATCTTTTCCACCAGGCCAGATCCCAGTATCACGGCGAAAGGTACGGAAATCCAGAGGCTGAGACAATGGAAACAGTCGAGTAATTCACCCCAGAATCCTGAACCAACGGCACGACGTAAGCGTACGATCAAATGCCACGGTCCATCTTCCGCTTGCAGCAGATGAGTAAAACGCCAGACGCAGAGGGAACCGAGAAGCAGCCCGGAAAGCATTTGCTATACTCCTTGGAATCGTTAGGAACTCAATCCATCATCAGCCGCCCGTTTGATTATGATGAACGGCCAGACCTGCATGAACCTCCTTGTAATGACCGTAAGTGCTTCCCAGATAGTTATAACCGTTCATGGTTTTTGTGCAGGCGGAAAGCTGGATGGCAATGCCAAATGTGCTGCAGGTGGTGGGAGGTACACCGGTCAGGCCGAGATTCTCATCGAAAGAAGACCAAACGACATATTCGTCATCTTTACCTCGGAAATCCTCCAAATCCGGATCGGCCCAAACGGTTCCGTCTGAAAGTTGGTCGATGACTCCATTGTTGGATCCATATCCGACCTGAAAACTCATCTGCCAGTATCGCAGATGGTCATCCGGATGATAGGCATCCACCTTAAATTGCACCTGCTCTCCGATGGTATGCTCAAAGGAACCGCATTCCATGTTGATCAGGACTCCTCCGTTGTAAACCTCTTTAATGCTGACCAGCGGGGTCTTGTTGTTGATATACAGGAACATATGGGCGAAATTTCCCGCATCATCGCCAATGATCACGTCGGAAGCGGGATCGCCGTTTTCATCGAACACCTCGATCTTCAGTACGTACAGGCCATCATCCAGTTTTCCCTGCCATTCTCCGGCATTGAGCTGTACTGTCATCCATTGCATGAGGATATTCTGGTTTTTCCAATAGAGGTCGTTTCCGTTCTCGTCCTGTGTGTTTCTGATTTGATAAAACTCCACGTCCGGATGACTTGCCAGTGAGTGTGGACCCAGGGCCACAGATTGGTAGTTGAGGATTCCCGTGCCTGCATCCCAGTAGTATTTTGTGTCTGTGAGGGTGTCCTTGATGGATATCCATGCCGTCGGATCGGTACCGGGGGGTTTGCTGCTACAATCGGTAACTTTTGCATAGGACATCCGGTACCAACGTTCCCCCATCTCTTCCACTTTACTTCCAAAAGTCCCTCTGATATCCAGTACACCGCCGAAAGGACATTTCAGGAAGGCGCCGTCATAG
Source organism: uncultured Acidobacteriota bacterium (assembly GCA_964617125.1). Taxonomy (GTDB): domain Bacteria; phylum Acidobacteriota; class UBA6911; order CAINFC01; family CAINFC01; genus CAZTVS01. Next base: position 11,786 of record CAZTVS010000034.1, read on the forward strand.
ACTGTTCCTCCAGATGCGTCGGTGACATAATTGCCATCATAGACGAATCCGCAGGCACGAGACGGATTGTCTCCTTGCTCAATATGATTGTAGATTTCCATGTCGCCAACGCCCAGGAACAGGGCCCGTCGGTCCAGGAGAGGGTGGCAATCGGGATTGCAGGCGACAAAAACATCTTTATTCACATCCAGCTTGACCCAGTGATAATCGGAAACATCCCATCTGGTATCGGAATAGCCTTCGCAATAAATGATGTTGGTGACCGGTCCGGAACCGCTGTTGAACGTTTGCGACACCTTGAATAGAAGATCCGGGCTGATGTCCGGTTGAAAGCAGCCGGGAAACCAGGAAAAGGTGAGGCAGAATTCACCGCAGGGGTCCGTATATACCTCGCCCAACAAATGCTTGGAGTACAGGGGAATGTGCTCGAATTGTTTTACGATTTCAATCTGGCCATAATCATGCTCGTAATAGAAGGCTTTTTGGGAAGTGTCCGATTCCTGATCTGTCGGCGCCAGGGTGGTCTTCTTACTGTTGCCAAAGGCCATAGAGCCCATATTCATGGTGGGTTTTTTACCGGGTGTTTTTGTGACCTCTTTGGCTGGCTGGCTTTTGTATGGACCACCGAGGATAAAGAGGGTAGGATCCACGTCGTAAATTTCCACCTTGGCGTAAGGCACAGGGCAGCATCGAGTGCTTTCGGTCCCTTCGATGATCGTGTCTTTGCATACGACTCCGCAGATTTTTATATCTCTGGGCAACCAACAGATGACGAGGTCGGAAGCCACCTCGATCTGTTTCTCGATGAAGTAAGTATTTTTTTCCGCTTTCCATTCTTTAGCCGGTATGGGTATCCACTTTGTATTGCATCTCGTCAGACGACCCTCGTGGATCGGTGGGCCAATGACTATCTCCATCATCGCCGGCGGCAGCCGCTCCTTTCGCTCAAATTTCAGGTTGAATTTTCCCTCCTTGTTTACAGGACAGGTGGCAATGGTACGTCGGCCGATCCTGGCAAACGCGTGCATCACGACCCTGTCTTTATCAGGTATCGTGCCCTTCATTCGGATGTTTCCGCTGATAGTGAACACTTTTTTGGTCCTTTCCATTTTTTCCTCCTTTCATTTCTCCGTCCAATGGAAATCCATCACAGAAACAGGATTAGAAATTGGGAACAGGGTAGGGAGTCGGGAATGTCCATGACGGTCCGACCATTTGTTCTCCACGATAAGGCCTTCACGGACATGGGCAAAATCCCTGGCATCACCTCCTTTTAAAAAATGGGAAAAGCCGCCTTCCCCAGGCTGGGACTGAGGTTTCGATACTCAGTCAGCCCTGGAGAAGGCGGCTTTTCTGTCAGGTATCTACTGTATGTTGCCTAAAAAGACAGGCGCAGGCCAAATCGGAACTTTCGTTCGTCACTGGCACTGGTGATGGCCATGAAGCCACCGACGTTGGTGATGGCCCCGGTCGTCGGATTCACAGTCATGCTGCTGACATTAGAAGAAGGATTGCCGAAACGTGGTGTATTGGTGAAATTGAACGCTTCGGCCTTGAACTGCAGTACCATACGTTCGGTAAGACGGAAGTCCCGGAACAGGGCCAGGTCCGCTCTCTGGAAGCCGGGACCCCGCATTGCGTTGCGTCCCATCGTGCCAAAACGATAGGTGCCCGACGGACGCTGGAAATTCGGATCGCGGAAGGCTTCCACCGCATAAAACTGAGTTCCCGGACCCACGTCTCCAATCTTGGTGATCGATCCGATCAAATCGGCGGTTTGGAAGTAAGTACCGGGAGTATTGAGCGAGGCAGTCGAGGCCGTAACCGTAAACGGTGTTCCAGAATAGGCCGAGTACATGCCGTTCAATCGCCAGCCGCTGAGAAGCGTACTGGCAAACCCGGATTTGGCAAAGGCCTGACCCTTGCCGAAGGGCAGGTCATACACCCAGCTCATGACGAACATGTGGGGACGGTCATAACCGGATACGGAACGATTCTTATCCAAGGTGCCCGGTACGTCGGTAAACGGCAGCGATGCCCAGCCGTCTTCATCGCACATGTTGATTGTTTTGGACCAGGTGTAGGCGCCCTTTAGGAAAAGACCCTTGGAAAGATTCTTGTTAATTCCAACCTGCAGGGCGTGGTAGTTGCCGTTGGCCCAGCCATCGAACATGTAGGCGTTGATAAGTCGACCCTGGGTGGCAGCCAGCGGTCGGGAGCTGTTTCCACCGCCGAGATAGGTCGCGGCGTTGATGTTATGATCCACGAACTGACGGACGGTCTGGTTTCCCACGTAGCCGACCGAGATCAGCATGTCGGCGGGCAGTTTATGTTCCACCGTGAAATTCCAGCTCTGGATATAGCCACGCTTTATCTGGCCGGCGATCGGGCTGCGCGGACCCATATCGACCGTGGCAGGCAGCGTCAACATACCGGACGTGATGTCCGGAGTGGCGACGTCGGGGATGCCCTTGGAAAAAGTTCCGTAATACCCGTAGGTAGTAGGAGCAACCCAGCTGCTGGTGATGGTAGCCGGATAAATTCCCTTCAAAGGCCGGGAAAGAACCATCGGGTTAAAGGTAATGCCAAAGCCGGCGCGAATAACGGTATTATCTTTCCAACGGTAGGCAATGCCGACACGCGGGGCAATCAGCTTCTTGGAGGTAGTCATGCCGTTGTTTTTGGGAATGTTGCCGACTCCGCCCATGGTGACGATATTGGTAGCCGGATCCCAGCGTTCCAGTCCTCGTCCATCGCGGCTCATCAGCGGATAATATTCCCAGCGCGCCCCGAGGTTGACAGTTAACTTGCGGTTCACCTGCCAACGATCCCGGAAGTAGAAACCTTCCTGCCATTCGCGGGTGGTAAATTGTATGAACTGAACCGATTTGTTGGCGCTGCCGAGGATGTCCAGCAGCCCGGCGGCGTAAGTGTGGATGGAACGGATCACCTGGCCATTCAAAACGGTGGCCTGTCCGCCCGCAGAGAGAGCTCCCCGAGGATTGGCTGTCTCCGGCTGCCAGTGGTTCATGGCATGGTGGACAATATCGATCCCCCACCGCAATTCGTGAGCGCCATACAGCTTGGTGTAATTGTTGGTAAAGGTGTAGCTTCGATCATGGTAGAAGTTGGGATTGGAAGAGGCGTTGTTGCCCCAGGAGGAAAAACCGTTGGAAATTAGGGGCATGCCGGAGTAACGGATGTCGCCGGCAAACATGTTCCCTCCGTTGGTTCCGGGAATCTTCCAGACCTCCGAACCCCAGTTTTTGCCGTAGTCCGGACCGATGGCAACGTTCTCGAAACGGGTGTGGCCGAAGATGGCATCTACCAGAAAGGTGGACGACTGGGTGAGGCTGAAACCGAAGGTGGGGATTTTGATCCGGACGTCGGCCTCGCCGTTTTGTCCCAGGGCCGGCCCGACCAGCGTACCAAGAGCGCCGTCTCCAAAGACATTGGCCACCATGTCGGAGTATTTTCCCCAGATCATCAGCTTCTGGTTGACGTTATAGTTGATCTTGACGTCGTAATTGTCCCGGGTCATGCCCGTCGCTGCCGAAGCGAAGTAGTTGTTGGTCAGACCCCAGCTGTCCGCCGCTTTTTGATTGGGCAGAGGGCAGAGTGCCTGGATCTGCTGCCAGATCGGCGACAGACGGTTGGATGGAATCTTGTTGTTGGGGAAGGGCGTGCGCCCGTTGCCGTTGGCATCTCCCGTCAGGGGATCGTAGATCAGGCCCAGTCCGGTGTAAGCCGAGAAGTCTCCCGTGCGGATGTCCGCCGTCGGGACACTGACCGTATTGCTGAAGGTGTTTTGTCGCAGCCAGTTCCGTTCAAAGCTGAAAAAGTAGAAGAGCTTGTTTTTGATGATCGGACCGCTGATGGTGCCCCCGGGTATGTTGGTAATCGACTTATTAAGCCTGGGCTTAACTTCGCTCTGCTTGTAGAAAAAGGGGCGGGCATAGAGATGCTGATTGTCGTGGTACCAGAAACCGACTCCATGAAGGTCGTTGGTTCCCGATTTGGTGGCCACGGTGACGGCGGCACCACCGGCCATGCCTTGCTCCGCATCAAAGGAAGAGGTGGAGATGTTGACTGTTTCGATCGACTCAACCGGTGGTACGTACAGGCTGTGGTGCGGCAGCCAGATATAGACATTGATGGAGCCGTCCACCCGCGTGTTATTGTTGTTACGGTTGGTGCCGTTGACGTTGGTGGTCAGGGCGCGCTGCGGTGAGGCACCCATGGAGTTCTGCTCTGCCGCCGGGGTAGCTCCCGGAACCAGGTTGATCAGGCTCTGGTAGTTGCGGTAATTGGAAAGAGGCAGCTCCACTACCGCACGGGAATTGATTTCCGTGCGGGTGTCGGAACGGTCGGTTTGCAGTGTGGCCAGAGTTCCCGATACGGTGACCTGTTCGCTGATCTGGCCGACTTCCAGGCGCAGGTTGGCACGGGTAACACTGTTGATGGTCACTTCGACGCCGGTACGCGTCAAGGTGCGAAAACCGGGAGCGGTGGCGACGACGGTGTAAGAGCCTGCCGGCATATTCACTGCGGTGTAGCGACCTTGGTTGTCGGTCGTGATTTCACGGACATTGCCGGTGGCTACATGGGTGAGTGACAGGGTGGCGCCGGGAATGACCGCTCCGGTTGGATCTTCGACGGTCCCCACAATGGAACCATAGAGGACCTGAGCAGAAACACCCTGGCTGAAGATGCAAGCCAGGAAGAACCAAACTGCCAACATTCTAAAGAGGTGAATCCATCCGAATTTAGCCATTGATTAAACCCTCCTTATCGATGGGAAGCTAACAGATTTACGATGGATAATAGATTGGTTGTTAAATATCTTTACATGGGGAGGGATTCTATAGTGGAAGCAGATTCGAATCAAGCAACTTCATAAAAAATATCAGAATAGCTTTTTCGTTCGTGAATAAGAGATAATTGGTGAAAACCGAAAGGAGGTCCTTATGCCGGGTCCTGGAGCGTATTGGTATGGTAAGGAAGAGATGGACGAGGTCATGGAGGTAATGCGGAGCGGATATCTCTTTCGTTACGGCAGCGATAAGAATCCAAAATTTTTACACAAGGTTTCCACGCTGGAAAAGGAGTTTGCCCGGTATTGCGGTTCCGGTTATGCCCTGGCGACCTCTTCGGGCACTTCCTCCCTGCTGGTCTCCTTGATGGCCCTGGGTCTGAAACCGGGCGATGAGGTCATCGTTCCTGCGTATACCTTTGTGGCTACCTATTCCGCCTGCATTTTCGCCGGTTTGATTCCGGTACTGGCGGAGATAGACGAAAGCCTGTCCCTGGATCCGTCCGATATCGAACGAAGGATCACGCCCCGCACTCGTGTCATCCTCCCGGTACACATGCTGGGCAATCCCTGCGATATGGACAAGATTCTGAGCCTGGCACAAAGGCACAACCTTCTGGTATTGGAGGATTGCTGCCAGGCGGCCGGCGCTTCCTACAAAGGGAAAAAGGTTGGTACTCTGGGCCACATGGGGGCTTTTTCGCTCAACCTGTTCAAAACCATCAATTCCGGCGACGGGGGATTGGTCATCACCAATGATCCAAGCCTTTATGATACGGCCTTCGGAGTTCACGACCAGGGGCACAAACCGGAACGGCTCGGAGTGGAGGTCGGGGCCCGTTATGTGCTCGGGTTGAATTTCCGGATGAACGAGATCACCGGAGCGGTCGCTTTGGCTCAATTGCGGAAAATAGATCGAATTACCGATACCCTTCGTGAAAAGAGACGCAAGCTGAAAGACTTGATTTCCCAAGCCGGTGGATTTCGGTTCCGGGTTCTGAACGATCCGGAGGGTAAGGATACGGCCACAATCTGTACCGTGATCTTCGATACCAAAGAGCAGGCTGTTCGGGTTGCCGGGGCGTTGGATTCCAAAACCGTCGATCAGAGCGGGTGGCACGTTTATGCCAACATGGAGCATGTGCTGCAATACCTGAAGCAGGTAGGGCAGCCTCATACGAAAGGGTCTTATCCCCGAACGGATGATATCCTCAGTCGGGCGATGAATATCAGTATCGGAGTCGTGGATGCGGGCCTGGGTGCCGGATGGGGAATCAACATCGAATCCACCGATACGGAAATAGAAGCCAAGGCCGAACAGTTTCTCGAAGCCTGCCGGATTTGCAAATAGAAGACAGGAGTCAGAATCATGGCAGATGCCTGACAGATCTGTGGATCGGATTCTGGGTTAGAGTTTGGACAGTCAATAGGTTTTATTTTTCAGGACGTTTTCCGTCCAAACCAGGGTTTCTTTTTGTGCCTGTCGCAGCTGTTGGATGGTCAACCCTGTTTCCTTGAGTAACCTTTCCGTCGTCTCAAAATCAGCCCGTTCCATCGCTTGGGAAATCGCCAGAAGAGAACCCAGAAGTCCTTCCTGGTGCAAAAGGGCCTGGAGAATATCATCGGTAAGGCTCAAATGGCCGAGAGCCTCATCCAGGGTGGTATTCAGCAGGGCATCGACCATGGAGAGGATGCCGGTAATGAAGGCCCGATCGGCAAAGTCGGACGTACTTTGCGTGAAACGCAGAATGTAGGCCATCTGTTCCATCAGTTTTCCCCGGAACAAAACGGAGAAAAACAGAGGCTCATCCAGAGTAAAGGTCCTGCGGTTGACATACAGGGCCAGCAGTACCCAGCGGCGCAGATACTGTGTGCCGAGATACATGATGGCATGTTTGATGGAAGTGACTCTTTCCCGTAATCCGAAAGCCACCGAGTTGACCAGGCGTAGCAGGCCGAAGATCAGCCCGGGGCTTTGCCGGAAAATATTTTCTATTTCCGAAATCTCGGCTTCCAGATTCAGACGATTGAAGAGCTGCAGCAGAGCCAGGCGGTCCGGATTGATCCGCTTTTGTGTCAACACCTCCGGATGGGAGAAAAAGTATCCCTGGAAAAAAGTGAAGTCCAAGGCCATGCAGGCTTGATGCTGTTCGTAGGTTTCCACCTTCTCCGCCAGGAGTGAGATTCTGGGGAATAATTTTTTGACCGTCAGGCGTATATCGTCCATCTTGGTGTTGAGGACATCGACCTTGACTACATCGATGTAGCGGTAGAGATTCTCATAATCGGGCGAATAGACATGATCGTCGAGGGACAGGCGAAACCCCTTGTTTTTTAATTCCCGGCAGCGGGCCACAACCTCATTGGACATGGCGATGCTTTCCAGCAGTTCCAAAATCACATGTTCTTTGGGCAGCAGTTCGACCGCATCGCTCATCAGCACGTCCCGGGCTACGTTGACGTAGGCCTTGCGTTTGCCGATGACGTTCTCCAGACCGAACTCGGCGATGGTATCGAGGATGACCTGGGCACTGGCCTGCGATTGATCGCTGTAATCGGCGCGCCGGGCGTCGCCGGAGGCGCGAAACAACAGTTCGTAGGCGACGATGTTATTGCGCCGGTCGAGGATGGGTTGGCGTCCGAGATAAAACTCTACGACCCGTGGAAGTTCAGACGAACCGTTCATAAAAACATAGTATAGAACACAGTATCGGCTGTTGTAGGGGCACGGCCTGCCGTGCCCCTTACAAAATTTTTAGAGTTCATATAGAAATAATGAAGCGGTAAATAGTGGCACAGACATTCTTGTCTGTGACTGAAACGTGCGTCCAATGGGCATTAGGAAAAACCACACAATATGATCTTCGACTTTTTTTCCGCTTCATCAGAAATGACTAAAAATGGTTTTTGCGACTTCATCCTTTGTAACAGCATTTCATAAGCTACCATAAATTTCGTTTTATTTTCAGATCCTTCGATCCTAATCGTGGTTTGATCGGGGAAATCTGCGGTAACCCGAGGTATCGACGCATCTCGTTAAACGCCGGGCGCTGAGGCATGGCAGGGAAGAAAGGACCTGAAACCGGAAGGGGGCACGGCGTACACCGTGCCCCCTGGATGGTGTGTGTGTCTAAAAGAGCGGTAAAACCTGCGCTTGCTAGAACTCCAGGCGGAGCGACATCTGACCGACTCGGTTGCCGCCGCTGTCGCCACCGCGGGCACTGGTGATCACGCCAAAAGAAATCGAAGTGATCGCTGTGGCCGGATCCGCCAGGTTCGGGTGGTTGGGCAGGTTGGTGAAGGTACCCTCAGCTCGCAGCTTGACCTTATCGTTGATGGTGAAATACTTGCTGAGACCCATGGAGAGGTTGACGGTGCCCGGTCCGACCAGGATGCCGGTGCCGGAATTGCCGAAACGACCGATGGGCGTCACATTACAGCTGAATTGATCCGAGGCGCCGGCCGTACGGCCAGGGCACACAAAGGCGGACCGGTCGAACCAGGCGGAAGCCGTCGGATTATCCAGGTTGCCGTCCCCAACGCGGTCGGGACGCTGGGAACCGCGCGCCGAGGCGTTAGTGCCGGAAGGATCCCCACCGCTGAAGGTCGGAGTCAGGTAGGTGCCGGTTTGGACGAGTACGATCGAAGCCACCTGCCACCCACCGATGATCGCGTTGGGAACGCGGCCCAGGGAGTTGGCGAATTTCCGGCCTTTGCCGAATGGCAGATCATAGAAGAGCGACGTGGACCAGCGATGGCGCCGGGTCATGGCCATGTTGCCCTTGTCGGCGGCACGGTCCAACGAATTGGTCACGCGGCCGCCGCCGGCCGCACCGGCCCATCCGGTGGATGCCGGGCCGTTGCCGTCTCCGATGTTCTTGGCCCAAGTCCAGGCAGTGGTGAAGGTGAGACCGTCACGCATGCGGTGATTCAACTCTGTCTGCATGGAATGGTAGTGGGCGTTGGCACCGGTGTCATAGCTGTATAAACGACTCCAGTAAGGGAACGGTCGATCGGTGAGCGGCCGTTGGGCGTAGGGTGTGGTCGAGGGCTTGGGCTGGTTCAGATCCGGCGCCCAGGGCATCTGCAGCGATCGCAGGGCGATGTAAGAAACGCGGAAGCCCGTGTTCCAGCCGAGGTCACGCTCGACGCTGAGGTTCCACTGATAGGAGTAGGGATCCTTGAAATTTCGGTCCTCGGCGGTGCCGAAATAGGCCGCACCCATCGTGGGATTCTTGATGCCGCTGCCACCGCTGGTGATGTTGGGGAGTTGAAAAGAGGGGATACCGCCGCTGATGGAATTGGTGTATTCGCGAACGTCGGAGGCATGAATGCCTGTTATCCCATAGTAAACCCCACCGAGCACCATCATCGTGTACCTGCCGGCCGAACCACGGATGACCGTCTTGGTATCGCCGAACGGACGCCAGGCAAAGCCGAAACGGGGATTGAAACTTTTCCATTGGGTGTCACGAAGCCCTTCAGGCCATCCGGCTTCCTTGGCGGTCAGGAAAGGCGTGCAGGGAATGCCTTGGTAAGCAGCCGCCGGACATGCATTGATGGAGAGGAGGAAACCCGGGGCGGTGATATCTTTGGCACTCTGAGACGACGGGATGATGACACGGCCAGTGACCGGGACCGTGCGGTCGAAGTTGGTGATGTTGCCGTTCATGTCGTCAAACGGCGGATGCAGTTCCCAGCGCAGTCCATACTCGAGCGACAGCTTGGGGCTGACCTTGAAGCTGTCCTGGGCGTAAAAGGCGTAATGCCAGGAAAGACCGTCGTTATCCATATTGACGGAGGCGTAACTGCTGGCATAGGGAAGGCCGAGCAGGAAGTCGCCAAGGTCACGTCCGGAGAAGCGGCCGTCATAGGAAGTGTTACCGTAGTTATCGCTGCCGGTGAAACCGAGGTTGGTCTGCACCCGAAGGCGGCGGATATCGGTGCCGAACTTGATGGCATGGCGGCCGAAGGTCCAGGTGGTGTTGTTGTTCCACTGATAGCTGTGCTGGAAGTTGAAGCCCTCCTTGCTGTAACCAAAAGAGCTGGTACCGCTGCTGAAGCTGAAATTCGGCGTACCGTTGAAGGTCAGTTCGGCGGGAGAATTCAGACCGATTTCTTTGGTGATCTGACGCCCGTCGAAACCGTACTTGGTTTGCGTATTGCCGATGGAAAATCCGAAGCGGAACTCATTGACCAGGTTCGAACGCATGGCATAGACGTGAGAAACAACCAACGACCGGCTTTGATTGGTACCGGTGGTGTTTGGCAGCTTGTATACCAGGGGAGTGACCGAATCCATGTTTTTCCAACTAATGCGGCCGAACAGCGACTGGCTGTTGCTGAGGGTGTAATCGATACGGGTGTCCCACTGCCAGGAATTAATCGGAGCTCCTGCAGCCGTGCGGTAATTGGAGGACGCCTGTTTGACTGTATTGCCGTAATTCGGCAGGTTATAGTATTTAAGAAGATTGGTGGCCACCGGGTTGAGGCGGTTGGCAGGGATCTTGTTGCCGGCAAAGGCCTGTCCGGTAAAAGGATCCTTGATGGTGTAGCTTTCGTTGCTGAAATCGCCGGTTCGCTGCGCAGCCGTAGGAACGGTTGCCTGCAGGGAGCTGCCGGTGCGGTACTGCATGTCTTCGAAAGTGGCGAAAAAGAAGGCCTTATTCTTTTTGATCGGACCGCCGAGGCTGCCGCCGAAGGTGTTGGCCGTTTTTACAGGTTTGGTGGCAGCACCGTAGGCCTTGGCATCCATGGCGCTGTTCTGCAGATACTCGAAAAGGGCGCCGTGAAAGGCGTTGCTGCCGCCGCGGGAGGTGGTGGTGATATCGCCTACCTGGCCGTATTCGGCATTGTTGCCGACGCCCTGGACCTTCATTTCGGCGATTCCTTCGGCGGAGGGAAAGATCTCCGCTTGCACGCCGTTACTCCTGACGCTGACAGTGGAGATCCCATCGACCGAATACTCGGTCTGGGTGGGGCTTGCGCCCTGCACGGAATAGCCCGTGCCGTTATCGGAGTTGACGCCGGGCTGGAAGGCCAGCACGCGCACCGGGCTGGTGCTGCCCGCGCCGCGGTAGTTGGACGGGATTGACAGTACCTGGGTCGACTCGAAGGAAGAGGCGATGGTACCGGTATCAGTGGTGACCACCGGGGCGGTGGCGGTAACGTTCACGCTCTCCGAGATCTGGCCGACTTCCATGGTGACGTTGACGCGTAACGCCTGACGGGCAACGAGCTGCAAGTCCTTTTGCAGAAACATTTTAAATCCCGGGGCCTCTACCTTCACCGAATAAACGCCGGCTTTGAGGTTCAGGGCCTCATAGTTGCCGAACTCGTCGGTTGTCAAGGCACGGGAAATGTCCTCCAACTGGTTGGTGACGGTTACCGTAATACCGGCCATACGGCCGCCGGTGGAATCGCTCACCGTCCCCAGGATGCTGCCGAAGGTAGACTGGGCTAGCATGTCTACGGGTGCAGCCAGGAATACGATGAGCATTGAAAAGAGAAGAGTAATGATTCGGAATTGATGCATGTGTCTGCTCTCCATTAGCTAGAGAATGTGGTAGAAAATAGGGGAAGAAACATTCGACAGCGGGAAATCGCCTGCGGGTCTACAATAACAACTTTCCATCAACAGGTACAAAGAAAACTCCTCCGTCATATAGTAAAACGCTTCTTCACGTGTGTTACGATGAATTCATTGTATTGGCGATTTCAAGAGAAGTCAATGATGGATTCTTGACCCCTGTTCTTGAGGCTTGGTGCGGTACTTCACGCTCTTTTGCATTGCTTTCGATCCGCGCTTCACGGGAAAAAACAATTGCCTTTTTCATTGTCCCTCGATTACCCATTGATGGTATTCTGTGTCCATTTGTCTGAGCCACAGATGGTGCAGATGCACACAGATAGATCATGCAGAACACAGGAAGAAATATCATGACTACGGAAAATTCGGATGCAGAAGTAAAGTTGAAGCGTGTCTTATCCCTTGGCGATTTGATCTTATATGGCATCATATTGATTCAGCCGGTGGCCGCCCTACCGTTATTCGGACATGCCAACCATCTCTCCCGGGGGCACGCCGTTACGACGATACTCATTGCCATGTTCGCCATGGTTTTCACGGCCATCAGCTATGGAAGAATGGCCAATCGCTATCCTGCGGCCGGTTCCGCCTACACCTATGTCGGAGAAGGCATCCACCCTCATCTGGGTTTTGTTGCCGGCTGGTCCATGTTCATGGATTACATGTTTGTCCCCATTTTATGCGTCATATTCACCAGCATTACCGCCAACCACCTGCTGCCGGCTATACCTTATGCAGCCTGGATCCTGATCTTTACTTGCCTTTTTACCGGGATCAACCTGCGGGGGATCCAGGTAGCCGCCCGCACCAACTGGATTTTAATGATCGTGATGAGCGTCGTTGTCTTCTACTTTATGGCAGCTGCCGTTCGGTATGTCTTTTTAAAAGAAGGCATAGGCGGATTATTCACTTTCCAGCCGTTTTACCGCCCGGAAGATTTTTCTTTGCGGGCCATCGGCTCGGCAACGGCTCTGGCTGCCTTGACCTATATCGGTTTTGACGGACTGACTACCCTTTCGGAAGAGGTGAAGAATCCCAGGCGCAATGTTCTGATCGCTGCCATCATGACCTGTCTCATCACCGGTATATGGAGCGGAGCCCAGGTTTACCTGGCACAGGCTTCCTGGCCTGATTGGACGGCCTTTACTTCCGGTTTGACCGATGAGGCGGCGAAAAATAATGCCCTGGATACGGCTATCCTGTCCGTGGCCTCCCGGGTCGGCGGTGCCATGCTTGACGCTTCGCTTTCCGTCATTCTGCTGGTAGGAAGCATCGGTTCGGGGATCACAGGCCAGATCGGGGCCGCCCGGCTTCTCTACGGCATGGGTAGAGACAGCGTGATCCCCAAAAAGGTTTTCGGATATCTGGGGAAAAAGAGCGCGGTCCCGACTTACAACGTGCTTTTCATCGGGGCTTTGACGCTGGCGGGGACGATTCTGCTCAACTATGAAGAATGTGCCCGGCTGATCAATTTCGGTGCTTTCTTCGCATTCATGGGTGTCAATATCGCTTCGTTGCGGGAATACTATTTCAAGGCGAGCCGAAAAACCATGAAAGGTTTCCTGGTGGACTTTCTGCCACCGGCCCTCGGTTTCCTTATCTGCCTGGTTATATGGTGTCACCTGCCCATGAAAACATTTCTTATCGGCGGAGGATGGATGCTTGCCGGGATCGTCTATCTTGCCATTCGCACGAAGGGCTTTCGCAAATCCACCATCATGATGGATTTTTCCCAAGTGTAGGATCCGGTAGAGGAAGGCAGAATTCAGAGTTCGTTGATCATCGCCAGCAGGTTTTCCGTGATGGCCTTTTCCGCTCCCGATTTTACCCGCGTCACGCGAACCTCGTAGCCCCCCTTGGCATAGGCATCGTCGGTGATCAGATACCCGCTACTGCCGTTGCAGTGGGTGATCATCCAGGTATTGGCGTAAGGGGAGCGGGCCCTCATCCTTACGCTGATCTGGTTGAATACCTCTCCGGAAACCCCCGTCAGGACAAGGGTGCCGATTTTCATGACCGATAGCCTTACCGGAAGCATATCTTCGCCGGGCGAAGCGGGGGGCGGCGTACCGGTGGTCTCGACACTCTTCGAGGGCAGGGAAATGACTCGTTGTTTAGCGCTGATCTTTATGTTGGTCATCGTTTCCATCGGATCGGTGGCACGGAGGGCCACTTTGGCAATGTCTTCGCCGATGGCATCTTTTCCGAAGGCATAGGAATTGTTGACCTCAAAGTCGATATGCGGGCCGTAGATCGGATTGATGTCTCCGGAGGCGCCAATCATCGTAAGGGCAATGGCCCCCTCTCCCAGTTCTTTCTCCAGGTAGTTCGAGGCTGCGCCGGGCCAGTCGCCGGTGATCAGATAATTTCTAGGTCCTAAAACCACTCCGTGACACGGCCAGTTGACCAGAGCCGCGATCGGTTTGCCTGCCAGATCCTGGATTCGAAGGACGCCTAACTCATGATCGCACGGTCCGTAGGGATTCCTTCCCAGGGTTGTGCCGCCTTTTCCGTCCGGAGCAACCCGGTTGACGTTCATGCGGCACTCGCCCTTGCCGATTCCGATGGTTGCCGGAGACAGTTTACCGAGGGCTGTTCTTGTCGCCTCCGCCAGTTTGCCTTTCAGCTCCTGGATGTAGGCCAACACATCCGCGTTGACTCCGTCCTTATATACGCCCAGGGTGGGGCCTCCATGATTGTGGACGGCGGTCAATAGAATGAATTCCTTGCCGACGCCGGTCTCTTGAGCGATAAGGCCTGTGCATTCCTCCCAGAAGGAATGGGAAAAACCTATCACCTCCGCTGAGATCAGCACGGCTTTGTTTACGCCATCGCTAAGGGCGAGGACACGGGCAAAGATATCGTCGTGAATACCTCGAAAGGGTTCTTTGCGTGAGCCGTAACCGCTCATGGGAATAGGCGTGCGAGGAGTGATCCGGATCATGGCCGTGCCGGTCCACAGCCGGTTTTCCGCTGCCATAGCCGGGTCCGTAAAACATGCGGACAAACAGAATAGAGTCAGGCAAAAGATAGCAAACGATTTGCAATTCTTTTTTGGATCCATGTTCCTGATCCTTCCATGTGCGGCAAGGTACACCTTATCCCACATCGACAAGGAAATTATGGATGTACCTGGAGTTTACCTTCCAGGCGAATGTCGGCGGATGAGCTTCCCACCATGATTTTGAAGTCGCCGGGTTCGACGATCCATTGCAGGTTCTGATCGAGCAGGGAGAGATCCTCCGGGCCGAGGGTGAAGGAGACGGACTGTTTCTCATTGGGGGCAAGGACGATTTTCTGGAATCCCCGCAGTTGCTTGACCGGCGTGGTTACGCTGCCGAGTTCATCCTGAATATACAGCTGAATGGTCTCTTTTCCCTCACGTTTGCCGATGTTTTTCACCTCGAGGGAAATCTGTACCTTGGCTCCGGGCCGGATGGAAGCCGGTGTTATCTGCAGATTCGTGTATTCATACTTCGTATAGCTCAAGCCATGCCCGAAGGAGTAGAGCGGGGTGCCCGGCATGTCGACATAGCCCCTCTTCGCCCAGGATTCTTTGTTGGGCCGGTAATTGTAGTATGCCGGCAGTTGTCCCGAATGACGCGGCACGGTGATCGGCAATTTGCCGTTCGGATTGTAATCGCCGAAGAGCACGTCGGCGACGGCATGTCCTCCTTCTTCGCCGCACATCCATGCTTCCACGATGGCCGGGCTTTTCTCGGCCGCCCAGCGGATGGAGAGGGGGCGTCCGTTGATCAGCACGGCTACCGTCGGTGTGCCGGTGGAATAGACCGATTCCAGCAGTTGTTGCTGCATTCCGGTCAGGTCCAGGTTGGCAACATCCTTGCCCTCTCCGTCAGTGACGTCCCCTCTTTCTCCCACCACCACGATGGCCACGTCCGCACCCTTAGCCGCTTCTTTCGCTTTTTCTATTTCGTTCAGATCCGTGCCGAGCACATTACAGCCTTTTACGTAGTTTACTTTTACCTCCGCAGGGACTTTCTTCCGGATGCCATCGAGAACAGTCACCAGTTCCTGAGGGATGTGATGGGGAATATAATCTCCTATCTGATCCATCCCTGCATCGGCGACCGGGCCGATCACGGCGATCGATCGGAGGTTTTTGTTCAGCGGCAGAAGATCCTTTTCATTTTTCAACAGAACGATTCCCTCCCTTGCGGTCTCCAGGGCGAGTTTTCGGTGTTCCTCCGAGTGTACGATCTTCTCGGCATAATCCGGATCGACAAAGGGAGACTCGAACAATCCCAGTTTGTATTTGACCGTCAGGATATGGCGCACCGCTGTATCGATGTCCTCCATGGAAACCAGGCCCTCTTCCACACTCTGCACCAGCTCGCCCAGGTAAGCGTCTTCCATGGAAATGCCGACATCGACGCCCGCTTTCACCGACATCCGTCCGGCGTCTTTCTGTGAGGCCACCATGTGTTCATGAATCAAGGTACTGATTCCCTGGCCCTCGCTGAGGACAATGCCCTCGAATCCGAGCTCTCCGCGTAGAATCGTCTTCAGGATTTTTTCCGAGCTGTGGACCGCTACCCCATCGATGGCAGGGTAGGTCGCCATAACGGCCAGGGCGCCATGTTTCTTGATGCCGGCCACCCAAGGGGGAAGAAACACCTCCCGCAGCTTTCGTTCGGAGATTTCCATCGCTCCCCGTTCGAATCCGCTGATCGGCTCGCTCTGACCCGGGTAATGGCACAGGGCCGCTATCACCTTGTCCTTGCCGGAAACGTCGTAGCCCTGCATGGCCGTAACGATCTTCTCGGCGATACGGGAGCACAGGTAGGTGTCTTCGGAAAATCCTTCCTGATTGCGGCCCAGGCGTGGATCCCGGTTCGGCTCGATCACCAGGGTACAAAGAACGTGCATCCCTGTTGCCCTTCCTTCTTTTGCCGCCGTCTGGAAGACACGTCCGATCAGGTCCATATTCCAGGTGCTGCCGAGGGCCAGTCCCTCCGGAAAGATCGTTCCTCCGGCGCACATCAGTCCATGGGTCCCTTCTTCGACCTGCAACAGCGGTATGCCAAGCCGGGTTTCTTTCAGAGCAATGGTCTGCAGCTCATTGAAGAATTCGGCCTGTCGCCTGGTGCCTTCATAGACGATACGGTCCGCCAGGGTGAAAAAACCACCTCCCGGACCGATAATCTGGTTGTGATTTCCCCGGGTAAACTTGCGGCAGCCCTCCATTTGGATCTGTCTCTCCTCCAGGGTCAGGTTTCTATGAAGAGATAGGTCTTGGCTTTCCAGACCCCAGCCGATGCGCTTTTTGTAAACGCAGGGGATGTTCATCTGTCCGATCTTCTCCTGTAGACTCATCCTGGACAATAGATCGTCGATCCTTTGGGCGATCGGATAGAGCGGATTCTTGTATAAGGGTAAGGCGGTATAGCTCTTTTCGTTTCTTTTCTCCCGGATGTAAGAGGCAATGGTGTGAATGCGTTCGAGCCATATCCCGTTTTTGGGATCGGTGGCATACCGGCAGATGGCTTCCAAGGTCGATAACCGGGAAGTTTGGACGCCTCCATCATTCATTTCATGGCCGGCAAGGACCAGCCATTGACCCTTCTCTTTGGCGGAATCGATCAGTTTTTGCACTTCTTCGAAGGATTTTCCGTCCAGCTCCATGGCCATGATTTGCGACAGGTCGCAAAATTGGGGATCGTTCGCCGCCTCGTCAAGCCAGCCCCGGCCGCTTTCGAAGAGCGAAGCAACAACCGGTATGTAACTGGCCGTGGTCGCTCCCCGGCCGACATATTTCTGTCCGCAGGGATAGGCGAAGGAAATCGGTTGAATCCCAAGGTTTTCCTCGATCAGACGGCCGGCTTGCTGCAACTCCTTTTCCATGTCGGATAAGGAATAGTTTTCTAAGGCTTTGGTCCGGGCCCAGGGGAAATTTCCGCTACAGGGATGGAGTACCGAATGGTTTCCGATCTCATGACCGTTCCCAACCGCCGCTTTCCACCCGGCCAGGCGCTGCGTGACGGCTTGCGGAGAGACATAGAAAGTGGCTTTTGCTCCATACTTGTCCAGGAGCGGGATACCTTTGTCGATCTGGGTCCACCGGGCGTCGTCGAAGGTAAGGCTCAATCCCATTTTCTTGCCGTCCGGCCATAGAAAGCCGGATGGTTTTTGCATGCTGCCTGAGGATTCGTAGGCTTGGGCCAGGCCTGGAAAAGAAAAAAATCCGAAAAAGAAGAGAACCAGCCAAAGTCTATGCTGGAACCGCCGTAATGCGCTGCGGCAGGAAGCCGATGCTGAAAATCCTTCCTGAATGGGAAGTCGCTTGGAGGCGGAACTCCCGACCGGATCCGCTTTTCTTCGACCGGCGACAGTTTGTGCCGGCGTCTTTTTTGCAAATTCCATAAGAAGGAACCTCCCGTAATGGATTGGCAAATGAAATATGCAGCCATTTTAGACATATCCATCGGGAGTGTCAATCAACCGCGGTAGGTTCCTC
>CAZTVS010000034.1:29765-44072 GCA_964617125.1 uncultured Acidobacteriota bacterium
GCAGCCATTTTAGACATATCCATCGGGAGTGTCAATCAACCGCGGTAGGTTCCTCGATATTGCATCTTTTTGGAGGTCACTTCCGCAGCCAGGGCTGTGGCTTGGGATAAACCCGAACGCTGCATGCCGACCAGAAAGGCAGCCGTGCAGGTGTCTCCACGCCCTGTGCGGCCTTCGACGGTGAACCCGGTGAAGGGTGCCTCATAATACTCTTTTCCGTCATATACACAAACGCCATCGCGATGGGTAAGAATCACAATTTTAGGGCCGAAATCATGGACTGCCTTGGCCGCCTGGCGGGGATCCTCCAGTCCGGTCAGGAAAAAAGCCTCCTTGGTATCGACCTTGAAAACGTCCAGGAGCGGGAGTACCTCCTGCTTTTCCGCCAGGTCCCGGTAGAGCATGGTCCCATCCTCGTTTGCATGGCGTAGAAATCCCTGCGCATCGCTGCCGAAAACCTTGGCGCAACGCTTCAGCTGAGGCAGCAGATCGAATGGGAATTCACCGTACCAGAGCGGATTCAGGTGTATGACATCGGATTGGAGGGAAATGATATCCGCTGCAGAAAACGGATCGGCTCTGGAAATGAGAAAACTCCTCCGGTCATCCGGATTTTCCGTAGGATACTCGTTGCGGATGGAAGTGCTGGTTGGGCTGGGCAGGAAGGTCGCCTCGATTCCAGCTTCGGCAAAACTGGTGAAGTATTCTCGATCCTCTGCGGCAGATTTGGTTAAAACCGAGACATCGGCTCCGAGCCGTTTGGCGGTGACCGCTCCATGGATGACGCCACCGCCGTAAAATGTTTCCAGTTGACCACGGATCAGGTTTCTGTCGACGCACACATGTCCTATAAACGTGATTTTCATGCTTCCTCACCCTCCACTTTGGATTTGCTTAATCGGGAAAAGATCCACAGGGAGGCCGCAAACAGGGTGGATAAGACCAGGGCGCCGATCCATACTGTGAATACCAATTTGAAAGAATAACTGGTCGAGCCGTTGATGACGGTCTTCGATGCATCGATGAGATAACCGCTCAGAGTGTCCTGAATGGCGGCCACGATATATGTCAGCAGGCCTACCAGCCCCATGGCCGCACCGGCAGCCTTGCGGGAGACCAGATCGATGGCCATGAGTCCCCCGAGATAGACCAGCAATCCGCCGAGGGCGAAACCGAAGACGGCCAGGGCGATGGCGTCCAGCCAGCGATAACCCGGCGGGGTCAGATATAAGGCCAGCAGCGAGGCGATCTCCAGAAGTCCATAAATAAATGCCGGCGCATTTCGTTTGGCGTTGAAGAGTTTATCGGACACATACCCCGAGGTGATCGAGCCGAAAATCTCGGCGACCGGGTAGATGGCCAGCAGGGAGCCGGCGGCAGCCCCCGAGTAATCTTTCGCTACCGACAGGTAGAGAGGACCCCAGTTGCTCATGCCGTAACGGGCCACACTCAGAAAGGCGTTGGCGCAGGCCAGCATCCAGACACCGGGGTGCCTGATGACCTGCATCTGAAAGGTGCCGATGGATTCGCCGGCTTTGGGTTCCGGTTCGTTCTTGTATTCACTGATGGAAGGAAGCCCATAGGTCTGCGGGCGATCGGCAATGGTACGGTAAAGGATCAAAGCGGCGACGAAACAGACCAGTCCGGGACCCAGAAAGCCCCACCGCCAGCCCAGGATGGAAACTAAAAAGGCGGTACCGGCAAAGGTCAATCCTTCTCCGATGCTGTGGCTGGCGCTCCAGATGCCGTAACGGGTACCGCGCTCTTTACGCCCGAACCAGTGCGATAAGGCGACCACGCTGGGAGCCGATCCGATCGATTGGGCCCAGCCGTTGAACGCCCATAGCAGCAGAAAGACCACAAATAAGGTATTGAAACCCAGCGCTATGTTGATCAGGGCCGAGACCAGAAGCGCCGTAGACATGAACCGCGCAATGTTGGAACGGTCGGCGAGAAAACCGTTGATCAGCTTGCCGAAGGAATAGACCAGAAGCAGCGCCGATCCGATGAGCCCCATCTGGGTGGCATTCAAGATCCCTTCATCCAGCATCGGTTTCTTGACGATGGAGAAATTGATGCGCGTGGTATAAAAAAGTCCGTAACCCAAAGTGACGGAAAGGAAGACGGATAAGCGTTTATGCCTGTATATACGGTCGATGATGGAATCATCTCCGGAGATACGGGGTCTGTCCGGGCCGGTTTTAAAAAACTGGATGATGGCTTGAAGCATCTGTCTATTGACCTCCCTGATGGAGCCGAGAAGAATCCGGCTCGATGGCTCGTATCCGTTCAGACAAGGAATACATGTCGTACTGGTCCGCTTTCGTTTGTCGAAAAAATCATAAGCAAAGGATGCAGATAACGGATCGCATCCGCCTACTCCGCTACCGGGCAACGAGCAATTCTACTGTGCCGCGGGCAAGGGATCAAGAAGAATTCTTCTTTCGAAGAAAGACAAAACGATAAAACCGGATGAGGTTCATAGGTAGGTCTCATAGGTATTCTGCAGCGTTTTCCCTCCAGGCGGTTCCACATAACAACAGAGAGAAATGAAAGTAGGCCTGCTACGATTTTTACATGGATCCCTATTTCTTCCAACCGGAAAAAGCGGAACTCCGGATCGATGGTGACAGTCGTCATGAAATCGGTCCCATGCGTTTGTGAGAGGGCCAACGGCCCGGCGACATACCAGCCTGGGGCAAGCGAAGCGTCGCCCCAGGTATGCTTTGGGAAACGATGAAGGGCTGAAGGCCCGAAACAAGTATTCCTAAGAAACATCATGGTATCGGTCCTTCAGACCTTGTTCTTTCTGGGGCCGCTTTCCAGGGGTTTCGCTGCGCTACACCCCTGGCTGGTATGTTGCCGGGCCTTTGGCCCTGTATCTTCTTTTGGGCTTACTGGCGGGGGGGCTTGAGGAGGGATTCGATGGTGGCCATATACTTGCGGGCTTTGTCTGCCTGGGCCAGGTCGGCGTTGATCTTCAGCATGGTTTCGAAGTGATCGTGGGCTTCCGCCAAGGTCGCGGTGTTTTGCGCTACTTCCGCTTTGAGGCACAGTGCCAGGCCCAAGGCATAATGGGCCTGCGGGTCTTCCGGATCCAGGGCCAGAGACTTACGGTAATTTTCTATCGAAGGGTCCGGCTGCCGCTGCAGGCGGTAACAATCTCCCAGGCCGAAATAGGCCAGGCTGCGCAGATCTTTCCAAATATCTTCCTGGGCGGCCCGCTTCTTTTTACCCATACCGATGAGAAAACCCAGGACATAGTAATTCAATTTGCCGGCCAGCTTGCTCTCGTAATCGCTCAGCTCCAGGTAGCGCAGATATTCCTTCTGGGCCTCTTCCAGGCCGCCGCTCATTCGCAGGCTTTCGGCCAGCCAGAAGTGGGCCTCCGCATTTTTCGGTGTGATGGCGATCGCCTTTCTGGCCGCAGCTATGGATTCCTTGTAGGCATCCTTCATGCGGAAGGCCTGGGAGAGAAGATAGTGAGCCGTGGTGTGCGACGGATTCCTCTGCAGAACCGTATTCAATTGCCGGATCGATTCATCGACATTGCCGGTATCCAGCAGCATTCCACCCAGAGCGAGACGGGCCTCCTCGTAATCCGGATCGATTTCAATGGCCTTGCGAAAATTGATCAAGGCTTTTTCCATGTCGAAAAGACCGTGCCAGCTGCGTCCCAGGTAGAGTGCGGCCTGGCTGTAAGTCGGATCCAGAGACAAGGCTTTTTCGAACTGTTCCACAGCCTTACGATAATTCGAGGCAAAGCCTTTCGTATAGTAAACGACCCCCTTGTCAAAGACATCCACGGCGGCGCGGGGCCGGCGCCGGGCGATCAGGATTTTAATCGATACCAGAGATTCCTGGCCGGGGTAAATCATCTCATCGCGGGGGCCGTCCGGTTCATATCCCATCTTTACCCCTTTGATGGTGTGAATCCCAGGCCGCAGGCCCTGCAGCTTCAGCTGTTTTCCCCGATCTACCGTTCCGCGGGATTCGGCATCGACGAAAACCTCCACGCCGTCCATATTCGACTCGATGACCAAGGTACCCATATCCAGTTTGGCCAGTCCCGCCGTACTGACCATCTTGTTTTGCGGAACGAAAGCCAGCTGCAATTCGGGATTGAAGCTGCCCCGATCGGAAGTGGGGTTTTGCCTGCCTCCCGTGGCCTCTCGTACATTGCGGCGAACATATTCGGCCAGTTCGTCGGCGGTGATGCGCGCATCACGGTTCTCGTCGGCCTCTCCCTTCAGGCCACTGATGACGTAATAGGTGAAGATACCGTGTCCTCCGCCCCAATCGGGGCTTTCAAACGACTGCTCCCGGTCGCGGGCTGCCGTCAGGGAAAAAACAGAACGATTGAGATTCAGCAGGCTGTTGGTCAGGGTCTGACTGTCCGTTCCGGGAGCGATCGCCCCGCTATGGCAGGCATCCGTGAGCAGAATCTTGTTTTTTGCCCTGATCCGGGTACCAACCACCGTACTCAGAACCTCCATGGAGTATCCGGTACCCGGGATATTCTTCGGATCCAGATCATAAGGAGAGAGGTAGGGCCGGCCGCTGCTGACGAATCCATGGCCGGCGAAATAAATCAATACCGTATCGTTTTCTCCCGCCACCGAAGGCAGCCAAACCTCCAGTTCGTTGCGCAGATTGGCCAGAGAGGCCTCCGGTCCGATCAGTTTATGAACGTTTTGTGCCCGGAAGTTGCCGCCTTCCCGGCTGATCAGTACGGAATAGATTGCTTCGGCATCGCGATCGGCAAAGGCCAGTTGCTGATTGCCGGCTAGATTTTGGTACTTGGAAATGCCGATCACCAAGGCATAATAGCGCGAGAGGGAAGCTGAAGCGGAAGCACGATCGAGGGGAAGAGTGGTGCTGGTGGAGGCTCCTGTCGGATTATCCAGTCGCAAATCCCTTTTACCTTGTGCGTATCCGTCGTAAACCGGAAGGAAGACAAGGCAAAGGCTGAGATAAAGAATTCCCTTATTCATACGATTCTCGGTAAGAAATCAGAAAAAGGTCGAAATCGACGCAAAATTTATTTGCCATAACAACCTTCCATTCCCGGAAGGGATAGAACGAACATAATGATTTAATGCTATCATAGACCGACAGCAGTTGTCTTTGCGTAAACGATAGGACTGGGCCGTCAACGGTCTGCTCCTGTAATTGCCACGATAACCATCAACGCGGAGAACCGATATGAAGTTTTATCCCGGCTTAGCAGTCCTACTCCTGTCAGCCCTTTCCCTGTTTGCCCAGACACCCGACAAACCGTTGCGCTCCGTTACCGATCCAGGGGTGGTTACCACGCGACAGACGATCACGCCGGCGGGCGTACAAACCATCCTGGATGGGCGAGTGTATGGAGTCGCCTTCGGCTCCTCGGAAAATGAACTCTATCTGCTGACGGCCCGAGGCCGGGTGGTCGGGACCCATTTCATCAAGCTGGACTGGAAAGCGAATACCGTTTTGCAACGTCTGTCCCTGGATGAAAATCCTGGATTGCAGGGCGTACTCTACGATCCGGTCGGCAAGCAGGTTTTACTGAGCGTTTCTTATCCGGAAAAGGAAAGCACCAGCGGCGGCAAAAAAAGCCAGGCATCTCCCGTAGTTCATGCCGACGGCTCGCAGACTTTCATCGAGTTGACCGGAGGCGTGAGGCTGCTGGCGGTGCAAAAAGCCGGTATCCGCAGCCTGGTCGAAGGGATCGGGCATTTTATTGCCGGTGCTCCGGCGGCGGCCATTGAGCCCAACAGCAAAGGGCAACGACTGGCGGTATTGCCTTTGATATACAACAATCAGCTTGCCGTGATCGATCTGAACAGCGGCAGCCTGGTAGGACGTCCGGATGTCGGCATCGCTCCCTTTGGAGCGGCGATCAACGCCAACGGAACGATCGCTTTCGTGACCAATTGGGGAGGGCGCCTCCCGGAGCCGGGCGACTTGACGGCACCGACAGGTCACCAGCAGGATGCCGATCAGGTGGTTGTGGATCAGCGTGGCATCGCTTCCACGGGAACGGTTACCCGAATCGATCTGACGACCATGAAGGTCACGCACACCATCCCTGTCGAATTGCATCCGACGGGTATCGTATGGGATGACAGGCACCATCGTCTCTATATTGCCAACAGCAACAAGGATTCGATCTCGGTGATCGACACCGGCGAGAACCGGGTGGTTCTCACGCGTATGATCTCCAATCCGAATGCCAGGGGTTTTGCTCCGACAGCCCTGGCGATCAGTCCGGACGGCGGTACCTTATTCGCCGCCTGTGGGGGGTTGAATGCGGTAGCCGTTCTGGAAACGAAAAACATGACCGTCAGCGGATACATCCCCACCGGTTGGTATCCGAATGCCCTGGCCATCAGTCCGGACGGCAAACAGCTGGCTATCGGAACCCTGCTCGGTCCGGGTTCCAGCTGGCGCGAGGCCCCGGAAAAACGTTACGTGCACAGCTATCGTGGAAGCGTCCACATCGTACCGGTTCCCGACGAATCGCAGCTCAACAATTATACCGCCGTCGTCTGGGAAAACAATCACTTCACCAAGCCGGCCATGGCTGTCGCCCGGCCACAGGCCCCGCCGGCTCCCACGGCAATCCCCGCACGCGCCGGCGATCCCTCCTGGATCGAACATGTCGTTTATATCGTAAAAGAAAATCGCACTTACGACCAGGTGCTTGGCGATATGGCGAAGGGGAATGGAGATCCGACACTGGTGATGTTTGGGGAAGACATCACCCCCAACCAGCATCGTCTCGCCGACCAATATGTCCTATTGGATAATTTCTATGCCAGTGGCGGAAACAGCGCCGATGGCCATCAATGGGTGACTCAGGCCAACGAAGTATCGTATTGTCTATGGCCGGGTTATTCCGGGCGTAGCTACCCCTACGACGGCTCCGATCCGATCGCCTACAGTGAAGGCGGATTTATCTGGGATGCGGCCTTGAAGATGAAAAAGAGTGTGCGGGTTTACGGCGAATTCGCCGGGAACATGAACGATGTGGAGATGCAGCCGCGTGTGACCTTACTGGAGAGATGGAAGGCCGGCGAAGACTTCAGCAGGGAATGGAGCATCACCGCTCCGATCCAACCGCTCAACAATATACTGGCCGGCAATTATCCGAGTTATACGACCAACATCCCGGATGTTGTCAGGGCGCAAATCTTCCTGAAAGACCTGAAACGATGGGTGGCGGAAGATAAAATGCCGAATCTGGTCATACTGCAGTTGCCCAGCAACCATACGAACGGGACCCGTCCCGGAAGAAATACGCCAAAAGCCATGGTTGCCGACAACGACCTCGCTTTGGGGAAAATCGTCGAGGCATTGTCCCAATCTCCCTTCTGGAAAAAGATGGCCATCTTCGTGGTGGAGGACGATGCCCAGAACGGCGTGGATCATGTGGACGGACACCGTACCATCGCCTTTGCCATCAGCCCATATATACGGCGTGGCTATGTGGATTCGACTTTTTATTCCCATCCGAGCATTTTGAAAACGATCGAATTGATTCTGGGATTACCGACACTTTCGCTCTTCGATCTGATCGCAAACGATATGCGTGCCGGCTTTAGCAATACGCCCGACTACACCCCTTATCAGGCGGTGGAGCCGAAACAATCGCTGAGCGAGATGAATCCGGAGCTGATTTCCCTGCGGGGACAGGCGCGGCTGGACGCGCTGGCCTCGATGAAGATGCGTTTCGATGTGCCGGATGCCGCCCCCACAGAGGCTCTGAACCGAATCGTATGGCGGCAGGTAAGGGGCGAAAAAACCCCTTACCCGGGTGTGAAGCAATCCGTATTCGCCCCGATGGCCGTCGACCTCGACGACGACGAGCGATAATTTCCACCTGATCGTTGGTCCTATTTTGCCTTTTCCAGGACCAGCACGGAATCCGTCGGATCGGGGGCTTTCGCCGGAATGGCGATCGACCAGGTGTCTCCCTTGGACTGGATCTTCAGGCTCTTCTTCTTCGCGTCCGCCAGCAGATAAGCCCTGGCGATCTTTCCGGACATCCTGGGAAGATCAAAAGAACCGGCCGGCCACTTGAATAGATGAATATAGAGCTTGTCCGCCCGGGTTGTGCATCGCCAATCTTTTTTCATTTGGAAAATGCGATTCCCGCGACTGTCCTTTTTATTGGGATCGGGATCGTAAGCGCCCAGCTCTTCGCCGAACGGGGTCGGACCGGCTCCATAGATGGATTCGCCGTTGACCTTGAGCCATCGTCCAACGGCCCGGAGATTGTCCTGGCTCGGCTGTGGGATCAAGCCTTCGGCTGTGGGACCAACGTTGAGCAGGTAGTTTCCTCCTTTGCTGACGATATCTACCAGTTTGAAGGTCAGATCTTCCGGAGTTTTCCAGTTGTTGTCATAGCTCTTGTAGCCCCAGGTGTCATTGAGAGTGGCCGGCACTTCCCAATCTTCACGGACCACCTCGTTGGGAATGCGATTGTCGCCCATGGAGCGGTAGTCGCCGACGGCCCCGAGACGTCCGTCGATCAGGCAAGCCGGTTGCAGCGTATGGACGATGTCAATAAACCGCTGTGCCCGGTCTGCTACATCCATCATACGAGGGGTATCAAACCAAATCAGGCAAATCGGTCCGTAATCGGTAAGTAACTCCTTGACCTGCGGTTCCGCCTTTTCCCTCAGATAGCGATCGTAGGCACCGTTCTTGTTCTTCTCCTCATCGGAAGGAAAGTCCCAGGTATTGCCTGCACCGCCGGATTCATGCCAATCCTGTGCCTGGGAATAGTAAAAACCGAAACGGATTTTATGCTTGGCACAGGCGGCGGCCAGTTCCTTCAAAGGGTCGCGCTTGAACGGCGTGGCGTCGACGATATTGTAGGCACTGGCCTTGGAGGCATACATGGCAAATCCGTCGTGGTGCTTGGAAGTGATGACGATATACTTCATGCCTGCGTCCTTTGCCAGTCGAACCCATTCTTCAGCATTGAATTGAACCGGATTGAACTGTGAGGCAAGCTGTTCATACTCCTTGACCGGGATCTTAGCACGGTTCATGATCCATTCACCGATGCCGGGGATCTGCTGTCCCTTCCAGGTTCCGGCCGGTATGGCATACAGCCCCCAATGGATGAAGAGCCCGAACTTGGCCTCCCGGAACCATTGCATCTTTACATCCTGGGCGGTCGGAGTGGCTTGCGGCGGGGGATCCGCTGCCCATAGACCCTGGATTACCAGGGCCAGATAGCAGAATACCGACAAATACACCACGGGGACTATCATTCGTAAGCGTGACCGGTGTCTGTACATTTTCCTATCTCCTTTTGAAAGTCGTTTTCTGTTTTCTGAGGCGAGTGACCAGGAGGTGGGCCTGGCGGGTCGGCTCGGGCAAGCGGAACCTAGTGCAGCAACGCAAGGTCAGTTCGATGCAGAGGGGAAGCGGCAGGAGATTCCCCTGGGAGATGAAGACCGGTTTCACTCCTCGCCGAGTGCGTAGAACGGCGCCGATCTCCTCTCCACGGTCTGTCAATGTGCTCCAGGAACCCATCTCCGTTTCCGGTTCCTCGTACTCCCCTAGGAGGCGGCTTTTGGCACAGCCAAGGGTTGGGATACCCAGCCAAAGTCCGATGTGACAGGCCAGGCCGAAACGCCGCGGATGGGCCAGACCCTGCCCGTCCAGGATCAGGGCCTGAGGCCGGAGAGAGAGAGACTCCCAGGCGGCCAGAACCACTGGGGCTTCCCGAAAGGATAGGTAACCGGGAACATAGGGAAAGCGGGCCATGTCTTCGGCGTGACTTTCCTCGATGATGCATCCTTTCTGAATATCGTAGAGGACGACGGCTGCGATCTGTAGATTGGTGGATGCATCGAAAGTTACGTCGGCTCCGGCGACATAGCGGAAATCTGCCTCCTTCAGAGGAAATTGAAGTGTGGCGGCCAGTCGTTTCTGCAGCGCTCCCGCTTCCGCCAGACTGAGGGTCCACTCATGAAGAGCCGAAATCATCAGGATCTTTTCTCCATTGCTTTACCGGAAAAGAGAAGTATGCCTCTTTTTGAGAATTCCCATTTTCTATGGTAAAAATGCTCCATGTCTTTTTCCTGGAAATATTACCCTTCTCCGGAAGAAAAAACACCGGAGAGCCTTCTGGTCGTCAGCGATCTGCACCTGGGGGAGGGCACGGATCCGGAAACCGGCATTCCGGATACCCGGGACGATTTCCGCTACGATCAAGAATTCGCCGCATTTCTCCGTCATTTCCTGCAGGACACGAAACATGTCTGGAAACTGATCATCAACGGCGATTTCATCGATTTTATCCAGATCCTGGGCGGAAAGAAAGTGCCTGGGGATTTGAAAGGTGCAGGCGATCGCTATGGTCTGGATTGCGGGCCCCAAGAGACCGTGTGGAAACTGCATCAGGTGGCGATGGGGCACAAGGCCTTTTTCCAGGCCCTGGCGGAATTCGCCCTGAAGCGCAAGGTTGTTCTGATACGCGGTAATCATGACGTGGAATTCACCTACCCGGAGGTGCAGGAGGCATTCTTTCGCATCCTTTCTGGTTTCGTGCCGATCCATGTTCCCGACGGAGAAAATGCCGAACGGACCCTCCGAGATCATCTCCGTTTTGCGGACTGGTTTTATCTCGAGTCCGGTAGGGTGTATATCGAACATGGGAATCAGTACGAAGAGCATAACTCCTTTCGATTTGTGCTGGATCCGCTGCTTCCTGGCGCCGCTACGGGAGGAGGATCTGCCGCGGAGGTGGAACTGCCCCTCGGTTCCCTGTTTGTGCGTTACTTTTTCAATCGCATCGAAACCGAGGTTCCCTACAGTGACAACATCAAGCCGGCTATCCACTTCTTTCGATGGTATTCCCGCCGGTATCCGCTAAAAGCCCTGTCGTTTCTGGTCCGGGAAGGGATCGGTCTCGTAAGCCACATACAGAGAATGGCCAAGTTGATATGGGCCCATCAATTTCTCTACCGGAAAAGAAAGCACGAAAGGAAACGTGAGGATCTGGCCGTTCAGACAGGAATCCCCCACGAGGTATTACGGATGCTGGATGAGGAGAGGGTCCAACCGACATTATATCGCCCGGTAGGAACCTGGGAAATTCTGCTAAGGTTGTTCCGCTTTCAACTGGCCCAGCCTCTGCTGCTTTTATGGTTGGTATGCATCCTAGGATTGTTTTCCTCTCTGACGATATTGGCTCTCGGTGCGGCGGGATGGCTGCTGGTCAACATGTTTGGGTGGTCCTGGTTCTTGTGGGTGCCGGAAAAGTGGTTTTGGCTGGTCATGGCATTGCAGGCCGGCATCCTTCTTCCGTTTGGCTTTGGTCTTGGCTGGGCCTTACATCAGATTGCCGGTCCCGATCCAGTGATCCAGAGCTTAAGAGAAAAAGCCAGGCGGATATCCCGATTGCTGTCGGTCCCTCTTGTGGTGATGGGACATACACATACGGCGGAGGAGATCCAGTCAGAGGAGGAAAAAGTCGCCTATGTCAATACAGGTACATGGACGAGGATCTTCGATGTCAGTCGTTCCCGGCCTTCGGGTCCGGCCTGGCACTATTTGACCATTACCCGCGAGTGGGACCGTGAAGATCCGAACTGTATCCTTCAGCAGGCGCAACTGTCTGACTGGCACTCGGTCTTCACTCGCGGGTCATCACCGCAGAGCAACGGGCAATAGGTGGTAGTAGGACATCGGGTCCAACGGCGGCTTGCGGCGGTCGACCTGCATGTCCGAGTAGCGATATTCCGGTGTATCCAGATCGATCGGTTCGGATGCGGGACTCAACGGCTTCTGGTAAATATCGGTGAAGGGTATGACTGTGGGCCCGGCCGAATCCAGTACATAAGCCAGCTGACCGTTCTGGAGATAGATCACGCTTCCCGGAGGATAGACTCCGATGACCTTGACGAAGGACGCCAGTAACAGCTGTAGGCATCGGTTCTTGTCGGCATTCCAGCGAACGATGTTCGTCACCGCGGTAATCGGATTGATGGCGGCCCGGTGCGGCCGTTTGGAGGTCATGGCATCGTACTGATCGACAAGCTTGCAGACCTTCACGTAAAGGGGTACTTCCTGCGGAGAAACATTCTCCGGATAGGAATTGCTTTCTCCCGGATAAACGGCGGCATGGTGATGGCTTACGATGTTACGGATCATCACGCTGTTGATGTTATTTTTTGCCAGGATTTTCGGGCCGTAATGATACGAATGAGTACGGACCAGCGTCATTTCTTCCGGCGTGAGGGCTTCGGTTTTCATCAGGATCTCTTTGGGCAGTAGGACCATGCCGATATCGTGCAGGAAAAACCCCAGGGCAATCTCCTGTAGTTCCTCTTTCTGATACATGCGGAATTCGGTCGCCGCCGTTTCCGCGAAATCGTGTCCCAGGACTTGATGCAAGCTGGTGTTGACGATTTGGGAGAAATGACTGTTGAAGCGGTGGAGGACGGCCGCACCCAGGGTGCAGACGTTCACCGAGTGGTTATATAAGTAATAATCGTGACTGAAAATTTCTCTGACCAGGTAGAGAGTAGTTTCTTCATGGGCTCTTAAAAACTCTACCGTATGGTTCACGACCTCCACGATCTTCTCGGTCTCAAATTCTCCGTCGTTTTCCGTGATTTGATTGACCGCTTCCAGAATGCTGGTTTTGGCCCGATTTTGCAGGTCTTCCAGTTCCCGTTTTACTTCCCGAATCTCCTGGACCTTTTTTTGCAGGGTGGTCAGTGGTTTCGATTCCGGGGTCCCGAGCATCTCCTGGATGCCGAGAATGGTCTCTTCTTCCGCTTCCGCATGTTTCCCGATTTTCAGTCTGTCCCCGTTCTTATCCCATATGCCGCCTTCGATGACTCCTTCAATGGGGATCTGGACATGGCCCTGCCGCTTGATGTGCATCAGGGTACTGACCCGGGTAACCAGAGCATCTTTATCGAGGAGCAGATCTCCACGATCATTGTAAAAACTGATGCCGGTCCTGACAGATCCTCCTGATCGAACAATCTCGATCAGATCGTCAATATTCACCGATTCTGGTTCCGCCATGCGGGAATCCTGTTCTTAAGGGCAGAGTTTAGAGTAGTCTCTGGCGCAGGGCAAACGGGTCGTCTTCCGAAGGGACGCCGCGTAAACGCTCGCTCAGGGCATGAAATAGGCGCTTCAGGATACGGTAGGTTTCAATATGTTTCGGGTCGGGCTTTTTCCTTTTTTCCTCCCGCAACTTGATATAGGGTTTAACCACCTGGTTTAATCTTGTACCCACCTTATTTTCGTTCTGCCAGACCCAGGCGGCATGCAATGCTGCACCCAGGGCAGCTCCTTCGCCTTCCACCGGGACTGTTTCCGTTTCGAATATATCGGCAATGGTTTGACACCAGGCATCCGATTGGGAAAGACCACCGGTCAGACGGATTTCGCTAGGGTGCAGGGGCATCTTGCGAAAACCGTCATACAGGTTGAGAATATGCCCTTCCAGTACGGCCCGACACAACACCTCCGGGGAAAAGTCCTGAATTTCGAATCCGAAATAGAAAGGGGCGGCCAGAGGGACATCCGGTGTTCGTTCCCCGACATACCACGGGATCAGAAGACGTCCATGGTTCCCGGCAGATGTCCGGCCGATCCGTTCGTTAAAACGGTCATGGTCGATTTGGAATTGTTCCAGGATGTTGTTATATCCGTTGGCAAGGTTCGAGACGCAGAGTAAGGGCAGGTAGTGTCCGGTGCTGTCGCAGAATGCGGCAATCTCCCCACAGGGATCGATGAAGGGTTCCGGCAGAAAGGTGTATGCCGTGCCGCTCGTACCCAGACTCACCGTCACGATGCCCGGTTCGACATTCCCGGTGCCGACCGCACCATACATATTATCTCCACATCCGGCATCCACACGGCATTCGGGATTCAGGCCGAAACGCTTTGCCAGAAGGCTGCCGATCTTTCCTATCGTACGCTCGGATGGTCGGACAGGCGGCAGTTTGGCCATAAGTTCCGGGGAAATTGCCTGGATTACTTTGCTCGACCATTTCCCGGTGGCCGGATGCCAAAGTGCCATGCCGGAGACGTCTCCGGGTTCCATGACCCGAACTCCACCGTCCGGACCACCAGTGAGATACCAATTGATAAAGTTGTGAACCAGAAAACAGGTGCTGGTTCTGGCGAATGCCTCCGGCTCATGGCGAGCCATATGATATATCTTGGCTGCGGTGTAGCCGGTTCGCTGGCTGTTCCCCACTTCGGAGATCATAGCCTGAGGGCCTCCAACGGCATCGGTGAGAAGTCGGCATTCCTCTTCGGTGCTGAAATCGTTCC
>CAZTVS010000035.1:0-43077 GCA_964617125.1 uncultured Acidobacteriota bacterium
CGCCCGTGATACACTCCGTCAACCCGGCAGGGGCAACCGCAAGGGTTGCCCCTACTGGAGATTTATCATTTCTTGCTGCCGGCGGCGGGTCCGGGGTTGTAAGCGGTGATGCGGCCGAAGATGCGTCCCAGTTTTACCTTGGCTTCAAAACGCACCGGGTATTTGTGCTCCCGGTGGAGCCAGATGAAAAACTCGCCCCCCTCCCGAAAAAGTCCTCCGAACAGGGCCTCGGTGCGTATCTTGTAGGTAGGCAGGATGCCGATGTCGGTTTTTACCTTTTCTTCTTTTTCAATGAATCCCTGGATGGTCTTGGTCCGCGCATTGTCGCTGACCGCGAGGGAATAACGCTTTCCGATCTCAAGGGATTGAATGCGGACGGCATAGAAAATGGATACCACGTCCTGGACACAAGACGGCACTCCGCTCAATTCCTGACTGCGGATCACCTTGGGGGGAGACTTACCGGGATCGGTTTCCAGATGGTAAAGACACCCTTGATCCGGAAAAAACAGGGTTTCCACATCGCGTTGGCGCGATCCTTCCCGTATCTTCTTGATGATTTGCCTGGAACAGAATTCCCGGGCATCCATCCAGGATTCGAAATAATCCTGCACCTTCAATCCCGTGAGAGAGGCCAGAGAACCGGAGGATTTGGCCTGTCCGACCAATTGCCAGTAGGTTCGTCTGTCCTCGGCGGATTGCCTCAGCTGCGCTTCGAAGGTGATCTCACCTGCCTGCATGGTGGGCAGAAAGAAGAGCCAGGACGGAGGATCCCAGCGGACTTCGAACGACATGGTTTCCCCGTCGGGGAACGGCAGGGCAACGGATGACTGCGTCCCCGGGCGCGCAGATGGAGAAGCGGCCAGGAGGATCTCCGGCCGGAGTTGGGAAGTACAGGCAATCAGAAATAGGACAAAAGATATCCGTAGTATTTTATGGATGGTCATTTTTTCAGGTAGAGTTTCAGGCCGATCAGCAGCAGGACCGCCAGAAATCCGAAAAAGGCGCTGTACTCGCGATTGCGCAATGCCTGTCGGAAGCGGAAGGATTGACCGGAAGACGGGAAGCTAGTGAACCGGGGGAAGAATCTGGGAACGATACGTACATACCGGTCATATTCTTCCTTGAAACCGTTGCTGAGTTCCGCCTCCTCCCGCAGCATGGTCGGATAATAAATCAGGGCGAACAGGGTGATACAAACCAGGCCGGCAATCCAGCTGCCGCCGGTTATGGCGAGACCGATCAGCAGGACAAAAGAGCCGAGATAGAGTGGATTTCTCGTGTATCGATAAGGTCCGGCGGTGGTTAAGGTGCGGGCTTTATGCAGATAACCGGCCGCCCAGAAGCGAATCGAAATTCCTATCAATCCAACCATGGCCCCGATCGACAGCAGGCGGGGGGTCGGATCCATCAGCACGACAAAGACGGATACGGCCAGTGCCCCCAGGGGTACCCGGAATTTTTGCGCCCAGAATAAATAGCGATCGAAAAAGGACAGGATAGGAGTGTTCTGCATGGCGATTCTTTTCTACCGATAGGGAGTGGCAACCGACGAGTGGTCGCAGGTCTTGGCTAACCTCTCATGAACCGCTGCCCAGACTTCCTCCACGGCGATATTCATGCACTCTGTCTGATAAGGGCAGCGTCGAAAGTAACAATGTGAACAGGACAACGGATGATGCAGGGAGATGTCGTCCGGATGGAAGGGACCATTGCGTTCGGGGGTGCTGGGACCGAATAAGGCGACGGTCGGCACTCCCAGGGCGCAGGCCAGCTGCATCGGGCCTGTGTCTCCGCCGAGGAACAGCCGGGCGCGGCGAAAAAGCGGGATGAGCTGCAGAAAGGAGGTCTGCAGGACACGGAAGGTTTGTTTCGGCAGCCGGCCGGTGATTTCTTCCAGGAGCGCCGTATCGCCCGGACCGCCGGTAAAGAGGGGAAGCCATCGTAGCTCCCGGTGGATCCTGCCGGCCAGTTCCGCCCATCGGGAAGGGTTCCATATCTTGGTTACCCATCCTGCTCCGGGATGCAGAACGATAAAAGGTGTTCCTTCCAATTCCTGCAAAGGGGTGCGTAACTCCTCTTCTTCCTTTTCCGTGGGGGGGAGGGGAAAGCTCCATGGTCGGGTATCGATTCCGAGCGACTCCACCAGGGCGCAGTTTTGCGCGATGACATGCCGGGCGGAACCGTCAGGTATGACCGGGCGATTGATCAGCCAGGCGCTGGCCTTTTCCCGGCGGTATACGCCGGCATGGCCGATCCGCAGAGGAACACCCGCCAGCCGGCCGATGACCGAGGATTTGAAGAGGCCCTGGAAATCGAAGGCCATCTGGTATCTTTCCCGGCGCAGAGCGGCAACGGTATCCAGCAAAGCCTTACTGCCTTTCCAGAAGGAGCGCCGGTGCCGAGGAGCACGGGTGTCCAGGAGATGAACACAATCCACCGCCGGATTGTTCTGGACAAGAAATCCGGTATAAGACTCGGCAACCCATCCGATGCGGCAGTGGGGCCAGGCGTGGCGCAGGGCGGCCACGGCCGGCAACGTATGCAGGATGTCCCCGAGAGCACTCAGCCGCAGGATGAGGATTCGATCGGGAGTGGGATTATTTCCGCTCATCGGGATCGGCGAGGTATTTGCGTCGGATCATGCCCAGGAGGTCCTGCGTCGATCGCTCCTTGGGATCGCCGACGATGCATACCTGTCCTCCATATTGCTTTACGATGTTCCTTTCGGGAACGGTGTCCGCGGTATAGTCGGTCCCTTTGGCATGGTACTCGGGATGCAGGGCGGATATCAGGGCCGTGACATCGCTCTCCTCGAAGATGACCACCCGGTCGACGACATGCAGAGCGGCTACCAGTTCGGCCCGGTGCGCCTGGGGCACGATAGGTCGGTTCGGACCTTTGAGTCTTCGCACCGAGGCATCGCTGTTGATGGCCACGATCAGCAATGCCTGTTCGGCCGGCAGAAGGTCGCGGGCGCCCTGCAGATAGCGTACGTGTCCGGCATGCAGCAGGTCAAAGCAGCCGTTGGTCAGGATGACCTTCTTGCCGTCCTGGCGCAGTGGTCCCACTTCCGCAACCAGATTCGACAGGGTGGTGATTTTTTTCAGGTAATTCGGTTGATAGGAGTCCGTCATTCTATTTTCCAGATTCTATGCGTGGGCCGGCAAGCCGAATGGCTTCCCATAACTCTTCGGCGGAAACGGTTGCCGTGCCGTGCTTCATGACCACGATGCCGCCGGCGAAATTGGACAATCTGGCTGCTTGTGCGAGGGTGGCACCTGCGGAAAGGGCCAGAGTAAAGGCGGAAATCACCGTGTCGCCGGCACCGGTCACGTCGGCTACCTGGTCGGTCCCGTAGACCGGTATCTCGTCTATGTTTCCCTCCCGATCGTAGAGGATCATGCCGAACTTCCCGCGGGTGACCAGCAGGGCTTCCAGGCGCTGATCGCGTATCATCTCCGTAGCCGTCCGGCGCAGTGCCTCCAGATCTTGTCCGAATCGTATGCCGCAGGCCTCTTCCACCTCGGTGATGTTCGGCGTCAGGGCGGTGATGTCGTGAAACCAGGCCAGACGAAAACGCGAATCGGTAACGATGGGTATGGGTCGTTGCCGGCAGAGGGCCCGAATCGAATCGCAAACGGAGGCGGTCACCGTGTTATAGCCGTAATCGGACAGCAGTACGCCATGGCACTCTACCAGGTGGCGCTCGATAAAGTGCAGCAGTGAGCCCTCCTGATCGGGCCGCAGGGGAGTCTGGAATTCTCTGTCGATGCGGACGATCTGCTGGGCCGGGGAATGGGGCAATCCGCCCATAATCCGGGTCTTGGTGGTGGTTTGGGCCCCTTCGATGCGCTGAAGTCCTTCGGTCGGTATGCCGCGTCGTTCCAGATCCTGTATCAGCAAATCGCCATTCTCGTCGTTTCCGATCAGTCCGGCCGGAATGACTTCCGCCCCGAGGGCCCGCAGATTGGCGGCTGCATTGCCGGCTCCCCCGGGGACGTTCTCGGTGTGGGAATGGCGCAGGATGAGTACCGGTGCTTCCCGGGAAACACGGGAGCTGACCCCGATCAAGAATTGGTCCAGCACCATGTCGCCGACCACCAGGATACGCAACCGGGTAAAGCTGTCCAGGCAGGAGCGCATGGCGGTGATGGTTTCTATCCCTAGAGGTTTCATAGGATTCTGTTCCCCGTATGCTGCTGCTGCCCGATTCTATGAGGAAACGGATAAAATGGTCCGGACCGCTTCCAGCAGGTCGGCGGCAATGATTTCAGGTTCGAACAACCAATCCTGTCGCTCTGTGTCGTAAGCTTCCTGTCCGTACCCGGTTAAAACCATGGCGCAGTGGGCGCCTGCGTTGCGCGCCAGCTGCATGTCGATATCATGCCTGTCCCCCACGACCCAGGAGGAGGAAATGTCAATCTGGTGCTCTTTTGCGGCGCGTTGCAGCATCCCGATATTGGGTTTACGGCAGGTACAGGCGAAGGCAAACGAAGCGACCGTTCCCTTAGGGTGGTGGGGACAATAATAGACATCGTCCAGTGGTGCACCTTGCGCCTGTAACTCGCGCTGCAGATGGTCATGAACGCTCCATATATCCCTCTCCTGGAAATACCCTTTGGCCACGCCCGCCTGGTTGGTGGTGAGAATGGCCTTCCAGCCTGCGGCATGGATCATACGGATGGCCGGTACGGTCCACGGGAAGATACGGCACTCCTCCGGCTTGTAGAGATAGCCGCTCTCTTCAATCAGTGTCCCGTCTCTGTCGAGAAATATGGCCCGGTTCTTCATCATAAAGTCTAAAAAAATTTCATTTGCAGGCGTTTCTTAACTTACTCTAAAAAACTGGAGTAGGGGCACGGCGTGCCGTGCCCTGGCGCCTCTAGAATGGGGGCTCCCTTTGGGCACGGCACGCCGTGCCCCTACAACAGCTGATACTATTTTCTATCATATGTT
The DNA here is from genome assembly GCA_964617125.1 of uncultured Acidobacteriota bacterium. GTDB lineage: Bacteria > Acidobacteriota > UBA6911 > CAINFC01 > CAINFC01 > CAZTVS01. The sequence goes on from CAZTVS010000035.1 coordinate 4,960, forward strand.
TTTTGCGATGTCATCCTTCATGATGAAGCGGCAAAAAGTCGATCCCCGTGAGAAAAAAGATTTCTGCGTAGGGGCGAGCGGCGCTCGCCCTCGATACGGAAAACCTTTTTCATCCACAGGGCGAGCGCCGCTCGCCCCTACGACTGTTGAAAATATCTATAAGGCGACTTTATCCTTCATCATGTTACGGCAAAAGTCTTCGTTCCGTTTTTTTTGTTGCCCATTCATTCGATTGAGTTTGCCGGCGGGACGCCGGCGGTCCCAGGGATGACCTCTATTCCCCGGCCTTTTTTCCAAGTATCTTTTCGGAGCAAGATAATACCTCGTCTACGGAGATACGGTCAAAACAACGCAGGTCCTGGGGACACTCGCGTAGTAGACAAGGGGAACAGGCCGTCTCTTTTTTGATGACCGTCGAATTTGAGCCAAGCGGAGCCGTAGCCGAAGGGTCCGTCGAGCCGAAAAGGGCCAACAGGGGGACGTCCAAAGCGGAGGCCAGATGCATCGGTCCCGAATCGTTGGCCAAAAAGAGCCGGCACAGGCTCATCAATTCCAGCAGTTGGGCCAGGCTGGTCTTCCCGGCCAGCACCCGCAGCGGATAGGAAGACGAACGGGCGATCTCCTCCGCCAGGCCTCTTTCTCCCTCGGAACCGATGAGGATGATTTCGGCCTGAAAACGATTTCCCAAGGCTTCGGCGGTCTGGGCGAAACGCTCGGAAAACCAGCGTTTGGCCGAGCCGTAGCTTGCGCCTGCATGAATCCCGATCATAGGATGTTCCGGGGATAAGGAAAGTTCAAAAAGGCGCGCCGTTTCTTGTGCCTGCCTGCGGCGCTCCGACGTCCATTGCAGCCGCACATCCGGCTGGAAATCGGTTTCCTGCAGATAAGGAACCGGGCTCAACCCGGTGGCATGGAGCAAATGCAGGTAGTGGTAACAGTGGTGCCTCCCCCGAAGGTACCGCCCTTTAGGAACGGCATGAGTCAGCCAAAACGAGCGGGCATCGGTGGCATACCCCATCCGTAAGGGGATTCCCGCCTGGCGGGCCATCCAGACGGGCCCGATCGAATTCGGAAAAAACAGGACTGCATCGAAGCCGCCCGCTCGCATGTTTTGACAATCCGTCTGCCTTCGCTGCCGGTCGTTTCCCCGGGAAGTCAGCTCCAGCCTGTGGTCAAGAAAATCCTGTCCTTCGAAAAGTCCGAGAACCCAGGGTCTGCCCATGAGCGTGATTCTCATCTCGGGATTCTGCCGGCGAAGCTCGCGCAGCGCAGGGATCGTCATCACGGCATCGCCGATCCAGTTGACGCAGCGAACGAGGAGAGAGCGGATCGGAGGTCTGTCGCCAGGACGGGCTTCAGAATTTCGAGAAGCGGTCATGGCCAAATCTTCTCCTGTAATAATTGCAACAACGGTTGCCGGTCTTCTATGGAAATGTGAATCTTTACGTACCAGAGGGGCAGATCGCCGCTCGATGGGATGGGAAGTTTGACCTGATCCTTTTGCGTGGTGACCAGGGCGCTGGCTCCGCACTCTCTTGCTTCCCTCTGCAGATCGCTCCAGTCGGAAGGGCGATAGTGGTAGTGGTCCGGGAGAATCCGTTGCCCGCGGATTTCATAGCCCAGCGGCTGCAATTGCCGGAAAAAGGCCTCCGGTTTGGCAATACCGGCAAAGGCGAAGAGAGGGATGCCCTGCAAGGTCGATGAGGGCTGTAATTTGTCTTCGCCGGAGAGCAGAACCCCCTCCGTCCGGTGTTCCGTGAAAAGGACCGGCACTTCGGCCTGATATCTGCGGATACGGGACAGCAAAAGCTCTCTGTTTGTATCCGGGCTGGTGCGGGTAACGCAGATCAGATCGGCCCGCCGCAGCGCCGAGAAGGGTTCGCGCAGACGTCCGGCGGGTAAAAGATATTCCTGGTTCGAGGGCTCGGTTGCGTCCAGAAGCAGGATGTTCAGGTCTCTCTCCAGGCGAAGATGCTGGTATCCGTCGTCCAGGATATGAATGCATCCTGGGCGCAGACTTTCGGCGATCCTCCCGCACAAGGCCCGGTCCGCCCCGACGATGATCGAGGAGGAGGGCAGATTTTTAGCCAGCAGGTAGGGCTCGTCCCCGCATCGTTCAGGCATAGCGATCGGTCCGTCGCCCCGGCATACGATCAGATGCGATCCCCGATACCGGCCCCGGTAGCCGCGGCTCAGGATGCTCACGGGAAATCCGCGCTGCGACAGGAGAGAGGCGATACATTCCACCATCGGAGTCTTGCCGCTGCCGCCGACGGTGAGGTTCCCTATGGAGATTACGGGTCGTGTCAGCCTGTAGCTGCGGAGTATCCCCCGGCTGTAGAGGTGGGCTCTTAGCACGGCTGCCGCGGCGAAGGCCAGAGAAAATGGGATGAGTGTTACCAGAAGAGGATGCATACGTATGTTTCCGGCAGGCGGCTCTTTCGGTTTATCCAGTCTGGTTCACATCAGGCTGCGTACATGCTGCAGGGATTTCTCCACTGCCCCTCCATTCTCGCGCATGACGCCGGCAGCCTTTTGTCCAAGGGCTTCACGGACGGCTTGATTCTCCAGAACCTCCAGAGATTTGCCTTTGAGTTCTTCCAGGTTCTGCACCTGACAGGCTCCTTGCGACCGGAGAAAAGTGTCGGCGATGTCCTGAAAATTCCGCATGTGCGGGCCGAAGAAAATTGCTTTTCCCAAGAAGGCTGGTTCCAGGATATTGTGGCCTCCATAATCCACCAGGCTTCCGCCGATGAAGACCAGAGTGGATATCCGGTACACATGGGCCAGTTCTCCGATGCTGTCCAGGAGCAGGATGTCGACCGTCTTGTCCGTCGCGAGGTCGTTCAGCAGGCTTCGACGGTGGAAACGGAAGGGCTGTAGGGAAAGAAGATCGGCCACCTCGGAAAACCTTTCCGGGTGCCTGGGGGCCAGGACCAGGCGACAGGAGGGCAGCCTCTGTCTCAGGAAAGAGAACCATTCCAGAATCATCGGTTCCTCGCCCGGCATCGTACTGCCGCAAACAAGTACGGGCGTGGTTGGTGTGACTTGCAACGCCTTTCCCATGCGTTCGATCGTCTTTTCCATGGCGGGATCCGTCTCCAGACGGAGGTCGTACTTCAGGTTTCCCGTAAGCACAATCTTCTTTTTCGGAACACCCAGGCTGCACAGACGCTCCCGGTTGTCGGGCGATTGCATCAGAAAAAGATCCACCTGCTCGGCAATTTTCAGGAAAAAGGTTCGCATCCAGCGATAGTGGCGGTATGAGGGTGGGCTGATCCTGCCGTTGACCAGAGCGATACGGCATCCGTGCCGGTGAGCCAGACGATAAAAATTGGGCCAAATCTCCGTCTCTACACTGAGAAAGAGGTTTGGCCGGAGACGGCTGAGAAAACGTCGTATGACCGGACCCCAGTCCAGCGGGAAAAAGAATACGTCGAGGTCGGGGAAATGTTTACGGGCCAGGGCGTTTCCCGTCAGGGTGATGGTCGAGATGACCAGTCGGGCCTGCGGATACTCCTCTTTCAGCCGTTGGATAAACCGCCGGGCTGCCAGAAGTTCTCCCATGGAAACGGTATGTACCCATAGGCAGGTTTTGCCGGGTGGAGTGGATGCGGGTAGATGCCATCCGCATCTTTGCCGGAAACTGGGGAGGTATTTGCGGCGGGTCTCCGTCCGCAACAGAAAGTAGGGTGCCAGCAGGAGATGACCGCAAATGGAGATCAGAGTATAGAGGAAAAACATGGTTGTAATCGAATCGGGTGTTATTGTTTGATTCTCGTTCGGCAGTCCGAATATATCAAATGTATGGTTAATTGACAATTTTTGTCCGATGAGAAAATATTGTTTGTAAAGAGAATGTAAAAGAAAACAAATAGAATCCGTCGAGTTATTCCCAGAAGAAATTACTCCGGTTTTCTGCGAGGGGGGAAGTCATGGCAGCCTGGAATCGGTTTCGAACCCATGGATGGTATGTGCGGGTCTTTCTGGCAACAGTACTACTTTGCCTGCTGGTTGCGATCTGTTCCCCGATAACGTTTGCCGGCGGGTTTGCAGCCGTTCGAGCCCAGAGTTCGGATGGCGCCACCTCGGGAAAATCTTCCGTTTCCGATCGGATCCATTCCCTGGAGGCAGACCTGGCAGGCTGCAGTTATTTCAACGAGGATTTTTCCACGGTCGTCACCGGCAAATGGACGGTCGACCAGGGAGCTTCGGGCGATTCCTGGACCATCGGCGGCGGAACCCTGAACGCCCAGACGGTGGTCAGTGATTTTACCGCGGTCAGTGCCGCATTCAGTCCTTCCGGAATCTTCACCGTGGATGTCGATGTCAAGGTCACTACCTTGCCCTCGGGCGGTTTTTACGGCATCTATCCCTATCAGACCAGCGGCGGGGATGTGTTTCTCACCATCAACGGTAAGATCGTCGACGGATTCGGTGGCGTGGTTTTCAGCAACAATACGGCCCGGCTCCTCGCCTGGGATCTGCAGAACGATGAATTTATCGTATCCAACCTGATCACCCTTTCCGCTCCCGTCTCTTCCGTCGGTGTGAAACTGCAGGAAGGAACCATTACCCTACGGATCAACAAACAGGATACTGGCAGCGTATTTACCGGCAGCTTCAGCCTGTTTCCCATGTTGCTGAACCGGCTGCAGTTGCTGACCGGAAAAGCCGGAACCCAGATCAGTTTCGACAACGTATGCGCCGATCCGGCCGTCGCCACGGCGACTACCACCACGATCACGACATCCACGCTTAGAACCACAACGACCACCACCACCTCCTCGACCATCCGCACGACCACCACCACGACGACAACCACCTCTACGCTCCGGCCGACGACTACTACGTCGACCACCACCACGACGCTTCGGCCGAGTACCACGACCACTACAACGACTCTATCGCCGACAGGCAGAGTCACCGTTTATCTGAATTGTCCGGCCAAGGTGGCCCCGAATGCCAGCCTGTCGCTGCCTGTCCGGGTGGAGGTGGGTACCGGCATCAGTCTGGCGGCCCTGCAGATGGATCTGCTGTTCAACTCCTCCCATCTGTCGTTCGTCTCGGTTGCCAGAGGGGAGGCGGCGGCCCTGGCCGAGAAGGATGTTACGTCCCGTGAGGTCTCCCCGGGCCGCATACGCTTTGTCATCGCCGGATTGAACTCGAAAGCCGTCGGCAGCGGCATCCTGATGACGGTTAGCCTGAAACTGGCGTCAGGCGTGGCTTCCGGCACATCCGTGGCCCTGCAGGGAGATCAGCTGAGCGCTTCCAATTTCGTTCCCCAAACCGTCCCCTCCTCCTTCGGCGGCGGTTGTAGCATGCTCGTCTCCAGCACCTGCGGTTGCGACGTCAATGCCGACGGCATGGTGAATGTGGTCGATGTCATGACCGTCGTGAACATGATCCTGGGGGTGATTCCGGCCACCTGCGATATCGATGGGGATGGCCAGGTGAACGTCAACGACGTCATGTTCGTCGTCAACGCTATTTTGAATAACCGCTGCGATATTCCCTCGACCGGGGGGCAAACCGCCACCAAAACCATCTCCAGCGGCAGCGGAGACGTTGTCGTCACGCAGGACGGCTATGCCGTGTTTGTGCCTTCCGGAGCCGTTCCCACCAACAGCTCCGGGGCGGAAGGCAGGATGCCGATCTCGGTCGAAACGGGTGTGGATCCTCCGGTACCGCTGCCTTCCGGCGTCCAACTGATCGGCAAGATCGTCAAGTACGGTCCCGACGGCTTTAACTTCGCCGGGACACTGCAATGTGCCCTTCCCGTTCCTGCGGGAACGGTGAAATCCGAGATGACGGCCCTGCGCTTCGATCCCTCTCTCAACAAATGGGGCAGGGTGCCGTTCAGTTTTCATGACGAGAATCCGACCGAAATCGTCATTACCGATTCCACGCTGGGTTATCTGGCAGCGGCCAGAGTTCCTCCGACGGTGTCCAGGACCGAAGCGGAGGACGATCTGTTTGCCAAGCAGAGTGCCGATGCCAGCGGAGCTTTGATTTGGCGCAGCGATACCTGCCCCGGCGGAAGCGGCTCCTGCTGGTACAGCATCAGTATGCTGACGGCACCGACACCTCCAGCCGGATGGTATGGAACCTTTCCCGCGGGAGGCTGGTGGGGTGTGGGCAGTGATCCGACCGGCAGCTGGCCTAGGGTTCCATCGATCTGGATCATGCCTCAGGGCACGTATCAAATGTGCCTCATGGCCCGGGAAGGGCCGGTGATCGCCGGCCAGCGAAGGTCCTGGACCTATTCCAAACCGGTCAGCGTAACCGTCGGTCAGCCCTATATCTGCAATTTTTCCGACTGCAGATATACGACCGACTTTCCTTCTCTCCCCGCCGACGGGAGCTGGGGACAGGGCGCCTGTCCCGTGCCGGATCCGACCATCACGTATGGAACCGGTGAGTTTCAGGCCACGCTGACCTGGATCAACGCACAGGATGCCACAACGGATGTGGATTTGCATCTGTACGGGCCGAACAATCTGCATGTTTATTACGGCCATAAAGTCGATACCGCCTTTCAACTGGACGTGGACTGGCGTTATGCCGTAGGAAATGCCACGGAGAATCTGTTCAGTACGGCGACCATTCCCAACGGAAGCTATCAGGTGCAGGTCCATCACTACGGAGGGACACTGCCGAAATCGTACAATGTGAGAATTACGTATAAAAACGTGACCAGGACCTTCACCGGGACCCTGACTACCTATAAGGAGCAAAAAACCATCCTGGAATTTACCTATCCCTAAGATGGAAATAGTGTCAGCTGTTGTAGGGGCACGGCGCGCCGTGCCCCTACCCTAAATATTTCAGAGTTTGGTAAGAAGCGACGGAAATAAGAGTACAACACTATCCTGTTTTAACGTCGTCTCTTACGGAACTTGTCCGTGGGGGCAATGGTCACCCGGAGTGCCATTTGCTACAAACTGCGGATCTTTTTTGTGACCTTATGGCGAGAAAAGCACAAATTCCCTTTAACTTGTTGCTGTTATTGCCGTATTGGAGTAAAATAATAGGATGATTTGGTTTCTTCTTTAACAAGGCGAATTAGAAAATGGAACGCGAGGTGGAAAGCATGGCCAGATTATCGATGGGCACAATGCGTGTCCTTATGTGTCTCACGGCGATCATTTTGATGTGCGCCGGACCGCTATCGGCAAAATCCCTCTATCTCATTGCGGATGGCACTCAAAATCCTACCCCCATACAGTCATTCCATATGCAATCTGCCCCGGTGTATCTGGCGGCCCAGACGGAACAGAGCGTTCCTTTGCGCGGCTCCGGAGGTGTCGGGCTGGCCATCGACGCGTCAAGCAATAAGCTGCTCCTCACCTATGAAGGCAGCAATCAGATTCAACTGCTGGATGCAGCGAACCTCGGCGATTTGGGCACGATTACGGCGGTCGGAATGAGCAATCCGGCCGGCCTCGTCCTGGATTCCACGCAGAACAGAATCTACCTGATGGAGCGCCAGACCAACAGGCTGTACGTCTATGACTGGATCGGCGCCAGTAACAGCCTGACAGCGATAGCCGGATCTCCTTTCCTTCTGCCGAATATCACCGGCGGATACGGTATCGCTTTGGATGAAAGGCGCGGCCGTCTCTATGTCACCGACTCCACTTCCACGACCGTCAGTTATTTCAGTACCTCCTCCTTCCAGCTGCTGGGCAGTTTCCTTCTTCTCCAGTCCCAGCAGGGTCCTGCCGAAATCGCCGTCGATTCCCTGAGAAATATGGTTTATACCGGGAATGGGCAGAACGGCAATGGATGGCTGGTGAAGTATGATCTGAATACCAATACGGAATCTTCCTACGCTTTGCCGCAGGTGTCCGGATCGGCCGGCCAGGACCAGATTGCTGGTTTGGCTGTCGATGAAGACAGCGGGTACGTATATGCTTCCATCGGCAATCCATCCGGGGGCGGTTCGGGCACCCTGATGGTCTTCGACTCCAGCCTGAATGTTCTCAAGGCCGATTTCCCCAGGTCCGGAAAACCGATGGCTGTGGTGATACCCCGGACGCTGAATGCTGCGACCGACAGCACGGTGACGACTACGGTTGCGGGCACGACCACGACCACCAGCACCACCTACAGCACCACGACGACTCTACCCGGCGGGACGGCACTCTTCTATCTCGACTGTCCGACCAATGTGGCTCCGGGGTCTCAGGTCATCATACCGATACGGATGGCCACAGGCCTCAATGCCCAGGTGGCCTCTTTTCAGATCGATCTGCAATTCAACCGCATGCAGTTGACATACCTTGGCGTGACCAAGGGTGCTTCCACCATCGCTGCCGGAAAAGACATCATGGTGGAGGCCGGTAATCCGGGCATCGTTCGTTTTCTGGTGCAGGGCGGGAACCAGACCATCCTGAGCGATGGAGTGATCATGAACGTTACCTTCCAGATCGATTCCGCGCTGCCGGGAGGCAGCAGCCTGCCGGTTATCTGCGCCAACCTCTATGTAAGTAATGTCCACGGCGCTCTGATTCCTGCGACCTGTTCCGGTTCCGGCTGTAACGTGGTGATCGTCACCAAATGCGGCTGCGATGTCAGCGGGGACGGTCAGATACTGGTCAACGACAGCCAGCTGTTGATCAACATGGTTCTGGGTGCAGCCTCGGCCACCTGCGATGTCAACGGGGATGGAGCCATCGATATCAAGGATATTCAAATCGTTGTCAATGCTATCCTCGACCCACAACACCGCTGTTTGAACTGAGAAAACAGAATGAGAAAGGAAAGAACGGTCATTCTCCTCCTGTCGGGGATTCTTCTTCTCTGTCTGGGAGGGCTGTCTGGCCCGGCCTGGGGGCAGAACACCTTGATCCAGGGAAGCTTTGTCTCCGCCAAACCGGGTCAAACCGTAGAGGTCCCGATCTATCTTCATTTTGACGACGGGACCTCCATCGCCGCTCTGCAGTTCGATCTGCGTTACGATTCCGATTCCCTGACTCTGATCTCGGTAAAAGCCGGAGGGTCGCTGGCTCAATCCAATAAACAGCTGGTCAGCCGCCGGGTGGATCCGGTTGAAGACAGGCGCTTCAGCGGACGAACCGGAGAGTCGCAGTATCTGGATATGCGCAAGAAGAAGAAAGACGTACCCGGCGATTCCCCTGTCTTTTCCGATCTGGAGAGAAAATCCCCTGCCGGCCGTGAGCGGGTCGTGATTACCGGACTGAACAACTATTCCATGGGAAAAGGCAAGATCGCCATTGTCTTGATGCAGGTGAATGCCAAGCCCCGGGGCACATCCTGGGCGATCGATTTTTCGGATGTTTCGGTGGCCGGCCCGGATGCCAAAACCGTTGTCGCCACAGCCAAAGCCGGACAAATCCGCCTGATCCCGTAGTACCAAGGACGGTAGTCATGCAAGCTATTCGGTTGAGTATCTATATGCTGGTTTTGGCCCTCCTCGGCTGTACGGCCTGGGGACAGTCGATACAGGTCGACCTGGGCAGCGCCTCTGCATCGGCTGGAGCTGTGGTGCAGGTCCCTGTTTTTCTGATCTCCAGCGGAGGCGCCCAGCCTGCCGGCATACAACTGGATCTGAGTTTCAACGCCTCGATTTTGACCTTCAACAGCGCCTCTGCCGGTCCGGCGGCATCCGCCGCCGGCAAAAGCGCCGTGTCTCACTCTTCTACCCCCGGTGCCCTGCGGGTCATTGTCTTCGGTATGAATCAGAACGTAATGGCCGATGGCACCATCGCCTGGATCGAATTCAAGATTGCCGCTGCCGCAGTCGCCTCCATTCAGCCTGTTTCCGTCACGGCCGCCAGCGCCAGCACCCCGCTGGGACAGAATATCCCGGTATCGTTCAGCGGTGGAAACCTGATCGTTCAGGGAGGCATCGTCAATCCGAAGGAGTTGTTTTTCTCTCAAGTGGCCGACGGCGGCGGTTATTATACTAATTTTATTCTTGTCAATCCCGGCAGCCAGGAGATCGTCGCTCTGCTGGAGCTTTTTAAGCCGGATGGAACGGCCTTGCACTTCCACTTGAACGGTAACGTGGACAACGTCTTTGCGGTCCCCATCAAAGCCAAAGGCATGGCGTCTCTGCGTTCCGCGAATACCGGCGCGGCTACGCAGGTCGGTTGGGCTCGGGTACGGTGCGCCCAGGCTGTCGGCGGTTCAATCATCTATGCCGCCGTGGCCGCAGGAGGCTCGGTTCTGGAGGAAGCGGGACTGGATCCGTCTTCGCCCACCAGCAGTTTTTTTCTTTCCGTCGACACCCGGCGCGGCAGCCTGGCTGGGTTGGCGGTGGCCAATCCCAATAGTGCAACGGCCAACCTCACACTATCTCTCTACGATCAGGCGGGATTCCTCCTGAATCAGAGGACCGAGTCCCTGGCCGGAGGCGGTCAATGGGCGAGAATGGTCGAACAGCTTTTTCCTGCGCAGGCTACAGCCTTGAGCAGCTTCACCGGCACCATACAGGTCAGCGCCGTCGGAGCGACGGTATTTGGCACCACGCTTCGCTTTACCGGTAACTTGTCGGTGTTTGCCAGCATTCCGGTCATAACCGCCGGATCCGGTTCCGAGATCAGCGATCTTTATTTTCCTCAGATTGCCGACGGCGGAGGGTATCGAACCACTCTGACCTTGGTCAATCCGACGGACAGTGCGATTTCCGCCACACTGGAAACATTTCAGGGCAATGGAACTCCTCTGATCATGACCCTGAACGGTACGGCCGCCGCCTCTCGTCCCCTCACCATACCGGCCAAAGGGGTGGCCTTACTGGAATCGGCCAACCTTGGAGGAGTCGTGGCCGGATGGGCCCGCGTTCGCGGGGCAACCGGGAGGCTCGGCGGATCGATCGTCTATGGCTATCTGTCGAACGGATCCCTGGTGTCCGAGGCCGGAATCGATCCGGCCAGAAAGACCGCCGGTTTTTCCTTGTCCGTGGATACCCGCAACGGTTATCTTTCCGGAGTTGCCATTGCCAATCCGGACGATTCCCTTTCCCGAACATACCGGCTCTCCTTGTACGATGCCCAGGGTGTGCAGGTGGGAACGATGAAGACCCTTATTCTGGGGCCGCATCAGCATACCGCCCAGATGGTAGAGCAGCTCTTTTCCTTGAGCAGTCTTAAGGACTTTACCGGGATCATGACGGTGCACGCCGAGGAGGGGACGGTCATCGGGACAACACTGAGGTTTACTTCGGACCTGTCCGTCTTTGCCAGCATTCCCGTCATCTACTGAAGTAGTTTCAAAACTCGAGATCACAGTCTCATCGGCCGTAGACACAGCGTGCCGTGCCCCTGGAGTTTGAACAAAACGGGGAATCCCAACGGGATTCCGGACGATAGCCCTGGGTTGTGCCGCAGGCGCTACCCAGGGTAACGCGCCTCCCGCCATGGGACAACCCCGTTGGGGTTGCGCCCTCTTCTCCTCTCGTCAATCCCACAGGTAACGTTCCTCCCATTCCATCCGGTGTTGTTTTAAAAATAACCGGAATTCGTCCTGAAAGGTACGCATTCTATGATGCTCTTCCTGCCGGGCGATATATTCCATCGTTTTCTCCAATCCGGATTCGCTAACGGAAAACACCCCGTAACCGTTTTGCCATGCAAATTCGGGAATCTTCGCTTCTTCGTGTGTCATCCAATGATTGGACACCCGTTTGAGCTCCTTAACCCAATCGGCAATGGTGAGCACCCGCGAAAACACGCACAATAAATGCACATGATCTTCTGTTCCACCAATGAGGTGTGGTGGACAATCCAACTTGATAGATACCCCACCGAGATAGGCATGCAATTTCCGCCTCATCTCCGGGTCTCTTAAAAATGGAACACGGTTTTTGGTGGAAAAAACGAGATGCAGATGAATGGCTGACAAGGATTGTGACATTTTTACTGTTTCTTTTTACGCAACCCCGTTGGGGTTGATTGTTTCGCCTAACCTCGACCCAGGGTAGGCACTACGCGCCTACCCTGGGCTTTCGTCCGATGCCCCTTCGGGGCATTTGCCCCGGCATTGCCATTTTATCCCATATCCGCCGATGCCCCCTTCGGGGTATTTTCCATCGGAATTACGATGTCGTTCCATCTTGGCAGAGCTCCTACTCCTACGGGACACCAGCGAGCAGAGAGGAAGAACAGAAAGAAAGCCTCTTTTCCAAGAGGAAAAACAAATTACCATGGATCGATACGTCTTGAAAATGAGAAGGAGCCGGTGGGGAGGCGGATTTCCCCTTTGCGTTTTGTTCAAACTCCAGGGGCACACCGTGCCGTGCCCTGGCGACTGTAGGGTTGGGGCTTCCTTTGAGCAAGGCATGCCGTGCCTCTACAAAAAAACAATAAATTTCTGGAGTTTTGAAACTACCTCTACTGAGAAAGCGCTAAAAATACCGGGAGCGCCGGCGCCCGGCCGGCAAACAAATTCGAAACCAGGAGAAATTTGCGGAAGGAAACGGAATCTAAACCTTTGGCGTGGCTGCCATATATGGATTGAATTTTTTCCCGTTTTTTTTTCCTTTTTTCTTGACATGGTGCGTGCTCTGCGTTAGACTATTGCCCCTGCATCCGTGTATCGATGATGCAGGTGCGCCGGTCGAAAGGCCGGGCAGACAAGTAGAAATTCACAGTAACAATTCAGGCTCCAACGGAGAAGCGGTTTTGCCGACATTCAGTCAACTAGTAAGGAAGGGCCGTCAATCGGTCCAGTATAAGACCAAGAGTCCGGCTCTGCAAGCGTGTCCGCAGCGGCGGGGGGTGTGTGTGCGTGTTTATACGACCACTCCGAAGAAACCGAATTCGGCGTTGCGCAAAGTTGCGCGCGTACGCCTGACCAACGGGATTGAAGTGACCACCTACATCCCCGGTGTGGGACACAATTTGCAGGAACACTCCATCGTGTTGATACGCGGTGGTCGTGTCAAGGATCTCCCCGGTGTACGTTATCACGTGGTGCGCGGATCCCTGGATGCCGTCGGTGTTCAGGGTAGGAAGCAGAGCAGATCCAAGTACGGTGCCAAACGCCCTAAAGGCGAAGCGGCAAAGTAGTTACAGATTTTAAAAAAAAAAGAGCAGTAGCCCTCCAATTCTTGGCCGTCTCCTTAGGGCTGGTACATTAAGGAGCGCCGGCATTCTCGATAAAAGTAACCTTTCGAATGCCGTTCGATAGCGGAGCGGTGAGGGGGAAGTTCCTCCCGCCGAACCAATCGAACAGTTTGGGACAGGCAAGGTCGGAATGATGCAGGATCGCGACATGGGTGTCCCGATCTGACAGTTGGTAACGATCAAGCAGAATAGATTTTTAGGGAGTTTCCTCGAATGCCAAGAAGACGAGTGATTGCCCGTAGGGAAGTTTTAGCCGATCCTCTGTTCAATAGTGAACTGGTGACCAAGTTCATCAGCTGCATGATGTTGAGAGGGAAGAAAAGTACTTCTGAGGGGATCTTTTATGGCGCGCTGGAGAAGATCCGCAGCAAAACCAGCGAGGAGCCCATCAAGGTTTTCAAGAAGGCCGTGGATAACGTGAAGCCGGTAGTGGAAGTCAAGTCCCGGCGGGTCGGCGGTGCCACCTATCAGGTTCCGGTGGAAGTCAGCCCCTTCCGGCGCAACTCTCTGAGTATCCGCTGGATCATCAACAACGCCAGAAACCGCAGCGAAAAATCGATGCAGGAGAAACTGGCCGGCGAGATCCTCGACGCCTTCAATAATCGCGGCAATGCCATCAAGAAACGGGATGATACCCACAAGATGGCCGAAGCCAACAAGGCCTTTGCCCATTTCCGCTGGTAGGCGAAACCCTTTTGCCCGGTTTGTAACATCGGACAGTTTTAACTATTTATCAGGTAAGTTTTACAGTGCCCCGGACTCATCCATTAGAGAAAATCCGTAATATCGGGATTATGGCTCATATCGACGCCGGTAAGACGACGACGACCGAGCGTATCCTCTATTATACGGGTATGACCCATAAGCTGGGTGAGGTGCATGATGGTACTGCCACCATGGACTGGATGGAGCAGGAACAGGAGCGCGGTATCACCATTACCTCGGCTGCGACTACCTGCTTCTGGGGCGACAAACGGATCAACATCATTGATACACCCGGGCACGTCGATTTCACCGCCGAAGTGGAACGTTCGTTGCGCGTTCTGGACGGGGCCGTGGCGGTTTACTGCGCCGTCGGTGGGGTGGAGCCCCAGTCGGAAGCGGTCTGGCGTCAGGCCGATAAATATTGTGTGCCGCGTATCGCTTTCATCAATAAGATGGATCGCCCCGGCGCCGATTTCGGCCACTGTGTGCAGATGATGAGAGATCGGCTGCGCGCCAATCCTCTGCCGATTCAGTTGCCGTTGGGCAAGGAAGAGAATTTCGAAGGGGTGATCGATCTGGTCACCATGAAGGCCACCGTTTATCTGACGGAGACGCTGGGTGCCGAATTTACCGTCTGCGATATTCCGGCAGCCTTTCAGCCGGAAGCCGCGGAATTGCGCGAAAAGATGATGGAAGCGGCCTGCGAGTGCGATGATCAGCTGTTGGAAAAATATCTCGCGGGAAAGGAAATATCCACTGCGGAACTGAAGGCGGCCCTGCGCAAGGGAACCGTGCATAACCGCTTTACTCCGGTCGTGTGCGGCAGTGCCTTTAAAAATAAAGGGGTACAGCCCCTGCTGGATGCGGTGGCGGATTATTTGCCGTCTCCTCTCGACATTCCGGCCGTAGAAGGACTGCATCCCGATACGAAAAGTCAGGTTGTACGGAAAGCGGACGACAACGAGCCCTTTGCCGCTCTGGCTTTCAAGATCATGACGGATCCGTTTGTCGGACAGCTGGTCTTCCTGCGGGTCTATTCCGGGACGCTGAAAACAGGTTCTTCCGTGTATATCCCCAGCAAAGACCGCTCGGAACGTGTCGGCCGCCTGGTCAAGATGCACGCCAACAAGCGGGAAGAGATCAGTGAAGTCTATGCCGGCGATATCGCGGCCGCCGTCGGATTGAAGAACGTTACCACCGGCGACACGCTTTGTCTGGAAGACAAGCCGATCGTTCTGGAAGCCATGGAATTTCCGGCCCCGGTGATCTTTATCGCCATCGAGCCGAAAACCAAGGCGGATCAGGAGAGGCTTGGCATCAGTCTGAGCAAGCTGGCCCAGGAAGATCCGACCTTCAAGGTGCAAACGGATACCGAGACCGGACAGGTAATCATCGCCGGAATGGGTGAGCTTCACCTGGAAATCATCGTCGACCGGCTGATGCGCGAGTTCAACGTCAGCGCCAATGTGGGCAAGCCGCAGGTGGCCTATCGGGAATCGATCACCAAGGAGGCTGCGGCCGAAGGTCGTTTTGTCAGGCAGACGGGCGGACGCGGGCAATACGGACACGTCAAGATCCGTATCGAACCCCTGCCGGCAGGAAAGAATTTTGAATTTGTCAACGGCATCGTCGGCGGCACGATCCCGAAAGAATACATTGCCCCGGTGGAAAAAGGGATTCGCGAGGCCATGGAAAGCGGAATCCTGGCCGGTTACGAGATGAACGACATCAAGGTCACTCTCTATGACGGTTCTTATCATGAGGTGGATTCCTCGGAAATCGCTTTCAAGAT
The DNA here is from genome assembly GCA_964617125.1 of uncultured Acidobacteriota bacterium. Taxonomy (GTDB): domain Bacteria; phylum Acidobacteriota; class UBA6911; order CAINFC01; family CAINFC01; genus CAZTVS01. Next base: position 20,551 of record CAZTVS010000035.1, read on the forward strand.
CGCCGGATCCATGGCGTTCAAAGAAGCGGCCCTAAAGGCCGGACCGATCATGAAAGAACCGGTGATGAAGGTCGAGGTCGTCGTTCCCGACGAATATATGGGTGACGTGATCGGAGATCTGAATTCGCGGCGCGGGCGCATCGAAGCCATGGAAGGCCGTCTGGGAACCCAGATTATACGGGCCACGGTGCCGCTATCGCAGATGTTCGGTTATGCCACCGATTTGCGTTCCAGAACCCAGGGACGAGCGACCTACAGTATGCATTTTTCACACTATGACGAAATACCCAAGAACCTGAGCGAAGAGATTGTTGCCAGGGTGCGCGGACGAGTGTAATAAAAGAACGAGGAGAATGAGTTATGGCCAAGGAAAAGTTTGATCGCAGTAAACCGCACGTGAACGTGGGGACGATCGGTCACATCGACCACGGGAAGACGACGTTGACGGCGGCGATAACCATGGTACTGAACAAGCTCGATCCCAAGATTGCGGTGCGCAGCTTCGATTCCATCGACAACGCGCCGGAAGAGAGGGAGCGCGGGATCACCATCGCCACGGCCCACGTGGAATATTCGACCAAGAAGCGGCACTATGCGCATGTGGATTGTCCTGGCCACGCCGACTACATCAAGAACATGATCACGGGCGCGGCGCAGATGGACGGAGCGATCCTGGTGGTATCGGCGGCGGACGGACCGATGCCGCAGACGCGGGAGCACATTCTTCTGGCGCGGCAGGTAGGGGTACCGTGCATCGTGGTGGCCTTGAACAAGGTGGACATGGTGGACGATCCGGAGCTGCTGGATCTGGTGGAACTGGAAGTGCGGGAGCTGCTGAGCTCGTACGGCTTCCCCGGGGACGAGATTCCGATTTGCCGGGTATCGGCGCTGAAGTCGATGGAAGGGGATCCGGCCGCCGAAGAGGCGATCATCAAGTTGATGGACGCGGTGGACGAGTATGTACCGATTCCGTTGCGCGACGTGGAAAAGCCGTTTTTAATGCCGATCGAGGACATTTTTTCGATATCGGGACGCGGCACGGTGGCGACGGGCAGGATCGAGCGCGGGCGCGTGAAGGTTGGCCAGGAGATGGAGATTGTAGGGATACGGCCGACGGTATCGCGGGTAGTGACGGGAGTAGAGATGTTCCGCAAGCTGCTGGATGAAGGGCAGGCTGGGGACAACGTGGGGTTGCTGCTGCGAGGTACGGAGAAGACGGACGTGGAGCGCGGGCAGGTGATCGCGGCGCCGAAGTCGATCACGCCGCATACGAAGTTCAAGGCGGAAGCGTACATATTGACGAAGGAAGAGGGCGGGCGACACACGCCGTTTTTCAACGGGTACCGGCCGCAGTTTTACTTTCGGACGACGGACGTGACGGGAGTGGCGACGTTGCCGGAAGGGGTGGAGATGGTGATGCCCGGGGACAACTCGAATCTGGTGATCGAGTTGATCACGCCGATCGCGATGGAGAAGGGCTTGCGCTTTGCCATCCGCGAAGGCGGGAGGACCGTGGGCGCCGGCACCATCAGTGAGATTATTGAATAGAACTTTCTTGCTTCAAGAGAATCGTGATTTTTAGAGTTTACCGAGGCTGAGAACCAAGAATTAATCAAAGAGCCGTAGTCCTATGTTACATGAAAAGATTAGAATCCGATTGAAAGCGTACGATTATCGCGTACTGGATCAATCAACCTCCGAAATCGTGGATATCGCCAAGCGCACCGGGGCCAACATTTCCGGTCCCATACCGCTGCCGACATCCAAGAACCTGTATACGGTTCTTCGCTCTCCTCATGTGGACAAGAAATCGCGTGAGCAGTTCGAAATTCGTACACACAGACGGCTGTTAGATATCTTGGAACCTACTCCACAAACGGTAGATGCCCTGATGAAACTGGATTTGCCGGCAGCGATCGACGTGGAGATCAAGGCCTTCACGGAAGATCAGAAGTAGGAACCTTTTTTGGCCAATATACTTGCCAACGTACAAGGCGTAGATATGGTGGATGGACTTATTGGTATCAAAGTAGGCATGACGCAGGTGCAGAGTGCCGAAGGAATAGTAACTCCCGTTACCGTGATCCGGACAGGACCCTGCGTTGTTGTCCAGAGAAAAACGGAAACGACAGACGGTTACGAATCGATTCAGCTCGGACTGGTTGAGCCTAACAGCGCCAAGCGGGTGAAACGATGTAAGCCGTTGATGGGACATTTCAACAAGGCTGGGATCCCGCCTACTCGAAAACTCGAAGAGTTCCAGATTGCGGAAGGAATCGAGAAGAAGATCGGCGATCACGTCCGGGTGGAAGAAGTCTTTGCCGTGGAGGACAAGGTAGCCATTACCGGGCTCTCCAAAGGCAAGGGTTTCGCCGGGGTGGTCAAACGTCATCATTTCGGTGGGGGTGCAGCCACCCATGGATCAATGTTTCACCGGGCACCGGGTAGTATAGGCGCTTCCTCTTACCCCTCCAGGGTATACAAGGGGATGAAGGCTGCCGGGCGAATGGGCGGACAACGGGTAACCGTGAAAAACCTGAAGGTGATGAACGTCTTCCCGGACGAGAACCTGTTGCTGGTCAGCGGATGTATTCCAGGCTGTAACGGCAGCTACGTTACCGTCAAGAAGCATATCCGCTGAGGAATCGAGGAGCCGACATGCCGGAAGTTGAAATAAAAAATATCAAAAACGAGGTAGTGGGCAAACTGCAGCTCTCCGATGAGATATTCGGAGCGGAAGTCAATGAGCCGCTGATCTGGGAAGCCATACAGCATTACCTGGCCAACCAGAGAAGTGGAACCCACTGTACAAAAACCCGAGCTGAAGTCAGTGGCAGCGGGAAGAAGCTTTGGCGTCAGAAAGGGACCGGACGCGCGCGTATCGGCAGCGTTCGCAGTCCCCTGTGGCGGCACGGAGGTACGGTCCACGGTCCCAAACCGCGGGATTACTCCTATGCCTTTCCCAAGCAGAAGGCCCGCGGCGCCATGAAATCGGCCCTCTCCGCCAAAATGGCCGGGAACAAGATCACCGTATTGGAAGATCTGAATATCGATCAGCCGAAGACCAAGGAAGTGAAGAGCGCTCTGCAGGCTTTCGCCGGTCAGGGAACCATACTTCTGGTCGACTCCGGGAACCAGAGGAATTTTTACCTGGGTGCCCGTAATCTGCCCAAGGTCAACATGGTTCGCGGCGATCAGCTGAACGTCTACGAGGTGATGAACCACGATGTCCTGATGGTTACCAAGGACGCCGTCATGCGGTTGCAGGAGGTTTTAAGCCGATGAAAAGCATATATGACATCATCCGGCGACCGATGGTCACCGAAAAGAGCACGGTTCTGAAGAACGAGCATCAGACAGTGGCCTTCCGCGTGCACTGCGACGCCAACAAGGTGGAGATCAAGGAAGCCGTGGAAAAGCTCTTCAAAGTGAAGGTGGATTCGGTGCATACCGCCCAGTTTCACGGCAAGAAGAAACGTTTGGGAAAGTACGTCGGTCGCCGACAGGATTGGAAGAAGGCCTATGTCAAGCTGAAGGCCGGCGAAAAGATGATCGAACTGTTCGACAATGTATAGTGCCTGACGGAATCAACCGTTACCTAAAGACAAAGAATTCATAGACGAAAAGATACAAGTCATCATGGGTATCAAGACCTTTAAACCAACAACACCTTCGCAGAGATTCACCGCTGCTCCGACCTTTGAAGAGATCACCAGCGATAAACCTCTGAAGAGCCTGACTTGTGGACTTCGCAAAACAGGCGGCAGAAACAATAAGGGAAGAATCACCATGCGTTTTCGCGGGGGCGGCCACAAGCAGCTCTACCGCCTGGTGGACTTCCAACGCGACAAGCAGGACATACCGGCCAAGGTGGCGACCATCGAATATGATCCCAACCGCTCGGCCCGTATCGCTCTGTTGCACTACAAGGACGGCGAGAAGAGATACATCATCGCTCCCGACGGCCTGAAGGTGGGCAGTGAGGTGGTGTCCGGACCGCAATCCGATATCCTGACCGGCAACAGCCTCCCGCTGAAGAACATCCCGATCGGTTCCCTGGTCCACAACCTGGAACTGAAAAAGGGCAAGGGAGCCCAGCTGGTACGGTCTGCCGGTGCGGTGGCCCAGCTGTTGGCCAAGGAAGGGGAATACGCCCAGGTGAAGCTTCCTTCCGGTGAAGTGCGCAAGATCCACATGGATTGCTACGCTTCCATCGGACAGGTAGGAAACACGGACCATAATTCGGTGTCCATCGGAAAGGCCGGAAGAACCATTTGGACCGGACGAAGGCCGCATGTGCGTGGAGTCGCCATGAACCCGATCGATCACCCCCATGGTGGTGGAGAGGGAAAGACCTCCGGCGGACGTCACCCGGTGACGCCCTGGGGTGTCCCGACCAAGGGTTTTAAGACGCGCAACTCCAAGCGTACGGATAGCATGATCATCAAGCGCAGAAAGTAAGGCGAGTATGTCGAGATCTTTAAAGAAAGGACCGTTCATAGACGGCCACCTGCAAAAGAAGGTGGAGAAGTTAAATGATAGCAATACCAAGTCCGTCATCAAGACTTGGTCTCGTCGGTCAACCATAATACCGGAAATGGTGGGTCACACCATCGCCGTGCACAACGGAAAGAAATTTATTCCTGTATATATTACGGAAAACATGGTTGGTCACCGGTTGGGGGAATTCGCTCCGACCCGCATTTTCAAAGGTCATGCGGCTTCCGCCAAAAAGGAAAAAGCCGCCACAGTCAAGTAAGCGAAAAGCCATGGAATACAAAGCCGTTGGAAAATATCTCAAAGGGTCTCCGCAAAAGGCCAGACTTGTCGTGGATCTGATCCGGGGCAAGAAGGTCAGCGAAGCTCTGAGTACGTTACACTACACCAATAAACGGGCGGCCAAAGCGGTGGAGAAGGTTCTCCGCTCCGCGATGGCCAATGCCGAGCTGAAGCAGAAGCATTTGGATGTGGATACCTTGGTGGTCTCCCGGGTGCATGTCGATCAGGGTCCGACAAAACATCGGCGTCGCGTGCGGCCGGCTCCCATGGGACGTGCCTACCGGGAAATCCGTCGATCCAAGCACATCACCGTTTTTTTGCAAGACAATCTGAGCGATACAGAGCAGGAGGGTTGATTGGGACAAAAAGTGCATCCATATGGTTTCCGGCTGGGTTTCTCCCGCACCTGGCGCTCCCGCTGGTTCGCCAAGAACGATTACGGGAAGCTGCTGAACGAAGATCTGGCCATTAAGGCAAACCTGAAAAAGAAGTTTTTTCATGCGGGCGTATCTCGAATCGAAGTAGAAAGGGCGGCCAACAAGCTGACCATCCTGATCCATACCTTTCGTCCCGGCATCATCGTCGGCAAGAAGGGTACCGAGATTGAGAAACTGAAGAAAGATCTGCAGGCCATCACCCAACGGGATGTACAGATCAAGATCAATGAGGTGCAGAAGCCGGAGCTGGATGCCCAGCTGGTGGCGGAAAACATCGCCTCCCAGCTGGAAAAGCGTATCGCTTTTCGACGCGCGATGCGCCGGGCCGTGGATGCCACGCTGCGGGTGGGGGCCAAAGGGATCAAGGTGATGTGTGCCGGCCGCTTGAACGGAGCGGAAATCGCCAGGACCGAATGGTACCTGACGGGACAGCTGCCTTTGCACACCCTGCGGGCAGATATCGATTATGGCTTTGCCGAAGCGCGAACCACGTATGGAGTCATAGGCGTCAAGTCCTGGATCTATAAGGGACAGAGTTTCGGTCAGAAGAGCCTGCAACCGAAAGAAGAATACGGACGGGAGCGGCGCTAGGTCCGCCGGGAACGGTTTTCAACCAGAAGCCGGTTCCAGGAAAGAATTCGGAGCTGATGAGAAATGCTTTACCCAAAGAAAGTCAAATTTAGAAAACAACAGCGCGGCCGGATGTGCGGCAAGGCCTGGCGCGGATGTGATGTGAGTTTCGGGGAATATGGCCTGCAGGCCATGGAACCGGGATGGATCACCGATCGTCAGATCGAGGCGGCCCGTGTGGCCATGACCCGCTACACCAAACGCGGCGGCAAGATCTGGATCCGGGTATTTCCCGACAAGCCGATCACCAAGAAGCCAGCGGAAACCCGTATGGGAAAAGGAAAGGGAGCGCCGGAGGCCTGGGTTGCGGTCATTCGCCCGGGAAAGGTCCTCTATGAGATCGAGGGCATTCCTGCCGACAAGGCCAAGGAGGCCATCCAGTTGGCGGCCAACAAACTGGCGATCAAAACCAAGTTCGTCAAGAGATTCGGAGCGGAGTAAATCATGAAGATTGCCAAACTGCGCGAAGTCAGCACGGACGAGTTAAAGCAGCGGCACGAAGAACTGTGCAAACAGATCTTCCAGCTGCGACAGCAGGTATCCGTAGGGCAGACGGAAGGAGCTTCCAAAATCTCAGGTCTCCGGAAGGACATCGCCCGCATACTCACCCTTTTAGAACAGCGAAAACGTAACGTCGCCTAGGGGCAACGGGATACGCAAAGCAACATTTAGGATCAGACCTGAAAAGACGGATAGAACATGGAAGACAAGAAGGGATACAAAGCCAGCAAGGTCGGCACAGTGGTCAGTAACGCCATGGACAAGAGCATCGTGGTTGCGGTGGACCGCCTGGTGACTCATCCGAAATACAAAAGGATCGTCCGGCGCACATCCACCTTTATGGCCCACGACGAGAAGAACGAGTGTCTCAAGGGCGACAAGGTGCGCATCATCGAATGCCGGCCGTTGAGCAAAAGCAAATGCTGGCGATTGAAAGAGATCATCAGTCGCGCTTCGCAGGTATAGCCAGTAGGAAGAAAGCGAACCGGAAAGACAGGTGCTTCCCGCCGGCAGGCGGGAAGACGGCAAACACGGGAAGAGAATTCCGTATCGGAGAATTGTTACCATGATTCAGATGCGAACCATATTGGAGGTAGCCGATAACTCGGGCGCCAAGAAGATATCTTGCATAGCCCCGATCGGCTCGCGCACCGGCCATATCGCCCATTTGGGCGACATCATTACGGCCAACGTCAAGGAGGCGACTCCGGACGGCACCGTAAAAAAAGGGCAGGTGGTAAAAGCGGTGGTCGTGCGCACCCGAAAAGAACACCGACGCAAGGATGGAAGCTATATACGCTTCGATCAGAATGCCGCGGTATTGATCAACAACGAACATGAACCCGTGGGGACGCGCGTCTTCGGGCCCATCGCCCGGGAGCTGCGCGACAAACAATTCATGAAGATTGTGTCTCTGGCCCCGGAAGTTCTGTAGCCGGGAAAGAAGGCAAGGGATTAGGATTATGCCTAAGGTAAATATAAAGAAAGAGGACCAGGTGTATGTGCTCCGCGGGCGTGACCGCGGCAAGAAGGGTCGGGTCCTCATGGTTCTGCCCGACGAGGGTAAGGCCCTGGTAGAGAATGTCAATATCATCAAGCGGCATACCCGGCCCAACCCGCAGAAGAACATCAAGGGCGGCGTGGTCAGCAAAGAAGCTCCTATCGACATTTCGGCAATCATGGTCTTGTGCCGGGAATGCGGAGCGCGGACTAGGGTACAACATGTGCGCTCGCAGGAAGGACGCAAAGAGCGTCACTGCAAGAAGTGCAAAGGCCTTCTGGATAAATAATTGTAAAAGGCAAGACGTATGGCACGACTGAAGGAACTTTATCAAAAAGAGATCAGCGGGGAACTGACCAAGAAGTTCGGCTACACCAACGTGATGGCCGTTCCCAAGCTGGTGAAGATCAATGTCAATATGGGTGTGGGAGAGGCGATCTCCAACGCCAAGGTGTTGGATGTCGCCAGCGACGAACTGGCCTCCATTGCCGGACAGAAACCGGTGATCACCAAGGCGAAGAAGGCGATTTCCAGTTTCAAGTTGCGGAAAGGGATGCCCATCGGATGCTTCGTGACCCTGCGTGGGGACCGTATGTATGAGTTTCTCGACCGGCTGGTCAACATCACGCTGCCGCGCGTCAGAGACTTTCGCGGCGTTCCGGCGAACTCCTTCGACGGGCGCGGGAACTATACCTTGGGGTTGAAGGACCAGTTGGTATTTCCGGAAATCGATTTTTCCAAGGCGGAAAAAGCGAGGGGAATGAACATTACCATTGTCACCACCGCCAGAACCGATGAAGAGGCCAGAGAGCTGCTTCGTCTGTTCGGGATGCCTTTCACCAAGAAGGGCGGGCAGAGTGCCGTGAACATGGAAGAATTCGAGTAGGGGTGATCCAGTGGCCAAAAAGTCGATGATAGCCAAAGCCAAACAGGCGCCAAAATTCAAGGTCCGGCAATATAATCGCTGCGAGCGATGCGGAAGGCCGCGGGCCTATCTGCGCAAATTCCACCTGTGCCGTATCTGTTTCCGGCAACTGTCACTGACCGGGGAGATTCCCGGAGTGATCAAGGCGAGTTGGTAAATAGTTTGTAAGAATGAGGAAATCCCGGCGATTCTTTTTGTCCCGGGAAAAGAGAAGAGGATGATCATATGAGTATGACGGATCCGATCGCGGATTTATTGACCCGTATACGCAACGCCGTACATGGACGACAGGCAACGGTTCTTGTACCCTATTCCAAGATAAAGGAAGAGATCGTGCGTATCCTTAAAGAAGAAGGGTATGTGGAGAATTTCCTGACGGAGAGCGCGGGCGTGCACAAGAATCTGAAGATCATTCTCCGTTACCGGGGAAAGAACCAGTCCCCGATCACCTCCATTCGCAGGGTCAGCCGGCCCGGATGTAGGGTGTACCGGGACAAGAATGAGATTCCGGAAGTCCTGGGCGGACTGGGTATCAATATCCTGACCACTTCGCAAGGTCTGATGAGCGGCAGGAAAGCGAGAGAGCTCGGCATCGGCGGCGAGCTGCTCTGTGAAATCAGCTAAACGGATCATCGCGGATCTCGAATCAATATTTTAGGAATGAAACCATGTCCAGAGTAGGGAAAAAACCAATACCCCTCACAGCCGGGGTCAAAGTCAGTATCGAAAACGAGCAGGTCGTAGTCAAAGGACCCAAAGGGACCTTGACGACACCTATCGCTCCGGGCATCCAGGTGGAAGTAAAAGACAATACGATCCACGTCCTGCGCGATAGCGACGATCGTCAGCTGCGGGCCAAGCATGGTTTGATGCGGAGCCTGATCAACAACTCCGTGCTGGGCGTCACCCAGGGCTTTACCAAAGAGATGGATTTCGTCGGTATCGGTTACCGTGCCGAATTGAGGAAAAACCGGCTGCTGTTCAATATCGGATATTCGCATCCGATCGAATTCGAGCTTCCGGAAGGGATTCAAGCCAAGGTAGAAAAGCTGAACAAACCGAACATTACCAATTATCAGGGAACCATCACCCTGACCGGAAACGATAAGTATCTGTTGGGGCAGACAGCGGCGAACATTCGCTATCTGCGTCCTCCTGACCCTTACAAGGGTAAAGGCCTCCGCTATGCCACCGAGCGGATCAAGCTGAAAGAGGGTAAACGAGGGGCGTAACCGGATTTCTATTTGGAAGTTGATTTCAATGATCACCAACGCATGCAAAAACGAACGACGTGTCAGGGTTCATGAAAGAATCCGCAACAAGATCACGGGCAATGCCTCGCGGCCGCGTATGTGTGTCTTTCGCAGCTTGAAGCATTTCAGCGTACAAGTCATCGACGACACGCTGGGGAAGGTATTGCTCTCCGCATCGACCAACGATAAGGCACTGCGCGAGAAATTCAAGCAGGGCGGCAATATCGATGCGGCAGCACGGATCGGAACGATAATCGCCGAAGGGGCTCTCGACAAGGGGATTCGCCAGGTCGTCATGGATCGCGGCGGATACTTGTACCATGGGCGCGTCAAGGCATTTGCCGAGGCGGCTCGGAAAGCCGGTCTGGAGTTTTAATTCGGGAGATTTCCACCTGCTATGAGAGGTTCATCCGCTATGGAACAGAGACAGTCGGAACCAGGGAAAGGTTTTCGAGGAAATATGGATCAGGAAAACACCGATCTTACGGCCGTTGAGCTGAAAGACCAGGTAGTAGCCATCAACCGGGTGACCAAGGTGGTCAAGGGGGGCAAAAACCTGAGTTTTACCGCGCTGGTGGTCGTAGGCAACGAGAAGGGCTCGGTCGGCTATGGTTTGGGGAAGGCCAAGGAAGTTCCGCAGGCCATCAAGAAAGGGATCGAACGGGCCAAGAAGAACATGATCCAGGTACCATTGAAAGGTACTACGATTCCGCACGCCATTGTCGGGAATTACGGTTCCGGAAAGGTGATGTTGAAACCGGCATCCGACGGAACCGGAGTTATTGCCGGCGGCGCCGTGCGCGCGGTTGTGCAGTCCGCTGGGATCCACAACATTCTTACCAAATCGATCGGCAGCGCCAATCCGCACAATGTCATCAAGGCGACCTTCGACGGTTTGAAGCGGCTGAAAGATCCCGAAAAAGTCAGCCGTTGGCGCGGCCTATAATAAGGATGGAGCTTGAGACCCATGGAGAAAACGAACGGTAAAAATATGCTGCGACTGAAGTATGTCATCAGCTGTATCGGATCCAACAAAAAACACAAAACGCTGGTGAAGGGGTTGGGCTTTAGCAAGCTGAATCAGGAAGTGGTGCGACCCGATACCCCGGAGATCCGGGGCATGGTTGCCAAGATCCCTCATCTGGTCAAGATTTTAAAAACGGAGTAGGACGAAGTCATGATACGCCTGAACACCTTGCGCCCCTCTCAGGGGGCCAATCGTAAAAGAAAGCGCGTGGGACGCGGACCTGGATCCGGACATGGGAAGACGTCCTGCCGGGGTTACAACGGACAGCTGTCCCGAGCGGGTTCCTCCGTCAGGGCCGGATTCGAAGGCGGGCAGATGCCCATTTACCGTCGATTGCCCAAGCGCGGTTTCACCAACATCTTCAAGAAGCGCTATGCCCTGGTCAATCTTGCCCAGCTGGCCGATTTTCCGGCCGGCACGGTAATCGATGTGGAGTTGCTTAAGGAAAAAGGTATTGTCCGCCGCGTCTGGGACGGAGTCAAACTGCTGGGCAACGGAGAGGTCACGAACGCCCTCACCGTTCGACTCAACGGATTCAGTCAATCGGCAGCGGAAAAAATTGCAAAGGCCGGCGGAGCGGCTGAGGTAATCAAGTAATGCCTGAAGAACGAAATCCATTCCTGTCGGGCCTGAAGAATATATTCAAGATTCCTGAACTCAGGGTCCGCTTGCTGTTCATGCTTGGACTGCTGGCGGTCTATCGTATCGGTTCCTTCGTGCCGACACCGGGGATCGATCCGACTGCCCTGGGAAGGTTTTTCGATTCGCAAGGGGGAACCATACTGGGTTTTCTCGATGTCTTTTCCGGAGGCAACCTGCGAAGGTTGAGTATCTTCGCCCTGGGCATCATGCCCTACATTACCGCCTCCATTATTCTCCAGCTCCTCACCGTGGTGTGGCCGTACATGGAGAAGCTTTCCAAGGAAGGAGAGCTGGGAAAGAGAAAGATCAACCAGTACACCCGCTATCTGACGGTCATTTTGTGCCTTTTCCAATCGCTGGCCACGGCCTTGGCCCTGGAACGGACCGATCCGGGAGCCGGTATGGCTATCGTACCCAATCCGGGATGGGCTTTCCGCCTCCTGACCATGCTCACACTGACTACAGGCACGGTGTTCATCATGTGGATCGGGGAACAGATCACCGAGCGTGGAATCGGTAACGGCATTTCCCTGATCATCTTTGCCGGTATCGTCGTGGGGCTGCCCCATGCGGTCGCAGAAATTTACCGCAATGTGGCTTCGCGGCAATGGAGCATCATCACCGTTGCTCTCCTGATCATCATGATGATCATTACCGTAGCCTTCATTGTCTTTGTGGAAAGAGGACAGAGGCGAATTCCGATCCAATACGCCAAGAGGGTTGTCGGACGGAAAATGTACGGCGGGCAATCGACGCATCTGCCACTGCGCGTCAATTCCGGTGGAGTTATCCCGGTCATCTTTGCCGCTTCCATCGTCAGCATTCCTTCGACCATCGGACTGATGTTCCAGAATGAATTCCTCCGCTCGGTGGCGCAGCAGCTGGGACAGGGGATGCCTCTATACAACATCGTGTATATCCTTGGCATCATCTTCTTCTGCTACTTTTATATATCCATCATCTTCAATCCGGTGGAAGTGGCCGATAATGTGCGAAAATATGGCGGTTTCATACCGGGGATTCGACCGGGCCCGCGGACGGCCCAGTTCATCGATCGGGTGTTGAGCCGTTTGACGCTGGCAGGCTCTCTCTACCTGGTTCTGGTCTGTCTGATTCCGGAGTTCCTGATCACCGGTTTCAAGGTGCAGCCGATTCCCTTCATCGGGGAACCACTCGACTCTTTCTTTACCCGGTACGGGCTGGATTTCATCACCACCGGTCTCGGAGTCACCTTCTACTTCGGCGGTACCTCGCTGCTGATCGTGGTCGGCGTGGCCATGGACACCGTGCAGCAGATCGAATCGCAGCTGATCATGCGTCATTATGACGGATTTCTAAAAAAGGGAAGGATAAGGGGCCGCAGGGGATAACGCCTGCGCGGGCAACTTACCGATTATTTTATGAGCAATCGCAAGATCGTTGTTCTTCTGGGCGGACCGGGGTGCGGCAAAGGGACCCAGGCCAAGATGCTGGCGGGATCGCGCGGATTACCCCACGTCTCCACCGGAGATATGCTGCGGGCCTCCGTGGCGGCGCAGAGCCCCCTGGGAAAAGAGGTGCAAAAGATCCTGGAATCGGGCGGCCTGGTTTCGGACGATATCATGAAGGGTGTCGTGGCCGAACGTCTGGCCAAGGAGGATGTACAGGCGGGCGTGCTGCTGGACGGCTACCCGCGCACGTTGCGCCAGGCGGACGATTTGAAACAGATCCTGGCCGCGCAGAGCCATGCCTCCGTCATCGTGTTGAATATTCAGGTGGCCGCCGACGTTCTGCAAAAGCGCATCGGCGGGAGAAGATCGTGCCCTCAATGCGGCCGTATATACAATATATACTACCAGCCGTCGGCCAGGGGCGAGAAGTGCGAAACCTGCGATGTGGCGACCATCCAGCGTAAGGACGATCAGGAAGAAGTCGTGCGGCAGAGGCTGGAGGTTTACACTCAACTCACCGAACCGTTGATCGCCTACTACCGGCAGGAAAAGGTTTTGCGCGACATCGACGGCGAGCGGGACATGAAGGAGATATTCCAGGAACTCGACAGTATCCTGCGGGATGCCTGAGTCATGATCGTCGGCAGGTCCCAGGCAGAATTGGAACGTATATACTCCAGCAGTCAACTGGTCGGAGAGATACTTTGGGATCTGCGGCAGATGATACATCCCGGGATCAATACCCTGGAATTGGATCGATACGCCGAAAACAAAATTTTAAGCCGGGGAGCAAAACCGGCATTCAAAGGGTACCGGGGATATCCGGCAACCCTGTGCACCTCCCCCAATGACGGGATCGTGCACGGCATCCCTTCCGCCAAAGTGATTCTGCGGGAGGGCGACATCCTCAGCATTGATGTCGGAGTTCAGAAAGATGGATATTTCGGCGATGCAGCCATCACGGTAGCCGTGGGAGAGATATCCCCGGAGCTGAAAGAGCTCCTGAGGGTGACCGAGGCGGCACTCTTCCGGGGGATCGACAAGGCCCGGCCGGGAAACCGCATCGGCGACGTTTCCGCCGCCGTGCAGCAAATGGCGGAAGCGAACGGGTTTTCCGTTGTCAAAGATTATGTCGGACATGGGATCGGCCGCTCGCTCCATGAGGAGCCGCAGATTCCGAATTACGGCAAAGCGGGAACGGGATGCAGCCTGCGGGAGGGAATGGTTCTGGCTATCGAGCCGATGGTCAATACCAAAGGCCCGGATGTGCGTATCCTGAAGGACAAGTGGACGGTTTTGACCGCCGATGGCGGCTACTCCGCTCACTTCGAGCACACGGTGGCTGTGACCCGGGACGGACCCTGGATCATGAGTTGCTGGGAACCGGCAAAAAAAGATCTATGAAAGCAGCAAACTGATTGTATAATAACAGGTTTCCTCGATAGGATATGGGTAAAGAAGATTCCATACAGGTTGTCGGCACGGTCAAAGAAACCTTGCCTAATGCTATGTTTCGGGTCGAACTGGAGAATAAACATGTGATCCTGGCCCATATATCAGGGAAAATGAGGAAAAATTTTATCCGAATCCTTCCCGGCGACAAGATCCAGGTGGAATTGTCCCCCTACGATCTGACCCGGGGAAGAATCACCTATCGATTTAAATAGCTCCGATTCGGAAGAGCGATTGCAGCGGACGGAAAATAGATATGAAAGTTCGGGCTTCAGTAAAAAAGATATGCACCAAATGCAAAGTGGTCAGGCGTAAAAACGTGATCCGGATTATCTGTGAAAATCCGAAACACAAGCAGCGCCAGGGTTGATTGCCGCAGTAGGGAAACAAACGGCAATGCATCATAAAAGAATGTTGAGGAGGCCTCTGTGGCACGTATAGTTGGTATAGACCTTCCCCCCAATAAGAGGGTGGAAATCGGATTGACCTATATTTACGGGGTGGGACGTCCGCGGGCGCTGACGGTCTGTCAGGAAGCCAATGTGGAGTTGGGCAAGAAGGTGAAAAACCTCACCGAAGAAGAGATCGTACGCATTCGGCAGATCCTGCAGCGGGACGGTTCGGTGGAAGGCGATCTGCGGAAGGAAACCTCGGTGAATATCAAGCGGCTGATGGACATCGGTTGCTACCGGGGACTCAGACACCGGAGGGGATTGCCCGTGCGCGGACAACGCACACACACCAATTCCAGGACCAGAAAGGGTCCGCGCAAGAGCACCATCGCCAAAAAGGTTAAGACCAAGGGATAGTGTTTCCATGTTAGAGGGAGGTCTGCGTACTCTCCGAGCATTTAATTGGTAACCGGATATAGAATTATTCATTTGGAGTTAGGATGGCGGCACAAGTCAAGAAAGCCCAGAAGAAAAAGAAGGGCGGGAAAAAGCGGGAAAAGATTATGGTCCCGATCGGCGTGGTTCACATCAACGCTTCGTTCAACAATACCATGATCACCATGACGGACCCGATGGGGAATGTGGTGGCCACTTCCTCCTCCGGAGCCCTGGGATTCAAGGGGAGCCGGAAAGGTACGCCCTTTGCCGCACAGCAGGCGGCCCAGAAGGCGGCCGAAACGGCGCGTGAGGTCGGCATGAAAACGGTCAGCGTAGTGGTGAAAGGACCCGGTTCCGGGCGGGAATCGGCGGTGCGAGCGCTGCAGGCGGCCGGGATGGAAGTCAAATCGATTCGGGACGTGACGCCGATTCCCCATAACGGATGCCGTCCTCCCAAGAGACGCCGGGTTTAATCCGCAAAAGGAAAGAGAAAACGACGGAAACGGACTACGGCACACGTCGGATTCATTGTTTAAGGAGATTCAACATTGGCTAGATATCGGGAATCAGTTTGCAGGCTCTGTCGCCGGGAAGAAATGAAACTGTTCCTCAAAGGGGAACGTTGTTTCAAGGATAGTTGTTCTTTTGAGCGGAGGGGATACGCCCCCGGACAGCACGGGCGAGACCGCCGGGCGAAGGTACAGGGATACGGCATGCAGCTTCGTGAGAAGCAGAAGGTGAAGCGTCTATACGGAGTGCTGGAGAAGCAGTTCCGAAACTATTTCGGCAAGGCCGACAGGAAGAAGGGAATTACGGGGGAAAACCTGTTGATCCTTCTGGAACGGCGTCTCGACAATGTCATTTATCGACTCGGCTTTTCCACCTCCAGGTCCCAGGCGCGTCAGCTGGTTTGTCACGGCCATATCCGTATCAACGGCCAGAAGATCGATATTCCCTCCTATCTGACTACGGCCGGAGATCAGATCTCCCTGAAGGAAAAGAGCAAGAAGAATCCGCTCATCCAGTATGCCCTGCAATCGGTCACCGGTCGCGGAACTCTGCCTTCCTGGCTCAGCCTGGATGCGGTCAACGCCACCGGTACCATCGTCAGTATGCCGACGCGCGAAGACATCCAGTCGCCGATCGAAGAACAGTTGATAGTTGAGCTTTATTCCAAATAGCAGGTTTCGCAGCGAAACTAAACTTCTAGAGAAGGATAGGAAAGAATGCCATCCCGAGCATATCAAAAGCCGAAAAGGTTGGTTTGCAACCTGGATACTCTGACGGAATATTACGGCTGCTTTTACGCCCAGCCGTTTGAACGCGGATTCGGCAACACCATCGGAAACGCCATGCGGCGCACCCTGCTCTCTTCCATAGAAGGAGCGGCCATTACCGCCGTCAAGATGGATGGGGTTCTGCACGAATTCACACCGATCGAGGGTGTTCGGGAAGATGCCACAGACATCATCA
Organism: uncultured Acidobacteriota bacterium; assembly: GCA_964617125.1. Classification (GTDB taxonomy): domain Bacteria; phylum Acidobacteriota; class UBA6911; order CAINFC01; family CAINFC01; genus CAZTVS01. Next base: position 36,930 of record CAZTVS010000035.1, read on the forward strand.
TGAACCTGAAACAGGTCCCTCTGAAGATGCACGTGAGCTATCCCAAAACCATTTTCCTGGAATCCAACGGACCCGGGGAGCTGAAGTCCGGGGACATCAAGACGGATCCGGATGTGGAAATCATCGATAAGAATATCCACATCGCCACGGTCAACGAGAGCGGGTCGCTGAAGATCGAGATGCGCATATGCCGCGGGCGCGGCTATGTGGCCGCCGACGAGAATTATGATGAAGATCTTTCCATCGGCTACATCCCCATCGACTCCATGCACTCTCCGGTGCGCAAGGTGAATTACTCCATCGAGGCGGCGCGCCTGGGCCAGACGACCGATTACGAGAAGCTGATCCTGGAGGTTTGGACCAACGGCTGCATCAGTCCTAAAGAGGCGATTCTGCAGGCGGCCAAGACCCTGAAGGATCACATGCTGATCTTCACCAACTTCGAACCGGAACCGGAAGTCAAGGAAGAGACGGTCAGCCGGGAAAAAGAGCTGTTGAATGAGAATCTGCGCAAATCGATCGACGATCTGGAATTGTCGGTAAGGGCTTATAACTGTTTGAAGAATGCCGGCATCAAGACGGTGGCCGATCTGGTTCAGCGGACGGAAGCGGAAATGCTCAAGACCAAGAATTTCGGGCGGAAGTCTCTGACCGAAATCAAGGACATCCTGACGCAGATGAACCTCTCGTTCGGTATGATCCTCGCGGAAGGGAAGATCGTACCGGGAGAGCCGTCGGCCGAGCTTTAATCAGGATCTGGAAAAATTGGGAAGCAGGATTTCCCGGGATTATATACGGAGGTTAGTTTAGAGTACCATGAGACATCGGGTAGGCGGAAAAAAATTAGGCAAAACAGCGGACCACAAACTGGCCATGTTGCGGACCATGGCCACGGATTTTCTCGATCACGGATCCGTGACCACCACCTTGCCGAAAGCCAAGGTGCTGCGACCTTTTGCCGAGAAGTTGATCACCCTGGGAAAAGAGGAAACCCTTCACGCCCGCAGGCAGGCAGCCTCTCTGATCCGGCGGAAAGAGATCGTACAGAAACTTTTCTCCGAAATCGGCGGCCGTTTTGCCGGGCGTCCGGGCGGGTACACCCGTATCATCAAGCTGGGGCCTCGGGGGAACGACGGTGCGGAAATGGCCCTGATCGAGATGATCGGAAGCGAATTCAAACCGAAGGAAGCTCCCAAAAAGAAAGAGAAGAAAAAAGAGTAAGGCCGCAGGCCCAAGAAAACAACTCGTATCTGACAGGGAAGGAGAGGGGAACCGATCCTTCCCTTTTTTTATGACCCTATGAAGATTGCACTGGCCGGTCCGCTGCCCCCTTTTCGGGGCGGGATATCTCAGTATATGGAGTGCCTGGTTCAGCAATTGCGGCAGGAGGGGCATGAAACGGTTTTGTATTCCTTCCGCCGGCAGTTTCCCGCCTTGCTGTACCCGGGGCAGTCCGATCGTTCGCCGGGACGGAAGGCGTTGCCTGCGGCGGAATGTCGCTATAGCCTGGACTCTCTCAATCCCATCAGCTGGTGGCGGACGGCACGATCGATCCGCGGCGACAAGCCGCAGATATTGATCCTGCCCTGGTGGATCCCATTTTTTGCCCCCATGTTCGGGATGCTGGCCCGTGGGGCGGCACGGGGAGGTATTCGTCCCATCTTTTTGTGCCACAATGTCTTGCCGCATGAAAGACGCGCCGTCGATACTCTGCTGACCCGCTGGGCACTCCGGCCCGGACACGGATTCGTCGTTCAGTCGGAGAAAGAAAAGTCGATTCTCGGTGACATTCTTCCGGGCCGCCGGGTTCGTGTCGTTTCCCATCCCGTATACGACATGTTTGGCGCCCAGGCCGTCGCCAAGGAATCGGCGCGCGTGCGCCTGGGTGTCTCGACGGGAATACCCCTTTTGCTCTTTTTCGGTTTTGTACGCCCCTATAAGGGGTTGAAGTATCTGTTGCAGGCCATGCCGGCCATCCTGCAGTGGAATCCCGAAGCCCGTCTGCTGCTGGTCGGGGAATTCTGGCAGGACAAGGCAAGTTATTTCGAGTTGATGGATCGTCTCGGCATCCGGGAGCGGGTTCTGCTTTTCGACCGCTATGTCGCCGATGAAGAGGTCCCCCTGTACTTTTCCGCGGCCGATGTGTTGCTGGCTCCCTATTCCCGCATTTCGCAGAGCGGAGTGGTACAGATGAGTTTTGGTATGGGCCTGCCGGTGATCGCCACTAGAGTCGGAGGCCTGCCGGACGTCATCGAAGAGGGTAAGACAGGTTTGCTGGTGGCACCGGACGATCCTGCGGCCATGGCGGATGCGGTGAGCCGATATTTCGAAGAACACATGGAAAAGGGTATGAGGGAGGAGATCGCCGGCCGGGAGATGCACTCCGGCTGGAAGAGGCTGGTGGAAAACATCTGTGCCCTCGCCGAATGATAGGTAGAAGGAGACAGAATCCAGAAGTCAGAATCCAGAATGGTGAGGGTGACATTTCGGTCAAGAACGAGGGCTTTTCGATGGGGATGGCAAGCCGGGAGCGTCGGCGTCCTGCCGGCAAAGGATTTGCAGTCAGCGCAAATTCCGAAAACGAGAAGCATACGGATCAGGTTCGTAGTTCCGCGCCTTCAGGACGAGCAACGCGGAACTACGAAAAACAAAGACAATTATTCTGGCTACTGAATTCTGGCTCCTGACTCCTGTCTTCTACGCTCCCTTTACGAGCGATAGGGTTCGCGGCCGATTCCCTGGACGGGTATCCCCTGGGAGGCTAAAACCTCATGCTGCAGGGCATACATGGCGGCCGCGGCTTCATCGATCTTGCGCACGAAGGAAATCGAACCCGACAGGATCGGGCGCAAACGCTCCTTGTCCTGGATGCGGGCCGGCGGATATTCATGTTCGATGACCAGCGGCGTTTCTGCGATGTCCAATTGGAGTAACTCTCTGGCCGCCAACTGATGATCGAACCAGTCGACGCTGCGGTTCTGCAGGTAGGCCAGCGGATCATGCCGGGCCGTCCCCGGAAGCTCATGAGTGCAGAGAATGATCTGCTTCAACCAGGCGTTCAGCTGATCGGCAGGATTGGGACTCGGCCGGCCGTCGATCCAGTCACCGCGCTCCATAGTCTGTCCGCCATATCCCCAGGCGGAAACTCCTTTGGCGTCGATGACCTGTCCTTTGACGTGAAAACCGCCGATAAGAAAGTTGTATCCGGTGTCCTTCAGATACTGAAAGATGGAGCGGGTGTCCATGCCCATGAGAATGGCGTGAGAGGGGTCGTAGTGGATACGGAACTGGTCGCCGACTCCGGCCTTCTCGCAGATACGATGCAGAGCGATCCATGGACCCGGGGCGTAGGCGATATTGTTGTGGAAATGATCGCTGGTGTTCCATCCCGGCATGGGGCATTGTTCCACGCGGTAGACCAGTTCGCGGTCTTTGGCTTCCTGCAGTAAGGGAACGAAGTATTCCCGGAATGCCTGCAGATTTTCGTCCATGCTGAGCATCTGATTGCGGCCGACAAATCCGCAGACGGAATGGACGCCCAGCAGTACGGCGGCGTCGAATACCCGGAGCATAAATTCATACTTCTTCTCGCGGATTTTTGCATCGTGGTGCAGCATGTTGTCGAAATAGCCCAAATCGGTGATTCCGATGTCGTGCTGCTTCATGGCCGCCAGGACGCGCGCGGCCCGTGTGCGGTTGAAGGGTTGTCGCAGGTCCAGGGTGTTGGCCACCGGATCCAGCATAGCCTCCGGGGGGACATCAGTCTCCGAGGGGTGCAGCGCTGCGGAAAGTTGTATGTGATCGGCACCGATTTCGCGGGCATAGGCGATCCATTCCTCAATTGCCAGGTCGGGATCGGCATCGCGAAGATCGCGGGGAGTCAGCTCCTGAATGGCTGCCGTCAGGATGCTGACCTTCATAAACTGGGGTTGAAACGGTTTCATGTTCATAAAAATGAGCCCTTTGCAAAACAGGAATTTATTTTCAAACCACCGGCGGGAAACAGTATAGTATTACTTTCCCTTGGGAAACATCAGGGACATTATAACCGGAGAAACCAGTCATCATGAAGAAGGTTACCATTTACACCGATGGAGGCTGCAAACCCAATCCGGGAGCGGGCGGCTGGGCCGCCATCCTGAGCTATGGGGAGAAGGTCCGAGAGCTGGCCGGCGGGGAAAGGCATACGACCAACAATCGCATGGAGATGACCGCGGCCATCGCGGCCCTCTCCGCGCTGAAAGAGCCCTGCCGGGTGGACCTTTATACGGATTCGCAATATTTACGCCGGGGAATCACCGAGTGGATGAAAAAGTGGAAAAAAAACGGATGGCGAACGGTCGGGAAAAAGCCGGTGCTCAATGATGACTTATGGAAGGTGCTGGATGGGCTGCAATCGGTGCATCAGATCGAATGGCACTGGCTGGAGGGGCATGCGGGCCATCCCCAGAATGAACGCTGCGACGAACTGGCCGGCGAGCAGGTGGAGATCCACTCCCGTCGCCGGGCCTGACAGGGGGCGCATGGGATGAGCCTGAGAAGGATCTCGCTTCTGCTGCTATCCATCCTCTTCCTTCGGGGACTGCTCCTGCTTTGCATCCTGCCGCCATGGGAAGGGATCGACGAGTATCAGCATCTGGGATATATCGCCTTTCTTCTGCAAGAACACCGCCTGCCGGTTGTGGGAGAAGATTCCGTCCCCGGTTCCATCCTGCGCGAAATGCGCGACTTTCCCGTACCGGAACATGCCTGGCATCACACGGCAGCCTGGGGCACCCGCGGCTACCATGATTTTTGGAACGGGGTACAAGCTGCCCCGGGGGATGGTCCCGTTCTGCCGCTGTATCAGGCCCAACACCCGCCGCTCTACTATCTCCTGATGTCGCCGGTCTATCGGTGGATCTCTTCCGCCGGAATCCTGACGACGATGAATCTTCTGCGCATACTCAACCTGCTGTTTCTGGTGCTGGCGACCTGGATTTTTTCCTTGCTTTTAGAAACGCTGATCGCCAGCCCCTCGGTTCGATTTTGGATTCTGGCGTTGACCGCCTTTTTCCCGCTGTATCTGGGGAACGCCTGCCGGGTGGCCAACGATCCCTCGGCGATCTTCTGGAGCCTGCTCTCTCTCTTGTTTCTTTTCCGCTACCTTTCTTCCGGCTCTCTGCCGGCGGCTGTCTGGGGAGCCCTCTGCCTCGGATTGGGGATCTGGTCGAAAAATACGACATTGGCCTGGATTCCTTTATGGCTTGCTGCCCTGGCGATACGCTTTTTCCGCGACTCGGATCCTGTCAGCCGCAAAAAAACGGCAGTGGCAACGGCGGCCGTGTTCGGTCTTTGGGCCATCTCCTGCGGTCCGCTCTTCTATTGGAATTGGCAGCATTACGGCCGGTTCGGCTCCATGGTGGAATTTACCTATTCCTCCTTCCGGGAGAAATCGGCTGTCGAGCTGTTGGCCGTTTTACCGGAGATTGACTGGCTGCGCGATCTGGCCAGGTTTCTGGGAAGGATCTGGATCGGCGGATGGAGTTTTCTCAAGCTTCCGCAATGGCTGGAGATTTTGTATGTGGGAACCATCTTCCTGATCGGGATCGCCTTCCTTTTCCAGTGGATATCACGGTCCCTGCGGGAACGCGCTTGGGTGTCGCAAGGATCCCGGAGCGGGTGCAACATTTTTCCATCCTGCGCGGAGGCCCTGCTGACGGCCGCTTCCGTGCTGCTGGTACTCGCCGGCATGTTTTATCATGTCTGGATAACCCAGGCCACGTACGGTGTCCCTTCGACCAATGCCTGGTATTTCATGATGGCCCTGCCGACGTTTTTTTGCCTTCTCTATCAGATGGTACACTTCCTAAACCCAATCGCAGCCAAGGTATATGCGGCCATAGGAGTATTTTTCTTTTTCGCCGTGGAGTTATGGGGGCTCTTGTGGCGAATGGCCCCTTTGTATACGGATTCGACCTGGTCGGCAGAAACATGGTCCCGGCTGGCTGCATTGCACCCATGGTTCCTCGGCCCGTGGCTGATCCCCCCGTTGCTGGTCGGAATAGCGGTTTTAAGCACCTGCCTGTTCTTCGCCGTAAAAAAGATTCCTGATCAAGGTTAGTAGTTCCGCGTTTACGCGGCACAAACTCGAAAAGAACCATTCCGC
>CAZTVS010000036.1:0-31153 GCA_964617125.1 uncultured Acidobacteriota bacterium
TTGTCCGGTTCGGAGGGAGGGGGAGCCGAATCCAATCGGCCCTCCCTACCCCTATCGGCATACGGAATCAGCTCTCCCCTCTGGCTGCCGCCGGAGGCATTCTGGCTTCTGACTTCTGGCTTCTGACTCCTGTCTTCTGTCTCCTTCACATCGGCAGTCGGAGAAGCGCCCGGCATCCCGGTCCATCCACGCGGTTCTCCAGGGTCAACTCGCCGCCATGGGCTTCGGCAATCTGGCGGCTCAAAACCAAACCGATCCCCGATCCTCCCGTCTTGGTGGTGAAGAAAGGTACGAAGAGATTTCCAGACTTGGGGAGCCCGGGACCGGTGTCCAGGACCCAGAGCTCAAGCCCGTTCCTGTGGGATCGCCATCCTATCTCCACCGATCCTGCGGTTTCCTGCGCCGCCTCGGCTGCATTCCGCAGGATATTGATCAGAAGCTGATCCAGCTGGTCCCCGTCTCCGCGAATGTCCAGCGGGGGAGACGGAGATATACGAATCTGTATGCGATTCTCCAACCCGACGACGCGGTTTACCCAATCTGTCACACAAAGGGTTTCCCTGCGCGGCGTCGGCAGTTTTGCCAGTCGCGCATAGGCATCCATGAAACGGGCCAGCGATTCGGCCCGGCCCGCGATTACAGCCAGTCCCTGATCGGCGTCTTCCTTCCAGTCGGGACCGGCAGGTTCCCGGTCCAGCAGGCTCCGCAGGCTGGCGGCTATCGATTTGATAGGAGTCAAGGAATTGTTGAGTTCATGTCCGATCACTCGTACCAGTTGTTTCCAGGCAAGAAGCTGTTCTTCGCGTAAGGCCCGGGTCAGGTCCTGAACGACCAGCAATCGGTGAGATATTCCCCTCTCCCATATGGTGCTGACATGAATGCCCCATCGTCCGGTGCCGCATGGAAAAGAGCGTTCCACGATCTGGGCCCCTGCCTGTTCCAGGAACTCCTCCATCCCCAGAGAAGCCGCTGTCCGATTCAGCAGCTGGTCGGCGGTTTGAGCCAGAAGGTTTTCGCCGGCCCGATTGGTCAACCGCAAATGGTGGCCCTCATCGAAGGTGAAGACCGCCACATCGATGGCCCCCATGACCGACCGCAGCAGGGCCGTCGCCTCTACCGCCGTCAGTCGTTGTTCCGATAAGGTTTTGCCAAGGGCGTTGGCTTCACTGAAAAGTTCTCCCAGAGCATCGTCCGTCCTTCCGCTCCTGGCCCGGGTGGAGTAGTCTCCCTCCCGCAGCCCGGTGAGCATGCTGCTCATAGTACGCAACGGATGAATCATGCACGACCGGACATGAAGGGCCAGCCCGATCCAGCATAGGGTGAGCAGGAAGGCGATAAGACTGATGAATTCGAGGGAAAGATCGCTTATCCAAAGAAAATAGAAGGAGGTCAACAAGGCCGGTAATCCTCCGGCCAGGATCCATAAGCAAAGGCGGTCTTCGTACCGGAGCGGAAAGAGTTGAGATATTCCTTTGTTTTTATAAGCCATAGCGTTGCAGCCGGCGGTAGAGCGCACTCCGGCTCAGGCCCAGGGCTTCAGCCGCCTGACTTACGTTGCCGTTGAAACGGGATAATGCCTTTTGGATCAGGCATCGTTCGACCTCTTCCAGACTGAGATCCTCCAGGCGGCTGGTCGCTTCCCGAGTCGGGCGTAAGGCCAGGTCCATCGCCTTGATCCTGTTTTCCTGAGCCATCAGAACGGCGCGTTCCACGGCGTGATCCAGTTCCCGTATGTTGCCGGGCCACGGGTGATTCATCAGCAGGGGAACAGCCGTATTGTCGAAGCCTTCGACCCCTTTCCGATACCGCTGGGAGTGCTGACGTAAAAAGTGCATGGCCAGCGGCAGGATGTCCTCCTTGCGGTTGCGTAAGGGGGGGACGGGAATTTCTATGGTGTTGAGCCGGAAAAGGAGGTCTTCGCGAAACCGTCCCGCCTCTACTTCCAGATGCAAATCGGAATTGGTGGCCGAGACGACCCGCACATTGACCTTTTGCGTGCGCGAGGAGCCGACCCTTTCGAATTCTCCGGTCTCCAGAACCCGTAGTAGACGGGCTTGCTGGCTGAGGGGCACATTGGCGATCTCATCCAGAAAGAGAGTGCCTCCGTCGGCGCATTCGAAACGCCCGACACGGTCGCTGCGGGCATCGGTGAAGGCGCCCTTGACGTGTCCGAACAGCTCGCTTTCGAAAACGCCCTCGGAAAGCCCGCCGGTATTGACCGTGACCAGAGAACGATGCGCCCGGCGCGAGATGCGGTGGATGGCCAGAGCCACCAGTCCCTTGCCTACGCCGCTTTCCCCGGTGACCAGCACGTTGGCATCGGAGGGGCCGACCCTTTCGACGATCGACAGCACCTGGCGCATGGCCGGCGATTCGGCAATGATGGTAGGGAAACCCTCTTCGCGCAGGATACGATTTTCTTCTTCCAGGCGTCGCCCCTTGCGCAACGCCTTGCCCAGTTCGATCTGAGTGCGAAGCGTAGTCAGGAGACGGGTGTTGTCCCATGGTTTCTGAATGAAATCGCGCGCACCGCGATGGATGGCTTCCACCGCCAGTTCGATGCTTCCCCATGCGGTCATGACCACGACCGGAAGTTGCTGATCCAGGCCGATGATCTTGGAAAGGAGGTCCAGTCCTTCGGCTCCGGAAGTCGTGTCCCGGGTGTAATTCAGGTCCATCAGGATCACATCGAATTCCTGGGAGTCCAATGCTCTCAGGATACCGGTGGGGGAGGAGGCCGATTCCACCTGGAAGCCCTCCGGTTTCAGGAGGAGGCGTAATGCCTGAATGACATCCGCCTGATCATCGGCTACCAGTATCTTGGGTGAGGATGCTGCCGTTTCGTTCATGTTGAAATGATGGAAAATAGGACTTTTTGCGACTTCATCAAGACGGTATTTTATACCACTTGCGCCTTATCGGACTGTTCTTCCACTACCAGGCCGTCGAAGAGATGAACCGTCCGTTCGGCAAATTCCACATAACGCGGATCATGGGTGACGATGCAGATCGTCGAACCCTGCCGGTGCAGGTTGGATAAAAGTTCCATGACCGCCTCTCCATTGGTGGAATCGAGATTTCCGGTCGGTTCGTCGGCCAGAAGGATCGAGGGCCCGCCACCCAGCGCCCGGGCCACGGCGACGCGCTGCTGTTGCCCGCCGGACAGCTGGGAAGGATAGTGCTTCATGCGGTGCGACATGCCGACTTTTTCCAGGGCCTCCATGACCCTCTGTTTTCGCTCTCCTCCGGGCATGTTGCGATAGGTCAGCGGGAGTTCCACGTTCTCGTATACGGTAAGGTCTCCGATCAGGTTGAAGGATTGGAATATGAACCCGATCTCCCGATTGCGTATCCGTACTCGCTCGGAATTGGTCAGTTTCTCGACCGGTTTTCCATTCAGGTAGTAGGCCCCGTCGGTTGGAGTGTCGAGCAGACCCAGGATGGAAAGCAGGGTCGATTTGCCGCAACCGGAGGGGCCGGATATGGCTAGGAATTCCCCTTTGTGGATATCCATATTGATGCCGGATAAAGCGTGGGTTTCCACCTCCTCGGTTAGAAATACCTTGGTTACTCCCTGAAGGCGGATCAAACAGTCACCATTGTGATTCATAGGGCTTTCTTTCTTAAATCTCTCATGCCATCTGAGATGTTATTGTATCCTGTTTAGCGCAATACGATGCGATCGTGGGCGTCCCAGGAGGACATGTCGGAAAGGATCACCGTGTCCCCTACCTTCAGTCCGCGGACCACTTCGATGGTGTTGACCGAGCTGCGCCCGAGTTGCACCTGGGTTCGCATCGCTGTGACTCCATCCGGTTCCAGCCGGAAGAGACTGATGGTACTGTGCGGCTGACCCATGGCCGGTCGGCCGACATAGACTACTTCTGCCAGTCTTTCCAGCTCGATGACCCCGTCCACGCTTAGGTCAGGTCGGGCGCCGGACGGCAATTCCCCTACCAGTCTGACGTCCACCAGGACCGTGGCGTCCCTCACCGACGGATCGATGCGTGATACCTTTCCCGGAATGATGCCGTTCCGTGTGTCGATTTCGGCGTTCTGTCCGATGGAGATATCTTTGGCCTGTGTCTCGGGTATTTTTAACTCCGCCATCAGTCTTTGCGGTTGCGCGACCTTGGCCAGAATCATCCCCGGCGAGACATGTTGTCCGACTTGAATGGATAACTCCTGAAGCACTCCATCGGTCCCGGCGCGGACCTGTAAAGCCTCGACTTCGCTGCGACGAAGATCGGAGAGGGCCTGGAGTCGTTCCGTCTCCGTTTTCTGGACCGACAGCTGAGCCTCGATGGAATCCGACTGTATGCGCAGTCTTTCCTTCTCGATCTGGAGTCGGTTGGCCAGCTGTTCGGCGTCGGATTGGGTGACCAGCAGGTCAATATTGGCCAGGAGTCCCTCTTTGGCCAGCAGGCGGTTTCTGTCCGCTCTCAATCTTGCCTGCTGATAATCGGATTCCATACGGGCCACCTCGGCTTGCTGGGTCATATACTGGCTTTTCAGCTGGACCTGCAGGTCCCGGTATCTGGCCTCCGATGCCTTTACCTGGTATTGTGCCTCCAGCGCCGAGAGCAGCAGGGTGGGGTCGGTCAATACCAGAATTACAGTATCGGCGCTTACCTGGGCGCCCGGTTTCATCAGGATCTTCTGTACCCTGCCGTTGGTGATCGCCGGGATCCAGAGCAGCTCTTCCGGGACCAACGTTCCTACACCACGTACCTGGCGAATCATGGGTCCTCGTTTGACCACATCTGTCCAGGTAGAGGACTTCTCGACGGTTGGGGCCGCCGGTTTCAGTCGGGAAAGAGAAACGCTGATGGCGACCAGCGAACCGATGATGATCGTCCAGATAGCGGCTCGTCGCAGCCATTTTCTGACGGGGTGAGTCGCTCGCGGAATATCCATAAAAAATGTACCTCCGTTTCTGGATTATGCATGGAGTGTGCCAGAAATGCCGGGAGCGTCGGCATCCCATTTCAAATCAATACACAATCAACGCCAAAAACCCAATCATGATAGAAAGACGGATCGTGTTTGTAGTTCCGCCTTTAGGCGGTGCCGCGTAAACGCGGAACTCCCATGAAACTTCCCCACCGAAAGGCTGCGCGCTCATCAGTCTCGAAGAGACGATGTTTGATAGCCCCAGGTTTCAACCTGGGGAAGGCATTGCTCTCACAGTAAAGTCCCGTAAGGGACGACGTTAAAACAAGATAGCGTTGTATTCTCGTTTCTGGCAGTCGACCTAACGTCGTCCCTCACGGGACTCTTTATATTGTCAACATCTATCCCCCAGGTTGAAACCTGGGGCTAAATGAACTACGCCCGCTTCGCGGGCTTTTCCCCTTGCCTATCCCATCACTCATGTGAAGTTTCTCGCGAATTTAGCTTCCAGTTTATGGAGTGTAGTTGCTACAAACCTCCTGATCTTTTGCGAGGTCATCCTAGACAATGGCTCATGATTTTTTGCCCTCATCCAATAACCAGGCCGGAAAATATGCGTGCAACTGCAGATCCGGCATCGTTCTATGCCGGAAAGTGTCCGTATATGGGATTGACGATCTCGAATTCGAACATGTATCCATGCTTTGATTGTGACAACGATATTTCTTCGGTATAATGGGCAGTTTACGGCATTATAAAATGAATTATTACAGCACCAATCACCGGGCACCCTGCGTAGACCTTAAGGGAGCCCTCCTCACCGGCCAGGCTCCGGATCTCGGCCTATATATGCCGGAAACGATCCCTCTTTTCCATGAACAGGAGTTCGATCGGATGCGGTCGGAAGATTACGCTCAGATCGCCTGGCGAGTCCTGTGCAAATACAGCGAAGGCCTCTTTTCCGGGGAAGAGCTCCGGTCGCTATGCCGGGATGCCTATGATTTCCCTGTCCCGCTGGAACCCGTCGCTGCCGATCGTTTTGTCATGCGCCTGGACCGGGGGCCTACAGCCTCCTTCAAGGATTTTGCCGGGCGGATGATGGGACGCATGTTCGGTCGCCTGCACCGCGGCGTTCAGAATCCGCTGATCATCTTAACCGCCACCAGCGGCGACACCGGAAGCGCCATCGCCCATGCGTTTCATCAGATTCCCAATATTCAGGTGATGGTGCTCTTCCCGCCGGGAGAAGTCAGTCTGCGGCAACGAAAACAGATGACCACTCTCGGGGGTAACATAACGGCAGTAGGCGTAGAAGGTAAGTTCGACGACTGTCAGGCACTGGTCAAGAAGGCATTCGCCGACGTCGAGTTGAAACATCTGACCCTGAGTTCGGCCAATTCCATCAACATTGGTCGTTTGTTGCCGCAGATCGTCTATTACGTATATGCGAGCGTCAAACTGGCGGAACCGGGCCGCTCGATCACCTTTGTCATCCCTTCCGGAAATTTCGGCGATATGATGGGGGCCGTACTGGCAAAACGCATGGGTGTCCCCGTGAAGCGTATCCTGGTGGCTGTGAACGCCAATGATGAGTTTCCTCGCTTTCTTTCCAGCGGTATCTATCAAAAGGTGGAACCGTCGCGCGGTTGTCTCTCCAACGCCATGAATGTTGGCCATCCGAGCAATCTGACCCGCCTCGTCGATCTCTATGGCGGACACATGGATGAGCGTGGCATTCTGCATCAGGTTCCAGATATGGCGGGGATGCGAAAGGATCTCTGGGCGGTGAGTATCGACGATGAGGAAACCTGTTCGGCCATCCGCCAGGCCTGGCAAAGCCACCATCTGCTCCTGGAGCCGCATGGGGCGGTCGGATGGGCCGCACTGGAGCGTTATGTGGCCTGTGAACCTGGCGATGAGGTCGTAGTGCTGGTGGAAACGGCTCATCCGGCCAAGTTTCCCGAGGAAATCGAACGGCTCCTGAACTTCCATCCTCCCTGTCCTCCCAGCCTGTCGGCCCTGGAGGACCGGCCGGAGGAATACCTGCGGCTGCCGGTCGATTATCCGCAGTTTCGCGAACTGCTCAACCGCAAATATGGTGCTGCCTGAGGATGCCGGCAAGAGTAATTCTATGAAATACCTGCTGATCATCGGCGATGGGATGGCCGATTATCCGATCGAATCGCTGGGCGGGCGTACTCCGTTGCAGGTGGCCGTAAAACCGAATATGGACCGGATCGCACGGAATGGGTGCAGCGGCCTTTTTCGCACCATTCGGGAGGGGAGTCCTACCGGTTCGGCCGTAGCCAATCTGTCGATCCTGGGATACGATTCCATGCGTATCTTCCAAAGCGGCGAAGGGCGGGGAGTATTGGAGGCGGCCAGCCTTGGCGTCCCCATCGAAGAAGACGACCTGGCCATGCGCATCAACCTGATCAGCCTGGATCAGGGCAGGATCCGGAGTCACTCCTGCGGGCATATCGGCAACGAGGAGGCGCATCGGTTGATTACCGATCTGCAGACCCATTTCCTCGATTGGGGCGTACGTCTCTATCCGGGATTAAATTATCGGCATGTCCTGATCGTTCCTCATGGAAAAGAGGAACTGGAATGTGCCCCTCCGCACGACCATCTGGACGAAGATTTCCTCTCCCTTCCCGTCCGGTCCCTGCGGCCGGATGCCGATGCCACCGCCGACCTGCTCAACCGTATGATCTTGGAATCGCATTCCTATTTGTCCGCTCACCCGTTGAACCGGGCCCGCATGGCCGAGGGAAAACAACCGGCCAACTGCCTGTGGCCCTGGGCCCCGGGAAAGAAGCCGCAGATGGCGACGCTGCGGGAACGGTTCGGTGTCTACGGGGCGGTCATAACCGCCGTGGATCTGATCAAGGGGATCGCCATGTATGCCGGTATGGACGTCATTGCGGTGGAAGGGGCGACCGGCCTGTTCACCACGAATTATGAGGGCAAGGCGGATGCCGCTCTGGCGGCCTTATACGACCACGATCTGGCCTATGTTCATGTGGAGGCCATTGATGAAGCCGGTCATGACCGCAACCTGGCCTTGAAGCTGCGTTGTATCGAAGACCTGGATCGCCGCCTGATCGGGAGACTGTTGCAAGGCATCGAAAGAGAGGATCTGGAGGTCACGATAGCGGTCCTTCCCGACCACCCCACCCCCATCGCTCATGGGGCGCATACCCGCGATCCCGTACCGGTGGCCATATGGGATCCCAGACGTACCCCCGACCTGGTAGAGGTCTACGACGAGAAGAGCGCCGCCTCGGGAAGTCTGGGCCTGCTGGAAACCTCCACCTTCCTGGAAACCTTCCTCGGCCGCTCGCTTGCGTAAAGATGAAGCCGCAAAAGTCCTGGGAGCGCCGGCGTCCCGCCGGCAAAAGCAATGGAATCAATACGTGATGGAAGGAAAGAAACACAGCAAAGACGTAATTACCGGGCCATCATCAATGACGAAGTAGTAGGGGTGGGTGGCGCTCGCCCTTTTGACGAAAAAGGGTTTCTGTGTCGAGGGCGAGCGCCGCTCGCCCCTACAGAATTTTTTTTCTCACGGCGATCGACTTTATGCCGCTTTATCGTCGAAGACGAGGCTACAAACAAGTCCCCATATCTTGCCCGGTTTCCGCTTTCACGATAGAATCGAGCTTTTCGGAAACAGAAATGCCGATTGCCGATCCGTTATCCTGAATTTTATGCCGGCAGGGGATTTTTTCTGCAATATCCTGCCTGTATTCCATTCTGCATTCCAAACGGCTCGGAGGTCAGTCGGACCATTGGGGAGGAAAAAGGTATGGCAGATCACTCCAAGGAAAAGAACCATTCCGTGCAGGGTGGTGTCACTCGACGCGGCTTTATCAGCACCGTAGGCTCCAGTGCGGCGGCGGCAACCATCAGCGTTGTCCCTGCCGAGGCGGCAGCACCGGTCATTCCTGCCGGCGAGCTGACGCCATTGACACTCCTGGTCAACGGTCACCGGCAATGGCTGATGGTGGAGCCGCGCTGGACGCTGCTCTACGTATTGCGCGAGAAGCTGGGACTCACCGGATCGAAACCCGGTTGCGAACGTGGCGAGTGTGGCGCCTGTTCGGTGCTGATCAACGGCAAACCGCGCTACGCCTGCCTTACGCTGGCCCTGGAGGCCGAAGGTGACGAAATTATCACCATCGAAGGGCTGTTGCACGGCGAAGAACTTTCGGATGTACAACAGGCTTTCGTCGAGGAAGATGCCTTTCAGTGCGGCTACTGTACGCCGGGACAGGTGGTTGCAGCCGAAGGACTGCTGCGGGCCAATCCCAAACCGAGCGAAGAGGAAATACGGCATGGCATGAGCGGCAATCTATGCCGTTGCGGGGCTTACGCCCACATCATCCGCGCCGTGGAGCGTGCCGCGGAGATGCGGCAAAAAGCGGGAGGTGCAAGATGACCAAGACACAGACCGATGTCAAACCGAATCTGACTTCCGCTCCGGCACCGCCTGAAGCTTGGAAGGAAACCCGGGTAATCGGGAAGCCAATCCCTCGAATCGATGCCTATGAGCGGGTGAGCGGTTCGGCCGTCTATGCCATCGATAAGATGTTTCCGGAAATGCTGCACGTTGCCTTTGTGCGTTGTCCGCACGCCCACGCTCGCGTCAAGAAGGTGGATATCTCCCGGGCCCGGAAAATGCCTGGAGTATGGGCCATCCTGACCGGCGATTCGCCGGGCGCCGATCTGCCCTGGTATTTCGGTTCGAAAGGAGCAATGAGCAAGCTCCTGGATCCTCATTGCCGTTGCGAGGGCGAGGAAGTCGCCGCCGTCGCCGCGGAAAATCTCCATCAGGCCCAGGATGCCGCCAAAGCCGTGGCCGTCGAATATGAAGTGCTGCCCTTTGTCATCGATCCCGTCGAGGCTTTGAAACCGGAGGCCCCGCGGATTCACGAAAGCGGGAACCGGAATGGAGATCCCGACAAGTATGCGCGCGGTGACGTCGAGAAGGGTTTCGCCGAGGCGGCTGAGATCGTGGAGATGACCTTCCGCACCGCCTGCGAGATCCACACGCCGCTGGAGACGCACGGTTCCGTCGCCCGCTGGGAAAGAGACATACTGACGGTCTGGGACACAACCCAGGGGGTATTCGACCGGCAATCGGAATTGGCGCAGTACTTCAAGCTTCCGCTGAACAAGATCCGTGTCATCAGTACCTATATGGGGGGCGGATTCGGAAGCAAGCTCGAACTGGGCAAGTATACGGTTGTCGCGGCCCTGCTGGCCCGCATGACGGGTCGCCCTGTCAAGGCTTTCCTGACCCGCGAGGAGACCTTTCTGCAGACGGGCAATCGTCCTCCGAACATTCTTACCATCAAAGCCGGAGCCAAACGTGACGGTACGCTGACCGCCCTGCAGCTGACCGGCCTGGGTACGAGTGGAGCCTACCCCGATGGAGCTATGAGCAGCTATCTGGTCAGCGATCTTTACCTCTGCCCGAACGTGAAGACGGAGGAAACCGACGTCTTCATCAACGCCGGCAAGGCGCGAGCCTTCCGTGCTCCCGGTTTTCCGCAGTGCAGCTGGGCCCTGGAGCAGACAATGGATGTCCTGGCCGAAAAGCTGGGGATGGACCCCGTGGATCTGCGGCTTAAGAACGTTCCTTTGAACAGCCAGCTTCGCAACCGGCCCTATACCACCACCGGTCTCTCGCGCTGCCTGCAGGAGGGGGCCAGGGCCTTCGGCTGGAGGGAAGCCCGAGATCGGGTGCGACAGACGGGACCGGTCCGGCGTGGAGTGGGCATGGCTGCCGGCATGTGGGGCTGGGATGGACAACCGGCGGCGACGACGATTGTCCGTCTGTATGCCGATGGGAGCGTCAATCTGAACATGGGGGCCAGCGATATCGGCACGGGAACGAAGACGACGATGGCCATGGTCGTCGCCGAGGAACTGGGTATTCCCCTGGATCGCATCAACATCACCCATGCCGATACCGGAACCACATCCTACGCGCCTGCATCCGGCGGCAGCCAGACTCTTCATATCAACGCTCCATCCGTACGGGCGGCAGCCCTCGAAATCAAAGCCCAGCTTCTGGAATGGGCCGCCGCTCAGCTCGATGTGCCCGTCGCCTCGCTGGTTCTGAAGGGCGACGCCATCGAAACGCTTCCTGCCACAGGTGTGGAGACGAAAAAAATCGCCGTACGGGAGTTGAAGACTCTTCAGAGCCAGCTGGCTGTAGTAGGCGTCGGACGGCGCCATCCGCACCCCAAGGGAAAGATAGCACTTCCTTTTGCCGCCAACTTCGCTGAGGTCGAAGTGGACATGCGCACGGGCGAGGTCAAGATCTTACGCCTGCTTGGTGTCCACGACAGCGGGCGGCCGTTTAACGAACTCACCTTCCGCAACCAGGTATTCGGCGGCATGGCCATGAGCATCGGCTTCGGCATGACGGAGAAACGGATTCTGGACCGTAACAGCGGAAAGATGGTCAACGCCAACTGGCACGACTACAAGCTGCCGACCATCCAGGATGTCGCTTACAAGCACGCCTGTTTACCCATCGATCCCCACGATACGGAATGCAATACGGTAGGCGCCAAGGGCCTGGGAGAGCCGGCTACGATCGCAACCGCCGGCGCTCTGGCCAATGCGGTTTACAACGCCACCGGCATCCGGGTCACGGATACGCCGATCAATCCCATCACACTCAGCCGGCTGATGGCCGAAAAGAAGAAGGAGGGTTAACCATGCTTCCCGGATTTGCCTATGTCCGACCCCTTACGCTCCCGGAGGTTGCCGTACATGCGGCCAAACAGGGTGCGCGGGTGCACGCCGGCGGTACCGATCTGCTGGGCTGTCTGCGCGACGGCATTTTTACGGCCGACACCCTTGTGAGTCTGAGCCGTGTGTCCGAGTTGCGCGGCATAACGGCACTCCCCGACGGCGGACTGCGTATCGGGGCCCTTACCTCCATTGCGGAGATTGCCGCCAATGCCGTCATCCGCGAGCGTTACACCGCCCTGGCCCAGGCGGCGGAGACGGTGGCCAGCCCACAACTGCGCAACCAGGGCACCCTTGGCGGCAATCTGTGCCAGAAGCCGCGCTGCTGGTACTACCGCCGCGATTTTCGCTGCCTCCGTAAGGGCGGGGATACGTGCTATGCTTACAGCGGCGAGAATCAGGTCCACTGCATCTTCGGCGGCCAGATGTGTTATGCCGTTCACCCCTCGGATACGGCCCCGGCGCTTTCCGCCCTGGGTGCTACGGTCAAGCTGGCAGGTCCCGCAGGCACACGGCAGGTTCCGCTCAAGGAATTTTTTGTGCCCGTCGATATCGACCCGACCCGCGAGACAGTGCTCAAAGCAGGCGAAATCCTGACCGAGGTTACGCTGCCCGGGGCACCCGTGGGGCTGCGCAGCTCGTATCGCAAAATACGGACCAGGCGTTCCTGGGATTTTGCCCTGGTAGGGGTGGCCCTGGCTCTGGTTATGCAGGGAGACGTAGTGCGGCAGGCGCGGGTGGTGCTGAGCGGCGTCGCTATGGTTCCCTGGAACGCCGATAAAGTCGAGGCCGTCCTGGCGGGAAAACGGCTGGACGACTCGACCATCGAAAAGGCCGCAGATGCCGCCATCGCCGGCGCGGAGCCGCTCTCCGAGAATGCTTACAAGCTTCCCATGCTACGCGGATTGATGCGGCAACAGCTCGAGGCTCTTATCCCTAAGACTTAGGCAATGGCACTGTTACAGACGAACATCAGACAAAAGGGAGAATTCTATGCAGGGAAATCGGGCGGCTAAGCCGTCGGCAGGATCCGGCGAGACCGCCGTGGCCGACCGGATATCCACACAATTCTTGACCCTGGGGCTGTGTCTTTTGCTTTTCCTTACGGGTGTTAGCGCTCAGGGGAGTTCGAAACCGGCCGACGATCCGGATCGTAAGGAGTGGCAGCCTCTTTTTAACGGCAGGGACCTTGAGGACTGGCATCCCAAGATCAAAGGATACACGTTGGACGAAAACTTCGGCCGAACATTCCGCGTCGAGGACGGTGTTCTCAAGGTCGGATACGAGGCCTATGACAACAGCTTCCAGAACCGTTTCGGCCATCTCTTTTACAGGGAGAAGTTTTCCTATTACATCATAGCCGTGGAATACCGTTTTACGGGATCGCAGTGTCCGGGCGGACCCGATTGGGCGCTGCGCAACAGCGGCATCATGCTGCATTGTCAGGATCCCAAGACCATGGGCAAAGATCAGGATTTTCCCATTTCCATCGAAGTCCAGCTGCTGGGTGGAGTGGGCAAGGGGCCGCGCACGACGGCCAATCTATGCACGCCGGGGACCAACGTGGAACGGGAAGGGAAGCTCTTCACCACCCACTGTCTGAATTCCACCTCGCAGACCTATGACGGAGACCAGTGGGTACGGGTGGAGGTGGAGGTGCTTGGCCATCAGGAGATCAGCCATCGCGTCGCTGGGCAAACGGTCCTGTCGTACCAGAAACCACAGATCGGCGGCGGCACCGTCAGCGGGCACGATCCCGCCGTCAAGCAGGATGGGAAACCGCTGGAGGAGGGCTATATCTCTCTCCAGAGCGAAAGCCACCCGGTGGAATTCCGTAAAGTGGAACTTCTGAACCTGGCCGGCTGCATGGACGTAAAAGCAAAGAACTACAAAAACTATTATAAAAAGGCCGAAAACGCCCGCTGCCGCTACCGGTGACCGATCGGCCAGAGTGATACAAACATTCCGGTTCGTGGAAAGAAATAAACTCGGCTTTCAGTGATGGAAAAGAATCCCTCCCAGGACCCTTTGGAAATGACCCTCTCGGAGGCAACGGCGACGGATCGCCGGCGGCAGAAGGGTCGCGGTACGATTGCTCTTCTGCGGGTGACTGGCGGACACCATATCCTCGATTATCGGATTCTGCAACTGGGTGATTCTATCGAAATCGGCCGGGATCCGCTTTGCAGCTTCTGTCTGTCGGACGGATCGGTCTCCCGCAGACACGCCGGAATCGGATATCGGGACGGACAATTCTTTCTGGAGGACTATACCTCACGGAATGGAACCTATGTAAACGGACGCCAGGTCCAATCAGCTGTTCTGTCTCCAGGCGATCGCCTGGAGATCGGCTCCGTTCCTCTCCGTCTGGAGTGGGTCACGGAACAGGAGCTGGCCGAACATCGACAGATCGTCCGGCAGTTTGAAACCAGCGAGCTGGATCCCCTGACAGGTTTGTTCACCCGTTTGTTTTTCGAAAAATATCTGCCGGGACTTTTAGAGAGACATCGGCAAAGGAACCAACCGATTACGGCGCTCTTTTTCGATGTAGACTTTTTCAAAAGCCTTAACGATCGCTTTGGACATGCAATCGGCGATGTGGTCCTTCAGACGGCCGCCCGACTTCTGCAATCTACGGTCCGACGACAGGATACCTGTATTCGATACGGAGGAGAGGAAATTGTTGTGATCATGCCCGGGGCGGAGTCGGAAGAGGCTGAAATCCTGGCCAATCGTTATCGAATGGTCCTGCAGAATCACCCCTGGGATCAGATTCGGCCTTTACTAGCCGTAACGATTTCCGGAGGTGTCGCTCAGTGGAGCCCGCCTGAGACAATCATGGAATGGCTGGGTCGTGCGGATCGGGCGCTATACGAGGCCAAACGGGACGGGCGAAACCGAATCGTATTGTCCGCCGCCGCTGGTAGGTAAGACGAAGCGGCTAAAAGGCCCGGGAGAGCCGGCACTCCCTTTAGAAAAGATGAAGTCGCAATAAATCGATAATGATAGAAAAACGGATCGTGTTTATAGCCCCACCTTTAGGCGATGCCGCGTGAATACAGGTTTGCACGGGTCCATGGGATGCCGCGTAAACGCGGAACTACAAACCTCCTGATTCTTTTCGATTTCATCCTCAGGGGAAGATTTTCCGCCAGTAAGTAGGGGCGACCCTTGTGGTCGCCCTTTTTTTTATACTATGGCTTTTGAGACTATTGATTTCATCCATCTTCTAGAACGATACAAGATCCAGTTGCCGGCAGGGTAAGGAAATGTCTGCAAGCGCTTGCGGATTCCCGGCAAAGTTGACTAATATCTACCATCCTTAGTTTTCCAATAGCCATTTCAGGAAGGATCCGATTATGAGCCGATGGCCCGATTTCAATCGTAAACGCCCTGTCATCCTTTACGTTCTTCTCTTCCTTCTGCTTTTCTTGCCTCTGTCAGTCGGCAGTGTCTTTGCCCAGCCGCCGGGCGATCCGATGGAACAGGGTTTCCGGAATCCTCCAGAGTCGGCCCGGCCGCGGACCTGGTGGCACTGGACCGGTGCCAACATCACCCATGAAGGGATCCGTAAGGATCTGGAATGGATGAAGCGGGTCGGCATCGGGGGCTTTCAGCTGGCCGATGTGAGCTTCGGACTGGGACAGACGGTCGATCAAAAAATCCAATATGGTACGGCGGAGTGGCTGGAGGCCGTGCGCCATGCCGCCGCAGAGGCGGATCGGCTGGGTTTGGAGATGGCCATCTTCGCCTCGCCGGGCTGGAGCCTCACGGGCGGCCCCTGGGTAAAGTCCCAGCAGGCCATGAAAAAGCTTGTATGGAGCGAAACCCTGGTGGAAGGTCCGAAAAACTTTTCCGGCAAGTTGCTCCAGCCCCCTTCCGACAACGGACCGATCGGCAATATGTCCCGCGGAGCGGCCCGCAGCGGAGGGGCACCGGATCCGACCTTCTACGGCGACAGCGCCGTGATCGCCTATCGTCTGCCGGACGGGGAACAGAACCTGCCCGAACTCCAGCCTAAGGTCACGTCGCATGGTGGACCGATCGATGCCGCAGCCCTCCTGGACGAGGACCTGAATTCCACCCTTACCCTCGACGCCCCTAAGGACGGCAATCCAGCCTGGATACAATTCGAATATGCCCATCCGTTCACCGCCAGGGCGTTCACCCTTGCCGGACGGAGCGGAATCCCGGTCGGCCGGCTGTCGGCCGGCGACGATGGCACTCATTTCCGTACGCTGGTGACATTGCCCGGAGCGCAGCTCTATCGCCAGGGTTCCGTTCGAACTTTCTCTTTTCCTGAAACCACCGCACGTTTCTACCGCCTGGAATTGACCGGAGCGCCGCTCAATCCGGCCGCCACCATGAATCAGACGCCCGCCCAGCCGGCGGCTCAGTACGTTCTGCTGGAAGCGAAACTGCATGCCGGC
This sequence comes from uncultured Acidobacteriota bacterium, assembly GCA_964617125.1. Taxonomy (GTDB): domain Bacteria; phylum Acidobacteriota; class UBA6911; order CAINFC01; family CAINFC01; genus CAZTVS01. Next base: position 16,095 of record CAZTVS010000036.1, read on the forward strand.
GCACGCATTCATCGATGGGAAGAGAAGGCGGTATTCAGTTTTCTCTTCGAATACCAATCGACGGCGATGCCTGAAGTGCCGGCAGGAGCTGCCGTATCTCACTCCGGAACGGTCGATTTGACGGGTAAGATGGCGGCCGATGGCAGCCTGAACTGGGAGGTTCCCTCCGGAAAGTGGAGGATCCTGCGCCTGGGGTATTCGCTGACCGGCGCCAAAAACCGACCGGCCATGCCGGCCGGTACGGGGTATGAAGTCGATAAACTTAGCCCGAAACATGTGGAATCCTACTTTCACGGTTATTTCGATCCGATCGCCCAGGCGCTGGGACCGCTCTTCGGCAAGAGCCTGCGCTACGTTCTCCTGGACAGCTGGGAGGCCGGTTATCAGAACTGGACGGAAGACCTGATTGGCGAGTTCCGCAAGAGGCGCGGCTATGATCCGCTGCCCTTTCTGCCGGCCCTGACCGGGCGCGTGGTCGACAGCGCGTCGGTCAGCGATCGTTTCCTATGGGATTTCCGGCGTACCCTGGCCGACCTCTGGGCCGATTACCATTACGGCACGTTGACCGAGCTTCTACGGCAGAAAGGCGTCGGCGTCTATAGCGAGGCTTCCGGCGTCTCCCTGGAGATTCCCGAAGACACCCTGCTCAATAAAAGCAAAGTGGATATTCCCATGGGCGAATTCTGGATGCGCGACCTGCATCCGCGGCTGATGTACTACCAGGATGTACGCGGGGCAGCCTCTGCCTCTCATGTTTACGGCAAAAATCTGGTGGCTGCGGAATCCTTTACCGGCGGTGGGTATGAGTCGCCTTACGCCCTGATGAAGACGGCCAATTACTGGCTGGCCCAGGGGATCAACCGCATCGTTTTTCACACTTCGGCGCACCAGCCGCTCGATACCAAGCCGGGCAACACCATGGTGGGTACGCATATCCATCGGAACATTACCTGGGCGGAGAAGGCCGCACCGTTCATGAATTACCTCTCGCGTAACTGCTTCCTGCTGCAGCAGGGCAAATTTGTCGCCGACCTGGCCTACCTTCTCGATGAAGGGGCACCATCGACTCCACCGATGTGGGGCGCCGGCCTGGTGCCGGCCCCGCCGGAAGGCTACGATTACGATTATGTCAATGCGGACGTATTGTTGAAGCGGATGTCGGTGGATAAGGAGGGTCGCCTTGTTTTGCCGGACGGGATGACTTACCGCGTGATGGTTCTGCCGCAAAACAGCCGCTCTATGCGGCCGGAGCTGCTGCGGAAAATTCGCGATCTGGTCGCCGGAGGAGCTACGATTGTCGGTGCCAGACCCATGGTTTCGCCCAGTCTGCAAAACTATCCGGTGGCCGACGAACACGTCGAGGCGCTGAGTTCCGAGCTGTGGGGCGATCTCGATGGCATTAGCCGTAACATACGGCGCTATGAAAAAGGCTGGGTGATATGGGGATTGCCACTGGAACAAGTTCTGGCCCATATCGGCGTGAAGAAGGATTTCGAATCCAGTCGGCCTCTGGATTCCGAGCTGGCCTGGCTCCATCGCCGCACCGAGAAGGCCGACATCTACTATGTGGCCAACCTGACGGACAGCCGGCAGGAGATCGATGTCCGCCTGCGAACGACCGGTCGCGAGGCCGAGCTCTGGCACACGGATACCGGTGAGATCACTCCGGCCGCTTATTCCATGGTCGGGGATTTCACAACCGTTAAGCTTGACCTGGAGGCCCAGGAGTCGCTTTTTGTGGTATTCCGCAAGGAGACCAGGGTGTTGCAGGGTAAACTCCCGCCGCGTCCACAGGGATCGACGCTGACCATGGTGGAAGGCCCTTGGGATGTGACCTTCGAGCCGAACCTGGGTGGGCCGGCTACCAGCCGGTTTCCCCGCCTGGAATCCTGGACCCTGAACTCCGATGAGGGCATCAAACATTACTCGGGAACGGCGACCTATACAAAATCGATACAAGCCCCGGCCGAATGGTTTCGCCCCGACACCCGACTCCTTCTGGATATGGGAGAGGTTCTGGACATGGCGGATGTGACCCTGAACGGCAAAGGGATGGGACTCTTCTGGAAGCCACCCTTCCGCTTCGATGTCACCGGTCTGCTTCGCCCGGGGGAAAACCGCCTGGAGGTGAAGGTCACCAATCAGTGGACCAACCGCCTGATAGGGGATCGGGCACTGGCCAAGGAAAAAAAGATTTTGGGTGACACCAGGATCATGGTCGGCGGAATGGGAGGCGGTAGTGTTCCTCTGTCCGAATCCGGTCTATTGGGCCCGGTAGCACTGATCGTCGAAGATCGACTGAGTCCGGTTGGCGACGTCGCGGATGGTAAGGTCGCCGACCTTCCGGCCAACTACACCGAAGCGAAAGTCAACCGCTATCATCTGCCCGATCCGCTCCTCCTGGTCAACGGAAAGAAGGTGGCCCAGGCCAAAGACTGGACCGAAAAACGCCGTTCGGAGATCGTGCGCCTCTTCGAAGCGAATCAGTATGGCAGGACGCCCGGACGGCCCAAAGACCTGACGTTCGACGTGTTCGATCAAGGTACCGCCGCCTTCGACGGCAAGGCCCTCCGCCGGCAGGTGACCGTCTACTTCTCCGGGGACAAGGCAGGGCCGAAGATGGATCTGGTTCTCTACCTGCCGCCGCATGCCTCGCAGCCGGTGCCGGTTTTATTGAATGTCGGTTTTACGGCCAATTCCCTGATGATCGACGATCCGGGCATCAAACCGGGCGAGATATGGAACCGGCAACAGCAAAGGGTTCCGGCCGGCCGGGGACCCTCCTTCTTCGGGCGGTTGAACGTATTGCCTTTCCTGGAAAAGGGGTTCGGTTTTGCGGCCATCTGTTACGGGGATATCGATCCCGACTTTCTTGGCGGGGTTTCCAAGGGCGTTCGGGCCCTCTACCTGAAACCCGGACAGACGGAGCCGGCCGCCGATGAATGGGGAGCCATCTCGGCCTGGGCCTGGGGGATCAGCCGGGCGATGGATTACTTCGAGACCGATCCCGGAGTCGATGCCAAACGTATCGCCATCACCGGCTGTTCCCGGCTGGGAAAGACAGCGATGTGGGCCGGGGCGCACGACACGCGCATTGCCATGGTCCTCGCCAGCTGTTCCGGCGAAGGCGGAGCGGCCCTCAGCCGCCGCAACTATGGGGAGACCATCGCTCATCTCACCGCGCCCAACCGGTTTCCGTACCAATTTTGTGCCAATTACGGCAAATGGGCGGCCGATCCGGGACAATCCCCGGTGGATGCCAATCTCCTGGTGGCCCTGATCGCCCCGCGTCCGCTGCTGCTGCAGACCGGCGACACCGATCGCTGGTCCGATCCTAAGGGAGAATTCCTGGCGGCCATAGCCGCCCGTCCGGTGTATGAGTTATTCGGTAAGAAGGGGCCGGTCACCGATCAGATGCCTTCCGCCGGCAACCTGGTGGGGGATACGCTGGCCTACTACATGCACGCCGGAGGCCACGGGATGGTCCCCTCCGACTGGGACGTCTTCCTGCAGTTCATGGAGAAACACCTGAAATAACAAAGGATGCTGCTTTCTATTCCAATTCTCGAAGACGACGGCGGACAATATCCGCATTGCGTCCCTTGGGGACCTGTTTGAGGTAAGACAGGAGTTGCTCCCTCTCTCCGGCTCTGTCCTGTTTGGCCTGAAGGATCCTGGCCAGGATGAGAAACGTTTGAGGGAATTCTCCCTGGGGATCCAGTCGACAGGCTCTGCGTGCGGCCATTTCGGCGACATCCATGTGGTTCAAGTACATGTGGGCGGTGGCATGCATCACGTAGGTTTCCGGAAAATTCACAGGATCCAGATTTAAGGCACGTTCGGTCCAGTGGACGACCTCCGTCCAATTCTTCTCCTTGAAGGCGACGCGAGCCATTTCCACATGGGGTTCCGTAAAATACCCATCGATCGCCAATGACTTGGAAATGGCTTCCCGGGCTTCTTCCAGGCGATGGAGCTCCACATAGCATTGCCCTATAGAAAGCCAGGCCAGGGCATACTTGGGATCGCGATCTGCGGCGGCCCGGAACTGGCTCAGTGCCTCCTCGAATCGGTTTTTCCGAAAGGCCTTGTCCCCCCTTTCCCAGGCCTTCTTTGCCTTTTTATCGGCCATCAGATTGGCGATGCTGACGTTACCGCTGGGTAGTTTTTCTTTTTCTTGAGACAGGATCCCCTTTTCGTAATTTCTGGGAAGGACCAACTGGCGGCCAGAGGGAGAGTGTCCAGGGTCGCGAAGGTCCGGCGGGCCCATCCTTTTGGGCGTGGGGATGGTTGTCGGTGGAGAGGATGGTGGGGTTTGAGCCGGAGCCGGCTGGGCCGTCTGGGTAGTCAATACTCTTTTAACCGTCTGGGCAGACGACTCCTGAAAAAAGAATAGAAAGGACAGTGACAACAGCGTCAACATGTAGCGACATTTACGGCTCATAGCCCAACTCCTCTCTGCGGTGCAAGCGAATGACTGTCGTTAATGTTCATGGGTACGTCAAACCTTCGTCGTAACGGAACAGGGCATAGGCCCTGCCCTCCAGATATCCGGGTACATCTTCTTTTTGGCGGATGACGGCTTCTTCCGAAGCCGGCGTGGAGAAAGGCATCTTCCCTGTCGGGGGAAATTTACCGGAGATCACATCCATCAGTGCCTCGGGTGTGGTCCCGAAAGTGGCCAGTACGCCCTCGATCTTTGCTTTTGCGGCCTGCGGATAAATTTCGTCAATGACCCATGGGTTGGAAAAATCGATGGCGAGTATGGTCGGCTTTTTGGCTGTCCATTGTCGGATATAGTCGACATCGACCGCGCATTTCGACAGAGAAATACTGAGCGGAGATCCGTCGGAAGCGAACAAAGGCCTAAGGGCGGGCTTGATCCAAAAGAGGATCACCTCCGCTTCCTCCGGCGTTCGTACCAATTCGAAAGGGGCCGTGTTATTCTTGGCAGTAAAGACATTTCCTGGTCCCGACACGGAAGCGCCGAACCTTTTCTGATGGATCTCGAAATAGACCTTGGTTTTTGCGCCAAGCGGCAGGGTCTTGTTTCCATTCCGCAGCAAGACGATGGATTTCCGCAATGCCACGTCGGCTTTGGCTTGGAACCGGGCATTGCCCACAATCGCTTCCGCGGCCGCTTCGTCGACAAAAGGATTCTCGAACAGGCCCAGGGCGAATTTTTCGTTCAACAGACGGATCACCGAGTCGTCGATCCGTTGGATATCCACCATCCCGCTTTTCACTGTTTCCAGCAACAGGGTCGGATCGGCGGTTCCAGAAAAAAGATTGATGCCGGCCTCTAATGCCTTTTGATAGCGTTGCGGGATGGAGAGGTTTTCCACCCCCCACGGCATCATTTCGATGGGGCCGGTGTCGGAATTGATGATGCCCTGGAATCCGAGTTTTCCCCGCAGAAGGTCCTGTAGAATACGCCTGTTATAGGCATAGGCAATTTCTTCGTATCCGGTGCCGGCGGGAAGCGAATAATAAGGCATGATGGCCGATGTTCCGGCCTCAATGGCCGCCTGGAAGGGGACCAGATGGTTTTCCAACATGCCGCCCGGATAGACCTCTTTTTTGCCCCATTCGAAATGCGGGTCCTGTCCCTTTTCTCCGGCACCGCCGCCGGGAAAGTGCTTGGTGGTCAGGGCAACGGAGCCGCACCCCAATCTGTCCCCCTGAAAGCCCAAGACCACCTCTCGTATCATTTTGGCCGCCCACTCGGCATCTTCTCCGAAGGTGCCTTCAATCCTTTGCCAGCGTGGTTCCGTGGCCAGATCGGCCATGTACATATAGCCTTTGCGCAGGCCCACAGCCAGCCACTCCTGACGGGCGATGGCGGCGAACTCCCGCGTCCGTTTCAGGTCGCGCATGGCCGAAAGCCCCAACTCTCCCGGCCAGACGGAAAAGACGGTGCGTCCCACACTGGTGCCCAGTGTGGCGTTCGCGGTGATGTGGTTGCGTGGATTGGAGGCCACAATGGCCGGGATCCCCAGGGGTTGTTGTTCGCAGAGTTCCTGCAGCCGGTTGGCCCATTCGGCGAGGATCCGGGTGCCGGCATTGGCCCGCAGAATAAAATGACGCAGATGAAACCGGGTGACCGCTTTGGTGGTGCCGGCGGCAGTCATGACCGGCACCGGCAGGGGCTTTCGCGTGAAAATGTTGTTGCTCTGCACCAGATCTTCTTCGTTGAAATCGCTGCTGACCGGTTTTGCGGCAGCAGGATCGGACTCAAAAGAACGTTCATTCTTCAGCCGGGTGGTGCTGATGAGTATGAAACCGACCTTCTGCTCCACGGACATCCTGGCCAGCAGATCCTTGCTTCGTTCTTCCGTCGGCAGACGCCAGTCTTCATATCGATCCAGCTGTCCGTTTTGATTCAGGTCCTTAAACCGGAACCCTTCCGTTTCGAGAAATTGCAGGGACCTGGTACTCAGCACGGGCTGCAATATTTTTTCCTCTGCAGAGGCGACGAAGATCGCCATAGGCAGTGACAAGAAGGCAATCAATACATTTTTTATCACGGGAATGTACCTCCAGAGAGGTCCTCCGGTCGATTCACTTCAACAAAAAATCAATACCAGCAACTGGGCCGTCAGGATGCGCAGAAGCATGGTCAGCGGATACACCGTAGCATAAGCCACTGCAGGGGCATCCGATCCGCTGTAGCTATTGGCGAAAGCGAGTGCCGGCGGATCGGTCATGCTGCCGGAAAGCAGCCCGCAGATATTCATGAAGTTCATCTTCAGGATCGTTCGGGCCAGAAATCCGATGAGGAGCAGAGGTGCGAAGGTGATCGCGGCTCCGATTCCCATCCAGAGAAAACCGTCGCCGTTCATCAGTGTGTGAACGAAGTTTCCGCCGGCACGCAACCCGACACAGGAGAGAAACAGGACGATGCCGAATTCGCGCAGCAGGTTGTTGGCGTTGACCGGCATGAACCAGAGCATCGGTCCGATACGGCCGATATGTCCCAGGAGAATGGCTACCAGCAGCGGACCGCCGGCCAGGCCCAGGCGGAGCGGAGCCGGCATACCACTGACGTGAAAAGGGACCAGTCCGACGATGACACCTAAAGCAATACCGACAAACATCGGAACCAGCTTGGCATGATTGAGTTCTGCGACCGAGTTTCCCAGAAGCTCGGCGATCTTGTCGATGTCTTTTTCCACCCCGACGATCTGCACCACGTCTCCGAACTGAAGACTCAGATCGGCGGTGACTCCCATTTCCAGATCGCCGCGGGTAATACGGGTGAGGGTGACCCCATGGCGTTCGTTCAGAGCCAGTTCGCGCAGGCTTTTTCCGACAATGTCCTTATGGGTCACGACCACCCGCCGGTAGGTGAGCGGACCGGGTGCCTGGACCAGGTCCTCCGCACTCACTTTGCCTACAATCAGGCGAAAGCTCTCCAGGTCACTCGTCTTCCCGACTGCCAACAGGATGTCGCCGACACGAAGGATCGTGTCCGCTTTGGCCAGAGCGGTTTCTCTCGTACCTGCCCTCTTGTAACGGGAGACAACCACACCGGACCTGGACATTCCGGGGATGGAGCGAAGCTGAATGCCGTCGAGATTGGGATTGACAACCTCGATGCTGAGACGCGTCAGGTTCTCTTGCCCGGCCCTCTGGGCGATACGAAAGTCATCCCGTTCCTGATTCACATTCATGCGGTATAACTTGCGAATCAGAATCATGGCCAGAATAATGCCGATCACTCCAAAGGGGTAAGCTACCGCATAGCCAAGGGCCGGCAAAGCCACTCGATCGGAGATGGCCGCCGTTTCGGTTACCGTGCGCAGTGCCTCCTGGGCTGCCCCCAGCGCCGGGGTGTTGGTCGTCGCTCCCGAAAAGATGCCTACGCCCACATCGATTCCGACACCTAAAAGAAGGCATAATCCGGCCATGGTGGCGGCGCCGAGAAGAACGTTACCTGCCGCCAGCAGGTTCAAGGGAAGTCCTTGCTGCCGCAAGGTCCCGAGGAATCGTGGCCCCACCTGCATGCCGATCGTGTAGACGAAGAGGATCAGCCCGAACTCCTGAATGAAATGCCGGACATGGGTTTCCATGTCCAGGCCGAAATGGCCGAAGAGGATCCCGGCAAACAGAGTGCCGGCGATGCCCAGGCTGAATCCCCGGATTTTCAGGTTACCGATGGCCAAACCTAACGCCGCCACCCCGCACAGGATGATCACTCCATGGGCGATCGGTTGTGTTGTCTGTAGTTGCGTGAGCCAGTTCATGGTTTTTTGGAGAATGAGAATTATGGGAATTATGGGAGTTGTGGAAATGGGATCGTTTTACGGGAGACGGCGCATCTCCAGCTTGCGCAGAGCGGCTCCGGTGCGCCAGGTGGCCACCCCCAGGGGCTTGTTCCAATCGACCTCGGAACGGGTGGAGATGCGTTTTTCTCCCAACTCCAGGTCGACCACCGATTGATCGTCGATCCAGGCCTGGATACTCTCCTGGGTAACACGAACACGGATTTTGTACCATTTTTTATCCTGAAAGATCATCATCTGGCTGGTCTGATTGTCGGAGGCGTCCCGCCCGTCGACGTTGGACAATCCGACGATGGTGCCGCCCCATCCGCCTACGATCAGCGTGCAATGGGATTCCTTGACGGGAAAGGTAAGACCGCAGAAAAAGTCATGACCGCTCGTACGCATGGCTTCCAACTGCACCTCGTAGTTTTGCTTGGGGAAATCCCGGGTCCAGGTGATTCCGGTCATGTCATCTCCCACATCAAGGTGTATCTGGCCTTCTTTGACCGCCACGCCCCCTTCGCCTCCGAATTTGGTGATGGTCCATCCTCCCAGGCTTTTCCCATCGAAAAGGGAGATCCATGCCGTGTCCTTGGCCGGCGTCTGTCCGGCACAAGAGAAAACCATAGCGAGAAATATTACGAATCCGGATGCCATGCGTAAAAGAATGCTTTTCATTGGGTGTCTGCCTTTGCTGGAAAATGCGTTATGATAAAGATTACCAAGAGGAGAACGAATGGAAAAGCGTTCACCCTAAAAAATCTTGCAAAGGAAGCCTACGAAACCGGGGAGGTAAGGCAAATGCAGCGACGCGATTTTCTCTGTACGCTTGGTGTTTCCAGTCTGGGGTCTGCCGTGGGAGGTGCTTTTTCCTCCGGTGACACTTCCACCCGTCCCAATATCCTGTGGATTGTCAGTGAAGACAACAATCCCTATATCGGCGCTTTTGGAGATCCCCTGGCCCAGACACCGACTCTGGACCGGCTTGCCGCCGACGGGATTCTGTTGGAACATTGTTTTTCCGCGGCCCCGGTCTGTGCCCCATCCCGATTTACCCTGATTACCGGAGTGAATGCCGTAAGCTGCGGACCGGCCCATCATATGCGGGCTCAGGGGAGAATCCCTCGCTTCCTAAGGGGATTCCCGGCCTATCTACGCGAGGCGGGGTATTACTGCAGCAACAACGCCAAAACGGATTACAACGCCCCCATCGATCTGAAGGATACCTGGGACGAAAGCAGCCGGCAGGCCCACTGGCGGAAGAGACCCGGCGGAAAACCTTTCTTCAGCGTGTTCAACTTTGAAGTGACCCATGAATCCCAGGTGTTTCCGGAAAACCAGGCCAAATACACCCCCCTGCTGCATCCTACCGATCCGGCTCAGGTCAGGCTGCCCGCGTATCATCCCGATACGCCGGAGATGCGGCGGGATCGGGCCAACTATTACGATCAGATGGCCCGGCTCGATGCCCAGGTGGCCGGTCTGCTGCGGCAGCTGGAGGAAGACGGGCTGGCGAAAGATACCATCGTGTTTTACTACAGCGACAACGGAGGAGTTCTGCCGCGCAGCAAACGATTCTGTTACGACAGCGGATTACATACCGCCCTGATCGTCCGATTTCCGGAAAAATGGTCCCATCTGGCCCCGGCTCCGCCCGGATCACGAGTCTCGGCACCCGTCGGATCCGTCGATTTCGCCCCTACGGTTTTGCAGCTGGCCGGACAGAAAATTCCCGGCTACATGCAGGGGAAAGCCTTTTTGGCCAAGGGGCAGGCGGATGGAAATACCTACGCCTTCAGCTTCAGAAACCGGATGGATGAGAGATACGATATGGTTCGTACCCTGCGCGGAGTGCGATACCGCTACATACGCAATTATATGCCTCATCGGATCTATGGCCAGCATGTAGAATACCTGTGGCAGCAGAAGGGAGTAGGTGTCTGGGAAGAGCTGTATCGACGAGGAAATCTCAGCGGTCCGCAAAGAGCCTTCTGGGAGGAAAAGCCCTTCGAAGAGCTGTATGACCTGCAGACAGATCCGGATGAGGTGAGAAATTTGGCCGGTGATGCCGGGCACCAAACCATTCTACGTCGGATGCGCTCTGCCCTGGATAGAGAGATGTTACGGGTGAACGACAATGGATTCATCCCTGAGGGAGCCCCGGAAGAAGGATTTCTCGAATCCAAAGATAAAAAACGATATCCTTTGCCCCGTCTTCTGAAAATGACGGAAAAAGTCTGTCGGCGGGATCCGGCCTTTCTTCCTGAAATAACCAAATGGATGAAGGCGGAGAACGATTGCATTCGTTACTGGGGTGTCATGGGCTGTCTCATGCTCGGACGTCAGGCCGCCCCGGCAGTGGAGCCATTATTGGAGAGACTGCAGGATCGCTCTCCACAAATCCAGGTGGTCGCCGCCGAGGCCCTCTGCCACATGGGAAAGGAAGAACAGGCCCTGGAGAAATTGCAGAATCTGCTCCTTAAGCATACTCACCCGAAGATCCGTCTGCAGGCAGCCAACGCCATAGAAAACATAGGAGAAAAGGCCATCCCAACCCTATCTTCCCTGCAAAGAGCCATGGAAGACAAGGACGACTATGTGCTCCGTTCCGTCCGGTATACGATCGCCAAACTGCAGAAACATGTAAAGGGATGATCTGTGAGGGCGTCGCAACAAATACCGGGAGCGCCGCACCCCAGTGCGGCAAGGGAAAGGATGTGTATCCCTGTCCCCCGCCTTAACATCGCCGGATTGTATGGTATGGAAAAAATTTTCTTATAATCCACGTTCTTCTGCCGCACTGGGGTGCGGCGCTCCCGGAATTTTTTTTACATTTTCTTCTTCCGGTTTCGGCTTTTTCAATCCCAGGTGCATCTTGTTGAAGGGAGGAGAGAGCCTTGTGCCTCCCTCCGGGGTGAAATGGATACGAAACCTTAATCTGCCGAGAGGTTGCCTGTCATGCAATGCGATGAAGCCCGCCAGCACATGGCGGAAATGATCTACGGGGAGGATTCGGACTCTTTTTCCATGGAGTTCAAGGCCCATTTTTCCCAGTGCCGGGAATGTGTCACGGAGTACCTGGAGCTGCTGGAGACGAAAAAGTGTCTTGCCGCCTGGAAAGACGAGGAAGTTTCCTCCCGCTGGGTATTTGTCGCCGAGCCCGGGAGAAAGGCATTCTTCCGGTGGCCGGAATGGACGGCGATGTGGCATCGCCCGGCTTTCTCCTTTGCCGCAGGACTTTTATTGCTGATAGTCGGGCTGGCCGTCTTACGGCTGCAGGTCTCCTGGGGTAACGGGACGGTTGCTCTGCAATCGGCATGGTTGACCCAGAAGAGCCCCGCTTTATCGGAAAGCCCTTCCTCCTCCGTTTTGTCCCCAAGACAGGAGGATATGGCCAATGTTTTGGAAAAGGTCATCGCGGGAAGCGAGGAGCGGCAAAACCAACAGACACTGTTGTTACTGCAAAAAGCCATGGAAACGATGGATTATCAACGGCAGATGGATTTTGTGCGTTTACGCAGTGAAATCGAGACTCTGCAGCGGGCTTACTATCAGGCCATTGAGAAGAACAATACCCTTCTCGAACAGAACGCCCGGTTTATGAATCAAACAAAGTATTAGAAACCCTTTTCGGATAGAATTACCGACTATGTTTTATGCAACGATTTTCAGATGGCAGAGTCTGCGGAGAAGGGATCCCGAGGGGGTCTTCCTCCGGAAAACGTCCATGTTCCTGTTTGCCATCATCCTGATTCTTATAGCGAACGGCATCGTTCCTGCACTGCCGGCGCAAACGATACGATCTGTGACCGATTTCCAGCAGATGCGAAACGACATCGAGATTTTCGAGGTGATCGTAGGTCAGGCCCTGGGGCAACTCTTCCCCAACCCTCTGGCTCTGGTTGAGCGGGTCAAGGGTTTTTATCTGAACGAAGCCGGCGTGGTTGTGGTCTTTGGCGTTAACATCCGGACCGCAATCACGGAAACTCCTTTCGGCACGATCACCCGTCCGGAGACCGCTGATCCCAAAAAGCGCGAACAGAAGATCGTAGAGATGAAAGAGCGTCTGGTGGGAATCCTGGCAGATTATGCCAACACGATCAACCAGTTGAAGGATGGAGATTCGGTTTCTATCGTCGCCTATATCGTGGACCCGAATTTCACCCAGGTAAATCGCAATAAGACCATCATCCTGCGGGTGTTGAAGAAAGACCTCATGGCTAAGGCCTTGAGGCAGATTGAATTGACCGAGTTTAAAAAGAGGATTCGTATCATTGAGTATTAAACTTGCCGAATTAAAAAAGAGAAAGCTTCTCGGGCAGATGCTGGTCGAGAAGGGGCTGATCGATGAGGAAGAGCTGCGTACGGCGGTCACGGCCCTGAAAACTTCCCGGGAGAAGATCGGACGTATCCTGGTCGACCTGGGATATATCTCCGAAAGAGATCTGCTTCTTACGCTCAGTGAACAGCTGGAGATTCCGGTCATGACACCGGAGGAGTTTCCGGCCGTACCGGCGGTGGAGAACACCTTCTCCCTGCGGTTTCTGAAACAGTGCAAACTCGCTCCGATCTCCATCGACGAGAAGACGATCACCGTGGTGATGTCGGATCCACTGGATGCCGGTACCCTGGACGCCGTCCGCCAATACACCGGTCTGGAGATCAAAATCTTCATGGCCACCGAAAATGAGGTCCTCGATCTGGTGGAAAAGTTCTATGGGTCCTCCAGCTCTTCCTTCGGCCGGATCATTGAGGGGATCGGGGAAGGGGATGTCGACAGTCTTTCCGACGACATCGAGGATGTGGAACATCTGAAGGATCTGGCTTCCGAAGCGCCGGTGATCCGGCTGGTGAACATGCTGATCTCCCGTGCCATCGAAGGCCGGGCCAGTGATGTGCATATCGAACCGTTTGAGAAGGATTTAAAGGTCCGCTATCGCATCGACGGTATTTTGCATGATGTGGAAAGTCCGCCGAAGAAGCTCAAGGCGGCCGTGATCTCCCGTATCAAAATCATGGCCAAGCTCAATATCGCCGAACGGCGTATCCCTCAGGACGGCCGCATCAAACTGAAGGTGCTGGGAAAAGAGGTGGATCTGCGCGTATCGACTCTGCCCACCATGTACGGGGAGAGCGTGGTCATGCGCATCCTGGATAAAAGCAACAACACGCTCTACGATATCACCCGTCTTGGTTTCCCCAGGGATTCCCTCGACAGCATGGAATATCTGATTTCCCGGCCCCACGGCATCTTCCTGGTCACCGGGCCTACGGGCAGCGGGAAAACCACGACGCTCTACAGCGCCCTCCATCGCATCAACCAACCGGACAAGAAAATCATCACTGTCGAGGATCCGGTGGAATACCAGATGGACGGGATCAATCAGCTGCAGGTGAATCCGCAGATCGGGCTGACATTTGCCGCCGGCTTGCGGCATATTGTCCGTCAGGATCCCGATGTCATCATGATCGGAGAGATTCGTGACCTGGAAACGGCGGAAATCGCCATACGATCGGCTCTGACCGGACATCTGGTTTTCAGCACGCTTCACACCAACGACGCTGCCGGCACGATTGCCCGTCTGATCGATATGGGTGCGGAAGATTACCTGATCGCCTCCTCGGTGATCGGCATCCTGGCTCAGCGCCTGGTCCGGGTGATCTGCCCGGAATGTAAAAGACCGGCCCCGCCCGACACCGCCATGCTGGAGGAACTCGGTCTGGCCGGGACGCGGCAGGCCCGCGAGCTACAGGTTTTCGAGGGACAGGGTTGCGCCCGCTGCGGCGAAACCGGCTATGTGGGACGTATCGGTATTTATGAACTGCTGTTGATGAACGATGAATTGCGGGATTTGACGACCCAGAAAGCGGACTCCAACACCATCAAGCAGGCTGCCATACGGCATGGCATGCGGACGCTGCGGCAGGACGGCTGGTTGAAGGTGATGTCGGGAGTGACCAGCATCTCGGAAGTTTTGCGGGTGAGCCAGGAGGCGTAATGGCATCTTTCTACTACAAGGCGACTTCCATGGATGGAAAGGTCGTCGAAGGCTTCCTGGATGCCGGAGACGAAACCCTGGTACTGGCCAAATTGCGCGACATGGGCTACCTGCCGATTCGCGTGGGTTCCTCCGAGGACAAGAAATCGATCTTTTCCATGAGCTTTCAGATGCCGTGGAATGTGCAGCGTGTCTCGACCCGGGATCTGCTGCTTTTCAGCCAGGAACTGACGACGCTACTCAAATCGGGTATGCCTCTGGACAGGAGTCTGGCCATCCTGTCCGAGTTGTCCGAAAATGCCCTCTTCCGGGAAACCGTGCAGAAGGTCCTGAACGACATCAAAGGCGGGAAATCCATGGCCGAGGCCATGGCCGAACACCCTCGGATTTTCCCCAAGCTTTATTCCAATATGGTAAAGGCCGGCGAAGCCAGCGGCGCGTTGACGCAAGTCATCGAACGTGTCATGGAATTTCTCAAGGCTTCCGAGGAGCTGCGCAACCATATCGGTTCGGCGCTGATCTATCCGGCCTTGCTCGGAATGGTCGGTGTCGGTTCGGTATGTGTTCTGGTGATCTTCGTGATTCCGGAATTTGCCAAGGTTTTTTCCGATGTAGGCGTGGCCATACCGCTGCCGATGCGGATTATGATGGCCATCAGCGATTTCTTCACCAACTACTGGTGGGCGGTTCTGGCCGGATTGGCCGCGGGGTATCTCTATTTTCGCCGCTGGCTGGGGACCGAGAAGGGGCGTCTTGCCTGGGATACAAGAATTCTGACGATCCCTCTGGTGGG
>CAZTVS010000036.1:31253-42926 GCA_964617125.1 uncultured Acidobacteriota bacterium
TTGATTTCCCTGTTCGAACCGCTGATGATTCTGGTCATGGGGATCGTAATCGGAACCATGGTGGTTTCCATGTTGTGGTCTATTTTCAGCATCAATGACGTGCCATTTTAAGGTGATAGTCTGATAAAAAGTCGAAATACATAAAACTTGCCATTGCTTTCGTAGGGGCACGGCGTGCCGTGCCCCTACAAAGGCTGATGATTATTTCTATAAAGTGACTTTTTACCGGGGTGTCTTAAGTGCAAAGGAGCGGAGAGTTATGTACAGAAACAGAGAAGAGCATAAACGGCGGAACAAACAGGCCGGTTTTTCTCTCATCGAACTGATTGTCGTTCTCGTCATCCTCGGTCTTCTGGCGACGATCGTGGGCCCCAAGGTCATGGATCGCATGAAGGGAGCCAAGCGGGAGATTGCCAAGGTCCAGATCGCCGAGATCGAACAGGCCCTGGAACTTTTCAGCTTCGATGTCGGTCATTTCCCCCAGGGGAATGAAGGGCTGCAGGCCCTGATCGCCAATCCCGGCGGAGATCAATGGAAAGGTCCGTATCTGAAGAAGGGTGCGGTCCCCAAGGATCCCTGGAGCCGGGAATATGTCTATCGCTGTCCGGGACAGCACGGCGATTATGATTTGTATTCCCTGGGGGCCGACGGACAGGAGGGCGGTGAAGGGGATAACGCCGATGTTACCAACTGGAATCTGAGCGCCAGGTAGAGGTCGGACGGATGTTGCCGGTATCGCCGAAAAATCGTGACGGATTCGCCCTGATGGAGGTGCTGGTAGTCATCATACTTATCGGCCTCCTTGCCGGCCTGATCATACCCAACATGAGCCGGGGTACCATGGGAGTGAAAATCCGTTCGACATCGAGAGATATCATCAATATCATGCGCCTGGCCCGCGAAGATGCCATCCGGGAACAATCCATCTTTGTCGTACGCTTCGATTTCATCGAGCAAAAGATCCATCTTTGCGATAGCTTCGGCGGTTCCCTGAAGGAATACGCATTGGATCAGGAACTGCTCAAGGTGGAATCGGTGCGCATCGCCGGGATGGAAGCTCAGGAGGGAGACCAGATGGACATACTCTTCTACCCCGATGGGAACGCCACCGAAGCGGAGGTGATATTGCAGGTCAAGGACGGCACCCAGCGGATTACCCTGCACACCGATCCGATCACCGGAATTGCCAGGGAAGTGAAGGAGAAAAACCATGGCCGTTCCTGAAGCTTCCGGGTACAGCAAATCGAACGGGAGGAGGATTCGCTCTGGGTCTTCGGCGGGATTTACCCTGCTGGAGGTGGTTGTCGCTCTCGCCATTCTGGCGGTATCGGTGACCGTAACCATCCAGCTGGTGGCCGGCAGTTTTACCAATATTTCACGTATCAACCAGTACTTTCTGGCCGGAAACTATGCCCAGAACATCATGAACGAGTTGCTGGTGAATCCGATCGTGGAGCCCGGCTTTTCCATGAACGGCTCTTTTGAGGACGGTTTTCAGTGGTTTGCCACCTGCGCCGAGAAGGTCATGCCCCCCGATCCGCAATGGCAGGCCCAGCTGGCGGTGGGGCAGGACCAGTCACAGCTCTTTCCCCTGCGCCTTTTAAATTTGCAGGTGGAGATCCGCTGGAGATATCGAGGCAAGGATCATCACTTTTTTATCCAGTCCGCCAAGATCGTCAATCCGCAACAGACTCTGGTGGGTGCGGATGGGGCCGCCGGCGGCTTGACTCCCGGACAGTCCAACGATGGCTCCGGAGTCTTCGGTCCCAGTCGCAGCTGGGTGGGCGGGGGGTCGAGATCGGGCGGGTATCGGAGAGGTTATAACGAACCCTAAGACCGGAGGGGATCTCTTTTGGGGCCGGGAAACGGTCGCCATGGGAACAAATCAGACGAGACGACTAGGATGATTTTTTCGATGAACACATTCTCTTCCATCCGGAGCGACATCCGGCGACAACGGGGATTTACCCTGCTGGAGCTGCTGGTAACCATGACGATCCTATCGGCCATGGCGGCCATGATGTTCGGCGCTTTTCGCATGAGCGTCAGGTTTTGGGAGCGGGGAGATCTGGCCATCGAGGGTTCCCAGAGGTTTCGCATCATGACGCAGTTGTTCCGCAAACAGTTCGGCTGCGCCTATGCCTTGGATGTCAGGAACCAGCCCGTCCTGCCCGGCATGGGAGAGCAAACCGATCCCAACCTGCAGCAGGCATTGCAGAACATGCAGACCGGTGCTCCCCTGAATACGCCGGTGTTTTTAGGAAATGCGACAGAGGTGCGTTTCCTCAGTGTGTACCCCCTTCGTCTCCAGGAAAATGCCGGCTTGAATGTGATTTACTATTTCGTCCGTCCCATGCCTGAGGGAGGAGAAGGCATGCAGCTGGTGGAGGCGGAGACCCTCTACCTCAACCGCGCCATGCTGGTCGCTTCCGAGCGAGTGGTACCTCAGGGACAGGAGGTCGTGGTGTTCGAACACCTGCAGGAGGTCAAATTCGAGTATCTCGAAGTCAATCCCCTGAATAAAAAAACCGCCTGGCAGAGCGAGTGGAGCAGCGAACGTATGCAATCCCTGCCTGCCGCCGTTGCCCTGGATCTGCTTTTCCTGGAGGATGTCGGAAAAATGGGGAAAAAACATCGGCTGATTGTGCCGATCTTTTCGCAACCCTTCCGCGGACGGGGATCGATCGGCAATCCAAACCTGTTTAGGAACTGAAGTCGATAACGGAATTGTCGCAGAGTGAGCAGGCGAAGAGGATGAAAGACAAGATTACCATAGCGATCGAACCGGGGAGGGATGCTGCGAGTGTTCCTTCCATGCCGGAGGATCTTGCCGGTCTTTGCGGCGGAAAAGGCCGCCCTTCGCCTGCCGAGAGGGGAGTGGTTCTGATCGTACTTTTATGGATTCTGGCGATCGTTTCGCTGATGACGCTCTCCTTCACCAAAGGGATTCGTATCGAATTCAACGCCGCCCGCAATACCCGGGACAAGCTGGTGGCGCATTATCTGGCGCATACGGGGATGGCGGAGAGTATTTTCCGCCTCATGCGCCGCAACGCCATGCCTCCGGTGATCCAGTCGGCCGATACGGCCTTGATTCCTCCGGACGATCTGGACCTGGGAACTATCGGCATCGATTACAACCAGGGCCGGGTGAACACCCGGATCATGGATGAAAACGGCAAGATCAATGTCAATTTCACCACCGAAGATGTGCTGCGCCGCCTGATGGCAGCCATAGGTGTGGAAAAGCAGCAGGCGGACATCATTACGGATTCGATTCTGGACTGGGTGGATGGAGATAAAAATCATCGATTGAGCGGGGCGGAAGAAGATTATTATATGAAGCTGGATCCGCCCTATCGCCCGAAGAACGGGCCCTTCGATTCCGTGGAGGAGCTGCTGCTGGTCAGGGGGATGACGCCGGAAATCTTCTATGGCGTCAAGACCAAGGATGAACAGGGAAATGTCCAGGAGCGGTTCGGATTGGTAAACTTCGTGACCGTATACACCTTCTCCATTCAGATCAATCTTAATTCGGCCCCTCTTCCGGTTTTGCTGGCCGTGCCCGATCTGGAACCGGAATTCGCCCGAACGATTTATGAGCGGCGACTGGTGAAGCCCTTCACCTCCATGCTGGAGGTGACCCAGATGACGGCCGCCAGTCTGGGCCGAGCGGCCCAGTGGCTGGTTGTCGGCAGAAAATCGAATTGTTTCAGTCTGGAATCGACGGCCGAAATCTTCGGCAGTCGGATCAAGAATACGATCCGCGCGGTGATCGTCATCGACCAGCAGGAGGTGAACGGATACCGGACGGTTTATTGGAACGAAATGACCCGCTGAGCGAATAAACGAAACAGATGCAGGCCTCCGACAACGGAGAGTCGTCTTTTTCCAAGGTTTTGCATCTTATAAGGATGATGAAGTCGCAAAAAATCAATAATGATAGAAAAACGGATCGTGTTTGTAGTTCCGCCTTTAGGCGGTACCGCGTAAATACAGGCTTTCATGGATCCACGGGATGCCGCGTAAACGCGGAACTACAAACCTCCTGCTTTTTTGCGGCTTCATCAGGGATGATAGGGAACGATGAAATTACGAATTAGGTTTTTGCTATGATCACGACTTGGACCTCTGCCGCCGGACTGGAAATTCGAGGCGAGCATCTGCTTCTGGCCTCCCTGAAGAAGGGATTCAAAAGCATTGCCGTCTCCGGTTTCCGCCGTATTCCCAATTTCAGACAGTTATCCGTTCCGGAGCTGAAACGTCAGATCTATTCTTTTCTGCGCGAGAAGCACATCCCCAAGGAATGTGTCATCCTCGGACTTCCCCGGGATCAGGTCATGATACGGTTCTTGAGCCTGCCGGTGGAAGTCAAGGCCAACCTGCCGCAAGTCATGAAGTTTCAGGTGGATAACTACGAGCCCTCGGAAGACAATGGTTTCTATTACGATTTCTGCGTCGTCGGAGAGACCGTCGGAGGAGAGGGGACCTCCAAAATCAGCGTCCTTCTGGCCCTGGTAAGAAAATCGGTTCTCGACGAATACCTCGCCCTGTTCCGCGATGTTCAGATTTCGTTTCGCAGCATTCAGGTGTCCACCTTCGCCCTCTGGCGGCTTTTTATCCAGGGCAGGGAACGGTTCAAGAAGGAACCCTATTTTCTATACCATTTCGGTGAAAAAGAGGTGGAGGTCATCGGGCTTCAGGGCAAATTACCGGTCTACAGCGGCGTCCTTCCTCTCAACGGCGAGGAACCTTTTACCGCGCCCCAGGTCACCGTCACCCTGGAGCAAGGTCTCTCTTCCGCCCGCCTGCAGGCCGATGCCGTGGAAGGTATTTATTATTCGGGGATCAACTCCGAAGGGAGAAGAAGAGAGATCGCCTCGGAAATCCCGGATGTGGGCCTGTTGACTTCCCATATGAAATTGAGTTCGCCGCTCTCCATGGCTTCCGAACTGCCGGACCTGGCGACACCCATGGGTCTGGCCCTGGACGTGTTCCAGGGGACATCGGTCCCCGGCCTGAACCTGCTGCCGGAGGAGAGGCGTATACGGAAAAGTCCGTATGCCATGGTTCCTACGTATGTGCTTCTTACCTTTCTGCTTCTGCTGACGGCCGCCTATTTCGGCCGGGACCTGGTGCAGACCTATTTTTATTCCAAGGACCTGGAAAAAGAGATCGCCGACCTGAAACCTCAGGTGGAAGAAGTGGAGGCCATTCGCCGGGAGATGCAGCAGCTGGAGGTCAAAATCAAATACCTGGAAAAGACTTTTTGCGCCAGAGACGGGGTGCTGGAGGCCCTGTCGGAAATGACCACCCTGCTGCCGGACGATACCTATTATAATTTTCTCAGCAGCCGGGAGACGGATATCAATACCCGCGGAATGGACCTGACCATTCAGGGCTTGTCGTCTTCCGCCAATCAGGTCCCCAGCCTGCTGTCCAAATCTTCCTACCTGAAATCGGTTATGCATCAATCGGCGGTTACCACCGACCCGACCACCAAGAAGGAGAGGTTTTATATCAAAGCGAGATTGGAGGCCAAAGGATGCAACTGACGCCACGGGACAAAAAGTTTGTCATCTTCGGAAGCCTGATTTGTCTGCTGGCCTTGCTGGTGACCTATGGAGGACTGCCACTGGTGGAGAGGCTGAAAGATATCTCCACCGACATGGAGTCCAAACGGGAGCTTTTATCCCGTTACCGGGCACGGGTGGCCGCCAAGGATAAGTATCTGGCCAGGCTGGAGGAGATGAAGAAGAAATTCGCTTCTTTCGATCCCCTGTTTTTGGAAATCCCGGAAAATTCCATGGCCTCAACCAATCTTCAGGACATCCTTTCGAAGATTGCCACGGACAGCGGTTTTACCGTTGCCAGAAAAGAGTTTCAAAACGAGCCCAAGAGGCTGAACGAGGATTATCAGAGGATCTCGACGAAAATTGACTCTACCTGCACTCCGGAGCAGCTGGTAACCTTTCTGGTGGCCCTGCGCAATTACCCCAAGCATCTCTATATTACCGAGTTTGTTCTCCGTTCCAACGCCATGCAGAAGAACAATTTTCAGCTGGTACCCACGGTGCAGGTTTCGGCCATCATCAAGAGCCCGGAGATAAAAGAAAAGCCAAAAGGGAAGGCCGGGGGACGTGCCGCCGGAACTGCTTATCCCTGAACTATCCGCCAAAGGATTCCATGAATTCCAGACTTGTCATTTTAAACCTTTTATTGCTGGCCGGCTGCGTCTGGTTGGCCCGACTGGTAAAACTGGATATGCAGAAGTTTACCGCCGAGCACCATTCTGTCCCGGAACAGGTCTCCCAGTCATCGGAAATGGAAGCGAAGGCCTTTTCCCCCTATCAGCCTCCGAAACCGGTGGATACCCCAGCGTACCTCCATGTTTCGACGAAGAATCTGTTTCTTGCCAGCCGTAATCTGACGGCCCCGGAAACCGCGGCCGAGGTGGAAACGGCACCGGTATTGAATCCGAAACCGGTCTTGATCGGGGTCGCCAAAAACGGCGATCGCACCCAGGCCGTCGTTCGTCGCGCTCCCTCCGCTCCCAATCGGCGAAGCATGGTGACACTGCAGGCGGGTGATATGTACGAAGGCTATAAGGTGACCAAGATCTCGGAAAAACAGGTGGAACTGACTTTCACCTCCTCCAATGGACAATCGATCAATCAGTTCATCAACTTTGCCGATCCGGCCACCCGCACCGCCTCCGCACCGCCTCCGCCGGCCATGCCTGCCATGGTTCCGGGTCAGATCATCCAGGTGGGCGATCCCGCTGCGGCCAATGCCAACCCGGCGGCGGCCATGTCGCCGGCAAACGCCGCCGTAGCCGGTGTCGATCCGGCGACCGGAATGGCTGCCCCAAATCAGTCGGCGCCGGCGAATCCGGCCACCAATACCAGACGGAATATTCCCATGCGGCGTAGCGAGTATATCGACAGCCAGGGCCGAAGAGTCATACGAACTCCCTGGGGAGATATCGTTAGGCCTACCGATTCATCACCCAAGTAAAATGTTTAACGATCATAAGGAAAAAGATGCCTAGGAAAAACCACAACTCCCGTATGTTCCCCCCGATGTTTGGGCCGAGAAAGATCGCTGTCTGTCTCAGCTTCCTGCTGGCAGTCGCCTGCCTCATCGGGACCGAAACGAATCCTCTTCTTGCTCAGGCGGACGGAGATGCACCCATTGTCCTGAATTTCGAGGACGCCAGTCTGGCCGAATTCATACCGCAGGTAAGGGATATTCTGGGTATTAACTGCATCATCGATCCCCAGGTGGTCGGGAAGGTGAACATCCGCACCGATCCCGCCAAGCCGATTCTGAAAAAGGATTTGATGGCCGTATTCGAGGTGATTCTGCGCATGAACAACGCCGCCATCATCAAACAGGGATCGCATTATCATATCCTGCCGATCAGCAGCGGCATCAAGGCCCCCATCGGGGTATACGATTACAGCGAGTTCGTCAAGGAGCCGGGCCCTGACAAATCCGATTCCGACAAGCCCGACACCGGTAAACCCGGTTCGAGCCCGTCGGTGAAACCGGCGCCCGGAGATGCTGCCAAAACGGGAGCCGCAGCACCTCCTGCCGGCACCACCAAAGCCGCTCCTCAGACCAAGACCCCTTTTTCCGCTACCGCCACTACGGCGGGATCGGCGCCGGTACCGGTCAATCTGCCCGTTCCCCCGCTGCCTTCCGTCAAAGGGGCGGATGCCTCGGCCGGCCGTGAGCTGGCCACCCATATCATCCCTCTGGAATTCGTACCGGTAGCCGACCTGGTTCAGATCATCGGACCTTTCCTCTCGGCCGGCGGCAACATAGTCACTTACGCCAAGGCCAATCTCCTGATCATTACCGATTTCAAGGACAATGTGCAGCGAATCCGCCAGATCATCAACGCCCTGGACGGGCGGGTATTCGACCGGACATTTGTACAGCTGATTAAAATCAAATATTATAGTGTCAAGGAAGTTGCCGAAGATCTGGCCAAGGTGGTGGCCAGCGGGGCCAAAGATCTGAACAGCGGGATCAACATCATCCCGGTGGAACGATTGAACAGCATTTTCATCGTCGCCAACTCCTCCCGGGCTATGGAAAAGATACAGAACTGGATCGATCGTCTGGACAGTCCTCAGGGACGCAGTCAGCAGATATTTGTCTATCCGGTCCAGAATTCCACAGCCAACAACATCGCCTCCATCCTGTCGCAGCTGTATTCCGAAGGAGGCGGCAGCGGATCGACCTCCGGGAGCAGGCAGAATCAGGGTCGCCAATCGACCCTGGGAGGAGGGGGAGGCGGGAGTAGAACGTCGGGCGGGCTTAGCGGCGGCAATTCCGCCTTCGGCAGCGGCGGCAGCGGCGGCCTGGGCTCCAATATCCAATTGCAGGGACAGCAGCTGGGGCCGCAACTGTCGGGTTCCTTGAACATCGAATCCGGTATGATCAGCGGTTCGAGCGGGAATATGCGCATTGTAGTGGATGACCTGAACAATTCTCTGGTGATCTATGCCACCCAACCCGATTATGAATATCTGCTGCAAACCGTTAAGCTGTTGGATGTATTGCCGCGGCAGGTCCTGATTGAAGCGAAAATCTTTATGGTCACCTTGACGAACGAACTTTCCATGGGCGTGCAGTGGTATTTCGAGAAACTGGGCGGGGTGACCACCACCGACGACGATACCACCACGAGTGTGCGCACCAAGCGGACCACCGATGCCTCCATCGGCGCCTCCAAGGCAGGACAATTTCTGGGCGGCAGTGTCTGGCAGGTGATGAACGCCAAACAGATAGCCGTCGGGCTGACCGCCCTGCGTACCAAGACGAACCTGAAGGTGCTGGAAGCCCCGTCCGTCCTGGCTCTGGACGGACAGCAGGCCAAGATCGAAGTGGGCGACGAGGTGCCCATCTCCACCTCCACCTACAGCAGCGCATTGAATGTCGTCAATACAAATTCCTATTACAATCAGATCCAGTACCGCCCCACGGGTGTGATCCTGGCGGTCAGCCCCCGCATAACGGCTTCGGGAATGGTCACCATGGAGATCGCTCAGGAGGTGAGCCAGGTGACCGGCGGATCCGACCTGACGCCCAAGATCAATAAGAGTTCGGTGCAGACCTCTTTGATCGTTCGCGACGGGGACGGGGTGGTGATTGCCGGTGTGATGCGCGACAGCCTGTCCTCTACCCGGGCCACCGTACCCATTTTGGGGGATATCCCCATCCTGGGCAGGCTTTTCGGGTCCTCGGGCCGGACTACCAACCGGACGGAAATCGTGGTGATCATCGAACCCAAGGTGATCAAAGATCCGACTGCCCACCAGGAAGTAACCCTGGATCTCGAGGGCCGCTATAAGGACTTGAGAAATCTGATTCGCAACAAGCAACGCACCTTCGAAAAGAACCGGATCGAAGCGGAAGAGATTCGCGAAAAAGACGCGGAGCGGGATGCCAAAAGAGATGCCGAACGCCTGAAGGATGCGGAAGAGAAAGAAGCGAAGAAGAAAGCCGAGGCGGAAGAAGAGGCGCGCAAGGCCGCCGAGAAGATCCGCCAGGAGAAGGAAAGAGAAGAAAAACTGTTACGGGAACAGCAGGAAAAAGAAACGAAACAGAAACTGGAAGAACTGAAAAAGAACCAAAAAGTGGAACAAAAGAAGGCGGATGCGACGGTGGATACTCCCGCCAGGCCGGTGCCGGAAAATGCGGAAAAGCCGGCCGACCAGAATGCGCCTTCTTCCATTCGGGCCCTCTTCCATACCGTTTCGACCACCCTGCCGAAAAAGGCCGAAACCGGTGCGGCGCAATTGGAAAAAACCCTGTCCACAACCACGACTACCGTAGGAAAGACTTTAGCGGTACCCACAACCACGACGACAATCCCTGCCCCCCCGAAGGCTGCTCCGAAACCTTAGGGTGCAGGAACGAATCAAACGAAGGAGCTCCTATGAAATCCTCTCTACGCAAACATCTGATGCTGGCGGGATCTCTGTGTCTTCTGTTTACCCTTGGGACCATGGCCTCCGCCAACCGTATGCACCGCATATCGACTGAAGAGCTGCATAATAAAATTGCCGGCGGATGGGCCGGCAAGATGATCGGGGTGAGCTATGGCGCTCCTACGGAATTCAAATCGCTTGGCAAGATATGGGAAGGGGATCTGCCTGAATGGACTCCGGACCGGGTTCACAATTCCCTGCGCCAGGACGATCTCTATGTCAACATGACCCTGATGCAGACCCTGGAAAAGAAAGGTCGGAAGTCCTCGACGGAAGATTTCGGGACCTTTTTCCGGGATTCGCGTTATGCCCTGTGGCATGCCAACCTGGCTGCCCGAAGGGCATTGCGGAGAGGTTTGCCTGCCGGTTTGAGCGGCATGCCGGAATACAACGTACACGCCAACGATATCGATTTCCAGATCGAAGCGGATTTCATCGGTCTTTTAACCCCCGGTCTGTATCTGGCTTCCAACGGCATCGCCGATCGGGTGGGCCGCGTCATGAATTATGGGGACGGACTCTACGGTGGCTTGTTTGTCGCCGGGATGTACAGCGCCGCTTTTGTGGAATCCGACGTGCGGCGGGTCGTGGAAAACGGACTGGCCTGTATTCCCAGCAACAGTCCCTACGCTCAAACCATCATGGATGTACTGGTCGGATACACCCAGTATCCTGACGACTGGAAAAAGGTCTGGCAGATGGTACAGACCAAATGGGACCAGCGGGACCCCTGCCCCTCCGGGGCCATGCATCCTTTCAATATCGACGCCAAGATCAACGGTGCCTATATCGTCCTGGGCCTGCTGTATGGAAAAGGGGATCTGGAACGTACCATGGAAATCGCTACCCGTTCCGGTCAGGATTCCGACTGCAATCCTTCCTCGGCCGCAGGTATTCTTGGGGTCATGATGGGGTACCGGGCCATACCGAATTACTGGAAAAAAGGGATCGCCGAGATCGAAGACAAAAAATTCGATTATACCGATCACACCTTCAAAACCATCGTCGATGCCAGTCACAAATACGCTGTAGCCTTGATTTTGAAAAACGGCGGACGGGAGGATTACGGCGACCTGCTGATTTCCGTGCAAAAACCGAAAGCCCCCGGCCTGGAGATATGGGACGACTACGGTGCCCCCGTGGAATCGATCTCTATCGATCAGGATCGTTGGCATTGGGAAGGAGAATGGAGTGCGCCGGGTGATGCCAAGGAGAATGGCGTGCGCACCGCATCGGCCAGGGGCGCCGAAGCCATGATTGAATTCGAAGGTACCGGAGTGATCGTGGTGGGTCCCTATTTATCGGAAGGCGGCAAGGCGGACATTTACCTCGACGGCAAAAAGAAGGCAACGGTCGATGTCTGTTCCGACGAAGACGCGGACAAACATCGCGAAGCCCTCTGGCACAAGTTCGGTCTGAGATCGGGTTCCCATTCTTTGCGGGTTGTGGTGTGCGGTGAGCCGTACCGGTCCAGTCGAAAAGCGGATGTCTCCCTGGAACGGCTGATCGTCTTCCGGAAGTAGGGGCGACCCTCGCGGTCGCCCACGATGTGCCTGAAAATTTAGAGTAGGGGCACGGCGTGCCGTGCCCAAAGGGAGCCCCCATCCTCGCGGTCGCCCGTGATACACTCCGTCAACCCGGCAGGGGCAACCGCAAGGGTTGCCCCTAC
>CAZTVS010000037.1:0-39327 GCA_964617125.1 uncultured Acidobacteriota bacterium
AAGAATCAGCGGAGGTAAAAAATTCATGGGTGTGGCTCAATCAGCTGCGCCTCCTGTCCAGGGAAAACAGGAGGCAAAATCAAAGGGTGAGTGGCGATTCTTACAGGGTAACGAAGCCTGTGCCCTGGCGGCGATTGCCGCCGGGTGTCGTTTTTTTGCCGGATACCCGATTTCCCCGTCCTCGGAGATTGCCGAATATCTATCTTCTATGCTGCCCAGACACGGGGGTCGATTTATCCAGATGGAGGACGAGATTGCCGCCATGGGGGCAGTGATCGGGGCCTCGCTGGGAGGGTTGAAATCTCTCACCGCCACCAGCGGACCGGGAGTTTCGCTCAAGCAGGAAAATCTGGGATATGCCTGTATGGCGGAGGTTCCTTGCGTGATCGTCAACGTCATGCGCGGCGGACCCTCCACCGGCGCGCCTACATCTCCTGGGCAGAGCGATATCCAGCAGGCCCGCTGGGGAACGCACGGGGATCATCCGGTGATAGCCCTTACCCCGGGATCGGTCGGCGAGATCTATCGCAAGACCGTTCGTGCCTTCAATCTGGCGGAACGGTTCCGAACTCCGGTACAACTGCTTCTCGATGAGATCAATGGTCATATGCGGGAAAAAGTCTGGGTGCCCGATCCGACAGAACTTGAGATCGTGGACCGCAATGCCCCACCCCCGGTTGCCGAGAACTATCTGCCTTATGCCGTGGATAATCGACTGATTCCGCAGCTGGCTCCTTTTGGGACGGGATATCGATACCATGTGACCGGACTGGACCATGGGGAAGACGGTTTTCCTACCAATGATCCCAAGATAAGGGCCAAGTTGCACCATCGGCTGATGGACAAGGTCGAGAAGTTTGCCGAGGAACTGGAGGATTATGAGGCGGTGGAAACGGAAGATGCCGAAATTCTGCTGGTCGCCTTCGGCTCCACGGCCCGATCGGCGCTGGGTGCGCTGCGCAGCGCCCGTCAGCGCGGTCTGAAAGTGGGGCTCTTCCGTCCCATCACTTTGTGGCCTTTTCCGGAAGCGACCTTCCGGAAGATTGCCGTCCGGGCCAAACGAATCCTTGTAGCGGAGATGAATCTCGGGCAACTGATCCTGGAGATCCAGCGTCTGGCCACCTCCCAACAGGAGGTGCTGGGCGTGCAGCGTTCGGATGGAGAACCGATTAATCCTTCGCAGATTTTGGAAAGGCTGTGACCGAATATGAACACGACAACAGGCAAGGAAATCATGACCGCTCCGGTTTCCTTCGATTATTCCAAATTCCTTCGTAACCGTTATATCCCACATATATGGTGTCCCGGGTGCGGCAACGGCGTCATCATGAAATCCCTGATTCGCAGTATAGCCGGCTCCGGACTGGAGCCGAACAAAGTTTGTCTGGTGTCCGGCATCGGATGTTCCAGCCGCACCACCGGCTATCTCGACTTCAATACGCTGCATACCACACATGGACGCGCTCTCTGCTTTGCCACCGGTCTGAAATTCGCCCGCCCGGAACTCGCGGTACTGGTCATTTCCGGTGACGGCGACGCCCTGGCCATCGGAGGGAATCATTTCATTCACGCCTGCCGGCGGAATATCGACCTCACCCTGGTTCTCTTCAACAACACGATTTATGGAATGACCGGCGGCCAGTTTTCTCCGACAACACCTCACGGCGCCTTTGCCTCTACCGCGCCTGCGGGCAATATCGAACCCTCCTTCGACATTTGTCGCCTGGCCATCGGGGCTGGGGCTTCCTATGTTGCCCGAGGTACCGTCTACCACGCATACGCCCTTGATAAATTGATCCTCGGCGGTATCAACAATAAAGGTTTTTCCATCATCGAAGTCGTGACTCAATGTCCGGTTTATTACGGGCGCAAGAACAACCAGAAATCCCCGGCAGCCGCTCTGGAGTGGCAGAAGGAGAATGCCGTTTCTCTGGAGAGATTCCAGAAAATGACCCCGGAGGAACAAGCCGGTAAATTTCCCACCGGGGTGCTGCACCACGTATCCAGATCGGAATATACCGAGGAATATCAGAAACTGACGGACAGGGTTTCCGGGAGGGCGCAATAATGGAACGGTATGAAATACGTCTGAGCGGCAGCGGCGGTCAAGGCTTGGGTTTGGCCGGCCTGGTTCTCGCCGAATCTCTGGCCCTGGAACAAAACCTGTATGCGGTGATGACGCAGGCTTATGGACCGGAAGCACGGGGCGGGGCCAGCAAGTCGGAAGTCGTCGTCAGCGATACCGACATTCATTACCCGAAGGCCATTTGTCCCGATTTTCTGCTGGCCATCAATCCGGAATCCTTTCGCAAGTTCGGCAACGATACCAAACCGGAAGGGATCATTCTGGTAGAGACCAGCGCTTATGCTCCCGGATGGGGATTACAGACCGACAATCTTCTATGCGTTCCGATGGCCGATATCGTACAGAAGGTGACCGGCCGGCAAACATCCATCAACGCCGTGGCTCTCGGAGTGATGGCGGAGATACTGGATTTCATTGACCCCGAAGCCCTGGAAAGGGTGATGTTGCGGCGTTTTCCGCGGCAGTATGAAGCTCTCAACCGCCAGGCGTATCTGGCCGGCCGAACCTACGTTCAGGAAAAGGGAGTGGAGTCGATGCATCCCGGTCGTCTGCAATCGGATTTTCCCGCAGATCTGTGTGACGATACCGGCGATCATCCGAGCGAAGAATAGACCACAGAAACAACTTCTAGGGATCTAGGAACATACGAGGTATAAGACCATGCGTTTTTTCAGATTGGCCATGCTAGTCATGCTGATTGGCATTTGGCTGCCTGGTTGTGAGCTGAACAAGGAGTATAAACCGGTGAGTACCCGCGATATCATCCAGGAGGTCCGGAAAAAGCATCGGGTCAATAAAAGGACAGCCGTCTTTGAGGTCGGGTTCAGGGAGATGGAGTCGCAGATCCACCTGATGGGAGAGGTAAGCGACCCTGCCGCCAAGGAAGAGTTGATCGCCCTTTATAAAAAAGAATTTCCTCACCACCAGATCGATGACAAAATAACCGTTCTGCCCGGGCCGGATTTCGGACCGGAGACGTTCGGAGTGATACGTAACAGCGTTGCCAGTCAATACCGGCAAGCCCGTTACGGCTCGGAGCTGATCAATCAGGGTCTCATGGGAATGGAACTTCGGCTGCTCAGAAAAGAAGAGGGCTGGTTTTATGTGCAGATGCCGGACGGTTATCTGGGCTGGATGCCGGGTGGGTGCTTTTCCCGGGGAGACAAAACCTGGCTGGAAGCCTGGCGATCCAAGCCCAAGGTCGTACTGGAAAGGCTCTTCGACACGATTCGTGAAAAACCGGCCGTTGATTCGGCTGTGGTTGGGGATGTCGTACGCGGAGTGCGCCTGATACGATTGGGAGAGAAGCAGTCCTGGGTCGAAGTGGAAACACCGGACGGCAGGAAGGGGTTCCTGGAGCGTATTGCCCTGATAGAGGAAAGCGCCCTGTCCGCCCGCAAACCGACCGGGGAGGATTTGGAAAAAACGGCGCGCGAGATGCTCGGATTTCCGTACCTGTGGGGCGGGGCCTCCGTCAAGGGTTTGGATTGTTCCGGATTCACCTCTTCCGTCTATCGCTTTCACAACGTGATCCTGCCGAGGGACGCAGACATGCAGGGAAATGCCGGAAAGGAACTGGAGTTGGATGCCGGTCTTACCAAACTGCAGAAGGGAGATCTGCTCTTTTTCGGTAAATCCATGGAGGAAATCACCCATGTGGGAATGTATCTGGGGGAAGGCAGATACATTCACTCCTCCGGTTCGGTGCGCATCAACAGTCTGCGCGAGGGAGCTGCCGATTTCGATGCCGACAGGAAAAACACATTGCGTAAGGCAAGGAGATTTCTATGAGGATGGATCGAAAGCAATTCCTGGCGGCTGCCTGTCTGGGACCGGCCCTGGCGGCAGTTGATTGTAATATAGCGGCTGCAGCGGAAAAAACCCAGACGAAAAGCCCCAGGATGAAGATCGAGATGAAACGCCTGGATCTGAAGCACGCCTGGACCCTTTCCCGCAATACCAGTACCTACAAGGAGAACATCTGGGTGACCCTTTCCGCCGACGGGGTGGAGGGGATCGGAGAGGCGGCGCCGAATGTGCGCTACACCGAGACTCCTCAATCGACGATCGATTTCCTGGAAAAGGCCCGACCGGTGGTGGAAAGTGCCGACCTATGGAAATACAGGGACCTGCAGCAGCAGATCGCTCTTCTAGCGGAAGGACAGACGGCCGCCAAGGCGGCGTTGGACATCGCCGTTATGGATTGGGTGGGTAAAAAACTGGGTGTCCCCTTGTATCGCTTGTGGGGATTGGATCGATCCAAGGTTCCGGTGACCACCTTTACCATCGGAATCGATACGCCTGAGATCATGCAGCAGAAGGTGAAGGAGGCCGAGGCCTTTCCCGTGTTGAAAATCAAGGTGGGAACGGCGGAGGACCGGCGCAACGTGGAAGCCATACGCAAGGTCACGCAGAAGCCTCTGCGGGTGGATGCCAACGAGGGATGGAAAAGCAAAGAACAGGCGCTGGAGAATATACAGTGGCTGACGGGGCAGGGAGTGGAGTTCGTCGAACAGCCCATGCCTGCCGCCAATCTGGAGGATATGCGCTGGCTGCGGGAGAGGGTGAGTCTGCCCCTGGTGGCCGATGAGAGCGTCAAGCGGGCCGGCGATATCCCCCGACTGGCGGAAGCCTTTCACGGGATCAACATCAAGCTGATGAAGAGCGGCGGCCCGCAGGAGGCGCTGCGGATGATCCAGCTGGCCCAGTCTCTGGGCTTGAAGGTCATGCTGGGGTGCATGATCGAAAGTTCCGTGGCCATCGCCGCGGCTGCACATCTGGCCCCTATGGCCGATTGGCTGGATCTGGACGGTAATCTGTTGATTGCCGCAGATCCATACGCCGGGTTGATCCTTAAGGATGCCAAATGGATCCTTCCCACGGCGGCAGGGCTCGGGGTACGTCCTGCGGGAAGAGGATGACCGTATAGGAAATCCATGCATGCCGGCAATCCGCCGACAAAATTCAGGGAATAGAATGACGCGAGTCGGACGCACGATGGAAGAATCGAATTTTCCTATATACGTGTTACAGGTATGAAGTCGGGATGGAAAGTTTTGCTGTCGGCAGGTCTGCTGGGGAATCTTCTTTTTTCCGCGGCTTGCCAGTCGCAGCGCAACCTCTCTTCGGATCACACCGGAATCATGAACGGTAACCGTGACGAATATTTTCTCCAGCGGCAGTACATGGTGGAGAAACAGCTGGCCGGCCGCGATATCAACCAGGGGCGTGTCCTCGATGCCATGCGCCGGGTCCAGAGACACCTTTTTGTTCCGGCAGACTTGAGAGAGGAGGCCTATGCGGACCATCCTTTGCCCATCGGCTTCGGACAAACTATCTCTCAACCTTACATCGTTGCCTTCATGACCCAGGCCCTGCATCTGAAAGAGGGAGAAAAGGTACTGGAAATCGGTACCGGTTCGGGGTATCAGGCGGCGATTCTGGCGGAAATGGGAGCCATGGTCTATACCATTGAAATTGTCGAACCGCTGGCCAAGGAGGCGGAAACGAGACTGGCTTCCCTGGGTTATGACAATGTACATGTAAGAGCGGGTGACGGGTATGGCGGATGGCCGGAACAGGCTCCCTTCGATGCCGTGATCGTGACAGCGGCACCCGAATCCATTCCCCAGCCTCTTGTCCAGCAGTTGGCCATGGGCGGACGCATGATCATACCGGTGGGCGGAATGGTGCAGGACCTGATACTGCTGGAGAAGAGACCCGACGGTATACACAAAAAGGACGTATTGCCCGTTCGCTTCGTTCCCATGACCGGTAAAATACAGACACAACGTTAACCCACAGGAAATCCTGCCGGAAAAAGGAGATAGAAATGCTCGATCTGGATCAGCAGTTGTTGGAACTGTTTCAAAAGGAGGAGATCTTCGCTTTTATCGATTTCCAATTGCCTTTAACCGGTATCGAACCTGCTTCGGGTCTGTGCAAGATCTCCAAGCCGAAGGCGGGCAAGCAGCAATCGCAGTATTTTTCCCTTTTCTTCCTGATCGATTCTCCGACCGAATCGATTTGGGAAAAGATCGACTCCCTCTTCCGTTCGATCTCCTGGAACCGGATGGCCGATAAGCTTCCGGGAGTGGATGCCGTTCTGGCGATTCCCCATTCCAGCCGGATTGGCGGCCTCTACTTTCAGGAGATCGACGTCTATCTCACCAAAGGAGAATTCCTATCCAAGTCCTACCTGTCGGCGACGCTGATTCCGGAAATCGTTTCCCTGATCGGATGCCGGCCGGGAGAGCTAGTCCTCTGGGAAGATCGCTCCTCCTCCGCCGACACCTCGGTCAAGACCATCCCAACCGGCGATAGCAACCGCCTGCTGACTCAACGTCTGCGCGAGTTTCTGGGGGTCTGAAGTGCGTCAGTAGCGGTAAAAGAGGAAAAAGAGCAGCGACAGCAGGGCGAGAACCCAAAGACCGGGCTTCACCTCGGAGGCACGTCCGGCGAGGATTTTAAACAACGGGTAGGTGACAAAGCCCGCCGTCATGCCGATACCGATATTGCAGGTAAAGCTCATCAGGGTGATCGTCAGGAAGGCCGGAATCGCTTCCGACAAATCGTCGAAGCGCAGTTTGCCGATAGGGGCGAGCATCAGAACCCCGACAATGATGAGGCAGGGCGCATAGGCAAAGGCCGGAACGATCGTGAGAAAAGGGGCCAGGAAAAGGGCGGAGAGGAACAATAGCGCCGTAACCACAGCGGTCAATCCCGATTTTCCTCCGACGGCAATCCCAGTGGCCGATTCGACGTAGGCCCCGGTCGTCGTGGTTCCCAGAAGAGCGGCCAGGGTAGTGGCCAGGGCGTCGCACAGCATCGGTTTTTCACATTCCGGGAGATTGCCTTTTTCGTCGAGGAGCTCGGCCTTATATCCTAGAGCCAGCAGAGTCCCGATGGTGTCCAGAAAAGCCATGACAAAGACGGTGAGAACGACGGAGAACATGCCCCAGGTCAAGGCTCCCGCTATGTCCAGTTGAAGAAACACAGCCGAAAAATCGGGCGGCATGCTCACCCATTTTTCCGGCAAAGGGATGAACCGGAAAGAAAATCCCAGGAGGGTGACCAGAAGGATGCCGATTAACATGGCGGCAGGGATACGGCGGAGCATGAGATAGCCGATCAAGAGAAAACCGAAGATGGCCAGCAAAACCGTGGGCTGACGCAGATTGCCGATATGGACCGGAGCTCCGGCGACACCCAGTTGCACCAGACCGCATTCATTCATTCCGATAAAGGCCAGGAAAAGGCCGATGCCGACCGAGAAGCTAATCTTGAGCGAATCGGGGATGGCCTCAGCCAGTCGGCTGCGCACTTTCAGCAGGGTCAGTAAAGTGAAGAGGACTCCGCTGATAAAGATGGCACCCAATGCCGTCTGCCAACTGTAGCCCATGACCTTGACGACAGTGAAGGCGATAAAGGCATTCTCGCCCATGTAGGGAGCGATGGCGAAGGGCCGATTGGCATAGAGTCCCATCAGCATTGTCCCGAAGAAGGCACTGAGGATAGTTGCAACCATGGATGGCCCGAAAGGGATGCCGGCCGCTTCCAAAATCTTCGGATTGACGATGATGATATAGGACATGGTTATGAAGGTCGTCAGTCCGGCCAGGATTTCCCGCCTGGGATCCGAGCCCAGAACATCGAGACGAAAATAGCGAGTGATGAGCCTGTTCATCTTTTTTGTCTTGGTCGTAGCGCTATTGGGGCAGATCTTCTTCTCCGGCGAGAATCGGAAAGAGCCGATGTAATCCGGAGATCTCGATCGCTTCCTTGACATTGTACTGGGGAGAAAGGATGGCGATCCCTCCCCCTTGTTCCTTGAGCAGTTTTTGGCAGTAGATCAGTACCCGTAAATCGGCGCTGTTGATATAGGAGACCTCGGATAGATCAAAGGCCAGCCATCGGTTTCCTTCATGTATCTTTTCCAGGCAGGCCTTTTCAAAATCGAGGGAGGATGATTCGCTTAGTCGCCCGGAAGGTCTGGCTACGGCCCATTTTCCGACTGTCTGTAAGAGTAATTCCATAATTGTTTCCTGATTCATCGAGCGAAGACTTAATCCAAGACAAATTGGTTGTGATTACAATAACACAAGTATGGGAAATTGAGGAGGGAAGACTTTCCCGGGGGGCTTCTCTCTATTGACAAGGTGGGGAACAAAAACTAGTATAGTGTTCAGTGGAATGGACTAGGAGGGCGATACCTACATGGATATACAGAAAAAGCGGGAAGACGATCGAATCATACTCAAATTGAACGGTCGGCTGGATGGTTATTGGGCCGAGCACCTCGACCGGGAGATCGAGGAGCTGTTGCGTACCGGCGCGCGCAGGATACAACTGGACCTGGCCGACTTGTCCTATATGAGTTCGGCCGGGATCCGTATCCTGGTCAAGTTTAAAAAGTCGATACAGACGATCGGCGGGACCTTTGCCCTTTGCCACGCTTCCGATTTCGTTCGGGGAGTGCTGGTGCAGACCGGTCTCGCCGCACTCTTCCTGGATGAATCTCCGGAGACGGTAGCAACGGCCGTTCCCGAAGTGGAAAAGGTGAAGATCCTGGAGACGGACAAGTTTGTTTCCAAGGTGCAAACCTTGAATGAAAAGGCTGTCCTCCGCGGCAGGCTGGTCGGCAATCCCAACAGACTGGCGGGTGCCGCCTATGAGCTGGCGGAGGCTGTTTCCGGGCCTCTGTCCGTATCCATGACCGGTCTGGGAATCGGTGCCTTGGGCAAGGACCTGGAAGATTGCCGGGAGCGATTCGGAGAACTGCTGGTCGCCGGAGGGGCGGCAGTCTATCAACCGACGGATGGGGCCAGAACTCCGGACTTCATGCTGTGCCGGGGCGATTTCGTGCCGACGTTGCATACCCTTCATGCCCTGTTGTGGCAGGGGACCTATCGCCACTTTTTACGATTCGACTCCCGGAGCGGTGAGGATGTAATCGGTATGTCCTCTCTGGCTCGACAGATCTTCGAACTGGAGGGAAAGCAACCGTCCGTCTTTGTCATGCTTGCCGAATCGGCCGGACTGCTGGGTGCCGTGTTAAAACGCTCTCCTCTGGGAGGGGCTGCCGGGACCATTTTCGATCATCCGGAGGTGGTCGATTGGATTTCTTTCGCCGCCGAAAGGGTCCATCGGCGGGCACTAACCCTTTCGGTAGGCATCGTGGCCGGCGAAGCAGGCCGGGAGATACCTTCCTTCCTTCGGCCTCTGGGAGGAGGAAGCGAGCTGTTCGGTCACATTCACACCGTGGCCCTCTCCTATCGAACCTTGCCGGAAGGGCTTTTACACCTCTCGGCAACCGTGACCGGTCTGTTCGAAACACAGGATGTTGTAGGAATTCTGCATATGCTGCATGACGATCGCGACATATCCGGTGCCGGAGAAAGCGAGTTTTACCGCGGTGCTCTCTGGATGGGTCCGATCGAGATCGAAGGGAAGGAGGCAAAATGAACCTGCTCTTGGGATCGCTGACGATTGGACTGATACTATCTTTGCTGGCCTTGGGGGTCTATATTTCTTTTCGCATCTTCGGTATGGCGGACATGACTGCTGACGGTTCGATCACCCTGGGCGCATCCATCACCGCAATCCTGTTGCTACAGGGTGTAGATCCATGGACTGCCACCTTCGCCGGTGCGCTGGGAGGGGCGGTGTCCGGCATGGTGACGGGGATTCTCCATACGCGCTTCAACATTCATGGGCTCCTCAGCGGAATCCTGGTAATGACCGCCCTCTATTCCATCAACCTCTGGGTTATGGGGCGCAGCAACCTTCCGCTCCTTTCGGTCCCCAATCTGACCAACCATGCGGAACAGATGGGAGTATGGATCTTCGGACCGGTGAAATCGGTCTCCTGTTTCGGATGGGAAATCAGCCTGCGCGATATCGGGGTACTGCTGGGGACCTTCGCCTGGGTATGCATCACCGCCCTGGTACTCTTTTTCTTTTTTCGAACGGAGCTGGGAACCTCCATGCGTGCCACCGGGGATAACCCGCAAATGATACGGGCTCTGGGAGTGAATACCGGAAATATGATCGTTCTGGGTCTTGCGCTTTCGAATGCCCTGGTCGCCCTTTCCGGCGCTCTGCTGGCCCAGTTTCAGGGCTTTGCCGATGTGCAGATGGGAATAGGAATGATTGTCTGGGGAGTGGCCAGCGTCATTATCGGAGAATCGCTGGTGCGGACCCGGCGTATGGGGCTGGCCATCATCGGAACCGTCATGGGGGCGGTGTTATTCCGCCTGCTGGTGGCCATTGCCCTGCGTTTCGGTTTGAATCCCAACAATTTGAAATTGATCACCGCCGTCTTCGTCTTTGTCGCCATGGTCTTGCCCAATTTTCTTGATAAACTGCGAAAACGTCGGAAGGAGGTCGTCCATGCTTGAAGTGAGCGGAGCCACAAAAACCTTCCATCCTGGAACCATCAATGAGACCAGGGCCCTGCGTGGAGTCGATTTACGGCTGGAAGAAAGTTCCTTCGTCATCATCATCGGCACCAACGGATCGGGCAAATCCACCATGTTGAATGCCGTTGCCGGATCTTTCCTGCTGGACGAAGGAACCATCCGCATTGCCGGAAAGGACATTACCAACTGGGCGGAACACCGCCGGGCGACCTTTATCGGCCGTGTCTTTCAAAACCCCTTCAGTGGAACGGCGCCCGGCATGACCATCGAGGAGAATCTGGTCCTGGCGGCCAAAAGAGGGAAGTTCCGGGGCCTGGGATGGGCCTCCCGCCGGCAGCTGGTCGATGCCCTGAAAGAACGGGTGCGCACGTTGAATATGAACCTGGAAAACCGTTTCGATACGGAGATCGGGACCCTGTCCGGCGGACAGCGCCAGGCCCTGACTTTACTCATGGCTACCTGGTTGCGTCCGCAGCTGTTGCTGCTCGACGAGCACACCGCCGCCCTGGACCCCAAGAGCGCCGATCAGGTCATACACCTGACACGTGAGATCGTCAGCCGAGAGAAGTTGACCACCCTGATGGTAACTCATTCCATGTGGCAGGCGGCCAATCTGGGAGACCGCCTGGTCATGGTCCATAAAGGGAAACTGGTACGTGATTATCGTGGAGCGGATAAGGTACGATTGCGTCCGGACGATCTTCTCGCCCAGTTCGACGAGGTCCGAAGGGCCGATCAGCTGGATATCACCGCAGCCGAAATGCTTCGCGCACGCTATATTTAAGAGGGTTCTATGAGAAAAGAGAGCAGGCGAAAAATTCTGGCCGACTCCTTCTGGGGAGGGTCCTTGATGGCAGGTACGATGGCGCTGGCCGGTGCGGTTCCATCAGCGGCGAAAGGCATTCGCTTTGGCGGTCCTGTCCTGGAGAAATACGGCTCTCCGGAGGAATGGGTATCTCTGGTCAAGGGATTGGGATATAGTGCTGCCTATTGTCCGGTCAATGATATCGATAATCAGCCACAGATAGATGCTTATCGGCAGGCAGCCGCTTCCGCCGACATAGTCATCGCCGAGGTGGGTGCCTGGAGCAATCCGATGGCCACCGATGCGGAAGAGCGAAAAAAAGCTCTGAACAAATGCCGGACCCAGCTGGAACTGGCCGACCGTATCGGGGCCCGCTGCTGTGTGAATGTCAGCGGTTCCCGCGGCACGCCATGGGCCGGGCATGATGCCAGGAACCTGACGGAGGAAACCTTTCATCTGATTGTGGAAACAACCCGGTCGATCCTGGATGCCGTCAAGCCCCGTCGTACTTTCTTTGCCCTTGAAACCATGCCCTGGGCTTATCCTGATACGGCGGATTCCTATCTGCGTTTGATCAAGGCCATCGATCGCAAACAGTTCGCCGCCCATCTGGATCCGGTCAACCTGATCAGCAGCCCCCAGCTTTATTACCGCAGCGGTGAACTGCTGCGGGAGTGTTTCCGGAAACTGGGTCCGTATATACGAAGTTGCCATGCCAAGGATATTACGATGTCGCAGAAGCAGAATGTCCATCTGGACGAAATCCGGATCGGCAAGGGCAATCTCGATTACAGGACCTTCCTGCAGGAACTGGGAAAATTGGACGACGTGCCGCTGATGATGGAACATCTGAGCAGCGCCGAAGAGTACAAACAGGCGGCCACACACCTGCGCCTGGTTGTGAAGGAAGCCGGTTTAAATTTTCTTTAGCTCCAAGCTTAGGCCGTATCTTTCCGGAGAGTGCCGTCCGGAGGACCCTGGGCCGCCGCTCGTCTTCAGCTCAGCTTCCATGGTTTGCGGTAACGCCGGGTGACCATATTGTCGGCCTGTCTGTCGTTCGCTATCCTGCCTTTCTGCTCATCCCAGCGGATGTGCCTTCCCGTACGGAAGGCGATATTCCCCAGCAATCCGCCCTTATTCAGACGGTGGGCGTATTCCACATTACAGGTTGTGGGTTTGCGACTCCGGATGGCATCCAGAAATTCGCGTATGTGGCCGGGGGATTCTTCGAACAATTGTGGCGGACGTTGAAATTCCGGGACCTTTTTCCCTTTGCTATACAGTTCGTGCTGAGAGTAGTTGACCGCTAGAGTGGCTTCTGTTCCCTGGAATAGACATCCGATTCCGCCCAGGTGCTCGAATCCGGGGAGGGGAGTGGGGTTGAGAGTCCATATCAAGTTGGTATTGGGGAATTCATAACAGAGATCGAGGGTGTCGGGAGTCTCGGTGTTGTCCGTCAGGAAGAAGCGTCCGCCGTTGGCGGCGACGCTTCGAGGCGCGTTCCATTCCATAGCCCAGTAGGCAACATCGGTAATATGGCTCCAGAAATCGATGAATACCCCTCCGGAATAATCCCAAAAATAGCGATAACTGCGGTGGGAACGGTTGGGATTGTAAGGCCGTTTCGGGGCCGGTCCGAGCCAGAAGTTATAATCCAGCTCGGCAGGCGGAGCGCTGTCCGGCGGGTTGCCGAGTCCCTGGAGACTGGAGGTCTTCCAGCAGGTTACCCGGCTGATCTTGCCCAGCATTCCGGACCGGACGATTTCCACCGCCCGGCGGTAATTCGAACCGGTATTATGGATGTGAATTCCGACCTGGGAGATGCGTCCATGAGCTGCGGCTGCCCGAACGATGGCGTTCCCCTCTCCGATGGAATAGCTCAAAGGCTTCTCCACGAATACGTCTTTTCCTGCCTGAAAGGCGGCAATCGCCGGAAGCGTATGCCAGTGGTCCGGCGTGGCGATCATGACGGCATCGACGTCTTTCCTCTCCAACAGTTTACGGAAATCATGAAACAGGAGGGGCTTTTTCCCGCGCTTCTTTTCCACTTCCTGCAGGGCGGCCTGAAGGTGATTGCGGTCGACATCGCACAGACCCACCACCTCAACATCTTCGTGCTCCATAAATTCCCTGAGCCGTCCGGTTCCCATGCCTCCCAGGCCGATGAAGCCCATACCGATTTTTTGATTGGCGGCGACACCGGCACGGGCATGATGGCCGCCGGCCATCCAGACGGCGGTCAGGCCGGTTCCGGCCTGCAATAAAAATTGTCTGCGATCCGCGGATTCTGTATGCATTCGATTGTCTCCTGCTGGGTGATGTTTGTTTTCCCGGCGATAGGATACGACTGTTGCAGCGATCCTTTCCATGACTGCAGAGAATTATAAAACATTATTGGCTTGACCTTCCAGCGGATGCCTTTTACAATGGCCCTTTTCCTTGAGATTACCATTTGCGCATAGGATGGAGATGTCCGGTGAGGTGATATGAAAAGAAGCGAGTGTTTTCCCCTTTGGTTGTTGTTCTGCCTGCTGGTTTCCTCTGACATCCTGAGAGCGGATGAAGGGATGTTTCCCATCAGTGAACTGCAGAAGCTCGATTTGCGTTCCCAGGGCCTGCGTATCGATCCGGAGGAGCTTTACGGTACGGACCGGGCCAATCTCCTCTACGCGATCGTCAGTGTGGGGGCTACCGGTTCGTTTGTGTCTCCCCAGGGACTTTTTGTAACCAATCATCATGTGGCCTTCGGGGCCGTCCAGGCCGCCAGCACGCCGGAAAGGGATTATCTGAAGGATGGCTTCCTGGCCCGCCACCGGAAAGAGGAGATTCAGGCCCGGGGAATGACCGCCCGGATTACGGAATCTTTTCACGATGTCTCCCATGAGGTTTTGGATGCGGTGCGAGAGGAGAAGGACCTGACCGAAAGAGCACGGGCGGTGGAGAGGAAGATCAAGAATCTGGTCGCGGATGCGGAAAAAAAGAATCCGGGAAAACGCGCTGAGGTCTCGGAGATGTTTTTGGGCAGAACGTATGTTCTTTTCCTTTATACCTATCTTCGCGATATCCGTCTGGTCTATGTTCCTCCCCGTTCCATCGGCGAATTCGGAGGAGAAACGGACAACTGGATGTGGCCGCGTCACACCGGAGATTTTTCCTTCCTGCGTGCCTACGTATCTCCGGACGGTTCACCGGCCGATTACCATCCCGCCAATGTACCGTTTCACCCTAAACGTTATCTGAAGGTGGAACCTCGGGGTGTCCAGGAAAACGATTTTGTTTTTCTGCTCGGCTATCCCGGACGTACCTACCGCCATATGCCCGCGGATTACCTTGCCTATGAACAGGATGTGCGCCTGCCCTTTCTTGCCGACTGGTATGCCTGGCAGATGGCGCAGATGGAGAAGGCGGGAGAAGGGGACAATCGGATAGCCCTGAGGCTCGCTTCCCGGGTGAAGAGCCTGGCCAATGCCATGAAGAACTACCGGGGAAAACTGAAGGGGATGAAGAAGCTGGATCTGGTAGCCAGAAAGAGGGAAGAGGAGGCACGGATGCAGAAGTTCATCGAAGCCGATCCGCAGCTTCGCCAGGATTACGGTGATGTACTGGCGCAGATGAAATCGGTCTATCAGGAGATGCGGGACCATGCTGATATGGAGCTCTTGTTGGAACAGTTGCGATCGAGTGTCCAGCTGTTTCAGTTTGCCTGGACGGCCTATGAACATTCTCTGGAGAAGGAGAAACCCGACCTGGAGCGGGAATCGGCCTACATGGACCGAAATTGGTCTCAGACCCGCCAACGTCTGCAGCTCGCTTTCCAGCGGTATCATGCTCCCCTTGACCAGGCAGCGTTCCGGGAGATAATACTTCGTTTATTACGGGCGGGTGCGGCCACTCGTCTCCGGATGTGGGAGGAGTTGCAGCGTGCCCGGATACCGGAGACTGCAGTCGCCGAATATGTCGCCGGGTGTTATGCCGAATCCCGAATCGGTGACGAAAAGGTGTGGAACCGACTGCTGCGGGAGACGGCGGAAGAAATCCGGGCGGAAAAAGATCCGTTTCTTTCTCTGGCGGTTTCCTTGTATCCGGTCTATCAGGAGATGAAGGAGAGGGCCAAAAAACAAAAAGGCATTCTGGATGTCGGTTTCCTGCGTCTCGGCAGTATACGGGAAAAATTCCTGGGTAGGAATTTTGTACCGGATGCCAACGGTACCCTGCGTATGACCTATGGACGGGTTCGCGGGTACGAGCCGGCGGATGCGGTCTATTACCGCCCTTTTACCACCGTAAGAGGGCTGCTGGAGAAGACAACCGGCCTGGAGCCCTTCCAGAGCCCGGAAGGACTGAGACGCCTTTTCCAGGCGAAAGACTTTGGTTCCTTCCTCCAAACGGATTTGAACGATGTCCCGGTTTGTATGTTGTACGATACCGACACTACCGGAGGCAATTCCGGGAGTCCCGTACTCAACGCCGACGGGAATCTGGTGGGCATCAATTTCGATCGGACCTATGAAGCAACCATCAACGACTATGTCTGGAGCAGGGAATACAGTCGATCCATCGCCGTCGATATCCGGTATGTAATGTGGATCCTTCAGAAATTCACCGCTGCCGACTTCCTCTTGAAAGAAATGGGTATTTAAAGGAAAAGGTTCTGCGGTGAGTTTAGAACCGAACGTACCTTGTTGGCCAGGGTGACCGGAGTATAGGGTTTGGTGAGGAAATTGATCGATTCTTCCGCCTCGTGAAAGGTCAACACATCATCCGTATAGCCGGAGGTGAATAGAACCTTTACCTCGGGGATTTCTTCCGCAACCCGGCTTGCCAGAATGCGTCCGTTTATCCCCGGCATGATGACGTCGGTCAGGAGGAGGTGGAAAGGGCCTATCTTGTGGAGATCCAGAAGCAGATCGTCACCGGATTGATATTCCAGCACGGTGTAATCGAGGTTCCTGAGGATGGTGGAAGCAAGCCTGCGAACGCTTGGTTCATCTTCCACCAGAACGATGGTCTCTTTGCCTTTTGGCATCTGCACCGTTTTTGATGGTGATGGCTTTGCGGTAACCTCTCCATAGATGGCCGGCAGGTAGATTTGGAAGTGCGTCCCCTTACCGGGCCAGGATTGGACATCGATATATCCGCCACATTGACTGATAATACCGTAAATGGTCGCCAGACCAAGTCCGGTTCCTTTATCTTTGGGCTTGGTGGTGAAAAAGGGCTCGAAGATATGTTTCATGGTTGACTCATCCATGCCTCGGCCATTGTCGATCACCGATAGCAAGACGTAATCGCCGACATTTGCTTTGCCTGTGGTAAAGACCCGGTTTGTGTTCAGATGAATGTCGGATGTTCGAATGGTGAGGATGCCTCCCACGGGCATGGCATCCCGAGCATTGACTGCCAGATTGATAATGACCTGTCCCATCTGACCGGAGTCGATCTTGACCAGGTTCCGGGCATCGAGGGAGAGCAGAAGCCGGACATTCTCCCGTATCAGGCGAACCAGCATCTTGTGCATGGTGGAGATCAGTTCGTTCAGATCGGTGTTCTTCGGCTCAACGAATTTTTTTCGCGAGAAGGCAAGAAGCTGGGCGGTAAGAGCAGAGGCACTCTGGGCCGAAGCGAAGGCCTCTTCCAGATTGGAAAAGTGGGGGTTGGTCTCGGGAAAATCCATGATTACCATCTGCAGGTTTCCCATGATACTGGTCAATAAATTGTTGAAATCGTGAGCCACTCCTCCGGCCAGACGTCCGAGGGATTCCATTTTTTGCAGCTGATGTCTCTCTCGCTCCAGGTTTTCCCGCTCTTCTCTGGCACGGACTCTCTCGGAAATATCCTTCATGGCCCCCACCATCATAACGGGTTTATCATTGTGGCCTTGGGTAATGGTGCCTATATCTTCGATGTGCGTCCATTCCCCATTCGCTTTCCGGAAGCGATATTCCGCATGGAAAGCGGATCCGGTACGAATGCACTCCTCTACCCGCCGGATGACTTCCGCCTGATCTTCGGGATGGATCTTGTCCTTCCAGCCATCAAAACCGGCCTGTTGGAATGTTTCCGGGTCATAGCCGGTGATACCTTGTATCGAACCGATGTATTCGATCTCGCGTTTGGCAATATCGTACTCATACACCAGATGATCGCTGGCTTCGGAGATGCTTCGATAACGGTTTTCGGCGATACGAAGGGATTCTTCCGCAGCCGTCCGGTTCTCCATCTCCTGCTCCAGATCGGCAAGCATCGTGTTGACCGATTTGGAGAGTTCGCCGATTTCATCCGCTCCGAGC
The DNA here is from genome assembly GCA_964617125.1 of uncultured Acidobacteriota bacterium. Lineage (GTDB taxonomy): Bacteria > Acidobacteriota > UBA6911 > CAINFC01 > CAINFC01 > CAZTVS01. Next base: position 17,602 of record CAZTVS010000037.1, read on the forward strand.
TCCGGTACGCGGCTTTTCAAGTGATTGGTATCGGTAATGTTTAGAACCGTGTCACGCAATCTATCCAGTCGTTTCAAAATCAACCGTTCCAGGATGACAACGATCATCAGGTTGACGATCAGGTTGACGATCAGTAAGGTCAGCAGAAGCAACCCTACGCTATCCACGATCTGTCTATAAAAAGTCCGGGGTAAATCCACTTGCAGCTGAAGTACGGGTTGCCCATTGATATCTGGAAACACGATGTGTCCATTGAGTAATTGGTCATCCTGAACAAGAACAGAATACCGATATCCGTCTGCGGATTTCTCCATGCCTGTGATGGACATTTCATCCACCGATCTTCCCTGGCTGACGATTTGTATCGGCAGATGAAGATCGGCGGAAAGTTCCTGGATGATCTTGGAATCCAACTGCCTGGCGAAAAGAAGAACACCTCGCGGCGGACCCTCATAGTTGCTCTTCAGAATCGGACGAGCGGCGATCATCACCAGGCCGGAGTCGGTTGCCAGCAGTCCGACTTTTTTGAAATTTGTATCGACGGCGGCGAATGGACTCTGCGGTCCGGTCAGAGACAACAACTCTTTCGGAGGATCTGCCGGTTTGGAAGAAACGAGATCGTATCCGGCGATGAAGACGATTTTTCCCGAGGGATCAAGAAACAGTGCCCAGTTGACATGGATATTGCGGAAAGATTCCACTGCCAGGTTAGAAGTAATAAAGTCCTGATTGACATTTTTCATGAAGGTGCAGGTGTCATCCCAGCTGGAATAATCGGCGGTAGTGGTGCCAAAGTTATCCAATCTGGTCTGGAACACATCGCTGACCTGGGCTAGGGTGGTATACACATGATCATGGTCATTTTGTAAGGCCCTCTGACGCATGATCCAGTAGACGGCACCAAACGTAACCAGGATCAGTCCGAAGGAAGATGCAGCCATTATCAGGAGGACCTTGGTACGAACATTCATGATTGATTGCAGGGATATGCGCTTATAGCCGATAGATTTTCCGCTCTAAATTTTTCCCCATCAAGACACCGTGTGAGGTTGATAGTTACCAGTTTACCCGATCTAGGATAAAGTCGCAAAAAATGCCGGGAGCGCCGGCATCCTGCCGGTAAAAGGAATAGAATCAATGCAGTGTTTTCCAAAAGAAACGGAACATTTCTTATGCGGCTTCATCAACTCTGACGAAATCGCAAAAAGCATTTCCGGGAGCGCCGCACCCCAGTGCGGCAGGAGAACATGGATTACGAGAAATTCCTTTTTGTATCATACAATCCGGCGAAGCAAGGAAGAGGACAGGGATACACATCGTTTCCTTTGCCGCACTGGGGTGCGACGCTCCCGGTATTTTATGCGGCTTCATCAACGGTTATGAAGCTGCGGATCCGTCAGACGTCTTGACGCTGTGAGAGGAGGGTATTCGGGAGATTTATTTGGTTTTTTTCGCTGTCCAGGGATTGGGTCCCATATCGTTATAGGTATAGGTGCCGGTCATGGCTTCCTTGTCCAGCTTTCCCGTGCAGCGTATCTTCATGGGTTCGCCGCGGTAATTGACCTCGAACTCCAGGAGCACTTCCTCTTTTTGCAGGGAACAGGTCACGGGAAAATCTCCCAGCGGGCTTTTTCCCATCCCTGTACACCGGTTGTCCTGCATGCTGAAGGTGACATCGCCTGATTGAACACCGTTGGGGGTTTCAAAATCGAACTTCCAGCTTCCCGCGATCGGATTGGTTCCCGACGGAGCCGGGGCATTGGCCGCCGGTTGTTTCTTCGCCGACCAGGTTCCTTTACCGTACGTACTCAAATCAGCATCCCCCTGCATGGCATCTCCCCGTACCGTGCCCTTAAAAGTTAAGAGAGATTCCTGTCCCCGTATCGTCATTCGGATGTTGAAGGAGATGTTTTCTCCTCGCAGAACAAGATCCTCAAACGGCACCTCGCCGCGTTGTGTATTCAAACACCCGCTGAATGTATCTCCAACCTTTTTGAAGGTAACGACAGACTGACGTTCTCCTTCGGCGGCAGTCACAGTAATGTCCCAATTTCCGGCCATTTCGATATGGGATTGTGCGAAAATCGGCGAAGCCAGCAGCATGAAAGCCAAAGCGATAACGGTAAAAGAAGATCCTGTTCTACTCATGAATAAACTTCTCCATGAAGAAATGACGAAGCGGTAAAAAGTGCCGGGAGCGCCGGCATCCTCTTTCGAATCAACACAGAATTTTCGAATCGACATAAAAAACCGACTTGTTGCCGCTTCGTCAAGAAATGATTGTTTCCAAAACGGGACAGGCAGGGAAGATGAAGGGCAGAAGGGGTCCTCCGGATAGTATTAAGCACTCTCGGTGATGGATTCGGTCTCCTCTTCCGGTAGGCTTGCTTCTTCTTCGGATAAGGGCTCAGGGCCGGAAACCGGTCGGATCGGATCGAGGCGATAAAGAATTCGGCCGCAATTGTCGCAGTGACGCAGATTATCTCCCATGCGTATGTCCGTAAATACTTGTGGACGCATGCGTACACGGCACACCATGCAACAGCCGTTCTTGGCTTCCGCCAATCCGATGCCGTTACGCCTTTCTGAAATTTTCCGATATTCCAGCAGCCAGGAACGCTTGATTTGTTCTTCGATGCCGGATTGGATGGCCATCAGCTCCTGATGGTCGTGCTGGTGATTGCTTGCCAGGGCTTCCAGTTCCTGCTTCTGGCGCAACAGTTCGCATTCTTCCAACTTAAACTGCTTTTCCGCCGCCTGAATTTCCTCTCCCAGGTTTTCAACCGTCACCATATTTTCCAGGATGCGATCTTCGACCTTTTTAATCTCCCCTTCGCAGTTTTCAATCTCTTTGAGCATGGCCGAGTATTCCCGGTTGTTTTTGACGCTCATCAACTGGTCTTTGTATTTGATGAGCTTGAGGCGGAGGGTTTCGACTTCGACATCGTCCTGGCGACGAAGTTTCTGTTTCTCTGTTTGCTGGTTTTTTAAAGAGAGGAGGTGGGATGCGGACTGTTGAATGGCTTGGTCGACTTCTTGTATCTGATAGGGAACGCTTTGTATCCGACGTTCGGATTCGATGATTTTCAGGTCGATTTGCTGAAGCTCGATCAAGGCCTGCAAATCCTTATTCACGCCGGCCTCCCATTCTTGAAAAAAAGAAGTATCTGGATGGAGTTGTGGTCCTTGTTTGGAATTGTGTTCGTTTTCTCCTGCATAGATTCCTAATATTAGCTTCCCTTGCCAAGGATGTCAAACGAGTTTACCGATTTGTATGGATGGGGTTCCGCTGTGCGGCAGCGAAATCTGTCGCTTCCACCTCTGGGCTCCACTCGAATCCATAACGGTGCATGTCGTTAGGGCGATGTCTCTCTTCTATTCTCCCTCCGGCTTGTCGGCCGGTGTGCTGTTCGGTTTTTCCGTGGTTGTGTCCGTGGTCGGATTTTTATCGGTCGTATCGGTGGTCGTATCGTTCGGCCGCCGCAGAGTGGGCCTCTTCTTTTCCTGGGACTTTTCCTCATCGGTTCCCGGCGGATTCTCTCCACCACTGCCGTCATCGGCGGTTCCGGCACGACGCTTCAATGTGGGGCGTTTTCTTTCCAAAGGGCTTTTTCCAATCTCGGCGTTGTTGGCGATATTGTCAACCGCCTGTATGCGGTTTTTAACCTTTTGAAATTCCGAGGTATCAAAGATGTAATCGTCCTTTTCCGGCAGGTAACGTTGTTCGTTGATGGCCGCCAGGATGCGATCGTCCGTGCTGGGATGAGTTCGAAACCAGCCGGCCAGAGAGCCCGGTTTCTTCTTTTCCTTGGCCTGCAGTTTTTCAAAGAAGGTGACGTAGGCGTTCGGATCGTAACCGGTATTCCACATGTACTGGATTCCCAATTGATCGGCTTCCCTTTCCGACTCCCGGGTGACCCCGAGGAGTTCAAGGTTAATACCCAGCCCTACTCCGTTCTGAGCGGCCATGCCTATCCAGCCCCCCATGAAGAGTACCGGGATGGCGGCGAATTGCATGATTTGTGCTTTGCTCAAACGTTCGGTTGCATGCCGGGCGGTAACGTGTGCGATTTCATGGGCCATCACTCCGGCCAGTTCCGATTCGTTGTCAGCGGCAAGGATCAGGCCTTTATTGACGAAGAAGAATCCGCCTGGAAGGGCGAAGGCGTTGACCTCATCGGTGTCTACCACCTTGATGTGAAAGGGAACCTTGGCATCCGAATGGCGAACAATGTTCTGTCCTATCCGGTCGACATATTCCGTAATTACCGGGTCGTCATACATCTTGGCTGTCTGTTCGAATTCGGCAGCGTACTGCGACCCGATCTGAATCTCCTTGTCGAAACTGATGAAATTGGGAAAAAGGACGTAAACCCTTCCGTTGATATCGCGATTGCCAATCTTTTCCACATCGGCATGTTTACGTTCTCCCAGGGCGGCAGATGTCAACACGCCCAGAACCAGCAAACTCAACGTGGCCAGGGAGAGAGCTGAAAATCGTATCTTGTTCATGACACCCTCTTTTTATCTTATAATGGTAAAGCCATATTGGATCGATCCGGATTTTCCATGGCTCCATGGAAAGCGGTCTTGTCCGGTATAATTAGACTCCTGGAAAATCCGATAGTTTCAAATTAAATCGTAATACAGGCAAAGGGTATCGTCAATTCCAAACGGAATGATTTGTTTATGAAGATTCTATCCGCCGAACAGATGAAACAGGCCGATGAAGAGGCGCAAAACCGGCTGGGGATTCCGGGATTGCTGCTCATGGAGAACGCCGCCCAGGCAGTGGTTCGATATCTGGAGCGTTGGAGCACCGATCTCCTGAGAAAACGGATCCTGGTTGTTGCCGGAAAAGGAAACAATGGCGGCGATGGTCTGGCGGTCGCCCGCATTCTGCACTCCTACGGAGCCTCGGCTGAGATTGTCCTTCTGACCTGCCCGGAAGATATGAAAGGGGATGCGCGTCAGAACATAGACATCGTCCGGTCGATCGGGGTACCGATACACATCATGACGGGTGTGCCGGTTTCCGACTGGCCGGAGTCCTGGGCCTATAAGGATGTGCTTCTGGATTCCATGCTCGGAACCGGTACCCGCGGCCCGGTCACCGGACTGACGGCGGATGTCATCGACTGGATCAATCGGAAGTTCAAGGGGCATGTCGTATCGATAGACCTTCCATCGGGATTGGTAGCCGATTCCCCAGAGTCCTTGGGCCCATCGGTGAAGGCGCATGCTACGGTCACCTTCACTGCACCCAAATTGTGCCATGTGGCTTTGCCCTCTTCGAACGGTTGCGGAGAGATATGGGTGGCACCCATTGGTGTGCCAGATTCTCTCCTGCCTCAGGATGCTTCGGCCTTGCATGTGATCACCGGTCAGCGACTTCATCCGGTTTTCCAATCGAGGGAAGCCTCGGCGCATAAAGGTCATTTCGGTCGCATTTTTATCCTGGCCGGCAGCAAGGGAAAGAGCGGAGCCGCTTCGATGTCGGGGCTGGCAGCCCTGCGCAGTGGGGCAGGACTGGTGACCGTTGGAGTGCCTCAAGGGGTTCAAGCCATAACTGCAGGATACTCTCCTGAGTATATGACCGAAGGACTGCCGGAGAGCGTTGACGGCACCTTTACGGCTGAGGTCGCCGATATCATCCTGTCGAAGACTTCTTCCATCGACGTTTTAGCCATCGGACCTGGAATCGGGACTTCCTCCGGAGTAGTCCAAGGTTTAAAGAAGATTCTGGAGCACTGGCCGCTGCCGCTGGTTTTGGACGCCGATGCTCTCAATTGCCTGGCTGCTTTTCACCTCAAGATTCCTTTTCAGGAAGGACGTCCCGTGGTTCTCACTCCTCATCCGGGTGAAATGGCTCGATTGGCAGGGACGTCGATCGATGAGATCCAGGCGGATCGCATAGCCGCGGCGAGAAACGTTGCCGTAAAGGGTGGATTTTATGTCATCTTAAAGGGGGCCAGGACCGTTATCGCCTGTCCGACGGGAAAAACGTATCTGAACGTCACCGGGAATCCGGGGATGGCCACCGGCGGATCCGGCGATGTACTTACCGGTATGGTTGCATCTCTTCTGGCCCAACAGCTCCTTTCCTCCGAATCATGGAACAGGGCCGATAAAATCGAATCCGCACTGCAAGCTGCAGTATACTGGCACGGACTGGCCGGAGATCGATTTGCTTCGGTCCATGGACAGATGCCTTTGATCGCAGGCGATCTTATCAGTCATCTCGCTGCAACCTTTCCTTTACTGCTAAAGAACCTACCCTTTTACCCTGGCGGGATGAGGCGACTCTTTCCGGAAACCTGCTGATTCATCCCTTGCCCTCCATGAACGAATTGCCGGGTAAACCAATCCATCCATCGGAAACAAATCCCTCTTGCGAAGGTTCTTTTACGGAGGAATTTCTCAGCCGCTCCCCGGAAGAAACGTTGGATTGGGCTTGCAGAAAAGGACGAACGATCGACCCTCCGGCCGCCATCCTGCTCACCGGGAGCTTGGGCACCGGAAAGACCGTATTGGCAAGGGGCTTGGCTATCGGGCTGGGGATGGAGGATGCCGGTGAAGTATGCAGTCCTTCCTACACGTTGCTGAACACCTATCAGGCCATTTGTCCGATATACCATCTCGACCTTTACCGGCTATCCAATGTCCATGATTATGAAAATATCGGTCTTTTCGATTTGCTGGAGGATTCCAGGGCGGTATTGATCATCGAGTGGGGAGAGCCGGTATTTGCCTGGGTTTCCCATGGCTGGCACATCCACATTCGGGACGAGGGATCGGACCTGCGTCGGATTCTGTGCCGGACGTTCTGATCGACGGGCCGCCGTAAAATTAAAGCGATCTCTCTCTCTTGTGATATAACTAACCTTGGAACAAAGGGAAACAGTTGTTTGAAAACGAAAAATATGGCACAATTCCAATTTTTAACAGATAGATTATAAATTTAATAATACGATCGTCATGAATAGCCGAATGAAAAGGTCCAGTCAAAATAGAAATCAAATTCTCCTCTCCTCCTGGCTTCTGATTCTTTTCTTGTTCCTGTCTCCCTGCATGGGAAAAGCCGGAGTGAAAAAAAGGCCGTCTCCTGCTCCGGCAGCGGCCAAAGATGTCAAGAGCAAAATCGAATCGCTGTTGCATATCCGTCATGCCCTGAAGTCCGGTGTCGGAATAAAAGTAGTATCCTTGCAGGATGGGACTGTCCTTTACTCTCTGAATAACCAGAGGGGGTATGCTCCCGCATCTACCATGAAGATTGTGACCATGGCGCTGGCCTTGGAAAAACTGGGAGAAAACTTCCGCTGGAAAACGGAAGTCTGGGCCGATGGTCCGGTGCAGAATGGTGTTCTGCAGGGCAATCTTTATGTGAAAGGATATGGGAACCCTCATTTTCTGGAGCCCGATATGGAGCAGCTGGCTCACATGGTATCGGGATCCGGGGTGCAACGGATAACCGGGCAGGTATTTTACGATGCCACCTATTTCGATACGGAATATTATGGCCCGGGGGTTACACCGGAGAGCGGCAGTTTCTATGATCCGGTCATTTCCGCCCTGTCGTATTCTTACAACCTCTTTTCTGTGGAGGTTAATCCCGGCGCCATGGCAGGAGGACCTGTTTCCGTATCCCTCTACCCTGCGAGTAGTTTTGTCCAGGTGGTAAAGAAGGCCAGGACATTACCACGCCGCCGTACCCAGCTTTCCTTCTCCTTTCAGAAAACCACCGGAACCCTGATTGTGTCCGGAGTGCAGTCCATGACTGGTATGTCCTGTTCCCGGACGTATAAGATTTTTCAGCCGGAACGGTTTTTCATGCATGCCTTCGTGGATCAGTTGAAGAACGCCGGCGTCCAGATTGCCGATGCACAGATCGAACCGAAAGAAGTGGAGAAGGGAAACCAGAGGTTCCACCTTCTGGCCCTACACCATTCTCCACCTCTGGCCGAGATTTTAAGCATCATGGGCAAGAAAAGTAATAATTTCATTGCCGACCAGATCTTCAAGACCTTGGGGGCAGAGACGAATGGAGCCCCCGGCAGTTTCGAGAAGGGGTCTCTGGCCCTGGGAACCTATCTGGCCGGATTGGGGTATGATCCTTCCTTTTTCCGAATCATGGACGGATCCGGCCTGTCTCACGACAATCGACTCTCAGCCGATATTCTTCTTACCGTCCTGCAGCGGATGTACCAATCCGATATTCTCCGACCGACCTTTGTCGAATCTCTGGCCTGGGCGGGAATTGACGGGACACTAAAAGAACGCTTGACCAGATCGGAGACGCAGCACAAGATCTTCGCCAAAACCGGCAGCCTTGCCGGAGTCAGTTGTCTGTCCGGTTACGTGGCGGCCGCCAAGCGGGGCGACCTGGCCTTTTCCATCTTCATCAACGGAGCGGTGGGGAAGATGAGCGCCAAGCGCATGGAAGACGAGATTGTCAGCGTTCTGGCCGCAGAGTGAACCGCCGAAAAAATATTGAAACCTCCCTCCTTTCCCTGGCGTACTAGACTTGGTTCGTAGTGAGTGTCTTTTTACAGGACGCCGTAAGGTGGTGTGCCGTATGTCAGCGATTCAACACAACGTGTGCTTACTTGCCTTGCACCATTCTTATCGCTCGGTATAGCCAATCAACCTTTTTCCACAAAGGAGAAAACGGATGAGGTTTCGTATCGCATTTTGTCTGCTGGGAATCCTGGCGGTTATGGCATCTGTAGCCATGGCTGCCGATGTAACCGGAAAGTGGATCGCTCAGATGCCCGGACGTGACGGGCAGACCCGGGAAGTCCCCTTCACCTTCCAGGTGGATGGAGATAAACTCACCGGTACCACTGCCGGACGCGACGGTGATATACCCATCGCCGATGGAAAGATCAACGGGGATGAAATCTCTTTTACCATCACCCGAAGCATGGGCGGCAATGAAATGAAGTTCCTCTATAAGGGTAAAGTTGCCGGAGACGAGATCAAGTTCACCATGACGATGGATGGCGGCGATCGGCCTCCTCGTGAATTCGTCGCCAAAAAAGCCAAATAGATACATTTCCTGATTTCCCCCAACGCTGGAATTCTTCCAGAGAGAGAAGCGTGGCCCCAAGGCCACGCTTTTTTTTAACTCAAATGACGGGTGGCCTTGACGCAGATTCTTACTGTTTTTACAATTGACCTCCGGAATAGAAGGCGAAAATTCGTTAGGAGCAGCATAATAACCGAGTCACCAAGGGTAGAAAAACAGATCAGCGTCATTTCAGGTTCTGCTGGAAGATCCGATACAAGTAGGAATGGGGGGATTTTGAATTCAATGTCCGAGCGCGAAGTAGGTCCGGAAAACAGCCGGGAGCTGCTCCTTCGCATGATAGGTGCCGTCGGCATCGTCTATGGCGATATAGGCACTTCCGTGCTGTATGCCATGCACGAGTCCTTTTTCGGCCATCACCTGCTGGAAGCCACACGGGAAAATGTCTTCGGCGTGCTGTCCTTCTTTTTCTGGTCCATGATCCTAGTCGTCGGAGTCAAATACGTACTGCTGATCATGCGGGCCGACAATCGCGGCGAAGGCGGGATTTTTGCCCTGCTGGCCCTGATCAGCACCATTAAAAGACGTCTGGGAACGACCAAGCTTTCCTTCGCCTGGGCCCTGATTCTGATGGGTGCCGCGCTGTTGCTGGCAGACGGAATGATCACGCCGGCCATCTCCGTACTCTCGGCGGTTTCCGGATTGGAGATCCTGACCCCCGCTTTTTCTCATTATGTCGTTCCCATAACCATACTCATTTTAATCGCCCTCTTCTGTATCCAGCAGTTCGGGACCCATAAAATCGGTGTGGTTTTCGGACCCCTGATGCTGCTATGGTTTCTCTGCATCGCCGTATTCTCGGTTCCGCATATCTGGAGGCACCCGGCCATCTTGCTGTCTTTCAACCCTCTGTATGCCCTGCAATTCAGTATGCAGCATGGCTGGTATACCCTTCTGACTCTGGGATCTGTGGTGCTGTGCCTGACCGGCGCTGAAGCCCTGTATGCCGATATGGGACATTTCGGAAGGAAACCGATCACCCTGGCCTGGTGGATACTGATTTTTCCCGCCCTGCTGCTGAATTATCTGGGCCAGGGGGCCGTACTGCTGGAGACGAGAACCGGTCACACCCACCTTTTTTACAGTGTCGTTCCTTCCTGGTTTATCATTCCGATGATTTTCGTGGCCACCATCGCCACCATCATCGCCAGCCAGGCCCTGATCAGCGGCTCCTTCTCCCTCATCCAACAGGCGATCGCTCTGGGGATATTTCCGCGCCAAAGGATCGTCCACACCAATCCGAATATTCACGGACAGATCTATCTTCCCTTTGTCAACTGGTCTCTGATGGCAGGTTGTCTGGGCCTGGTCATCCTCTTCAAGACCTCGGGTGCCCTGGCAGCCGCTTACGGGATTGCCGTTACCGGAACGATGGCCATTACGACGATAGGTTTTTATCTTGTCACCCGTCATCTTTGGCGATGGCAGAGGTGGCTGGCTGTCCTTGTCTGCGGAGTGTTTTTATGCATCGATCTCATGTTCTTCAGTGCCAATCTTCTGAAGTTCATGTCGGGCGGATATGTACCGATCCTGATTGCCATTGTGCTGTTTTCGGTAATGCACACCTGGTACTGGGGCAGGCAGTTCATCTCCCATTTTTATCAGAAGGCCAGATATTGGAGAATGGAAGAGCTGCTGGAGGAGAAAGAGAAAGAAGATACCATATTGCTTGATCGCTCTCTGGTGGTCCTGGCTTCCCGTCCGATTTCCGGACTGAAGGACACGATTCCGCCCGCCCTGCAATCGCGTCTCAATCATCTGGGGGCCATTTATCGGCATATCACGATCCTGTCCGTTCTTCAGGATCCCGGCCGGACGGAGGTCACCGAGCCGGAAAGATACCGGATCGATACCTTCGAAGATAATGAATGGGGCAGTCTGGTGGCCATCCGCATCCATTATGGTTTCATGGAGCACCCCGATCTTTCCTTCGTTCTGCCACAACTGGTGAAGGATGGAGCCATACACACTCCCGAACGAAGGGATGGAAAACGCACCTTCACCATTCTGAGCGGGGCCGAACGCATCATTGTAACCGGAGCCTCACGACTGGATTCTATCCGCCTTTGGTTTTTCCGGCTCCTTTTACGGAATGCCAACACCGTATTGAAATATTTCAACCTGGAATCCTTCGCGGATGTTTCTACCGAAGTCGTTACCCTAGGGGAAAACTCTGATGCCTCCGCATAAAGGTCCGTATCTTTAATGGGAAAACATGTCACCGCATAGCACCGAACCGAAGAACCGACGGGAGCTGCTTCTTCGTATGCTGGGTGCCCTCGGCATCGTCTATGGGGACATCGGCACTTCCGTGCTGTATGCCATGCATGAATCCTTTTTCGGACACCACCTGCTCGACATCACACCGGACAATGTACTCGGTGTTCTCTCTTTCTTCTGCTGGTCTCTGATCCTGATAGTCGGCGTCAAATATGTGCTTCTCGTTCTTCGTGCAGACAATCGCGGCGAAGGCGGGATTTTTACTCTTCTGGCATTGATCAACTCCCTGAAAAAGCGTATTGGAGCTACACAATTTTCCGTCGCCTGGGGCATGATTTTGCTTGGCGCCTGCCTCCTTCTGGCCGAAGGGATGATCACACCTGCCATATCGGTACTCTCGGCGGTGGCCGGTTTGGAAGTTATCGCTCCGGGTTTTACCGGTTACATCGTGCCTATTACCATCCTGATTTTAATCGGCCTTTTTTATATTCAGTCTCATGGGACCAGCAAAATCGGAGTCATCTTCGGTCCGCTGATGCTGCTATGGTTTCTTTGCATTGCGTTCTTTTCCATGCCTCATATATGGAGGCAGCCGTCCGTATTTCTCGCCTTTCATCCGGCTTATGCGGTCGAGTTTGCCGTCCGACACGGCTGGTATACTTTTCTGACTCTGGGCTCGGTGGTTTTGTGTATCACTGGGGTGGAGGCCCTGTATGCCGATTTGGGACATTTTGGCAGAAAACCCATTGTTATGGCGTGGTGGTTTCTGATCTTTCCGGCCTTACTGCTGAACTATCTTGGCCAGGGAGCTGTACTCCTGGCAAATCCGGAAAAAACACCCCACCTGTTTTACAGCGTGATACCCTCCTGGGCCATGGTCCCGATGATCGCCCTGGCTACCATCGCTGCCATCATTGCCAGCCAGGCCCTGATCAGCGGTTCCTTTTCGCTCATTCAGCAGGCCATCGCTCTGGGAATTTTCCCGCGGCAAAAAATCATCCATACCAATGCGGAGATACGAGGACAGATTTATCTTCCTTTTGTCAACTGGTCCCTGATGATAGGTTGTCTGGGCTTGGTGATCATTTTCAAATCTTCAGGTTCCCTTGCCGCCGCTTACGGACTGGCGGTTACCGGCACGATGACCATCACCACCCTGAGTTTTTTCCTGATCATTCGCCACATGTGGCGATGGAACCGATGGATCGCGTTTCTCGTTTGTGGTACGTTCCTTTGCATCGATCTCACCTTTTTCGGTGCCAATCTGCTGAAATTCCAGTCCGGCGGATATGTTCCGATCCTCATCGCTTTACTGCTCTTCTCCATCATGCACACCTGGCATTGGGGAAGAGGTTTCATAGCTCAGTACTACCAGAAAGCCAATTATCTGACGATCGCAGACCTGATCGAAAAGAAGGAGAAGGAAGGATCCCTGGTTCTGGACCGTTCGGTCATCGTATTGGCCTCCCGGCCGGTTTCCAACCGAACGGAGACCATTCCACCGGCATTACAGTCGCGCATCAATCATCTGGGCGCAGTCTACAAACACATTGCCATCCTGTCGGTTATTCAGGATCTGAGAAATATGGAAGTGCCCGAGAACGAAAGATACCGGGTCGAGACCTTTGAAAACAACGACTGCGGAAGTCTGATTGCCGTTTGTATTCAATATGGATTCATGGAACATCCGGATCTTTCGGCTGTTTTGCCGAAACTTGTGGAGGAGGGGGTGATCCACACCTCTCGGGGTGAGGAAGCCGGGACTTTTACCATACTGAGCGGGGCCGAGCGGATCATTGTTACCGATGTGTCCCGATTCAATTCTCTACGTCTCGCCCTATTCCGCATTCTCTTGCGCAACGCCAATACCGTTTTGAAATATTTCAATCTGGAATTCTTCCCCGATGTTTCCATTGAGGTGGTTACGCTCGGACATAACCGCTAGAAGTCATCAGCGGGACACTCGGCATCTTTGGTAAGGAAGAGCAGGCAGATAAACCAGGAATACTACTTATTCGAGCGCAAGGGGGGCAGGACAACGTAGGTGATCAGCAGCCCCAGGACAATGGAAACGACGACGGTCGCCATGCGAAAGGCGGCACCCACACCGGTGAGAGAATTGTTCTCCATGAAGTTGAAAAGGCTGGAAAAACCGATGCTGCCCGGGAGAAGAAGGAGTATGGAAGGGACCATGACCACCAGGGACGGTCGATGGCTGATCCGGGAAAACAGATGGCTGATCAACCCTGCGGTCAATGCCCCGGCGAATCCCCCGGCGGCATATCCAAGAAATCCTCCGGCCAGAAGAGAGCTGACATAACCCATCACTCCGGCCAGGAGGATCCAGCCGAGGTAGCGTTGGCGGGCTGAGAAAATCACGGCAAAAGAGAGCGGCGCCAGCACGATGGCTATCAGCTCCGACCAGTGAGGCAGGGGTATGGGAGCGATCTTCACCAGGTGGAAGTCGGGGACCAGCCAGCTTACGGTACTCAAACCCAGAGTGACACCAAAAGAAATCTCCAGAAAGATTACGACGGCCCATGTCAATCGTGCGGAACCGCTGATCAGGTTTCTTGTCGCCAGCTCGATGACCGCTGTCGTCAGAATCAATGTCGGTAATGCCATGATCAGTCCGGAGAGAATCGTTTCGTAAGGGGATACTGGGAGGAACCAGCGTCCCAGCAAAGCGGTCATCAAGGCGCTGGTCAAAGCCACGGAAGGTTCAAAGAGCAGGGAGGATTGCGGCCAGCGTCTGGGCAACAGGGCAATCAAACCGGAGAACAATCCGATCAAACCGGTTAAAACCAATTCACACCATCCCCCTCCCAACAGCCGGCTGAAGGCCGAGGCAGATACGATATAAGCGGCCAGGGTCATGACGATTCCATACGTGGGCGGGGCCTGGAGTATCTCATCGATCATTTGAATGCCTGTATCCAGACGGATTTTCCCGCCGGCAACTCCTTCCGCCAGAGCATCCAGCCGCTCCAACTTCTCCAGGTTTACCTCTCCCGGTTCCACCCGCATCAGGCTGACTCGCTGTTTTCCTTGGGGACCGAGGGAGACGAACAGACCGGTGGGAAGGACGAATACCTGCCCCTCCGCTCCCAAACTGCGGATCATGGCTGCAATGGCCGATTCTAGCATCGGAGTCGGCAGCGAGTATTTCTGCAGGGCATGTCCCAGGCGCAAGATAAAATCGTATGTCTTGTCGCTTGCATCCGTTTCCGGCATTTCCTGGCAGTGGTTCGTCATGAAAACCTTTCCCAACAAAACTCCGGCCTTAAAGCCAATGAGCCGACAATTCCGCTCACCTTTCCAGGTAGCGGGCCAACAGGCCTTGATAGGATTCCGGGCGACGGTCACGGAAGAAGGGCCACTGACGGCGTATCTCTTCCGCCCAGGCCAGATCGACCTCTCCGATCAGGACGCACTCCTGGTCACTGGGCGCCTCCGCCAGGATTTCTCCCTGGGGACCGGCGAGAAAGGAAGAGCCGAAGAACTCGATACCGGAACCGGTATCTTCATTGGCTTCGAATCCGATTCGATTGACCGCCATGACATATAAACCATTGGCGACGGCATGTCCGCGCTGAATGGTCTGCCAGGCTTGACGTTGCTTTTCTCCCTGGATTTCCTTCTCGAACGGGTGCCATCCGATCGCCGTCGGATAACATACAATCTGGGCTCCCTGCAAGGCTGCCAGCCGGGCGGCCTCCGGAAACCACTGGTCCCAGCAGATCAGAACGCCGATCTTGCCGCAATTGGTGGAAAAGGAGGGGAAATCCAGATCGCCGGGGGCAAAATAGAACTTTTCGTAGTAGCAGGGGTCCTCGGGAATGTGCATCTTGCGGTACAGGCCTGCCAGTCTGCCGTCGGTATCGATCAGGACCGCACTGTTGTGATAGATGCCTGGACCGCGGCGTTCGAACAGGGATGCCACCAGAAGGATCCCCAGTCTTTTGGCGACAGCCCCTAAGGTTTCCGTCGTGGGGCCGGGGATGGTTTCTGCCAGGTCGAATAAGGCCGTGTCCTCTCTCTGGCAGAAATAGGGAGAGAGGAAGAGTTCCGGAAGACAGATCAGTCTGGCCCCCTGCCGGGCCGCTTCTTCGATTCCCCAGACGGCTCGATCGAGGTTCTGCTGACGATCGGGAGAACAGCTCATCTGGATCATGCCCACGGAAAAACGCTCTTCTGCTTTCATCGTTTACCAATCCTTTTCCATAAATGGGAACGGTTTTACCTGCATTCGGAGACATCGATTTTACTATAGTTCTCAGGAAGGATCCGGGCAAAATAGATTTGTAGGAACCTGAGTCCATTCTTTATAATGGGTGCGATGCTTTCGAACATCAATAGGAAACAAATAATGATCTGACGTTTGATTACTGAGCCGAAAAAGTCATGAAAAAACTTCGTGTCTGCGTTCTCTTCGGAGGACAATCCGGGGAACATGAGGTCTCTCTGGTGTCCGCCGATTCGGTCATGAACGCACTCGACAAATCGAAATATGAAATTGTACCGGTCGGTATTACCAAATCAGGCCGTTGGATAGCGGGAGAGCAGGCGTTGCAGTTGCTGAAGCACGGGGTTGAGGATACTCCCTTCTATACCATGCTGCCGGCCGATCCGTGCGAACAGCGTCTGTTGCCGACCATGCCGGCAACAGAAACATGCCTGCAAAGGGGGGGGCTGGGAGATCGGTTGGATGTGGTCTTTCCGGTTCTACACGGTCCCTGTGGAGAAGATGGTACGGTCCAGGGATTGTTGGAGCTGTCCGGCCTGCCCTATGTCGGTGCCGGAGTTCTTGGTTCGGCCGTGTGCATGGACAAGGTTGTGCAGAAGATTCTTTGCCGGCAGGCGGGGTGCCCGGTAGTAGATTTTTTGTGGTTTCATACCTATGATCAACTCCGGGCCGATCGAAAGTCAAGGGAGAAGCCGATTGCCGCCAATCCCCAGCAAATCGTCGTTCCCACCATCCAGGCGATCGCGGAGGAAATCGAGGCCCGCCTGCATTGGCCGGTCTTCGTCAAGCCGGCAAATATGGGATCCAGTGTGGGCATCCATAAAGTACATAACCGCCGGGAGCTGGTGGCGGCCGTGGAGGACGCTGCCCAATATGATCATAAGATTCTGGTGGAGGCGGCGGTCCTGCATCCCCGGGAAATCGAAGTCGGAGTTTTGGGCAACGCCGATCCCAAGGCCTCCGTTACCGGAGAGGTAATCCCCTCTGGAGAATTCTATGATTACAACGCCAAGTATGTGGACGGATCCTCTTCCTGGATCATTCCGGCGGAAATACCGGCAGCGATCAGCGAGGCGATAAGGGAAACAGCCGTTCGGGGATATCTGGCCTGCTCCGGGGATGGGATGGCCCGGGTCGATTTTCTGCTGGAAAGGGAAAGCGGTCGTTTTTATCTGAACGAAATCAATACCATTCCGGGTTTTACGCAAATCAGCATGTATCCTAAACTGTGGGAAGCCGGCGGCGTGCCCTATCCCCGCCTGCTCGACGAATTGATTCAGCAGGCCATCGAACGGCATGAGCGCAAGGAGGCTCTCGAGAACTCCTACCATCCAAAAAAAGAATGGTATCGCTAATGCCTCGCTGCTAGAAGGGAGAGGAACAGATGAACAAATTATGGACTGCCGAGTCGGTGCTGGAAATGTCCCGAAGTTATCAACCGGCCTGTGTCCTGGCTGCAGCCGCAGACCTGGTTCTATTCGATGTCATGAGCGAAGATCCGCAAACGGCGGCCTCTTTAGCCGGAAAACTGGGAGCCGATCCTCGCGGTTTACGGGTATTGCTCGATGCCCTCACTGCCCTCCAGCTCCTGGAGAAGAAGGATGACGGTTACTCCCTGCCTGAGATACTCAAACCATTCCTGACCTCTCAGGGAAATCGGACCGTTCTGGCCATGACCCAGCACAGCGCCAATTGCATGAGGCGATGGGTACAATTGGCCCAGGTAGTGAAAACCGGCCAGCCGGCCCAAACGGTAGCCAGTGTGCGAGGGCAGGAAGCGGACGCAGCGGCATTCATTATGGCCATGGATAATGTCAGCGGTCCGGTGGCGGATGAGGTCATTCAAGCGGTAGTTCCGCCGGAATTTCGGCATCTTCTGGACATCGGTGGAGCGTCCGGCACCTGGACCAGAGCCTTTCTGAAGAAATCCCCTTTGGCTCTGGCGACCATTTTCGATCTGCCGCATGTCATTCCGATGGCCCGGGAGAAGATGCGGGAGGTCGGACTGGCGGACCGGATTCGATTTGCTTCCGGAGATTTCATGGCAGACAGTTTGCCGGCAGGGGCGGACCTGGCCTGGGTCAGCGCCATTGTCCATCAAAACTCGCGGATCCAGAACCGGCAGCTCTTTCGCAAGGTACACCAGGCTTTGATCCGGGGGGGACGCATTGCCGTGCGGGATATTTTCATGGACGCCGATCGCACGCGACCGGTTCCCGGTGCGCTCTTTGCCGTGAATATGCTGGTCGCCACCGAAGGGGGAGGTACGTATACCGTCGAGGAATTAAGCGAGGATCTGGAAAGTTCCGGATTCGTCGATACCTTTCTGGCCCGCAGGGATGCGCAGGGGATGCATTCGGTTCTGATAGCCAGGAAGGAATAACAAGGAGGAGCCTTATGTCCATGACGATCGTTACCGGGGCCAGTGGATTGGTCGGATACCGTATCATGGAACAGCTTGCCGGCCAGGGCGAATGTCTGGGTCTGTACCATCGGCAAAAGCCGGATGTTGACTGGGGTAGCTGGCGAGAGGTGGATTTATGTTCCCGTCAGGAAATTTGGCAGGTTCTGGAGGAGGCAAGACCGGAAGTGATCATCCACTCGGCTGCTTCCTGTGATCCGGTGTGGTGTGAACGGAATCCGGCGGAAACGTTCTCCCTGAATCTGGGAGGTACACGCTATCTGACGGAATGGGCGAGCAAGCATAACGCCTTCCTAGTGCATATCTCTACTGATTTGGTTTTTGACGGGACCCGGGGCGGATATCGCGAGGGGGACCAGGTCCGGCCGATCAGCGTTTACGGATGGAGCAAGCTGGCCGCGGAAGAGACAGTCCGGGCAAGCGGTGCGGCCCACGCCATTGTTCGCACCGCTCTGGTCTATGGAAAGACTCCTAGTGGGATGCGAGGATGCGAGGAAAAGCTTCTGCAGAAATGGAGACTGGGAGAAACGACACCACTCTTTACCGATGAAATAAGGACCCCGACCTCGGCCTTGGAGCTGGCGGAAAAAATCGTGGAAATTGCCCGACGCCGTCTTTGTGGACTGCTTCATGTGGCGGGAAAGGAATGTCTTTCTCGTTATCAGTTCGGGTGCAGGATCGCCGGTATGTTTAAAATGCCTGCGGATCTGGTCCGACCTGTGAGGATCGATGATGTGGTGTCCGTTCCGCCCCGTGCCCGGAATGTTTCCATGGATTGCACCAGGGCCGAGGGCCTGCTGCAATCTCCCTTTCGGAGTATTGAGGAAAATATCCGGCGGGAACATGGCCTTTGATCCGAATCCCGTAACAAGCATATATTTATCGATATCGGAATCATTAAATAAGGAGTCATTCTATGAATAACATATCTAAGAAACAAGCCACTCTTCAGTTTCTCGGCGCTACGCAAACGGTCACCGGATCCAGATATCTGCTCCATGTCAACGGGTATCGGATTCTGATCGATTGCGGATTGTACCAGGGACTGAAAGAGCTGCGCCTGCGCAACTGGGATCCTTTTCCGGTAGAGGCCCGAACCATTGACGCCGTCCTGCTGACTCATGCCCATATCGATCACTGCGGTTATTTGCCCCGTCTGGTCCTGGAAGGCTTCGAGGGATCGGTATTCTGCACGCCATCCACCCGCGATCTATGCCATCTCATGTTGCCCGATGCCGGTCATCTTCAGGAAGAGGATGCCCGTTTGGCCAATCAACACGGTTTCAGCAAACATTCCCCCGCATTGCCTCTCTTCACGGAAAACGATGCCAGACAAGCGCTTCCTTTACTGAAAGGTGTGCCGCACCACCAGGAGACAGAGCTCTTTCCCGGCATTCATTTCGAATTCCTTCCTGCCGGACACATACTCGGATCCAGTTCCATCCAAGTGACTCTGGATCTGGAAGGAGGGTCCAGGAAGATCCTTTTCAGCGGGGACATCGGGCGCTATGATCGTCCGATCCTGGTGGACCCGGAATCTCCCCAGGATATCGACTATCTCCTGGTGGAATCCACCTATGGCCACCGTCTGCATCATACCACCGATCCCCGCGAGGAACTGGCCGAAGCGATACGTCTTTGTGTCGCCCGGGGAGGGAAAACCGTCATTCCATCCTTTGCCGTCGGGCGTACTCAGGAGTTGTTATATCTCTTGCGGGAACTCCAGGAAGAGGGGAAGGTACCGGGGATACCTATCTATATCGATAGCCCGATGGCCATAGAAGCTACCAGCAGGTATATCAGCCATGTGGAAGAACACGATTCGGAAATGCAGGAAGTGGAGAAGAACGGCAATCCCCTGGTGACCCGAAACGTCCACATCGTCCGCCAGGCCTTGCAATCCCAGGCTTTATGCAAGGATCCTCGGCCCAGCATCATCATATCGGCCAGCGGCATGGCGGTCGGCGGCCGCATCCTGCATCATCTGAAGGCCTGCCTGCCTCATACCCGCAATACCATTCTCATTGTCGGCTTTCAGGCCGAGGGCACCCGCGGGCGTCAGCTGGTGGAAGGGGAAAAGGAGATCAAGATCCACGGGCAGTATGTTCCCGTGCGGGCGGAGATCAAATCCATCCAATCCCTCTCCGCTCATGCCGATTACCAGGAGCTGTTACGATGGCTCTCGCCGGTGAAGACCGCTCCCCGGAGGACCTTCATCATTCACGGTGAAATCAATTCCAGCCGTGGCCTCCAGGGGCATCTGCAGGAAAAACTGGGCTGGGAATCGGAGATTCCGAACTACCTGGATATCGCAGAGATCGTCTGACGCGGACAGGATCACCCTTCCTGCGTGCGGTGCATGTTCTGGACGATGGTATCGCGGAATGGTTCCGGTGTGGCGATGCGGGACAGGCCGAAATCGGTGCCGGCCAGTTGTACCAGAAAATCCGAGGGTGACTGCCCCGGTTCCAGCTGATACACCCGTTCTTTGAAACGGGCGGCGATGGCTTTGGATTGTGCCTCGTCGAGAAGGAAACCCTTGATCTCCTTCAGGAAGTAATGGACCATGTTCCAGCCGCTCAACGGACCGAGCAGAATCTCCGAATCGGTGACGCCGAATTGGTCCAGAGGATGGGCTTCATAGGCGGCCCGGTCTGCCAGAACGGCTTTCTGATGTACCCCGGCGGTGTGGGTGCGATTGGTCAGGCTGACCGGTTCGGTCGGCGGAACCAGGCAATTGAGTTTATCTGCCAGAAGTATGTTCAGAGGATAGGATTCCCGCAGGTTGTAATCTTTCAGCAGATCATATTCTTTTTCGATGAACAGATTGAACATCAGGGCCGTCAGGGAGGTGATGCCGGACCTTTCGCCTATGCCCAGGATGGTCGTGTTCAGGTAGCGCATACCGCTGCGGACCGCTTCCAGGGCATTGAAGAGAGAAAAACCGCGATCGTTGTGGAAATGCCCTTCAAACTCCATTCCCGCATACTTTTCCTGCAGGGCTTTTAACCGTTGGCCGGTGATGAGAGGGGTTGCCACCCCTACCGTGTCCGGAGTTCCCAGCCGATCGACATACGGAACGATATGATCGTAAACCCGGAACAGATCATCGGTACGGGTGCGGAAGGCATCCTCCCCGCTGAAACGAAGGATGAGATGGGGGTAATTCCGGCGTACCTCCTCGATCAATCGCCCGGCCCGGACGGCGATCTCCTTGAGATCCAGGCCATGACTGGACTGACGGGCAGTATCGGATGTCCCGATATAGAAATTCAATCCGTCAAAACCTGCCTCCACCGCGGCTTCCACGTCCGTCTGGGCACAGCGGACATGGGCCAGCAGGAAGGTATAACCTTTCTGGGTGATCAGTTCGTCCCGGACCGCACGGATGGCCTGAAAATCCTCCTTTTCCCGGGAACTGACAACGGGGGCGAAGAGTTCCAGAAACTTGACGCCATAGATGATCAGGGCGCGCACGATCTCCAGTTTGTCATCCAGATTAAAAAAGTATTTGTAATGGTCGTGTAGCAGGGAAGTCTGGGATCCCTCCCGCAGAGTGGTGTCGATGATCTCCAGCCTTCGCGGCCGGTAGTTGCTGAAGAGAAATGTATTTGTCTGGTTCATATGATTCGTGGCCATGCCATGCATACTTGTGCGGATTTTCCGGCAAGCAGCGATTGTACCGATGTGTGGGAGAAGCTGTCAATACGCAATTGCACCGGAAGCCGGGGGGACAATTTCAATGGATGT
>CAZTVS010000038.1:0-38505 GCA_964617125.1 uncultured Acidobacteriota bacterium
CTATTTTCCGCTCGTTCTCTCCTGACACCCCTTTTTGGATTTGCTTTCTCTGTGTTCGCGTCGTATGCTTGCGAAGTGGTAATAAATCGTGGAAAACCGATTACCGATTCGAAAAAGTCATTCAAATGAAAAATTACACCAAAAGTTTAATCCTGAATCTTGGATTATTCATTGCCGGACTATTCACCATATTTTCCGGAATGTTGATCCAAACCCAATATCACATCGGCAACCATGGAAATATTAGTCTGACCGATACGGTTTTAGGCATACATTATTCGGGTTGGTCCGGTATTCATAAGCTTTCGATTGTTGTTCTTTCCTTTTTGATGATTTTTCACTTTTTGCTACATTGGAAGTGGTACAAAGCCATTGTGACCAAAAGAATATTGCACAAAAACAAAGAGGTGATTACGTTAACGATCGTCTTTACATTGGTTGCCCTTACCGGATTTATTCCCTGGGTGATTGATGGACTGGAAGGAAGTCAGCTAATGCGCAAAGCTTTTATGGAGATACACGACAAACTGGCCATCGTCCTTTCGGTTTACCTCATTCTGCATGTTGTCAAACGGCTGAAATGGTTTTCTCTGGCTTTCGGGAAAATAACAAATAAGCATAGTGAATAGCCATTATATGACTACAATGGAAACACGGGGAAAGTCGTGTGTAATTATAAATAACCTCGCCTTGTGAATAAGTAGGGGCGACCCTTGCGGTCGCCCCTTTGGCTTCCGTCAGGCGCCGCTGATGGTCATTTGCCTGATCTTGAAGCTGGGGGCCTGAATCGAACCGCTCCGCAGGGGATCGTTGCCGATCATCTCGATGCTGCCCAGAATCTCAGGAAAGGTGGAGGTAATGGTGAATTCATGGACGGGGTAGGCGATTTTTCCCTTATCGATCCAGAATCCCTGCGCTCCCTGGGAAAAATCTCCATTATGGATCACGGCCCCGAATCCGGCGAAACCCGTGATCAATACACCGTCATCAATGGAGGCGATCAGCTGTTCCAGACTGTGGGTGCCGGGCTCCAGGTAAAAATTCCCTGTTCCGCCTGCGTTGCCCGTCGTCTTCCCGGCCAACTTTTTGGCGGAATAGGTGTCCAGAAGATAACTCTGTAGAACACCTTTTTCTATGACCGTCTTGCGCCGTACTTTGACTCCCTCCCCATCGAAGGGTTTAGAACCCAGACGGCCGGGAATCAGCGGATCGTCATAGACGGTGATGTTGTCTCCGGCAATCTGCCGGCCGAGCTTGTCGAGCAGATAAGATTGCCTGGTGTAAAGATTTCGACCGCTGATCGCCTGGGCGATATAGGCTAAAAAGGTACGGGCCACCGTGTTTTCCAGGATCACCGGGGCCTTCCTGGTTTTGGGCTTTATCGCCCCCTTTTTGCTGAGGGTGCGTTGTGCCGCCGTTCTGGCTATGTTTTCGAGAGAATTCAGTTTTGCAAAATGGATTTGGCTATCATACCAATATCCGGATTGTTTCCGGGCCGAGTTCCACCCCGTCTTTTCGTCCGCTACGGCGCAGGAACTGCTGAGGGAACTAAAGGAAAATGGGTATCCTTCGCAGAATCCGAGGGAATTGGCCAGAATCCGGTATCCTGTCTGACTGCTCACCGAGGCCCCATCCGGAATGAGCTGCCGGTCCTGCTGCAGGGTCAACTTTTCCAGCTCCCGGGCCATTTCGATTCGACTCTCTATGGAAATGGAATTTTCCAGCGGATCGAAGAGATCGAGGTCGATCTCGGCTTTTCCCATCTCCTTCTTTTCCGGCAGACAGTAGTATTCGTCGGCTCCGGTATATTCGGTAAGGGCCAGAACCTCATCGATCAGATGTTCCAGGGAATGGGAGGAGAAATCGCAGGTGCTCACGCCTGCCTTCTGCTGCCGCTTACTGACGATCATTTCCAGGCTCTTGGCGTTGGATTGCAGCAGAGTCTCGATGCGCTGTTCGCGGACCGTTACCTCTTTCTCCGTTCGATAGTGGATGACGACGACTGCCGTTTCCGCTCCTCTGCCAACCAGTTTCTGCACCAGGTCGGAGGCCAATTCCAGATGGGTATCTATCCGTGTATCCATTTTTGTGTTTCTTCCTCCGCTTATCCCTGGTTACCGCCGACCGTAATTTCCGAGATGAGAACGGTCGGCAGACCCACTCCTACCGGTACGCTTTGCCCTTTGCCGCAGGTCCATTTGCCGTCGGAAAAGGCAAAATCGTTTCCGACCATGGTCACCTTGGTTAAAACATCGGGACCGTTGCCGATCAAGGTAAAGTTTTTGACCGGAGTGGTGATCCTGCCGTCTTCGATCAGGTAAGCCACCGTCGGATTGAAAACAAAATCGCCGTTGGCAATGTCCACCTGTCCGCCGCTGAAGGAGCGGCAGAAGATCCCTTTTTTGACCGAGCGGATGATTTCTTCCGCAGGAATGCCGCCGTTATCCAGGAAGGTGACTGTCATGCGGGGCAGGGGATAGTACTTATAGGATTCGCGGCGCCCGTTGCCTGTGGGTTTCACCCGGTAGAAATCGGCACTGATCCGGTCATGCATGTATCCGCGCAGGATTCCCCGTTCGATCAGCAGGGTCTTTTGCGACAGGGCCCCTTCATCGTCGAAGTTGATGCTGCCCCGGTCATGGGGGATGACTCCCCCGTCATAAATCGTGCAGTGTTCGCTGGCCACCTTCTGTCCGATACGCCCGGCGTAGGCGGAGGTACCCTTGCGGTTGAAATCGGCCTCCAGCGGGTGTCCTATGGCCTCATGCAGCAATATCCCGGAATCTCCGCTGGCCAGGACCAGAGGCATCAGTCCGGCGGGGGCGTCTTTGGCGGAGAGCAGGGTAATGGCGTCCTCCGCGGCCTCCGCGCCGATCCGACCGGGCGATTTGATTCGGGTGAAATATTCCATACCAATACGGCCTCCGCCACTCTGGCTGCCGGTTTGGATTTGCCCATCTTCCTCCCCGATGGCGACGGCACTAAAACGCATCATGGGGCGATAATCGGCCCATAACCGCTGGTCGCTGGTGCCGAGCAGGATGTAACGCTGGGAATCGGAGTACGTGACCGTCGCTTTCACAATTCTGGGATCGGTGCCGAAGGCTTTTTCCTCTGCTTCACGGAGCATGCGGATCTTTTCTTTCAGATCGACTTCCTGCATGGGGATTTCGGCCGGGTAATAGTCGGTAACCTTCTGCGAGGTGACTCGAACCGTACCTATTCTTCTGGGACCGGCGGCGATACTGGCAGCCGTTTCGGCTGCCGTTTTCAGATTTTCATAGGTAATGTCCTCTACGTAGGCGTAGCCGGTCTGATCCCCCTTCAATACCCGTATGCCGACACCGGCCGTGATGGATTTAGCTGCCGTTTTGATGATTTGATCTTCCAGCCGGAGAGAGTTCCCGATTTCATAGTCGGCGAAAAAGTCGGCATAATCTCCGCCCTTGGCCAGGGCGATATGCAAAATCTTATCGATCAGGGCCGCATCGATGCCAAAACCGGTTTGGAAAAAACTGCCGGGTGAGATTTCTCCGGTTTGTAAGACATCGATTGCGGTCGTCGAATTCTTTTCCGAGCCGGGAGTTCTACCGGCCGCTTGGTTCCGAGATGTATTTACTTTATCGCCCGATGGCATATTTTCTCCTGTTTTACCAAGTTGCAAGTCAACCTGTATCGCTTTCCCTGGTTAAGGCAATCCTCCGTTCCTCCTTACTATACCACTTCGCCGGTGCAGGTAATATGGGTGGAATAAAGGACGAACTCCGCGCCTCTACAAGGCGGAGGAAAAGGATTGACAATTCGACTGCGAGAGGTCATTGTAAAAGCGAATTGTTTGTTAACTGATAAAGGAGCTTGGTATGGCAAAATTACAATGGAGAAGATGGTGGATCCCGGCTGTTTTCCTTCTGGTATTCGGCCCGTCGTTGCCGGGTCAGGATTTGAAAACAATCAACCTGCCGGAGCCGAATAAGCAGGGAGGGTTGCCGGTCATGGAAGCCCTTTCCGTGAGGGCCTCGGTGCGAGCCTGGTCAGAAAAAGAGCTGAGTCCACAGGACCTGTCGGATCTTCTGTGGGCCGCCAACGGAATCAACCGGCCGGACAAACGTCGAACGGCTTCTTCGGCACTCAATGCGCAGGATGTCGATCTGTATGTTTTCACGAAAGAGGGCGTTTTTCTTTACGATGCGGTCAAGCATGCCTTGAATCCGCTGAAAGCCGGGGATTATCGTAAGGAGATTGCCATGGCCAGACCTCCCAGACCGGCCGGCAGTCCGAGTCCTGCCTCCCCCGGAGGGCCAGGCCCCGGTGCCGCTCCGGCCGGAGCACCACTGTCCGGACCTCCTCCCGGAGGACCGGCAACCTCTGCTCCCATCAATATTGTGCTGGTATCGGACAATGCCCGCTTTGGCGGTGGAACCCCGGAACTGAAGAAGGAATGGGGGGCTATCGATACCGGTATCGTCTCTCAGAATATTTCCCTTTTCTGTGCCGCCAGGGGACTGGGAACCAGACCCAGGGCATCCATCGATAAAGATAAGGTAAGAACTCTGCTGCAGTTGCGGGACAGCCAATTCCCCATACTGGAACATCCGGTCGGCTATCGCGTCGAGACTAAATGAGTGCGAATTTTTGCAGGGTTTCTATGTAACAACGCGAGGTATTTTCATCGAAGCATACGAAAGACACCTTGCGGGGGTATTCGCTGTGGGCCACCAGAAATAACAGCGTTTCCCGGACCGCAATTTGCGACGCAAGCTTAACCGGGAAACGATATGCACCCGTGCTGATCGACGGGAAGGCGATCGTTTGAATGGCATGTCGCGGACAAAGAGCCAATGAATTTCTATAACAATCGGCGAGCAATCCCTCTTCTCCGGCCGAGCCTCCCCTCCAGACCGGACCTACGGTATGAATGATCCACCGGGCCGGTAATCGATGGCCGCTGGTAATTTTGGCCTCTCCGGTGAGGCAACCATGGAGCCGGCGACATTCTTCCAGAAGTTCCGGTCCGGCGGCGGCATGGATGGCTCCATCCACTCCGCCGCCGCCGAGGAGGGATTGATTGGCGGCATTGACGATGGCGTCCGTATGCTGCACGGTTATGTCTCCCCGCAGGATCTCCATACGACCTTCCACGGCCTTAAAATCGAGAGTCATACGATTTCCTGTCCTTTTATTGGGGCCGGATATGTCCGTTGCCGCATACCAGCCATTTGTAGCTGGTCAATTCCGGCAAGGCCATGGGACCGCGGGCATGAAGTTTTTGCGTGCTGATACCGATTTCCGCCCCCATACCAAACTGGGCACCATCGGTGAAGGCGGTAGAGGCGTTGGCGTATACCGCGGCAGCGTCCACCGTTTGCAGAAAGCAATCGATGACCTGAGGGTCTTCGGCTAATACGGCTTCGCTGTGGCGGGAGCTGAAGCGGGCAATATGACTCAGGGCCTCTTCCAGTCCGGTCACGGTCTTGACGGCCATCTTGAGAGAAAGGAATTCCGTTCCATAATGCTCGGATTGGGCCGGAGCCAGCAGTTCCTGGGGATAGCATCCTTGCAGCGCCCGGTAGGCCTCCGGATCGGCAAAGACCGCGACCTGTGATTTTCCCAGCGGCTCCATCAGGGCGGAGAGATCGGGCAGGCGGTCCCGGTGAACGATCAGGCAATCCAGGGCATTGCAGACGCTGGGACGCCGGGTTTTGGCGTTGTGCACGACCGCCTTCCCCTTTTCCAGGTCGGCGCTCTTGTCGAAGTAAATATGTACGATTCCGGCACCGGTTTCGATGACCGGGACCCGGGCATTTCTCCGTACATAATCGATCAGCGATTGCCCTCCGCGGGGAATGATGACATCCAGATATCCGATGGCTTCCATCATGATCTCTGCCGCCTGTCGTTCGGAAGGCAAGAGTTGAACCGCATCTTCCGGGAGACCGACGGCTGAAAGAGAATGATGGATGAGACGGAGGATGGCTTGATTGGAGTGATGGGCGTCGCTCCCTCCCTTGAGCACGCAGACATTCCCCGATTTCAGGCAAAGGGCAAAGGCATCCAGGGTGACGTTGGGTCTGGCTTCATAGATGATACCGACTACGCCCAAAGGAACACGCACCTTGGACAGATGTAATCCGTTGGCGAGCGTTCTCTCTTCGAGGACCTGGTTCAGCGGGCATTCCAGCTCGGCCACCTTCCGCAGATCGCGGGCGCTGTCTTCCAATCGGGCGGGAGTCAGTCGCAGCCGGTCAAACCGGGGGTCCTCCGCCGGCATGCGGGAAAGGTCTTCCGCGTTGGCGGTCAAAAGAAAATCGCTCTCCTGCAGGATTCGCTGCGCCAGATCCAGCAAGGCGCGGTCAAAGAGGGCGACATCCCAGGAAGGCATGCGGGAGGCGGTGGTTTGTGCCTTTTGCAACTGTCGAAGAATCGGATCTCTCATAGGATTCTCAATTGTACTATTCATGGTTCAGAAACAGATAATCATAATGGACCAGCGGTTTTTGTTTTTTCTTGCCTAACAGGCCCTGGGCCTTGGCCGAACCGTACTGGGTTACTCCGACTCCGATGAGGAGGCCGGACTCGTTGCATATGCGGATCAGATCTCCGCGTTGAAAGTTGCCTTCCAGCCGGGTGATCCCCACGGGAAGAAGACTGGCGGCGTATTTCGGGGTACAGAGGGCCTGGTAGGCACCTTCATTGATGTAAGCGGTCCCCTTGCTGAAACCTTCCGAATGAGCGATCCAGCGCTTGATGGGCGAAGCGTTGTCACGAGGGGGAAAAACGGTTCCCAGGGATTGTCCCTTCATGAGGTCGGTAAGGATATGGTCGCGCTTTCCATTCACGATATGAACGGCCATTCCCATACGGGCCAGGCGAAGGGCCATGCGGCATTTGGTTTTCATCCCTCCGCGGCCGAGTTGGGATATGCTGGGCGAAAGAAAAGAATCCAGATGGGAAGGAGTGTGATCGATGCGGGGGATCAGCTGCGAGTCGGGAGAAGAAGGATCCCCATTAAAAATACCATCGACGTTGGTCATCAGGAATACGGCATCGGCATCCATCATGGAAGCGATCAATCCGGCGAGTTCATCGTTATCGGTAAACATCAGTTCGGTGACGGAGATGGCATCGTTCTCGTTGGCAATGGGCAGGATAGCCTGCTCCAGAAGGGCCGAGAAACAGTTCCGCATGTTCAGGTAATGCCGCCGGCTGCGAAAATCTTCTTTGGTCACCAGAATCTGGGCACAAAGCAGATCGTTGGCCCGGCAAAATTCGCTGTAGAGATTCATCAGACGTACCTGACCGACGGCCGCCAGGACCTGTCGCCGTATGACCGGATCGGTCCTTTCTTCAAAAGGCACCAGGGACCGGCCAGAGGCCACGGCTCCGGAAGTGACCAGAATCACTTCGAGCCGATTCCTACGTAACTCGGAGATCTGTCGGATCAGATGCTGAAGACGGGCTTCGTCCGGATGTCCCTGATCGGTGGTCAGGACATTGGAACCCACCTTGACAACGATGCGATGATAGTTTTGCATTTTTCTTCCTGAGATAAATAAAGGTGAAATGTTAACCTAAAATTATCAGCAAACAGGTGGGCCATGTATCTTTCCTGGGAGTAAGTGTTGTAGTATTTTGATACGGACAGAATGCATGCATGCAAACGATAAAGAGGGAAGACATGGATAGAAGAAACTTTCTTGCCGGTGCGATCGGAGCCGGAACCATCCTGCCGGCAGCGGTGGAAGCTGCAGCGAACGGAAGCCAGACGGCATCCGCGGCAACCGAAGGGGCCGGTTTGACTTATTACCAGCTGGGACCACAGATTTGGGTGCGATGGAACAATGAACTGTTGACATGCTATCGTGCGCACCCTTCGCAGAAATATCCTTATTTCTATCCGACGACCGGTCCCGTGTCGGGACGCTCCCTGACCAGCGAAAGCTCTTTACCCTATCCCCATCACCGCTCTCTTTTCTTCGGATGCGATCGGGTAAACGGGGCCAATTACTGGCAGGAGGGATATGATGTCGGACAGATCCTCTCCTCCGGTCCCAAGGTGGGAAAATCTACCGGAGAATCGCTGGAGATCCTCGATCAATGCGAATGGAAGCACCCGTCCCATCCTGTGGATATGCGGGATGAACGGACCATCACCATTCAGGTCAAGAGTACGGCCCTGCGGATCATCGATGTCCACATTCGATGGACGGCGGTTCGTGACGTAGTGATCGAGAAGACCAATCATTCCCTCTTCAGTCTGCGTGCCGCTTCGGATGTGGTGCCCACCGGGGGTGGGCAGCTCGTCAATTCCGGGGGAAAGAACGGGGAAAAGGAAACTGCCGGAAGGAAGGCTGCCTGGTGTAGTTTTTACGGCAGAAGGGCCGGCCTCTCGGGAAACGAAGTGGAAGGGATCACCCTGATGGATCATCCTCGGAATCCCTGGGCTCCGACACCGTGGTTTACCCGCGATTATGGATTTATGTCCCCGACACCCTTCTACTATCTAACGGAACCGTGGAAGCTTCCCGCCGGCGATTCCGTAGTATTGCGCTATCGCCTGGTACTGCATGCCGGAGACCCTAAGAAAGCGGGCATTCCTGATATCTATGCCTCCTGGATTTCTTGATGAAGCGGTAAAAAGTGGCACAGACATTCTTGTCTGTGACTGAAACGTCCGTCCAATGGGCATCAGGAAAAACCACACAGTATGATTTTCGACTTTTTGCCGCTTCGTCATTTCTTGATGAGGTCGTAAAAAATACCATTTTCAGACGTTTTTTAACTGACTGCAAAAAATTATGAGTAGGGGCACGGCACGCCGTGCCCCTACAACAGCTGATGCATTTTTCTATAGCATGATTTTTTACGACCTCATCATTTCTTGACGGTCCGGTAAAAAGTCCTGGGAGCACCGGCGTCCCGCCGGCAAAAGCAATGGAATCAACACGGAATTTACGAAAAGAAACGGAATAAAGACTTTTTACCGGACCGTCATTTCTTGATGGGGGCATATTTTCGCGAAGGGTACGGTTGAAATTTGCCCGGTGAATTAGGTACAGTATAAACAGGATTGGGGGGATGGTTGCAAGCAGATGAAAATTCTGATCACAGAAGACGATACCATGCAGCGGACCATGCTGCAGATTTTGATCACCAAGGCCGGACATGAAGTCGTGCAGGCGACGGACGGGGAAGAGGCCTGGGACATTCTGCAGAAGCAAGATATCAGCCTGGTTATCACCGATTGGATGATGCCCAAAATGAATGGCCTGCAGCTGATCAGAAAGATTCGCTCGGCCAATCTTCCCAACTACACCTATATTCTGCTTCTCACTTCCAAAGATCTGAAAGCCAATATTGTCGAAGGATTGGAGGCCGGGGCCGACGATTATCTGACCAAGCCTTTCGATAAAAGCGAGTTGGTGGCCCGGATGGGGATCGGCGTCAGGATATTGACTCTGCAGGCCCAACTGGCTTACATGGCCAAGCACGACAGTCTGACCGAATTGCTCAACCGGCGGGCCTTATATGATGCCGCTCAGGAACTGCTGCAACGTATCTCCGCCTTTGGCAGAAATATGGGTTGTATTATGGCCGACATCGATCACTTCAAGCAGATCAATGACAACCACGGCCATCTGGCAGGGGATCGTGCCTTGCGTCAATTTTCCCAGAGGTTACGGTCTCTGCTTCCCGAGGGCGGAATTCTCGGAAGATGGGGGGGGGAGGAGTTTCTGCTTCTACTGCCGGATCTGTCGAAAAATCAGGTCTGGGCCATAGCGGAAAAGGTACGGACCTGTACGAGTGATTCCTCGATCTCGCTGGCCGATGGGAGGACCGTTAAAATCACATGCAGCCTGGGAATCAGCTTCCTGTCCCCGGGGGAACCGCTCCCGGCTCTGGAGACATTGATCGATCAGGCCGATCAGGCCCTTTATCAGGCCAAAGCCTCCGGCCGTGACTGCGTCCGCAGTTTTTAAACGGGCCGAGAAGGAAGTCTGGATCGCAGCAACTGAGTAAATTTTCGATACTCCTCCTCCACCTGTGGGAACATGCCTTCCGCAGCCCCAAGATCACCGGATGAAGCCGATAGTTCGATATCGCGGCATAAACGGGAGAAGTTTTTAGCCCCGATGGTTGCGCTGTTGGATTTCAAGGT
The DNA here is from genome assembly GCA_964617125.1 of uncultured Acidobacteriota bacterium. GTDB lineage: Bacteria > Acidobacteriota > UBA6911 > CAINFC01 > CAINFC01 > CAZTVS01. The sequence goes on from CAZTVS010000038.1 coordinate 10,157, forward strand.
ATGAGCGATGCGCTGTGTACCGGCAATGTCTTTCTGCTGCAATGCCTGTCGTAACGAGTCCATTTGACGATGGCTGTCTTCCAGATATCCTCCCAGCAGGTCGGGGATGGTCTCTTCGCCCATCATCTCGACAAAATCCTTCCAGCGTTCAGGGTCGATGACAGAGTTCTGCAGAGGCGCCCTGGAATTTTCTTCTGAGAAGAGTGCCGATGGGTGGACCGGGGAGTTATGCGTTCCGGCAGAAACGGAAAGAACCTCTCTTCTACGGGAAGGAACCGAAGAACTTGATTCCAAAACCCGTATCAATTCGTTCAGATTGATCGGCTTGGCTATGTAATCGTCCATACCGGCAGAGAGGCAACGGTCCCGGTCGCTGGCCATGGCGTTGGCCGTCATGGCAACGATTCTGGGGCGTTCCGCTTCACTCCATTCCAGGCGAATCAAACGGGTTGTTTCCAGACCATCCATCTCCGGCATGTGTACATCCATTAGGATCACGTCATACGCTTGACGTTGCAGGGCGTGCAAAGCTTCCCGGCCGTTGCCGGCGATGTCCGCCCGGTATCCCAGCCGTTCCAGTAAGCGGATGGCAACCTGCTGGTTGACTGTATTGTCCTCGGCGATCAGCAGACGCAAGGGGTGACGTTGCCCCATGCCGGAGTCAAAGCGGATCTCACCGGTCCGGGTTTTATGTCGGATAGCCTGACGACCGACGAACAGATTGTTCAGGGTCTCAAAAAGTTGGAAGGGTTTCAGCGGCTTGCATAATTCTGCGGAGAAGTAACCCAGAGCCTTCTCGCTCTGGCCATGTCCCATGGAAGTTAACTGAATCATGGGAAACCGGTTGGTATTCGATCTGCGGAGGATGGCTTGCGATAGACCGACGCCGTCCATGTCCGGCAATTGCATGTCCAATAGGGCAACATCGAACTGTTTTCCCTCTTGGGAGAAACGGTCCAGCAGCTGAAGGGCATTCGCTCCCGAGGTCGCCGTGTGCGGCACCATCTTCCAGGATTCCAGATAGCGCCTCAGGATAAACAGGTTCGTGGAATTTTCATCCACCACCAGAACGTGCTTTCCGGTGAGATGATGTTGCTCTCCTCCAAACAGCGGCTTTCGCCGATTTTCCCGTACTTCTACAACCACGGTGAAGTGAAAGGTGGAGCCCTCTCCAGGGACCCCGGAACTTTCCGCCCAAATGGTTCCTCCCATGAGAGTGCAAAGCTGTTTGCTGATCGATAAGCCCAATCCGGTCCCGCCATAGCGCCGGGTAGTCGATGTGTCCAGTTGGGTGAAGGCATGGAAGAGATTGTTGATTTTCTCCGGCGGCATACCGATACCGGTATCCTGCACCAGAAAGTGGAGGCGGCATATGGGTGCTTCCGGATGGAAAGGTTGTTCCCCGTAGATCTTGGGATCGGTCCCCGGTTCCCAAGCGATCGCTTCGGAGGAGATGGAGAGAAATACCTCTCCGGTTTCCGTAAATTTGACCGCATTACCCAAAAGATTGATTAAAATCTGGCGCAAACGGGTGGAATCGCCGGCGACAAACTCCGGGGTTCCCGGCTGGAAATGATATGCCAGTTCGATTTTCTTTTCCGCCGCCCTCACGGCCACCAGATCGATGGCATCTTCGATGCAGGAGCGCAGATCGAAGGATACATATTCCAGTTGCAGCATGCCCGCTTCGATCTTGGAAAAATCGAGAATATCGTTGATCAGGGTGAGCAGGGCGTCGCCACTGCTGCGAATGATCTCGGTGAATGTCTGTTGCTCCGGGGATAGATCGGTGTTGAGCAGCAGACTGGTCATGCCGATGATGGCATTCATCGGAGTGCGGATCTCATGGCTCATGTTGGCGAGAAACTGACTCTTGGCGCTTGTGGCCGCCTCTGCATCCTCCTTGGCTTTCCGCAGGTCCGTTTCTATTTTTTTGCGGCGGCTGATATCTATGGCCTGAAATAATAGAACAGCCTGCCGCTCCGGCAGGTCACGAACCCGGCTGCCATGCAGGATGGTGAAAAGAATCCGGTGGTCCCGGGTGAGGAAACGCTTCTCCATCTCGAATCGTTCCAGTTGACCCCGGAGCAGTTGGTCGCTCAGCGAGCCGTATTGTGCCATTTCTTCCGGATTCGCATAGAAGCGATCCTTGACGGAGCTTCGCACCAGTTCTTCTTCCTGCATGGCAAACATTCGGCATAAAGCCCGGTTGACCCGTAGAAACTGCCCGGAAGAGGAGAGAAGAAACATTCCGATCGGCGAGTGCTCAAACAGTTGGTAGAGCAGCTCCTCACGTTCCGGTATGGCTGCATTGGCTGGTCCGTGTTCTATACCATCCTTCATTTTTACCGATCCTATTTTAAAGTTTTTCGCTCTCTGATAATAACCTGACGCTCTCCTGATTTGGAAATAAATACGGTGCGGATTATACTTGAAAGGATTTGCGTTTCCATGGGAAAGTGGATTATCAGCCATTGAGGTTCATATGAAAAAAATCGTCTCCATCGCCGGAGTAGTCGTCGTTTTTCTACTTCTGCTGCTTCTCCTGATTCCTGCCGTAGTCGATGCGGAAAAATTCCGGCCCATCATCCAAAGTACAATGGAACAGGCCTTAAAACGGAAAGTGGCTTTCGATCAGATACAACTCAGCCTTTTGCCGTCGCCCTCGATCACCCTGAACAACTTCCGCCTTCAAGACTCGCGTCTGCCGGCCGGGATCGATTTTCTGACCTCCCGCTCGGTGAAGATGAGTGTGGATCCCATTTCCTATTTTACCCGGGAGACCCCGGAGATCCGTTCCATCGAGATTGCCGAACCGGTGGTCCAGTTGAATGCGGCAATGCTGCAGCCCTCCCGGGAATCGGCCGGTCCGGCCGGTGGCACGGAGCGGGAGAACGCTCGCCAAGCCCTGAAAAATATGGTGTTGCAGTTGGATGGGATGACGGTCAAGTTTTGGGAGAATGGTTCCGAAAAACAGCCGGCCATGACGGTAAAAAACATGCGGGCCCGCTTTTGGGATCCCAATCCTCCGGAGGGGAATCCCTTCGAGATGCCCCAGGCGGAGATGGATTTGGCGGGATCGACGATTACTTCCTCCTACGTCTCCGTCCCCATGGAAGTGGAGAACGGAACGGTGCAGCTGATTCAGAACAGGCTGCTGCTGGATCATTTCCGTGGTCGTCTGGAAGACAGTTCCCTGGAGGGAAAAATCCAGGTGGAGTCGTTACTCGAGCCGGTGGTTCATTTTCAGCTCACCTGTCCCGATTTAAAGGTGGAAAGCCTGGAACGGTGGAAAACGGGTGGAATCTCACAACTGTCCTCGGTGAATGCGACCGGGATACCGGCCGCCTCCGGCTCAACCCTGGCAAAAGAGGTCCGGTCCACCATCGACGGAACCCTGGGGGTGGAGCGTCTTTGGATCGGTCCGCGGCAGGCGCAAAAGGTGGTCATGCAACTGCGATGGACGGAAGGGCAATTGGCCATCGATCGTATGCAGGGGCAGATGTACGGTGGAAGCCTGATTTCCTCCGGCCAGATAGGTTTCGAAACGGCCATCCCGACCTATCAATTGAAGACGGAGATCCGCGAGGCTCTTTTACAGCAGATTCTTCCCCCGGGAAGTGACAAAAAAAGCAGTATGGAGGGAAAGCTGGATCTGGATGCCGTGCTGAACGGCTCCGGGCTCAATTTTCACAAAGAAAAAACCATGCAGGATCTGAGAGCCAGCGGCAAGTTCACGGTCAGAGAGGGAAAGATCAACACCTTTGATATCTCTGAGAAACTGAAAGTCCTGAATACTCTGGCCAAACTGGCCTCGGGAGACAGCGGCATTTCTTCCCAGATCCAAATACAATCCGATTTTCAATTCGACGGCAAAGAGGTCCGCAGCCGGGCCATGGAGGTCCGCGCCGGTCTGTTGACTCTCTTCCTGGACGGTTCCTTCACGCCTAAAGGCTATCTCGATTACCAGGTGGAGCACAAGTTGCAGCAGCCCGCCCGTGGAAGCGACGGCCTTTTTGGGGCCATCGTAGGAGTGGTTTCCAGCGCCACTCAGTCGACAGGGCCCTTTCGCATTCGCGGAACCCTGGAAGATCTGGAAGTAATATTCTAGTTCGGATCCGGCCTTACGGCGGTCCGGTTTCTTTCTGTCACTTTTCATTGGAAAAAGGCAATATGCTATGAGAAAAAATTTAGATCGCAGAGGATTTCTGGTCTCTTCCGGGGCCGCCCTGGGAGCGGGAGTGTTACCCGTTGCAGCAAAAACCGAAGCCATGTCGGCACCTCCGCCCGGTAAGCCCGCCCCGCTGGTTCTGGGTATGGCGTCCTATACCTTCCGGTCGTTCAAGCTGGCAGAAACCATCGCCATGACCAAACGCCTGAACCTGACACGGATCACCTATAAAGATATGCACCTGCCGCTTACGGCGACGGATGCGGAGATACAGACTGCGGTGTCGGCCACGAAAAATGCCGGGATCGAACCATACGGCTGTGGAGTGGTCTACATGCGAACGGAACAGGAGGTCGAGCGTGCCTTCGCCTATGCCAAGACGGCCGGGATGGGTGTCATCATAGGGGTTCCCAACCACGATCTACTGAGTGTGGTCCAGAAGAAGGTTCAGGAATATAACATTCGTGTGGCCATCCATAACCATGGGCCCAGCGATAAGATCTATCCCAGCCCGGCAAGCGTTATGGAGAAAATCAAGGACCTGGACCGACGGATCGGGCTATGTGTCGATGTCGGGCACACCTTGCGTTTGGGGATCGATCCCGCGGATGTTGCCAGACAATATGCCGATCGCCTGATCGATGTGCATATCAAGGACGTTTCCCAGGCGGCAGCGGAAGGAGTGACCGTTGAGATCGGACGGGGAGTGATGGATATTCCGAAATTCCTGAAAACCCTGATTCAGATCGGCTATACAGGTGTTGTTTCTTTGGAATATGAAAAGGACGGGAAAGATCCTCTGCCGGGTGCGGCCGAATCCATCGGTTATCTCCGCGGGGTTCTGACCATGCTGTAAGGGAAAGCGCTTTCTCTCGGGAGATAACAACTTATGAACACTTCCTGCAAGCGAATCGTTATGCTCTTTTGCCTGGGCCTATGGGCAGGTGTTCTGTGGACGCCGGCGCAGACATTGCCCACGGGAAATCCGGCCGATTTCAAATTGAAGACCTGTCTGCATTCTGTCAGCTATGCCGGTGTCTGGCGGGGACAGGCGACTTTGCCCATCGATGAATTTTTGCTCAAGGCGAAGCAATTCGGTTACGACGGAGTTATGCTGGTGGCCAAGCGGCCCCATCTCTCTCCTCTGGATTATGATGCCGCCGCCCGCAAGAGGTTGAAGGCGCGTATCGAGGAATTGGGTCTGAAACTGGTATGTCTGGCCGGATATACCGATTTTACCGCCGGCATCGATAAGCCTGGGATCCCCCATGCGGAGATACAGGCGGCCTACGTCGGGGAACTGGCAAAGATGGCCCGTGATCTGGGTACGGATATGGTGCGTATCTATACAGGTTACGAACGTCCTCAAGTCCCCTATGACAAACAGTATGCCGCTGTTGTCGATGGTTTGAAACTCGCCGGTCGGCAGGCGGCACAATACGGAATCACTTTAGCCATCCAGAACCATCATGACATCGCCCTGCATCACGACGCCATGTTCTGGTTGCTGAACGAGGTGAATCTGCCCAATGTGAAAGCCGCCTGGGATGCATGGTCACCCACGCTGGAGGGCTTGAGCCGGGAGGAGATCCGGCAATCGGTCCTGAAGATGAAACCCTTCCTCGTACACACCACTACAGCTCAGTATACGGTGCAGCCCCGCTACCAGTATGTACCGGAGCTGACCCAGTATATCCGGCAGGAACCCGTCCATAGGGCCCTGCCCATGGGGCCTGGTGTCATCGACTATGATTCCTACCTGGCTGCCTTGAAAGAGATCGGTTACCAGGGTTACATCGCTTACGAGATGTGTGAAGTACTGGAAGGAGGAGGCTCGGTCGAGAATCTGGATCGTGTGGCCAAGGCTTTTATCGACTACATGAAAAAGTTCCGGTGATGCGGATCCCCGACCGGGATCCTTTTATTTTTTAACGGCGGATGACTTCTGCTCCGAGGGCTTTACTTTCCGATAATTGGCCCAGTATTTTTTCATCCGTTCCGAACGTCGGTTTCGTTCTTCGTCCGTGACCTTGATCTCTCTTTTTACTTTGGCGGATTTTATACTTTTGGCGGAAGGCGGTGTTTCGATGCTCTTCCAGGAGGATACCAGGCGATCCAACTGCCTCTGTATCTCTTTCAACTTGGTTTCCTGCTTTTCCTTGTCCAGAAGAAGGCGTTTCAACTCTGTTTCAATCTTTTCTCTGGTCATTGCGAATCTTTACTCCTTATGTATAGAGAAATGTCCCAGCAAATATACTCTTTCATCCGCCGGGGATCAAATAGAAACTGCAAATGATGTATAGATATAGCTCCTTGGTTTTGTCAATAATCCGAAATGCATCTTATCCGAAAGCGAACTACAATGAGCCCCATATCCTATCCCCCAAGACTGCCTTTGGCTTTGTTGCCGACCCCTCTGCAAAAGCTGTCATGTTCTCTGGTTCCCGAGAATGGTGAACTTTGGGTTAAGCGGGACGATTTGACCGATTGCCTGTCCACGGGGAATAAAATCCGAAAGCTGGAATACCTGCTGGCCGAAGCCCGGGGAAGCGACTGCGATACCGTTTTAACTTGTGGAGGGCTGTACTCCAACCATGCCCGCAGTACGGCGGCGGCCGCTGCCGCTCTGGGTATGAAAACCTGTCTTTTTTTACGAGGGACGCCGCCGGCGGTTGCCGAAGGCAATTTGCTGCTGGACCGGATCCTGGGGGCACATATCGAATACCTCTCGGCAGAAGACTATATACAGCGGCGGGATGAGATCATGCGCTCCTACGCCGAGCGTTTGTCCTCTGCGGGACATCGCCCCTATATCATTCCCGAGGGCGGTTCGAACACTCTGGGTTCCTGGGGGTATATCGCGGCCGCAGAAGAGATGGCCCATCAGATTCATTCCCTGAATGTTCCCATCGACGGTATCGTTTGCGCTGTCGGTTCCGGCGGGACCTATACCGGATTGTGGCTGGGTACACGTCTGCTCCGCTGGAATGTACCCATATGGGGAATCAACATATGCGATACCGCCGAATACTTCCGGGAGCGTATCTGCCGCGAAATTCAATCTGCGGTGCAGCGGAACTCTTTTCCCTTTTCCCTAGCGGAAGAAGATATCCATATTGTTGACGGGTATGTATTCGAAGGATATTCCGAGGCTCCTGCCTGTGTTCTGGGCACGATACAAACATTGGCTGCAGAAACCGGACTGATACTGGAACCCGTATATACGGCCAAGGCCTTTTATGGAATGCTTCAGGAATGGGGTCGCGGTACTTTCGGCCACGATCCCCGTCTCATCTTTCTTCATACCGGAGGTATATTCGGAATTCTGACCGGTAAATATGCCTGCTATTATTCCTGATCTTTTCCGGAGTAACAAACTATGAGTCATTCTTCTACCCTTCTGTACAATATCGACTGTCTGCCGACTATGAACGACCGGAGAGAGATCTTGTCCGGTGCCTATGTGTATATGGAAGGTCCTTGTATTAAGGCTGTCGGTTCGGGGAATCCTCCCATGCATGCCGATCAGGAGATCGATGCCGGTGGTTGCCTGCTGATACCGGGAATGGTGAATGTACATCATCACCTGATTCAAGTATTGACGAAAAATATACCGGCGGTGCAGGTATCGGGTCTTTTTCACTGGCTGGTCACTTTATATCCGATCTGGCGGGAAATCAGCCCGGAAGCGGTATATGCCTCCAGTCTGACCGGGATGGCGGAACTGTTGGCCTCCGGCTGTACCTGTACCAGCGATCACCTGTATCTCTTTCCGGAGAAGAATTCCGAGTTTTTCATCGACCGGCAAATCCAGGCGGCCAGGGACATCGGCATCCGTTTTCAACCCTGTCGCGGTTCCATGAGCCGGGGAAAGAGTCTGGGTGGACTTCCTCCAGACGATATCTGTCAGGCGGAAGATGTCATCCTCAAGGATTGCCGGCGACTGATCGAACAATACCATGACCCGGCTCCGCTGGCCATGACCCGGATTTCCCTTGGCCCCTGTGCTCCCTTCAATGTGACCGATCGGCTGATGCGGGAAACGGTACTCCTGGCAAGGAAGTACGGCGTATCCTGCCACACCCACCTGGCGGAAACGCTGGATGAGGAAGAATACTGCCGAAAGACCTATGGGTGCCGCCCCTTTGAATATCTAGAACAACTGGGATGGATCGAATCGGATGTGTGGCTGGCGCACTGTATTCATCTCAATGACAGGGAATTGCTGACTATGGGAGAGAAGGGGACCAGTGTGGCCCATTGTCCGTCTTCCAATCTGCGCTTGGGTTCGGGAATTGCTCCGATACGGAAAATGCTCGATCGTTCCGTCCCTGTCGGATTGGGTGTCGACGGTTCCGCCTCCAATGATTCCTCCCATATGCTGGCGGAAACCCGTTTGTGTATGCTGATCCACCGTCTGGCAGACGGCATGCCCTGGATTACCGCGGAAGAGGCCCTGTGGATGGCCACTCGCGGCGGGGCCCGGGCCCTCGGTCGGGACGATATCGGCAGCATCGAGCCGGGGAAGGCCGCCGATATGGTGTTGATCCGGCTCGAGCAAACTGCCTATGCCGGTTCCGGAAGCGATCCCATGGCGGCCATCCTGTACAACCAATCTTTTCGTCCGGTGGAAAAAACCATGGTTCATGGCCAGGTGGTTTTTGAGAAGGGCGCCTGCACCCGTATCCAGGAGAAGGACGCCATCGCCGAGACCAACCGCCATGCTCGGGAGATGCTGGACGCGGCCTGCCGCAAGAACGACGTGGACTTTCTCCGGCGACCGGAATTCCGTATTCCGATCGCTCCTTACCGACGCTGAGAGGAAAGGGGCGCGCAGAGGAAATTAAAAAAACGGTTGAGGGGAAGAGGACTTCCCCTCAACGCAACAGGTTGTATTTCAATATGCAACGGATGGCGCTTACCCCATCCTTCCACCCGATCTTCTTGCCTTCGGAGTAGGTCCTGCCATAATAGGAAATGGGTATTTCGAAGATACGCACATTCATGGCGGCAATCTTGGCGGTGATCTCCGGTTCGAAACCGAAACGATTTTCTTCTATGGTTATTCGGTCGAGAATTTCCTTGCGGAACAGTTTATATCCGCACTCCATATCGGTCAGATTCAAATTGGTGAACATGTTGGAAAGGGTGGTCAAGAAACGGTTACCCATGGAATGCCAGAAATAGAGCACCCGGTGGGCCCCGGAGCCCAGGAAGCGTGAGCCGAATACGACATCGGCTTTTCCCTGGAGAATGGGCCTGGTTAGATGATCGTAATCCTCGGGATCGTATTCCAGATCTGCGTCCTGGATGATGGCTATCGGAGCGCTGACCATGCGGAAACCGGTGCGCAGGGCGGCTCCTTTCCCCTGATTGACCGTGTGCCGACCCAGACGAATGGAAGGATCTTCCGCGGCCAGTTCCTGCAGGACCAGCCAGGTTTTATCGCGGGAGCAATCGTCCACGATAATGATCTCCTGCACACACTTTTGCCGGCGAACGCAGCGAACGATCTCCCGGACGGTGTTCTCTTCATTATAAACAGGGATGATGACTGCCAGAAAAGGAAAAGTAAAAAGGGAAGTATCGGTCTCCATACAATAATCGTGTCCTGTCGTAAGTGGCTTTTAAGAAGAAATGGGTTGTGGTATCAAGCCATGTCTCCATCGAATGTATGCGCAAACATCATTTCCGGGAAGAGGATTTTTCATCCTCCGTTTCCAGTATCGGCAACGCCTTACCGGTGGCTTCCACCATGGCCTGGGCACCTACTTCCGATCCGGTGGCCCGTTTCATCCACAAATCGGGAGCGATGTTGCCGGCGGAGGTCATCTGTATCATGGCGGGGCCGACTTTGCCTGTCTTGCGGATCTGTTCTTCGATCTGAAAGGAGATCAGATGTCCCAGCGGATAATCCGGCAGGTAGAGGAAACTGTGGATCATGTGAGAGTAAACTGCCAGAATCGGAGAATCCTTCTTGCCGATCACCGGGGCATAAAACCGGTTCCATACATCCCGGGCAATCTGCAGGACCGCTTCCGTCAATTCGGCCGTGCCGGCTTCGGGGTGGGCATACATCCAGTGCCAGACGGCCATATCCACCAGGGACACGGCAGCTATTTCACAAGTGGCCCAGTATTCATTGACAGCCCGGAGACTGTCTTCCTGAGGGTCTTTGGCAGTGACGATTCCCAGAAGATCCAGGTCGCGTGCTTGAAAGACAAAGGCAAAGGCTTCGGTGAAAGCCGTATTCGGCACCCCCTGCAATAAGGTGTGATCGATATGATTCAAGGTCAACACCTGTTCGACATTGTGCCCCAACTCATGAACGGCGATGTTGTAGCCTTTGTAATCCATACCGTTTTTGCCCAGACGCGTGCGCAGGTGGGCCTTGGCCGAGCGCATGGCTGCGCCCATGGCGTGTCCCGAACCTCGGGCCGGATCGACGGCGATCGAGGAGGCGATTTTCTTTGCGTACTCGGCCGGGAAATCCAGTTTCTGCAGGATGGCCGGGATGTCCTTTTCGAAAGCCTCGGCCGTGGGATAACGCTGGGCGACGATTTTGTCCAGCTCCGGCTCGGAATATCGCCGGGGGGAACGAAAACCGTTGTACCAGATATCGAACGGTTCCAACGGGCGGCCGACCCGTCGGGTAATCAAACGGGCGGTACGTTGCAGGTACGGGGAGGAGAGCAGCTGTTCGAAAATCCGGCGTACGCGGGCTTCGGGAATCTCGCGGTCTTCGTCGAATCTCCGGGCGATCAGAGTCGGTGCCGAAGGGGAATAGGGATCCGCTTTTCGCGCCGCCAGGAAGGTGTCGCGCAGTACGGCATAGCGGTCGCTTACAGATATCGGGAAAGAAGGCCCGTCCTTGATAGTCGAGGGCTGCCGGGTGTTGCGGAAGGGGTTCCAGTCGAAAGCAGGATTGTTGATGACCTCCGCCGGAATGGTTTGAGTGGCGATGCGTTCCATGACCTGCTGAATGATTTTCTGCTTTTCCAACCCATGGGCGGAGTCGGTATAGTGGCTTTTGATTTCATCGCGCAGATTCCAGTGGGACAGAAGAAACAGGCCCGAGGGGAAAAGCCGCCGGTTTTCGTTGTCCAGAAGGTGGTGCATCCATATATTGTATTGGGCAATGAAAGCATCGGCCTCTGCCGTCGCCTGGGCGATGGCCAGATGGACTTCCGCCGGAATGCGTTTGGAAAAACGCTGGGCCAGCCGGGTCTCGGCCCACTGCCGCCTAGTCCAGCCCTCTCCGTCGCGCAGGCGCTCTTCCAGGGTGGTCAGGGGGAAATTCAGCAATACCGCAAAAGCGATTTTGTTGGCGAAGAAATCGTCCGCCAGATGCGCTCCGGGATCATATCCGGCGAAAACTCCATCGATGGGAAGAAGGGGGCCGATATCCAGATCGGCCTGTTGCCGCAGATGGCGACCGATTTCGGCCATGTGGCCGTCGATTTGCTCGAAGAGGTTCTCCATTCTCTGGAAGAGTCCGTTTAGAGCGGCTGGATCTCCGGCAAAATGCCGGCGGACAAAATCCTGAAATTCGGCCTGACTTCCGTCTTCCGCGCGCCAGAGAGAGAGTACCTGGCGGATCCCACGATGTAACTGTGACCGCCGCTCCTCCCCATGGATGGCGATCAATTCGTCTTCCAATCGGGAGAAAGCGGCCTTGGTCCAGGAAGGAGGTTGTGCTGGGGACGCGGCTTCCTTAAGAGAATTTGTGTTGTTCATGGGATACGATTCTACGGCAAAGAGCAAAGGAGTAAAAAGGAACAGGAAAGACAGGACGGTGAATACCATGACTGATCGATTTGAAGACGGCATATTTCCCCCATATAATGACCCAGGTCGCATTTTCAGTACGTAAAATTATAACCCAGGTAAGAATGTGCATCCGACCGGGGAAAAATGGAAAATGCTGCGGAAGGTAACTTTTTCGAAAAATGGACATAAAGTAGAAACGGGTAGTGAGTGCCCACACAGGGTATGGCACACAAATATTGAAACTGTTTTTGACCGAGGGGTGGTATCTTTGCTAAACTAATGCAACTTGTCGTTTTCAGCTGATGTTGTTGAACGATGAAAAGTTATAAGGCGAGAGCCGGCGGACTTTTATTTTTTTTTGGGAATGAATTTATGACAGAAAGATCAACACGCAGAGATTGGCTGCAGCGTACCATGGCTGTCTCCGTAACCGCTTCCGCCGCCGTTTCCGGCGCCAGGATGCAGGCACAACCGACCAGAAATGCAAATCGTGTTCTCGGGGCCAACGATGCCGTACGGCTGGCTGTCATCGGGGCCCGTGGTAAGGGAAACCAGCATATCAATGAATTTCGTGCCATTCCCGGCGTGCGGATCGCCGGCGTGTGCGATGTGGATGAAACCATCCTGCAGCAACAGGTGAAGCGATTGGAAGCCGCCGGAGAAAAGACCGTTCCCTATATCGATATTCGAAAGCTCCTGGAGAGTAAAGAGATCGATGCCGTAGTCATTGCGACTCCCAATCACTGGCACTCTTTAATGGCTATCTGGAGCCTGCAGGCGGGAAAAGACGTCTATGTGGAGAAGCCGATCTCCCACAATGTTTGGGAAGGCCGAAAAGTAGTGGAAGCCGCCCGCAAATATAAGAAGATTGTGCAGCCCGGGACCCAATCCCGCTCCGATACGGCTCTGAAAGCGGCTTTTGCCTATCTGCAGGCGGGAAACCTGGGAAAGATCCTTCTGGGACGGGGCTTTTGCTATAAACCGCGCACCAGCATCGGACATGTCTCCGGTCCGCAATCCATTCCCAGTTCTGTTCACTACGATCTGTGGACAGGTCCGGCGCCGCTTCTGCCGCTTACACGGAAAGAGCTGCATTATGACTGGCATTGGGTGTGGCCGACAGGAAACGGCGATATCGGCAACCAGGGCGTGCACGAAATGGATATGTGTCGCTGGGCGGTCGGGGCGAAGGGACTGCCTTCTCGCGTGATGAGCTTTGGCGGACGTTTCGGCTATGAAGACGATGCCACGACCCCCAACACCCAGGTTGCCTTCTACGACTATAGCCCGGCCCCCATCATTTTTGAGGTGCGCGGCTTGCCGCAAAGAAAGGGCGTGAACTCGATGGATCAATACCGTGGGGTTCGAATCGGTGTCGTCATCCAGTGCGAGCGCGGCTATTTCGCCGGCGGAGCAGGAGGCGGATGGGTGTACGATAACGATGGCAAGAGGATCCAGCAATTCAGCGGAGACGGCGGTGGCGATCATACCGCGAATTTCATCCGGGCCGTCCGCAGCCGGAGAGAGAGCGATCTCAACGGCAATATCGAAGAGGCCCACTATTCCTCGGCACTCTGCCATCTGGCCAATATTTCCTATCGTCTGGGTCAGCGCACGGCCCCCAGCGCTGTCCGGGATGCCGTTGCTTCTTCCGCCGATGTCAAGGAAACCCTGCAGCGGTTCGAGGATCATTTGTCCATGAACTGGGTCGACGTGAACGCTGCCCAACCGGTCCTCGGTCCCTCTTTGGAAATCGACACCCTGAAGGAACGGTTCGTCCAGAAGGGAGAGTACGATATCAGCCGCTTTGCCAACGAGCTGCTCAAAGATACGTATCGCGAACCCTTTGTCGTTCCGGAAACCGTATAGCGCTAAGATTCCGCGGATACGGCTTCGACGCCGGAATCCCCTTGCCGGCTAGCTCTTGCCCCGGCAGAGACGTTGAACTCAACCTCTCTACCGGGGCGGGAATTTGATTGAACTGGCTGATTTCCTAAAAAAAGATTTGATACTTTTCATTAATTGAGGTATTCTGATACCTTAATACTTTATAAAAGAAGAGGAAGGGTGGAAAAACCCTGCCTCCGTAAATAGAGATCGGATTTGTGTAGAAAGGAAGATAGTATGAAGAGAGAGATCGTCAGGATCGATAGGGAACTCTGTAACGGATGTGAAGCGTGCATTCCTAACTGTGCCGAGGGAGCGCTGCAGATGATAGACGGGAAAGCTACGCTGGTGAGCGAGCTGATGTGCGACGGGCTGGGAGCCTGTCTGGGACATTGTCCGTCCGGAGCCATCAGTATCGAAGTCAGGGAAGCCGATGCCTATGACGAAAAGGCGGTACTGCAGGAGATGATTCGTCAGGGCAGGAATGTCATTCTGGCACACTTGAAACACCTCAAGGAGCACAGACAATTCGAATACCTGCAGGAGGGAGTGGCATACCTCATGGAAAAGGAGAAGGACTTGGGTTTCTCTCTCCCCGAGGTCCTTCAGGAGGTGCATTCCCTGCCGGTCGACGCATCCGCCCGCCCGGTGAGGAAGGCAACCGTGTCCCGGGCACAGGCGACAGCGAGGGAAAAGTCGGATCCTTCCGGCGGATGTCCCGGTTCTCGTTCCATCTCCTTTTCCCAGAGAGAGGCCGGGGAAAGCGAAGCAACGAAGAGCGAGACATCCCAGCTCCGGCAATGGCCCATACAGATGCATCTGATCAATCCCCTGGCCCCCCATTTTCAGAATTCCGATCTGCTTCTGGCGGCCGACTGTGTCGCCTATGCGCTGGGCGGATTCCACGGCAATTACCTGAAGGGCAAATCGCTGGTGATCGCTTGTCCCAAGCTGGACCAGGGACAGGAAATGTATCAGGAGAAACTGAAGGCGCTGATTGAAGAAGCAAAAGTGAATACGATCCAGGTCATGATCATGGAAGTGCCTTGCTGCAAGGGATTGCTGCGGATGGTGCAGTCGGTGATCCAGTCGGCCAATCGTAAAGTCCCCGTCAAGGTCACCGTCGTAGGCCTTCAGGGAGAAATCCGTCTGGAAGAATGGGTGTAGATGAGGGATTTCCGAATCGCCATTGCCTGTCGCTCGAAGAGTTGCGGCCGGGAGAAGGAAATCAGGCTTCGCCGGATTGTGGCAGGGAGCGGCCGCAGGCGGAGGATAGAAGCACTTTTTCCAGCGCTGCCACACAGACGGGATCGTATTTCGTGCCGCTGTTTTTCTTGAGGATCTGCAGGGCATCCTCCTGTTTCATTCCTTTCTGGTAGGGGCGATCGGTGGTCATGGCGTCAAACCCGTCGGCCACCGCCAGAATTCGTGCCCCCAGGGACAATTGCTCCGCCTGTAAATGCCTAGGATAGCCTTTCCCGTCCGGACGTTCATGATGGGAAAGGATAAAGTCCAGAGCTTCTCCCAGGAAGTCCAGATCCTTGAGGATGTCGGCCCCGATGGCAGGGTGTCTGGTGATTTCCTTGATGACCTCCGGAGGATTTTTGGCTTCGTGAGGCATAAACAGCCGATCGGAAAAGCCTATCTTGCCGATGTCATGCAGAATTCCGCCAATACGTATCTCTTCCACACACTCTTCCTTCAGACCCATATCCTCTGCGATGGCAACCGCCAGCCGGGCTACCCGCTCCGTATGTCCGCGGGTGTAAGGATCTCTCGCTTCCAGGGCCTGAGCCATGGCCGCTACCGTTTTCAGGGAATTTTCGCGGATCTTTTCGTTGAGCTGCTTGAGTTCTTCCACCAGCAGAGAGAGATGGTATTCCCTGGCTTCGATCTTGACCATCATCAATCCGACCGCCTCTGCAATCGTGCGGATCGGCTCCGGCGTGTCCTCACCGGTCAGCTGCAGAATGTCTTCGGAATAATTCCCGCCGGCAATACTCTGAATGATTTCCAGAATTCGTTCCAGTTTGTTATCCGTCAGCTCGCTCATACTTGTCCTTGTCGATTTCCAGGGTGATGAAATGGAATACGGAGATCATTGTTGCCAGAAACGCTGCAGCAAGGGCGCTCGGGGAATCTGACCGAGCATTTCTTTTGCCAGGGCCGCGGTATTCTCGTCATGGGAAAAATCACGCAGGATGATTTCGAAATGGTTGCGGGCTTCTTCCGTCTTTCCCAGAGATTTGTATGCCATTCCCATATGGTAATGGGCTCCCGGGGCCTGACGGCCTTTCGGGAATCGGTCGAGTAATCGTTGAAACTCCGTAATTGTTTTCTGAAGGTTGGCTTCTCGCCAGTAGGTAACGGCGTGGAAGTAAAAGGTGTCTTCCGCTTGCGCGGAATCGGGCATCCTCTGCAGTATATAGAGAAAGTACTTGCGTGCGGCGGGATAATCGTGCTTTTCAAAGGCGTTCATCCCCTCCCGGAAGGCTTCCTGCGCTCCGCCCCGAAAATCGGGCAGATCGAAGACTGGAAGATCGGCGGACGGCGCCGGTTTTTCCTCCTCGTCGCTGACCTGACTTCCATCCCATTGCCATAATCGAATCGGTTCAGGTTGGGGCAGAAAGGAAAGGGATTCATACTCCCGCAGCAGTTTCCATCCTTTGGGCAGGGGATGATTGAAATGGGCCAGGCGGTAGCCGCAGGTGTAGCAACTGTAATGAATACAGCTGCCGATACCGCTGATAATGACTGTCCCCTGGGGCAAAGTGGACAAATTGTCCTTGAGCCACTCCTCGTATTCCGTGGCTTGGTAGATACCCACTACGGGGAAGACGGCGGTTTGGGCACAACTTCCCTTCAGGTACAGGCTTTGCATGAAAAAGGACTGCCAGGATTCCACCAGGATTTTCGGCGGGCAGAGGCGGTTCAGATCCTGCAGGACCATATCGAGATTCTTACGGTAGAGGACTCCCGGACCTGTCGCCTCGACGGTCTGCTTCCAGTTCAGAGAATAGAGAAGTAGGAAGGATACTCCACAGACAAGCCACGATCGGCGTTTTTCCGCAAGCAGGAGGGAAAGATCGCATATCATCTTACCCAGATGCAGCGCCATGGGCCAGGAAATCGGAGCCAGGTAACGGAAGATGCGCGGCATGGAATAGTACTGATCGAATTGAAAGGCATTGGGGAAGAAATTGAGGAAGAGGAAGAAGGTGCCATAGAAGCTGACCAGCAAAGCGTCCCGCCCGTCCAGAGCCCAGGGGCCCCGCCGGACGGGAAGATGGAACCGTAGTATCCACTTTATCGCCAGAAGAATCAACAGCAGATAGGGCAGCCAGCCGAAGAGAGTCGTTCCATATTCCGATCCCTGAAAGATCAGGTGCGGATATTGTCCGAAAAGCTGCAGGAGTTCTTCCTCCGGCACCGGATACGTGGCCGAATGGGCGCTGAAAAAGGGGAAGAACATGCCCATTTTCCATTTCCAGAAACAGACAGTCAGCGAATGAAGCAGAAGCGAAGAAAGGGTGAAGGACGCTGGACCTCGCCATTCCTTTTTTTTCCATAACTCCACCAGGTAATAGATACCCAGGAGGGGAATCCAATACACAAGCCAGAGCTTGGTGTAAAAGCCCAACCAGAACAGAAGGGCGAGAATCGATCCCAGCAGGGCAGGCCGTCGCCGCCAAACCACAAAGGAGAGTAGTGCCAGGGCCATCAGCCATTCCAGGGTGATGTCGTTGGAAACCACTGTGCCGATCAGGATTTCAAAAGGAGCACCGGCAATCGTCAAACCCACCAGCAGGGAAGCCGGGATGGAGTATTGCCAGCGGCGCATGAGAAAGTAACCGATAACGCACAGGCTGGAGGAAAAAACCCATATGGGCAAGGAGAAGGAAGTTTCGCTGATTCCCAGCAGCTGGAAGGACAGCAGATGAGGCAGCCAGACCATGAAACGGTACTGCAGGACACCCTGAAAATTGATGCCGCTGGTATAGATGATCTGGGTCAGCTGGAAGAATTCCACGTCGTCGCATAGGATATACCCGCTGAAGAAATGGAGTCGCATCCAGAAAGCGACGGCAAAAAGGAAGGCCGGGATCAGGATACGTGAGAACAGATGGGTAACGTTTTTCTTCGACATAAAAAAACGGTTCCTTCTTTCCATTAAGTATCTTCGAATAACCCCAGCCGTGTCCAAGCGGAAATCCGCTCCACAATGGGAATTCGTTTCCTTATCCACAGGCTGTCCGCCAGGAAACTGGCGAGCAGCAGCGGCCTTGCCGGTTGCCGTACATGACACCGACGACAGATGTCGAAAGCGGAAAGATCCCCGCTGGCATGGGCTTCGCGCATCTTTTGCATCGTGGCGCAGTTCCATATCTCGGCTACTGTGGTCTGTTTCAGGTTGCCCAGAGAGGGTCCTTGAAAAGCGTAACAGCACGGGAAGACTTCGCCGTCGTGGCGGACATACAGCGGGCCTCGCCAGAGGAGATGACAGGGTTGTCGGCGTGGAAGTTTGCTTTTATCGTCGGCGACGTCATAACGGCAGACTTCATCTTCTTTGATGCGGATCTCGTCGATTCCTGTATTCTGCCAGAGGCGGCGAAAGGCACCTGCCTGATGTGCGTTCCCCTGCAGACGGACCATTTGAATCACGCAGAAGATGGTCGAAGCCGTCTTCCGCCTGAGTTCCAGGAAACGCAGGATGTTGCGGCGGACGCGGTGGAAATCGGCGCCGGGACGATACCGCTGGTATACCTCCGGAGTGGCTCCGTCGAAGGCGAAGATGATGTAATCCAGTCCGGAACGCAGCAGTTCCAGGGAGCGGGCTTCATCCAGCAAGGTGGCGTTGGTGGAGATCCAGGTCCGCAGACCGTGTTCGCGGCAATAGGCGATCATACGGAAGATGTCCTTACCCAACAACGGTTCTCCTCCACCGAAGGGGATGACGAATTCCAAATAGTCTTTCCCTTCATCGACAATCTTTCGGAAGAGGTCCCAATCCATATCCTGGGCCGGAAAATCCTGAAGCTGTCTGGGGCACATGGGACATTTCAGATTGCAGCGGGCCGTGCCTTCAACGATGAGATGGCTGGGTAGCGTGTGTGCCATCCTGTCGCCTCGCAGGTAGCCGAGGAGTAGTTGCAGCCGGCGTCGGAAAGGATATTTCGGGTGTGGGGTCATTGCAAACGGGCTGTGTTATTCATTGAGAGTTACCGGACCGACCGGCAAGGGGCACATCGGAAAAGAAATCCCTTTGGCCGGAATTCATTCGGGAAACCTGAGGCTGCGTGGAGGGGCCTGCAGCAGAAAGGCGAAAATTTCGACAATCTTGGTCTCTGTCTGCCGGTAGGGGCCGGAGGTGTCGATCAGAAAATCGGCGACCTTCTTCTTCTCCTCGATCGGCATTTGCGCCCGGATCCTCAATTCGGCCATTTCTTCCGTAATCGCATCCCTTTTCATGATGCGCTGGAGCTGCATTTCCGGTTGACAAAAAGCCACGATCAGATAATCGAATTTGCGGTAGCGTCCGTTTTCCACCAGCAGGGCCGCCTCAACGAAAAGAGGGATGGACGGACATACTGTTTCGTTTTCAACCAACCATGCATCGATTTCACCGGCAACATAAGGATGAACAATCCCGTTGAGAATTTTCCGGGCCTCCTCGTCGGCGAAGATGATGGATGCCAGGTGTCGCCGGTTCAGTTCTCCGGATACCTGAACGACCTCCGAACCAAAATGTTCGACGATCTTTTCATAAGCCGGGCGTCCCGGAAGTACCACCTGCCTGGCCACCTGATCGGCATCGAGTACCGCACCTCCCAACTTGACAAGGTATTTGCTGATGCGGCTTTTCCCGCATGCAATTCCTCCGGTCAAACCGACATGGAGCGAGCGAGTCATGGAACCGTCGGTTCCGGCCGGTGGGGGTAGGTGCTTAGGCGCAAGTTCTGACATGATGGACCCGGTGAGGTTTATGCTCTAAAATTCCGCGGTTTCTCCCGGCTGGAGACGGACGACATCCACCCCCTGGCCGGCAAGCAGCACGGCCAGATCTTCCGGCTTTCCGGTAAGAAGCGGAAACGTACGGTAATGCATAGGAACAACCTTCTTCACGCCCAGAAGCCGGCAGGCATACGCTGCCTCTTCCGGCCCCATGGTGAAATGGTCCCCGATGGACAGGCAGGCGACGGAAGGCCGGTAGATTTCTCCAATCAGCCGCATATCGCCGAAAATTCCGGTATCGCCGCTGAAATAGAGGGTAAAACCGTTTTCCATGCGGAGAACATATCCGGAGGCTTCTCCGCCATAGAGGAGTTTTCCCTGATCGGCGATGCTGCTGCTGTGCCTGGCATCGGTCATGGTGATTCGTATCGCGTCGTAAGTCCAGGTGCCTCCTTTGTTGACTCCGACCACCTTGCTGATGCCCTTGGATCCCAGCCATTGACTGATCTCGAAATTGGCGACGATGGCGGGATGATAGCGCTTTGCAATTTCCAGTATGTCGCCCATGTGATCGGAATGTCCGTGAGTGATCAGGACACAATCGATGTGTTCCGGATTCCTGGCGCTTTCCGGACAAGCCGGGTTCCCCATGACCCATGGATCCAGCAATAGATTCTTACCGGCCGGACTGGTCAACAGGAAAGATCCATGACCCAGCCAGGTCAATTTGGCTTTGGCATGATCGGTCATATACACCTCCTTGGCACAGAAAACATTGTATACTTTTTTCTCTTTCCGTTGAAAATGCAGATTATTCTAGTCGCGACTGGCCGGGACAATGGTCAATTTCAGGGTCTGCTGACCCCGCAGGACCTCGATTTCCACCGGTTTTCCGACCTTGAGAGTTCCCATGACGAAGGTATAGTCGTATATACTATCGATTTTTTTACCGTCCAATCCGACGACCACATCTCCCTTCTGTATGCCCGCCTTGTCGGCCGGACCTCCTTTGGCAGCTCCCGACAGAGGGACTCCCTTGACGTCGGGACGGGAAAAGTCGGGGATGGTACCCAGAGCGATACGACTGCCACTGCGCCCCATACGTTCCGGCTTTTTCATCTCCTGATAATCGGGGGCTTCTTTCCGGCTGATCAGCGTATCGGCCACTCCCTGGATCAGTCGGACAATGCGCTCCGCACCGGAGTAGTTCAGTTTTTCCACCGTGTCCCTGGGCGTATGATAATCGGTATGGGCTCCGGTGAAAGCGCTGAGAATGGGGATGCCGTTCATATAAAAAGAGGTGGCGTCGGTGGGAAGGTAACTGTCGTTTTGCAGGGCCAGATTCAGATTCAATTTTTGATCTGTGTTCTGCTTTTCCACCTCCGCCTTCCAGAAGGAGCTCGATCCGATCCCCTGCAGGATCAGTTTATCGCCCTCCAGGCGGCCGATCATGTCCATATTGATACAGGCGGAGATGCCGGTCGACAGTTTATCCTTGGCTTGATTCCCGTGGAAAGAACGGGCAAAATGCGCTGAACCCAGCAATCCGAGCTCCTCTCCGGACCAGGCACAGAAAAGGATGTCCCGTTCGAGTGTCATTTTTCCTGCTGCCTTGCGTGCAACCAGGTAATGGGCCATTTCCAGCATCCCGGCCACGCCGGAGGCGTTGTCATCGGCCCCGTAATGGACTTTGCCTCTCTCCTCCGGACGGGCCAGGCTGTTGGTACCCTCTCCACGGCCCAGATGGTCCAGATGGGCGCCGATCAACAAGGCCCCCGCAGAGGACCGAATCCCACCGGAAGAAAGCCTGGCGATAACGTTGCGGCCGAAGCGTTTCTCTTTCCGAATATCTATCTCTGCGGTCAGTTCCACTCCGTCCAATGCGAATCCGGCCGAGACGTCTCCCTTGTCCAGTCGGTCCTGCAGGTTTTTTACATCTTTTCCCGAACCCCGCAGCCATTCTTCCGCCACGGCATTGGTGACCGACAGGGCAGCCATGCTGCCGGCAGCACGGAGGTCCGTACCCTGCAGTTTTACCAGCTCCTCTTTCACCTGAGCGTTCGGTCCGCTGAGCACGATCATCCCTATAGCCCCATGGTTCCGGGCGGCAGCGGCCTTGAGCCCCAGGCCGGAAAAGGGGGCCAGGTGCTGACGGCGCTCCTCCGGTATATTCTCGGGGGCATAGCGAAATACCAATACCCATTTCCCCTTGACATCCAGGCCGGTGAAGGAGTCATAGGCTGCCTGCTTGTCCGTGGCCGGAGCGACAATCCCGTATCCGGCGAAAACAACGCCGGCTTTGGCTGTTTTGCCGTTCTCGGAGAAGGCCAGCGGGCGCCAGTCACGTCCCAGCTTATACTCCTTGTTGCCGTTTTCTTTGCCGGTCTGGCTCCAGAAGCGATTTTTTTTGCCCAGAGAAACTCCGGCCGTGAATTCGAAGGTTTGAAAAAAGGATCCTTTCTCGCCGGCTCCGTTCAGTTTTAGGGCCCGAAAATATCGGGCGACATATTCCGTAGCCTTCTGTTCCCCCTTGGTTCCGGTCAACCGTCCCTGCATGTCTTCTGCCGAGAGTCGCTGAACATGAAAACGAAGATCCGCAGCGCGAATCTCGGGATCGCTGGGATGTATTTCCGCTCCCCGGAGGGAGTGTATTCCCACCGCAAACAGGCACAATGTGGAATAGAGGCAACACTGACGAATCTTCCGGCGGAAAATTCCGGCTGCATTGGGTTTCGATAGAGTCATACGCATGTTCCTTTTTCCGGAGGTTTGGAAATGTAAAAATGGGTCACAGCCGGCTTCGCCACAGCATGGAAAAGGCCATGAACAAACCGACCAGAATCACGATTTTTTTTACCAGAGGGCGGCCCAGACGGCGCGCCAGTCCGGCCCCGCCGTAGGCTCCGGCAATACTGCCGGCGGAGAGAGCCACCGCATCCGACCAGATCACCGAATGCGACAGGATAAAATAGACGGCGGCGATTCCATTGATGCACATGGCCAACCCGTTTTTCATTCCATTCATGCGATGAATGTCGCGAAATCCGAACAGGCCCAGTAGCGCCAGCATCAATATGCCGATGCCCGCCCCGAAATATCCGCCGTAGAGGCCTATACAAAATTGGCTCACCAGAATGATCGCTTTTCTACGGCTGGAAATGCAGCCGGGATTTATGGGTTCTCTTTCCCTTGGTAGCATTATTTTGCTTATTGGTTCCTGAAAAGCGATCAGCAGGGTGGCAAACAAAATCAGCCAGGGGATAGCAAAGGAGAAAAATCTCTCGGGAGTATGGAGCAGCAGGACGGCGCCGCTGACACCGCCAAGGATTGAAGGGACGGCCAGGAAGAGAAAAAGCCTTCCACTGCCGGTCATTTCACGGCGAAATCCGATCATGCCGGTCAAGGAACCCGGCCATAAGGCCACGGAGTTGGTTGCATTGGCCAGGATCGGGGGACGCCCCAGCCACACGAGAGTGGGAAAGGTAAATAATGTCCCTCCTCCGGCGATGGAGTTGATAAATCCGGCGACCATTCCGGCAAGGAACAGAAGGATATACGGGACGGTTACGCTCCAAACCATGGCGCAAAATTATCATGCAAAAGAACCCTCCTGTCCAGAGGCTCTTTTTCGATATAATTCCGCCGTGATGGGCGCATCGGAGAAAGGCGGAAAAATCGCGGAGAAAATCCGAGATCGAATCGTCAGGCATGGTCCCCTGACCTTTCATGATTACATGGAACTGGTTCTCTATGATCCGGAGGATGGCTATTACTGTCAGAACCCTCCGCCGATAGGCGAACAGGGGGACTATCTGACTGCACCGGAGATAGGACCTGTCTTTGGAGAACTGCTGGGATGGTGGTTTGCCCGGCGGTGGCATCGACAAGGGAGGCCACAGCCGGCCGAGATCCTGGAATATGGCTCCGGGACCGGTTCCCTGGCCTGTTCTCTAATCTCTTTTCTCAGAAGAGCGGAACCGGCCTGTCACGCCAGTCTGAGATATCGATTCCATGATATCAGCCCGTCCATGCAAAAAACCTTGGTAAGCCGGTGTCAAGGCGAATGCCGGCCTCATGGACCGATCCTAGTGCGGGAACCGGCAGGATGGATGCCGCCGGAACCTGGTCTGCGACTGGTTCTGGCCAACGAGTTTCTGGATGCCTTGCCTGTGCACTGGCTGCACCGTAGGGAAGGGGTCCTCCGGGAAAAATATGTCATATGGGAAGGAGACTCTCTATGTATGACCTGGGGGCCGATATCGTGTACGCAATTGCTGGAGCATCACGACTGGTTGGGAGTTCCGTTGGAGGAGGGTCGGGACTCTTTCGTCTCCCTGCGGACACTTCGATGGCTGGAAGGATTGGATTGCGGTTCGGCGCCTACCTGTTTGTTGGTGATCGATTATGGTTCCTCCGCAGATGTCCTCCATCATCCTTCCCGGGCGAATCCCCGGCCCGCCTGTATTTCCCGGCACCAGGTTCATTTGGATCCCTGCCGCATTCCCGGATGCGAGGATATCACGGTAGATGTGGATTTTACCTCTCTGGAGAAAAAGGCCGTGGAACTCGGGTGGAAGATGGAAAAAAGGATCTCACAATCGCATTTTCTGCTGCAACTGGTGGAAAGTGCCGGAGAAATTTTTTCCTGGAACGACGAGGATCGCCGGCAGAATCTGAAAGCGCTTACCCATCCCGACTTCCAGGGTGAATGCTTCCAGGTTTGCCTCCTGACAAAGAATCACTTTCCTTGACTTTGGCTGTCATTTTCCATAAAATCTAAGGTTTATGTTTACATTAGTTCGGTTGGCGGCGCTTTCTGTCCGAGTGAATACTCAGGCTGATCAGGCAGATCCCTCCTCTCACCATAAACATCTATTAGGAAAACGGTAAAATACCAGCCATATGCAAAAACATCCGAAAGGCACTCGTGCCAGAATTCTTCTCAGTTCCGTCTTCGGACCTTACGCTCAGGATGACATCTACGGCGGGCGGGCCATCAATCCGATGGAACTCTATCATAACCAGGTGACCCGCGCTCAGGGTGCGTTCTCTCTTCGCATGTTCCATCGCTCCTGGGGCATTATGATGATCCAGGAAAATATCTCCGCACCTTCCACCGTTCTGGATTTTCCCACCAAGGAAAAATTCATTCGGGAGATAAAGAAGAATCACTACGACATCGTCGGGATATCCTCCATCATCGTCAATGTGGGTAAGGTACGGGAAATGTGCCGTCTGGTGCGCGAGATCTCTCCTCAATCGGAAATCATCATCGGCGGACACGTCACCGCCATTCCGGGAATCAAACACCTGATCGATGCCGATCAATTCGTGCAGGGGGACGGAATCTCCTGGATGCGCCGCTACCTGGGAGAAGACGAAAACGCCCCGATACGGCATCCCCACATCGTTTCCGGATTCGATGTCCGGGCCATGGGTATCAAGATTCCGGACCGGACCGGAAATACGGCGGCCACCATCATTCCTTCTGTCGGATGTCCGATCGGCTGTGATTTCTGCACCACATCCGCCTTTTTTGGCGGAAAAGGGAAGGTTCTGAATTTTTTTGAAACCGGCGACGAACTCTTCGATCTGATGTGCGAGATGGAAAGGGATCTCCGCGCCCAGTCCTTCTTCGTCATGGATGAAAATTTCCTTCTCCAGCGCGGACGAGCCATGAACCTGCTGGAACGCATGCGGCAGCACAACAAAAGCTGGGCCTTTTATGTGTTCTCCTCCGCCAACGCCATACGGAAATACACCATGAAGGAACTGGTGGAGCTGGGGATCTCATGGATCTGGATGGGACTGGAGTCTCCCCGTTCTTCCTATTCCAAACTGGCCGACACGGACACGCTGCAATTGACCGCCGAGTTACGCAAACACGGAATCAAGCTGCTGGGTTCCACGATTGTCGGTTTGGACCACCATACTCCGGAAAACATCGTCGGCGAAATCGAACACGCCGTCGCCCATCAGACCGATTTTCATCAGTTCATGCTCTATACGCCTGTCCCCGGTACTCCCCTGTATCAACGTATGAACAGCGAGGGCCGGATGCTGAATGATATCGATATGGCCGACATCCACGGGCAATACAAGTTTAATTTCGAGCATGCCGCCATCCAGCGGGACGAATCCAAGCGACTTCTCGATTGGGCATTCTGGCATGATTTTCAACAGAACGGTCCCAGTATCTACCGCATCTGTCGTACCACTCTTCAGGGCTGGATGCGTTACAAGGACCACCCGGATCTGCGGGTCCGAAGACGTTTTGAATGGGAAACGCGGTCTTTGCGCAGTGCCTACAGCGCCGTTCTTTGGGCCATGGAAAGGCGCATGAAGCGGACCAATTCGGACATAAGCGCCCAAATTCACTCCCTGCGGAAAACCATCAATGAGGAGTTCGGTTCCTACTCGAGACTGTGGTCCTCCCTGGTTGGACCCGTTTTGTGGTGGACCTCTCGCCGGGAAGAAAAACGACTGGCGGCCGGACATACCTACGAGCCTCCGACCTTTGTGGATCGTCGCAACTGGCTGAAGGCCTGATTCGCCGAAAAGGAAATTCATCCCGGGATCCCTGCACTCCGGTGCGGTCCCGGGGCAACGAGGAAATCGAGGAGGAAAAAAGAGCTTTATCTGAAACTTCGCAATCACATCCGGCGGGTTTTACTATGGGGGATAAGGAAACCATGACGTTCGATCGGTGACCAAGAGGAGCGACTCTTCCCCTACCGGCTCTTCCGTTGCAGGAGAAATAGGCTTCTGGGGAGGGGCACCGCGCCGGAGTTTCCCAAAGTTGGAGAGGTTGGTGGTCACAACCATATGAAAGCAACCAAGGAAAGCTATCCCCTTTATCCTGTCCATCCTATCGAATCGTTCCACGATATGCTGCTGCAGTCGACGGAAAGATACCGCCAGCAGCCGGCTGTGGAGGATCTGAATCCTACGCCTATTCCACGGCTGAATTACGGCCAGCTTTACGACCATGTTTTAAAGATGGGTGCGGCCCTGCAAAATCTGGGCCTTCGCGAGCGGGACCACATCGCCGTAGTCAGCGAAAACCGGGTACAATGGGGCCTCACCTATCTGGCCGCCACGATCTTCAACTACGTGGTCGTCCCCATCGACAGCAAGCTGAAAGAAAACGAGATCATCACCATCCTGCATGCTTCCGATGCCAAAGCGGCGGTCTTCTCCGAGTCTTTTCGGGACATGTTTTCCGAATTCCGTTCCTCGGTCACCGGGTTGAACTACCTCATCGACATGGATCTGGCCGATCAGAGCCATGGGATTTTCTCCATGACCGGTCTTTTAAGCGGAGAAGACCCCGAGAAGGCCAAAGAGAAGATCCCTAAAGTAAATCCGGAAGAGGTTTCCGTGATTGTATTTACCTCCGGGTCCATGGGGAAAACCAAAGGAGTCATGCTGTCCCAAAGGAACATCTGTACCAATATCATGGATATGCGCAAGATGGTGCAGCTGATACCGGGAGACCGGTTCCTGTCTGTGTTGCCGATCCATCACACCTACGAGTGTACCTGCGGCTTTCTTTGCCCCCTATCCTCGGGCTGCTCGGTACATTATGCCCGCAGTCTGAAAACGGTGGTGGAAGACATGAGAAGGGTACGACCCAGCCTGCTGCTTGCAGTCCCGCTGCTCTACGAGAAGATGTATCGACGCATCACCGTCGGGATTAAAGAGAAGAAGTTCGCCGCGGCGCTGATCCCCACCCTGCGGTCGGTAAGCGGTCTGCTGGAGACGTTGGGCATGAAAGATACACGTCGCCGGATCTTCGCGGAGATTCATGCCAAATTCGGCGGTGCGATTCGCCTGTTCATCGCCGGTGGGGCTGCCGTTGATCGGAAAACGGCACGGGGGCTCCGTTCCTTTGGTTTCGCCTTCATTCAAGGATATGGTCTCACGGAAACATCCCCCATCTTAGCAGTCAATAGGCCATTGAACTTTAAGGATGAAGCCGCCGGACTACCGCTGCCCAGCATTCAACTCAGAATTGTCGATCCGGATCGACATGGACGGGGGGAAATTGCCGCCAAGGGACCCTCTGTTATGTTGGGTTATTACAAGAACGAAAAAGCGACCAGGGAAGCCATGCAAGACGGGTGGTTCCATACGGGAGATATCGGATTCCTGGATTCGGACAGCTTTTTGCATATCAGCGGACGAAAAAAGAACGTGATAGTCGGCCGAAATGGGGAAAATGTCTATCCGGAGGAGCTGGAAGAAAAGATATTGAAGATTCCCTTTGTTCTGGAAACCGTCGTCTTTGGAGAAAAAAACCGGCAGGGCGATGAAGAAATCGGAGCGGTCATCGTTCCCAATGCCGAGAAATTTATCGAGTATTCGCAAGCGGAGAACCGGGAACTCACCGACGGGCTGGTGGAAAAAACGATCCACGAGGAAATACGAAAACTGAATCGAACTTTGCCCGGACATAAGGTGATCCGCCGGATCGAGATTCAGGAACGCGAATTCGAAAAGACCACCACCCAGAAAATCAAGCGTTATCTCCTCCACCAGGAGGATTCCACCCATTAGCCGCTCGGAA
>CAZTVS010000039.1:0-9320 GCA_964617125.1 uncultured Acidobacteriota bacterium
AAGGCGGAAGCCCAGGTAGCTGAGCCGGTCATTCGGAAAGTACCATTCGCGGTCCGCCGAACGGCAGTACCCGGCATTGTAGAGCCAGCCGCCCCCGCGGCGCACGCGGTAGCGGCCCGTAGAAGGACCGCGAAAATCGGTCTGCGATGTAGCCGAATAACCTGTTTCGGAATACCAATCCCAGACCCATTCCCACACGTTTCCGTGGACATCCTTCAAGCCCCACGGATTCGAGGCTTTGGTTCCTGCCGGTGCACTGGCAAAACGGCTCTGGGAGTTACACCAATACCAGGCTACCGAATCCAAAGCGGAAAGCGCTGTACTACAATTATCCCAGGTTGAAGAGTTGTATGCCGGCTCCAAAATCGAAAAGGGGCTCGTCGAACCGGCACGGGTAAAATACTCCCACTCCCCTTCCGTCGGTAACCGGTACCCATCGGCACTCCAGTTCGCATAGACGGCATCGGTCTGATAATTCGCTGAACCGATCGGCACGGTAAAGGAACTGTCCGCATAGTAAACCCGCTGCAGGCCGCGCTGCTGGGAGAGCAGATTGGCAAAGAGTACCGCCTCGTACCAGGTAACGTTCTGCACCGGATTGCTCATCCCCGACCCATACCGCGTATCTGTAGGATCCGCAGGCAGGCTCGATTGCGCCGTCCGCAGGTCGGCCCACATCTGCCGCGTAACCTCTGTCTCCATTACCGCCAGATTCTTCGTCAGAGTGTGCTGGAATTGCGGCCCTTCGCCGACGGAGCGTCCGATTTCGCTCTCCGGCGAGCCTTGAGTGAACATCCCCGCCGGCACGTAGCGCAGGTTGCCCACAATCGTATCCGTGGCGTAAAGCTGCCCCGCTACCAGTCCGGTGCTCTTTATGAAGTGAACAGGTTGGCCGGGTATCAGCTGCTGCTGTCCGTTGGTGGCTCGAATGCAGACCTGGAGTGTGTGCGATCCGGTTGGAAGCTCGACGACGTTGATCGTCAGGCGATAGCCAGAGGAGGCGCAAGCCGCGAAACTCGGATACACTGAGCAGACATCCGGACGCGACGTACCATAGGTAGCATATCCTACTGAGATCCCATCGAGAAAGACGGCCACTCTGGAAACCCCGTAATTGGACAGAGCCCAACCGGACACCTCTAGCGAGGTGGTGACCACCGCACCTTCCTTGGGTGAATCCAACGCTCCATAAAAAACCGTCGACGGCAACGTAATCGTCGTAGTGCTGGTCGAGGTGGTGGTTGTCGTAGAACTTGTAGTGGTGGTGGTTGTCGTAGAGTTTGTAGTGGTGGTGGTTGTGGCCACGGGTCCCGATGAGTCTACCGACCGGGCTAGGCGGAAGCCCAGGATGAAGTTCCGGTTCGCCGGAGAGTTCCCGTCGCGGAATGCCGAACGGCAGATCACGGCAAAGCCGGTCCAGCTGCCGCCGCGGACCACGCGGTAGGTGCCTGTAGAGGGACCGCGAAAATCGGTCTGAGATGTAGCCGAATAACTTGTTTCAGAATGCCAATCCCAGACCCATTCCCACACATTCCCGTGGACATCCTTCAAGCCCCACGGATTGGAGGCTTTGGTTCCTACCGATGTACTTGCTGAACGGCTCTGGGAGTTACACCAATACCAGGCAACCGAATCCAAAGCGGAAAGAGCTGTACTACAATTATCCCAGGTTGAAGAGTTGTATGCCGGCTCCAAAATCGAAAAGGGGCTCGTCGAACCGGCACGGGTAAAATACTCCCACTCCCCTTCCGTCGGTAACCGGTACCCATCGGCACTCCAGTTCGCATAGACGGCATCGGTCTGATAATTCGCTGAACCGATCGGCACGGTAAAGGAACTGTCCGCATAGTAAACCCGCTGCAGGCCGCGCTGCTGGGAGAGCAGATTGGCAAAGAGTACCGCCTCGTACCAGGTAACGTTCTGCACCGGATTGCTCATCCCCGACCCATACCGCGTATCTGTAGGATCCGCAGGCAGGCTCGATTGCGCCGTCCGCAGGTCGGCCCACATCTGCCGCGTAACCTCTGTCTCCATTACCGCCAGATTCTTGGTCAGAGTGTGCTGGAATTGCGGCCCTTCGTCGGAGGAGCGTCCGATTTCGCTCTCCGGCGAACCTTGGGTAAACATCCCCGCCGGCACATAGCGCAGGTTGCCGACGATCGGATCCACGGCGTAGAGCTGCCCCGCCGTCCAACCGGCGGTCACCGTCACTTTCGTTTGCCCGGTAACAGATCCGGCAAGGTTGACAGCCGTGAGAGTAAAGGTGGTCGTCTCCGTAGGCCAGATGGTCTGTGCGCCGGTGCATGACTGTGTTCCCATTCCGGGCGACAGGCTGCAGCTGTCCGCTCCCGTTACTCGCCAGGAGAGGATCGTGCTCTCTCCGGATCGAATGGTTGAGGAACTCGCCGCAAAGGCCTCGATGACCGGTTTGCCCACACCGACGGCCGTAGCCGAAGCCTTCAGGGCTTTCCCTCCGCCGGTCACGTCGTAGAGCCGGAAGGTGGTAGTACCCACCGTGACCCAGCCGAAACCGGCGCTGAAGATGCCGTCGGTAAAGGTTCCGGTCATGGCCTTCTCCTGGGCATCGGAAGGTCCCTGCACCCAGAGCTGCAGCGATCGATACCCCGGGTTGATCACCTGTACGGTCACCGAACAGCGCCCCCCGCTTGTGGGGATGCCGCATATCTGGGGCAATATCGTCATTGAGGCCGATGAGGACAAAGTTGTGCTGGTGGTCGTACTGGTAGAGGTTGTTGTGGCGGTGGTACTTGTGGTGGCGGTACTTGTGGTTGTGGTCTGCACGCCTGCGTCGCGCCCGGTCACCGAGAGGCGCCGCAGCAGGCGGCTGGAGAGGGTTTCATACAGGGAAAACTGATAGGTTCCCGCCTGAATCCAAGGGAAGTGGATCGAAAAGAAAGCGTCGTTGAAGACGCCGGTGAGCGCCTTGTCATACCCCTGGGGATCGATGACCCTAACCTGCAGGGACTGCCGCGAGGGGTTGGTCACCTGTAAGGTCACGCTGCACGTGCCTCCCGCAGGCACAATGCATTCCTCAGTGCTTGTAGTCATGTTCGCATCCGTCGCCGATGGCAGGGTCGTGCTGGTGGTCGTATTTGCGATCGAAGTCGTCGTCGTCCCGCTGACCTGCCCGATCACGATCACAAAATCGTATTCCGTATTTGCCGTGGCGTGATACAGGACGAATACATAACTCCCTTCGGTAATCCAATCGAACTGAAAAGTGAACGAGGTAGTGGTGATCACTCCAGTTATGGTTTTCTTCTCTAATCCTGTGGCCAATCGGTCGACCAAAAGGGGAAGACGTTCCGGATTGGACACCCGGAGACTGACACTGCAACGGCTCTGTCCCGTCGGAATCTGGCAGCTCAGACTGTCGGCGACCAGCCGCGGTTTTCCGTCCAGAGTGGTCGAAGTGGAAACGGATGTAGTTGTAGTAGTCGCAGCGCCGATGCCTACGACTGTCAGTCTGGCGTATTCCTTATCAGCGTTAACGGCATCCTTCAGAATGAAGGTATAGGTACCCTGAGTAATCCATGGAACGGCGAAGCTCCCGGAGTTGTTGAAGGTACCGGTGAAGGTGATCCTATCACCCTGGGGATCGATACGGTCGATCCATAAAGACAGGCCGTCGGGATTCTGGACACGGAGTTCCACACTGCAAAAGTTATCGCCGGACCGGATCGTACAGGATGTTTTATCTGCAAAAAATTGCAATCCGGTGCCGGTAGGAATCGTAGAGGTGGTAGTAGGAATGGTGGTGCTGGTTGTCGTGGTCGTTGTGGTCGCAACCGGCTTTCCCTGGATCTTCAATTCGAACAGGACCTCGCCAATCCTGCTGCCGTCGCCGGCGACGAGTTGGATTTCAAAAATGTTCTCACCGATAAGAATTTCCGCACGGATAATGGCAAAGGTAGGCTGGCTATCGCTCGGATTACCGGCCGGGATTATGCCCCCCGGAACGGGTACGGATTCTCCTTTTCGGAAAACGCCGAATGGGAAAGCAGATCCATTCTTGAATTTCAATTCCACGGTGCAGCGATCTCCCAAGGAAATTTCGCAGTAGGCAGGGAATTGGATTACCGTCACCGGACTGTCCGCAGCCGCACGCACCGCTGCGACCGCTTGCAGAGCGTCCGCCTCTTCGTTGTGAAGAGTCGTAGGGAACCCCAGGCATAATCCTATAGAGGTGTAACAGAAATAGAAAAAGAGGTAAAAAACGATCCGACGAGATTTCGAATGATCCATACGGCCCGGCATATTTTTACAACCCCTTTCCGCCTGGAGGGCGAGCGCCGCTCGCTCCTACGGGTACATTGTTTGTTTACGCCGATTTCCGTTTCCGACTTTTTATCTCTTCATCTTATATAGGGATATTTCCAAGGTCAAGACGGAATCCATAATCATTTCGTTCATAGATAATTGGAAGGTAATCAGCCGGGTTTTCCATTCCTGCTTCTTGCCTTCCCCGAAGGGCCAAGATGTGTTATTGTTTTTTCCTATAGGAAAGCGAGGCAAGGGCATAGCCTCAACCCTAATGGAATTGGGGAAGATAGAACCGCTTCCAGTCCGAATACAGATAATACAGGTTTGTAATCTCGATTTTGCGAAAGGAACGTGTTATGAAAAAAATCGCTTTGCTCTTCATGGTATTTTGTCTGACGGCAGGCCCGTTGTACGCCCAATCCTATCCGCGCGGCGAGGTGTTCATGGGCTATGCTCTCATGAGAAACTTCGATTTCAAACTGGCGGACAACGAGGTCGGCGGATTTACTTTGAACGGATGGAATTTTGGTCTGTCCTACAACCTGAATCGGACGGTGGGCATCATCGGTGAGGTCGGCGGCAATTACGGCTCTCAGACCTTCAAAATCGGAAACGATACGATCAAGGACACCGCGAATTTTCATACTCTGCTTATAGGTCCCCGGCTTTACGCCCGCAGCAATTCGCGTTGGACGCCCTTTGTTCATGCTATGGTCGGCACCGCCCGGGAAAATCATGACGGCTTCAACGAAAATACCAACAAGAACATCACCTTCACTGTCGATGGCGGATGGAATCTTGCCGTGGCTGTCGGGGGAGGGCTCGATTACAACATCAATCCGCGGGCTTCTTTCCGATTCGGGCAGCTCGATTACCGGTATACGACCGGCGATATGAAGAGTAACTTCCGCTATTGCGTGGGTCTGCTGGTCAAATTTTAATCCAATCGTAGGGGTGAGTGACGCTCGCCCTCTGAGCTATCTCACCTTTTTTTGGCCTCGTTTTTTTCGATGGCCTATGTGTTGATACGCCTGCTTCGGGGGCGAGCGCCGCTCGCCCCTACTTTGCGGTGAAGTGGCGGCGGGCGAAACTGAGATACTGCTGCCAGTCGTAGTCGGTGACGTCGTGTTTGCCGGCACGGAGGTGGTATCCGACACAGTCGCCTGCAGGCTGATGCAGTGCGGGCATCTCGGCCAGATCCAGACCGGTTTTGCCGTAGAGCCGCCAGACACTGCCGGCTTGATGGGCCGCCAGGAATTCCCCGCGCGGATCGGCCCACAAGTCCTCTTCGGCACTCGCCACATAGACCGGACGGGGAGCGATCAATGCCAGCAACATGTGCTGGTCCATGGGCAGCGTCGCCTCGTTGTCGTTGTATTTCCGGAAATTGGCGCAGAACCAATGAGGAAAAGCCTTGTTGATGATGCCGACGGTTTCCCCGAAGATACGCTTGCTCAGGGCCGCCCCGCCACAACCGGAATCGTTGGAGACCACCAGGGCAAAACGCCGGTCCTGGGCCCCGGCCCATAGGGCCGCCTTGCCGAGCCGGGAATGGCCTATTACGGCCACTTTACGGGCATCGATGGCCTTCTCCTTTTCCAGGCAATCCAGCATACGGCTCAATCCCCAGGCCCAGGCGCCGATGGAACCCCACTCATCCGGTCCGGGAGCAGTTTGTCCGGAACGATAGAAAAGCGGATGCACACCGTTTTGGAAACCGTCGTCATAATCCGGGTCGATGTCCCCGTAATAAGCCGTCGCCAGGGCAAAGCCGGCTTCCAGGATCTTTTCCACCGCCCATCGGCTCGCTTCCGAACCCCGGGAAGACTCAGTGGCCCGATTGTCCACCACACGACCGTCTTTCGAAGGCCGCATCCAGGCATGGGACAAGGCGATCCCGGGATCGGAATGAACGGCATGGTTTCCGTTGAAATTCAGCCCGACAAAGGCTGGAACACGGCCTCGGACCCGGTTCGGCAGATAGAGCAGGACGTGAATGGCCGGACTCGCCGGCCTTGTATCGAAATGGATGCTTATCTCCTTACGGGTTGCCTTCCCCTGCAGGGCCTGCCGGTCCACGGAAGTAATCTGGTAACGGCCGGGCAGAATCCGGACAGGCGTTCTGCCGTACATCTCCGTTTCGAAAAGCCTCAGGATCTCGGGGCGGCGGTGTTTTTCCCATCCGAGGCGATCCTTGATTAGGCTCCCATCGGCGGCTGTCAGCAAATCAGGCAGGGTGTAAGCCGGGACTTTACTCTCATCGTAATTGGCGGCCGCCGGTGCCGTTTGCCCCGGAGACGGCAAGGTAAAGAGGAGAAGCATCAGAATGAACAAAAAGGCACCAGCGTTATTTCCAGTTTTCATAAACGACTGACCTTAACGGATAAAAAAGAATAATTGAAATTCCATCCTCAACTGTTGTATTTCTTTGCTGTTATCTTAAAGTGTGCAAAACCGGAAAGTCAATCCAAGCCAAGGATATTCGCGTTATACGATGATGGAAAAGCATCTCACTCGTCGCAGGGTGTTGACCTCGACGATCGTTTCCCTGGCGGGAATCACCTCATGTCAAGCCAAACCTCCCAAGAAGGAGCGGATCTCTTCCTTCCGTTTCTGCCTGAACACCGGAACGATCCGTGGCTACGATCTTCCTCTGGATCAGAAACTGGAGAGAATCGCCGCTGCCGGTTATCGGCACATCGAACCATGGATGGGGGAAATACGCGATTTCCTGAACCGGGGAGAAACCCTCCAGACTTTGGCCAGGCGAATGGACGACCTCGGTCTCCGTGTGGAGAGTGCCATCAGCTTTCCCCAATGGATCGTCGATGACGACATCAAGAGGCGGGCCGCTCTCGAACAGATGAAGCAGGAGATGGATCTGCTGGCCGAGATCGGCGGCAAACGTATTGCCGCTCCTCCTTCCGGAGCCACCAGTGGGGAAAAGCTGGATCTGAACCGTATCGCCGAACGCTACCGCGCCACTCTCGAGCTCGGAGACCGGACAGGGGTCGTACCCCAACTAGAACTCTGGGGGGGCTCCCGGAATCTGAGCCGGTTGAGCGAAGTCATGTATGTCCTGCTGGAATGCGGACATCCGAAAGCCTGTATGATCGGAGATCCTTTTCATATGTACAAAGGCGGATCCGACTTCCAGGGTCTGCAAAAAATCGATGGTACCGCCATGCAGGTCTTCCATATGAACGATTATCCGCCCTCTCCACCACGCGATCAGCTCAAGGATGCCGATCGCATTTTCCCGGGAGATGGAATCGCTCCTCTGGCCGAAATCCTTCGGGGTTTCCGGTCGCACGGAGGCGGACAGGTTCTGTCGCTGGAACTGTTCAACCCAAATTACTGGAAAAAGGATATCGACTGGGTATTGAAAAGCGGCCTGGAAAAGCTGCGCAGCGTCGCGGACGCCGCGGAAAAACGAACCACCACCATACGCTCTTCTCCCTTAGAACATGGAATTACCGCATAAAACCATGAATGATTGCACTTCCGATCCTACTCAGAGGAAGGGTTCCCGACACCCTGAATGGCTGCGCGTGCGCATGCCGGGCGGCACTACCTATATCCGGGTCAAAGAAAACCTGAGAAAACTCCACATCGCCACGGTGTGCGAACAGGCCCATTGTCCGAATGTCGCCGAATGCTGGAACCGCGGCACGGCCACTTTTCTGATCCTCGGAGAGGTGTGCACCCGTAATTGCCGGTTCTGTGCCGTTGCCAAAGGCAAACCGGACCTTCCCGATCCGCTGGAACCGGCCCGCGTGGCCCAGGCGGTGCAGGAGCTGCAGCTGCACCATGCGGTGATCACCTCCGTCAACCGGGACGATCTGGCGGATGGAGGCGCCGGGCATTTCGCCGCTGTCATGGAATCGATACGGGAGATACGTCCCGCCTGTACCATAGAAGTTCTGATCCCCGATTTTCAGGGAAACACCGAGGCGCTGCATACGGTCATCGATGCCCGTCCGTCCATCCTCAACCATAACATCGAAACGGTATCGCGCCTCTATCCGCTGGTGCGTCCGCAAGCCGACTATCGCCAATCCCTGAACCTGCTGCAAAAAACCAAACGCTATTCCCCCGGTTTGACGGCCAAATCCGGTCTGATGATCGGACTGGGCGAGACGGAAGAGGAGATCGAGACGGTGATGAACGATCTTCTGGAACACGGGACCGAACATCTCACCCTCGGCCAGTACCTGCAACCGACACGGCGACATCTGCCGGTCGCACGCTACTGGACTCCATCGGAATTTGCCGCTTTAGGAGCAAGGGCCCGCTGGCTGGGTTTCCGTCATGTGGAATCGGCCCCGTTGGTTCGCAGTTCTTATCATGCGGAAAAAGGGTTACAATAGGGCAGGCAGGATTCAGGAAAGACACCACTAGAAGATGGAAGAGGGATTCATAACAACCCGGTTGAATGAAGTTTTAGGATGGGCCCGCAAGAATTCCATCTTCCCCTACCCTTTTGTGACTGCCTGCTGCGGCATGGAGTTTATGTCCACGGCCGCTTCCCGTTATGATATCGAACGTTTCGGGGCCGGTCTGACCCGCTTTTCCCCACGCCAGGCCGATGTGCTTTTTGTCGTCGGCACCATCAGCCATAAGATGGCCCCCGTCCTCCGTCTGATCTATGAACAGATGTGCGAACCCAAGTGGGTAGTGGCTTTCGGAGTATGCACCTGTACCGGCGGCTTTTATGACAATTACGCCACCGTACAGGGAATCGACACGATTCTTCCCGTCGATTTATACATACCGGGATGCCCTCCGCGTCCGGAGATGGTTCTGGATGGACTGCTCAAACTGCAAAAAAAGATCGAGCGGGGTGAGCGGGCTGCGGATCCGCTGCCGCCTTTGGCCGCCGATTTTTCCTGCTCCAGCATCTACCGGGCTCCCGAGTCCGACAAAGCGGACGACACCTCCGCTCCCGACAGGGAAGATGTCTTTCTCCATGTCGGGCCGTCCCATCCCTCCATGCACGGCGTCATCCGCATACGCTGCCGTCTGCAGGGGGAAAC
>CAZTVS010000039.1:9420-38314 GCA_964617125.1 uncultured Acidobacteriota bacterium
CCCATCCCTCCATGCACGGCGTCATCCGCATACGCTGCCGTCTGCAGGGGGAAACCATCCGCCGGGCCGATGTCGATATCGGCTATCTGCATCGCGCCTTTGAAAAAAAATCGGAACAGGGTAATTTTTTTCAGGTCATTCCCTACACCGATCGCTTGAATTACGTCTCCCCGCTGATCAACAATTTCGCCTACTGCGGAGCGGTGGAAAAACTCATGGGACTGGAGATCCCCGAGCGCTGCGGTTACATCCGGGTCATCCTCAGCGAGATTTCCCGTATCTGCGACCATCTCACCTGTGTGGGTGCCTCGGCCATGGAGCTCGGTGCCATGACCGCCTTTCTGTACATGATGAAGGCCAGGGAATGGCTTTACGACCTGGTCGAAGAGTCTACCGGGGCACGCATCACCGTCTCCTTCGGACGCATAGGGGGAGTCAAGGCGGATCTGCCGGAGGATTTTCCCGGGCATTGCCGATCGGTTATCCCCAAAATCCGGGAGGTGAACCGGGAAGTCCACAAGCTGCTCACCCGCAATCGTATCTTCTATGACCGCACCAAAGATATCGGCGTTCTCACTCGGGAAAACGCCATTGCCTACGGAGTGACCGGACCGGTGCTTCGCTCCACCGGCGTGGAATATGACGTCCGTAAAAATTTCCCCTGCTGGGGCTACAACCGGATGCATTTCGATGTCCCCACCGGTTCCGTGGGGGACAACTACGACCGTTATCTGGTCCGTATGGAAGAGATGGAACAGAGTCTGCGCATCCTGGAACAGGCGCTGGCACAGATGCCGGCAGGCGCCGTCGCTATGAATCTCGACGGAGCGAAGATGGAGCCCGCCGATATGGTGGATCGTGCGAAACAGGGACACACACAAGATCTTTGCTACCGCCCGCTGAACCTGGAAGCCACTTTACGCGGTTCGGAAAAGGCCCATAACCGGGATATCCTTGCGGGGGACAAGGTTGCCTCCCTACCCCCGAAAGAGGAGGCATATGGCAATATCGAAGGGCTTATGCGTCACTTCAAGCTGATCATGGACGGTCACGGGATCCGCCCTCCTGCAGGAGAGGTATATTTTCCCATGGAAGGGGCCAATGGGGAGCTTGGCTTTTATGTGGCCGCCGACGGAACCGACCGGCCGCTTCGCATCCGGGTGAAAGCGCCCTGTTTTGCCGCCATGTCCGCCCTGCATCTGATGCTGGAAGGGGGTAGCATGGCCGATATTGTTCCCACCTTCGGTTCCATCAACATGATTGCCGGGGAGCTGGACCGCTGATGATCGTCCCACGTCCACCGCTCAATCTCGCCGAACGATCCTATCTGCCGGAGGTTTGTCTCGGATTATGGCTCACCGCCGGACATTTTTTTCTCAACCTCAAAGCCCACATCGCCCGGTATTTCTTCGGCGTCACCCTGGAGAGCAAAACTGTAACGGTTCAATATCCGGAGCAGCGCCGCCCCTATCCTGCGCGTTATCGCACGCGACACCGCCTGGTCCGGCGCCCGGACGGCACACCGCGGTGTGTGGCCTGCATGATGTGCGAAACCGTATGCCCCGCCCGTTGCATCTATATTGTGGCCGGAGAACATCCGGATCCCTACATTGAGAAATTTCCCGTTCGATTTGACGTCGATCTGGGCAAGTGCGTCTTTTGCGGCTATTGTGTCGAGGCGTGTCCCGAAGACGCCATACGCATGGATACCGGCGACTTGGAACTCGCCGCCTATTCCCGCGAAGCCATGTACCTCACCAAGGAGCAGCTGCTCGCCGGAGAACAAAAACCGGCCTAATCCGTTTACGGAGTTTCCACTGCGTTATGCCCTGATTCAGCAGAAAATCATAATCTTTTGACATGTGCCGCTTGCCGCACTGGGGTGCGGCGATCCCGTATCGAACTTTTTACGTTACCCGTATCACAACTTTTTATCCCGGAAATGTTATGCTTATTTCCGGGCATATCGAGTCAGGATTGGGGGTGTCTTATGGGCGATCGGACGAAAAGTATCAGGAGGGACGGGTGGATTCCCGCTTTTTTCTTTCTTCTTCTATTGTTTTTCTGTACCGGATATCTTTACGCTCTGCAGACGGAAACCGATCGATTGACTTCCGCCGCCACTCCCATACCCTTATTCCTGGAGGCGAAAAGATCCCAACCTGTCCCGGAAGCCATTTCACCTCGGCGCTTTCCCATTATCAAGCGTGAACGGCAGGTATATGTCCGAACCTCACGACTGGAAACAGACGAGGCACGCGCGACAGCGCCGGTGTTACTTTTCAACCTGTTTCCCGACACGCAATACACCGCCCTCTTTTATCATCGAAGTCCCAATCCTCTGGGAGGAACCATCTGGCTGGGACGCCTGGTCGGTTACAACGGAAAGGTCGTCCTTGTCCTGGAAGGAAATCGCATCAGCAGCATTCTGGAGACGGATGGGCGCCGTTTTCTGATCTCCCCTTATAGCCCGGATACACATACCATACAGGAAGTCGATCCCACACTGTTCCAGGCGCTGATCGTGAAGGCAGTCAACGACTGCGGAGCCACCGGCAT
This sequence comes from uncultured Acidobacteriota bacterium, assembly GCA_964617125.1. Lineage (GTDB taxonomy): Bacteria > Acidobacteriota > UBA6911 > CAINFC01 > CAINFC01 > CAZTVS01. Next base: position 11,980 of record CAZTVS010000039.1, read on the forward strand.
GGAGAGTGAAGTGATAGCCTATACCAACAGCTATCGGGCAGGATTGACCCCTCTCACCTGTGATCCTACGCTGGTAGGCAATGCCCGAAGTCACTCCGAATACATGGCCGTAAACAACATCTTTGCCCATAGCTCCAATCCCTGCGCCGGATACAGCTACTACGCCTGTGGAGAGAACATTGCCGCCGGCTATTCCTCCGCCTCCGCGGTTGTGACCGCCTGGATGAACAGCCCCAGCCATCAGGCCAATATCTTATATCCCAGTTATTGCAATATCGGCGTAGGATATGTATTGGATGTAACCGATACGCTCGGCTATTATCATTACTGGACGCAGGACTTCGGGCGTCCTACCGATTTGTCGCTCTGTTCCGGCGGTACGGTAGATCCGACCACCACGATCGAATCCACCAGCACGACGACCTCGAGCACGACTACCTCGACCGAGGATCCCAACGCCACCACATCGACATCTTCCACATCCACATCCTCTTCCACCACCTCGACCAGCACCACCCACTCGCTACGGACCACCAGCACCTCTTCGTCTACCAGTACATCCACCTCCACCAGCACCAGCACCACCACCTCCACCATCGGATATCAGCTGCTGCTCAATAAAAACCGGTTCCGGGTGACCGTCTGGTGGCGGAACTACAATACCAATGCGACCGGACTGGGGGCCGGCATCCCTCTCACGGGCGACAGCGGCAGCTTCTGGTTTTTCTCCCGCGGAAACATCGAACTGGTCATCAAGGTGCTGGACGGTCGATCGATCAACGGAAATTTCTGGGTTCTGTATGGAGCTCTCTCCGATGTGGAATACCGGATCACGATTACCGATACCCAGACCGGACAGATAGCCGAATACTACAATCCGCCGCGCACCTTGTCGAGTCGTGCCGACGTCAACGCTTTTCCTCCTTCAGATTCTTCCCTGAGTTTTCGGCCATCTACGGACACCTTCGGCATGTACGGCAGATTGGCGAGTATGCTCCAGGAACAACAGATGCGTCTTCAGGCGATCGATCTGCCCGAAGAAATTCCATCGGACAGTCTCCGGTCAGGTTCCGCCGCCGGTGGTTGTACGGCGGATGAAACCACCCTGTGCCTGAACAACAATCGGTTTCGGGTGCAGGTGCTGTGGAAGAATTACAATAACGGATCGACCGGGACCGGCAAGGGCGTGCTGCTGCCCGGCGGGGCCAATGAGAGCGGCTATTTCTGGTTCTTCCACAAGGACAACGTGGAATTGATGATCAAAATCCTGGACGGAAGGGCCATCAACGGACATTTCTGGATCATGTACGGGGCCCTCTCCGATGTAGAGTACACCATTTCCGTGATCGACACGGTGTCGGGTGCGGCATGCAGTTACCACAATCCGCCGCACAACATGGCCGGCGATAAAGATCTCGGAACGTTCTGATCTCCGGATACGATTTCAACGCGCCAAGCCGGCGCGCGCCCAGTCGGCCTGCACCATATCCCGCAGACTGCGTCCGCGTTCCGAGTAGATCTGCATGGCGTCGAAACCCGGATCCGTGTAGTTTTTCTGCATCAACAATCCGTCGTCGCCGAACCACAGCGGCAACAGGCCGCCGAGGTAAAATCCCTCCTGGCGCAGCTGTTGTACGATCTTTCCGGACCAGGGCTTGCCCAGATCCACGAAGAACTGTATCAGGGCGAAGTTGTCTCTCTTCAGATCCCTCTCCAGTTCTCTTATCCGGCCCCCAAGATTCTCCATCGACCCGCTGATCGTACAGCGTGCCGCGCCGGCAAAATCGAAACGCTTCACTTCGATCTCCCCGTCGCAGCCGTCGGCACTTGCGTCGTCGCCAGGAATCCATCGACGATCCAGGCAGAGCCCCTCGGCAAGCGATTTTAGCGCTTCGCCATAGCAGGCGGGGAAATACAATGTCCGAGGGTTGTCCTTTACTATGCGGAAAGCAAGGATACAACTTACCCGGCCGGCAGCGGACTGTTCCGCTTCATAGGCCTCGGCCGGCATGAGAGCCGGCGCCAGTGCGGTTTCCAGCGCCTTGCTCATCCGGGTGAGTTTCTGGGTAACGATATGGTTGCATACCGCCTCCCCATAGAAGGCGTCAATTCCTCCTGTCCCCACCTGGCTCAGCAGAAGCTGGTTGCAGCGGGCAAAGGCCAGAGTGCGACGATAGCTCGGCAGGGTCAGACCCAGTCCGTATTCATAGAGATTCGGATTAGGCGGCGAGCTGCGATAGAAGGCAATATGGGATACGACCTGCCCGCCATCGGTCCGGGCCACAACGCTCCGGATCCGCCCGGCCAGGTTCTCTTCGGTCAGACGCTCCGGAATATAAAAGGTATCGATCGGGTATCCGTCACCATATACGGTATAGAAAAGTCGAGCCACGCCCGGTCCGTCGGCCGGCTGGTAGACTCCTACATGGAACGGTTCTCCGTCCGGCAACGGCCTGATATCGGCACTGAGTCGTTGGATGGCTTCCTGGCGATCCTTGCTCATTTTCGATTCAGATATTCTTTGAAATCGTTGAGGGTTTTCAACCGCAGCGAATCGTCGTCGTTGATGGCGATCCCGAATCGGGCTTCAATGGCAGTGGCAAAAGCGGGATAATCCAGGGAATCCACACCCTGCTGGATCAAAGGTTGTGACGGATCCAAACCCTGGACGAGTTGCTTGTCCATACCGGCGGAAATCATCAATTCTCTCAATTCCGAAATGGTCGTTGTCATGATCTTTCTCCTTTTGGAAATGCAGTACCTTACTCGAAAGTGTGCCTTTGAAAAAGAGACCAGGAATCTTCCATAAGCATACACCGATATTGCCGGCCTGGGAGGAATTTATTACCCCGTAATTAGAAATCCGAATCGGTGATTTTCTTCTCCGTCCAGGTCCCGTACTTTTCCAGTTGCCTGCGAATGTCGCTCGCTTTACCGACCACTGTCAATACCAGGTCGGTTTCCGGGACCAGCCGGACGGCGGCCTCTTTGGTCTCGGCAGGAGTCGCTTTTCGTACCGCTTCCAGATGACGATCATAATAATCGAATCCCAGGCGATAGAACGCCAGCCGCACATAGGAAGCGGCCTTGTTGGCATTCGATTCCAGCGTCGGCGGAAATTGTCCCTGGATGTAATTCCGGGCGCTCTCGATCTCCTCGGCGCTGAAACCCTCTTTGCGGACCTTTTTCAACAAATCGAAAACGATGTCCAGCATCTCTCCGATTTTATCGTTCTTGGTGTAGGAACCGGCCCCGAAAAGACCTCCCATGGACCATGTCTGGAAATTGCTGTTGGCGCCGTAGGTCAATCCCCTTTTGATGCGCAGTTCGGTGTTTAACCAGGAGGTAAATCGACCGCCGAAAAGAGTATTCAGGACCGTCGCCGGGGATGTGATCGGATCGCCCATGGCGTATCCGGGTGAACCAAGACGCCAGTAGGCCTGTGTGGCATCCGGCTTATCGACCAGAACCAGTTTCATCCCCTTCGGCTTTGGCAGAGGGGGGATTCCCGTATTCCGCATCTTGGCAGACGCCGGCTCCGCACAGGTCCAGGCACCAAGAGTTTTATCGAGCAGGGCTGTCAGTTGTTCTCTGGAGATGTCTCCGACCACAGCGGCCAGGGCCTGATTCGGGCGAAAATACGAGGCATAGAATTGTCGGACATCTTCGATGGTCATCTGTTGCAGAGAACTCTCTACCCCGGAGGACAGATGCCCCAAGGGGTGGGATCCGAAATAGGCCTTCTGAAAATAACATCGTACGGCCGCTGCCGGATTGTCCCGGATGGTTTTAAGATTGTCTATATGCTTTTTTTTCTCTTTTTGGAACTCTTCCTCGGGGAAGGAGGGGTGGGCCAGGCAATCGGCAGTGATTCCCAGCAGCTGGGGAAAATGTTCGGCAAGACTCTCTCCGGCTACGGAGGCATACTCGTCACCGGCGGAGATAGACAGGTCTGCGCCCATAAAATCGAGTTCTTCCGCTATGGTTTCAGCATTGGCTCGGCTGGTCCCTTTCTGCATCAATAAGGCCGTAAGGTTGGCAACCCCTTCTTTATCTGCCGGTTCCTGAATCGAACCGGCACCGGGAAGCCACATACGGACACTTACTATAGGGGTATCCGTACTGTGAAGGTAGAAGACGGTCATGCCGTTTTTCAACATCAGCTTTTCCGGCGTGGGAAGGAAGGCCGCCTGTACCTGAGCGACCAGACAGAAGAGAAAAGAAATGGTAAAGGTGATCCTGCCGATATTTCTCATTGGGCACCTCCTTGGGGGATGAGTCTTCCAACCGTCTTGTTGTTTTCCGTAAAATATTTGCCGGCCACATCCTTCACCTGTCCGATCGGCACGGCGGCATAGCGGTCCATCTGTGTGAAGAGATTTTCATAATTGCCGTAAAGAATCTCGGCCGCACCCAGCTGTCTGGCTTTGCCGGAAATGGTTTGCAGACCGGAGTAAAACTGGCTGCGGATCATGTTCTTCGCTTTTTGGAATTCTTTTTCCGTGATCCCGGTCTGGACCACCTTAGCCAATTCCTCCTCGATCACCGTCTCCATCTTCTGCAGATCGGCCCCGACACGAGGCTTGACACTGACCGTAAACAGGTAGGGATCGATGGTTTCGCTGATGCCTCCCCGCACCTGAATGGCCAACTGCTCTTCCCGGACCAGGCGGCGATGAAGCCGGCTGCTCTCCCCGTTGAGAAGCACCAGATCCAGGATCGACATGGCGTAAAAATCAGCGGAGGAGCAATTGGGGGCATGATAAGCCATCAGAAAAGAGGGGATCTGGGCCTCCTTCCGAACCAGTACATTCTTGGGTCCCATTTGCGGCGGTTCGGCAGTGGTGACCGGAGGCGGAGAAGTTCCGGCCGGAATACGTAGAAAGGATTTGCGTAGAAGGTCCAGTGCCTTGGAACTTTCAAAATCGCCGACCAGGATCAAGACGGCATTGTTGGGCGAATAGTAGGTCCGGTAGTAAACCATCACCTCGTCCCGCCGCCAGTTGAGAATATCGCTCATCCAGCCGATCACGCCCCAATGGTAAGGATGGGCCATGATGGCCGTGGCCCCGACATTTTCGTAAAGGATGGAATCGTTGTTGTTCTCCACCCCCATGCGCCGTTCCGAGGCGATAACCCCCCGCTCCGATTCGAACACCTTGGGATCGAAGATCAGCCCCTGCATGCGATCGGCCTCCATCTCGATCATGAGTTCCAGAGCGGAGACGGGAAACCAATCGGTATATCCCGTCATATCGTTGCCGGTGAAGGCGTTGTTGGAACCGCCAGCGAATTCCATCTTGCGGTCAAATTCGCCGGGACCGAATTTCTCCGTACCGTTGAACATCATGTGCTCGATGTAATGGGAGATGCCGGTCAAACCCGGGCGTTCGTTGCGGGAACCGACCCGGTAAAAGGTATAAAGGGCAATGTTGGGGATATCGTGATCCTCCAGCAGCAGAATTTTCAATCCGTTTTCCAAACGATGAACCTTGACGTCTTCTTTTCGGAAGGATGCAGCCAGCGGAGGCAAGCATAGAAGGGTCAAACCAAGAATCAACCATATTCTTTTCAGCATATCTAATCTCCATTCCATTTATTCATACAACCGGGTGATCAGGCTGTAAGCTTCCAGCACAATCAAAGCTCCGGCCACTGCACCCAGAAAACCGGCAGATTCCCCTGCCCGATACCATCCGACCCAATGCCCCAGATACGTGGCCACAACGGAACCGGCCATGCCGAGAAGAGTCGTAACGATGATCCCTCCGGGGACTTCCCTGGGGAGGAGGTACCTGGCGATGGTTCCCGCGACCAGGCCGATCAGGACCGTCCATATCAAATTCATATTTCCTCCTGGACCTTAGATTCCCTGTGCCCGCCGGAATGCCTCTACCTCCGTGCGAAGAGGGATGGAGGCCTGTGCCCCCAGGCGGGTCACGGACAGAGAAGCGGCCGCTACGGCAAAGGGTATAGCTTCGACCATGGATTTGCCTTCCGCCAGGGCCACGGCCAGGGCCCCGTTGAAGGTATCTCCGGCCGCAGTGGCATCGACTGCCTCCACCAGCGGGGCGGCAAACGGGACGGACATCTCGCCGTCATCGAGCCACACGCCTTGAGAACCAAGTTTGAGAATCACGATTCGGGGACCAAGTTGTCTCAAGGCTTCCGTAATACGGCCCGCTTCTCTACGTTCGATCGGTTGTGCCGGTCGCCCCAGTAAGGTCAAGGCTTCGGTCTCGTTGGGTGTGAGAAGATCCACCCTAGACAGGAGATCCGAGGTCAGGGGCCGTGCCGGCGCCGGGTCCAGAATCACCGTCATGCCGGCAGCATGGGCCATCGCGGCCGCAGCCGATACGGTGTCCGCCGGAGATTCCAGCTGCAGCAGAAGATATCCGGACCGACCATGTTCCTGCAGCGGCGTCAGATCTGCCGGCGATAGACGGGCGTTGGCACCGGCAGCGATGACAATCATATTTTGTCCGCCCGTTTCGACAAAAATCAGGGCCACTCCGGTCGATTCGGCGGCGGTGCTCCATATAAAACCGGTATCGACGCCGGCAGAATGGAGGCTTGCGCGCAGTTGTTCTCCGAAGATGTCCGCTCCGACCCGTCCGATCATTTTCACCTGTCCGCCCAGCCGTCCGGCGGCGCAGGCCTGATTGGCACCCTTCCCTCCCGGTAACATATGGAAATCGCTCCCGGTCAGGGTCTCTCCCCGGACAGGCAGCTGCGACATACGGACGACGAAATCCATGTTCAAACTGCCTAATACCAGAATCGGTTTCACCATATCCGTTCTCCTTTCGTCAGGCGATTCTTGCCGCCACGATCAGGGACAAACCAAGAAGGTAAAAAACGAACATCGCGATCAGGAGCCGAGCGGTACCGGCCGGGGCATCCCGGAATTCCTTCCAGATGAACACCCCCCAGAAAGCCGCGATCATGGTCGCCCCCTGTCCCAGCCCGTAGGAGATGGCCGGCCCGGCGGCACTCGAGGCGAGAATGCTGAATGACATGCCGAGGTTCCATATCACCCCGCCCAAAATCCCGGTAAGGTGCAGGGGGAGGTTCCCTTTGCGAAAATAATCGCCGGGAGAGACCGGGTCTCCCTGAAAGGGCCGGAGCATGACCAGGGTGTTCCATAAAAAATTGGAAAGCAGCAGCCCGGCGGAAAAGAAAACCAATGCCGTATAGGGACCGAGCTTGCCCGCTTCCAGATGTGCGAAATCGGCGGACATCGAGGTCACCACGAAACGATAGAAAAATCCCATCAGGATGCCGGCCGAGAGCGAAAGCAGGATGCCCTTTCCGGTCGCTTTGCGCCTCGAAGACAGACGCTTGTAAGCCAGAGCGTCCAGGAGAATGGCCAGGACCACGCCCGCCACGCCGAAGAACAGCCAGTATGGATTCCCCTCCGGTTTGGCCATGTAGGTGGTGATCACCCCGACGGCCAGGGCCAATCCGACGCCTATAGGAAAGGCGACCGCCATGCCGGCGATATCGATGGCCGCCACCAGGAGGATATTCGATAAGTTGAAGATGACGCCACCCAGGAAGGCCGACGTCAACGAGCTTCCTTCCGCCTGAGCCAGGTCCGGGAGAAAGCTCCTGCCTTCGGTACCGTTACTTCCCAGGGTAAAGGCCAGAAACAGGGAGAAGAGGAAAACACCGATGGCGTAATCCCAGTAGTACAGCTGAAACGGCCATTTTCGTCCGGCGAGTTTTTGCGTATTGGCCCAGGAGCCCCAGCATAGCATCGTGATCAAACAGAGCAACACCGCTGTCGTATAGGAACTGACGATTACCATCTACTCCTCCTTGATTGCATGAAATCTTCTTTCAGCAAAGGTGTTTCCCTTGGGGGGAAGAACGCTTAACTTTACAACGAACTGCCCCTCCAGGAAAATACTCTTTTGCGAATTGTTTATCGGGAGGACAAAAAATCGGATGCGGCGATGGAGTTCGGACGGTAGGGGCAACCCTTGCGGTTGCCCTGCGCAACGTCTGAGAAAGTGGCTCAAGGGCGACTGCAAGGGTCGCCCCTACGACAGCTTGACAAAGAGTCGGGGGGCTTCTACAATACTTCGCTCCACATGCATCGTCCGTTCTCCTGTTGCAGAAACAAAACTATGTATCCTTTGAGGAATATCGGTATGTATCGATTTTTGCTTGCGTTCTTATTGCTCGCTCTGCCGGCGGCCGCCCAATCGAGGAAGGCCGAAGTCGACAAACCCGGCAGCCAGGATCACCCACTTTTCACCCGTATGCCGAATTTTTACATTTCCACCTATCAAACGGCAGAATTCGACAGCGGCCGATTCCGCGTCAAAAAGGGTTTTGAAATCGTCGAAGGCCGGAAATTCCGTATTCACTATAAACTGAAGACCGGAATGGAAGCTCCCAGCCGACTGGAGATTCAGCGCAACTATGAACAGGCGATCCGGAAAATCGGAGGGGAGGTCCTCTACGTGGACTCCGGAGTTTCGGCCACCTTGCGGCTCGTCCGAAACAACGGAGAAATCTGGGTCGATATCAACTCATATGGCCGTACCTACGATCTGTTGATCGTGGAACGAGAACAGATGGTCCAGAAAGTAACGGCCAACGCCATGCTGGATTCGCTGAACCAGGACGGGTTTATCGCCCTGGACGTACAGTTCGACACCGGCCAGGCGACCATCAAGCCGGAGAGCGAAGCCCTGTTGCAGGAAATCCTGGCACTGTTGCGAACAAATCCGGCCTTGAAATTGAGCATCGAAGGACACACGGACAATACCGGCACTGCGGATGGAAACCGCACGCTTTCCGAAGCGAGGGCCAAGGCTGTGCTCGTCTGGCTGACGGCTCAGGGAGTCGAGGCCGGCCGGTTAGCCGCCAAAGGCTTCGGCCAGGACCGTCCCCTTGCCGATAACCGGACAGAAGAAGGCCGGGCCAAGAATCGCCGGGTGGAACTGGTCAAACGGTAAGGTTTCCGTATTTCACCGCCAGAGCGGCATTCTCCACCGGTTCATCGCTGAACTTGGGGCACATGCCTACGATGACCGCGTCCCCCGCCTTGATATTGGTAAAAGCATACTGGAAGGCGGCCTCCACCGCCTTCCGGTTCTGGATGTTCCGGCCGGCACCCAGAATTTTAAAGGCCAGGCAGGGGCGTCTGGTCTGCCGTACCATCCGGGTCATACGCTCCGGGTCCTTTTCCATGTAGACCTCGCCCAGCGGGGCCTCGCCCAATTCCTTACGGACCTCTTCCGCCGTCCGCGAAACCCGGTAGAGGCAGGTCATGAAATAATCGATGTCCCAGCCGGCGCTCTCGACGAAATCGACGACGGCAGGATTGTGTGTAGAGACACCGACCATGACCCCGGTGTCCCGCACCACCTTACAAAATTCTTTCACCTTGTCCATCTGCCGGTTAAGAAAGCAATCGTCCGTGCGGTTTCCATGATGGGCGATCCCGATCGGACCCAGCTTCGCGGCCTGGTGGGCCAGCTGATAGTCGTCCATCATTTCCCCATGTCCCAGAAGGAACCAGCTCATCCGGCCACCCTCCGAACGGTAACGCTGCAGATCGGCCATGGTGCCTTTGGTGTAATGTACCTGCCAGGTACCGATCCCGGCGCGCTCCGCCCGGTGCAGGACTTCCATGCGACGGTCGTCGGTCATATACTCCGTCATAAACTTGTTCAGGATCGGATTGAAGTGGGAATATCCGTACAGGGGATTGGAACCGATGATCAACCGGGTGATCTCCGCCTTGCCGAATTTCACTTTCGGCAACGGAGCCGCTATAGTCTGGACGGAGGCAGATATCGGACCCATGACCGTCAACCCGGCAACGGACATACAGATATCACGACGCGACAGGGAACTGATACGTTCATCCGACATAGAGAGGCTCCTTGGTATTAGGTTGAATGACACGACTAATTGTAAGGGGAGGCAGAGATTCACGTCAATCATAAGGACCGATTTTCTGTGATGAAGTCGCAAAATAGCATTTCCGGGAGCGCCGCACCCCAGTGCGGCAGGAGAACATGGATACCAAGAAATTCCTTTCTGTGCCATCCAATCCGGCGACGCAAGGAAGAAGACAGGAATACACATCCTTTACCTTGCCGCACTGGGGTGCGGCGCTCCCGGCATTTTTTGCGACCTCATCTTCTGTTGACGAAAGGCCGCTGGACCGCCTAGAATTGCCGTCGGTGCAAGAATTATTTTTTTTATCAAGGGGAACATAATGAAACTCTTATTCCTACAAAGCACGTTATTCCTGGTCTTTGCAGCAGGTTATGGTATGGCGCAGCAAACACATCTTTCCCCGCCGATGATCGTGGCCCACCGGGGGGCCTCCCACGACGCCCCGGAAAATACCATGGCCTCGGCCCGGCTGGGATGGGCACAGGGGGCCGAGGCAGTAGAGGTGGATGTCTACCTCACCTCCGACCAACGCATGGTCGTAATGCACGATAAAGACACCCAACGGACGGCGGGTGTCTCCTACAAGGTCCCCCAAACCGATTCCAAAACGCTGCGTTCCCTGGATGTGGGCCTGTGGAAAGGGACCGAGTTCCGCGGAGAAAAAATTCCTTTCCTGGAAGAAGTCGTTGAGGCCATTCCACAGGGGCGGCAACTCTTTATTGAAATCAAGTGCGGGCCGGAAGCGGTCCCTTTCCTAAAGAAGATCCTGGACGCATCTGGAAAGATTTCCCAATGCACTCTGATCTCTTTTGAATTTGAGGCCCTGGCGGAAGCTAAAAAGGTAATGCCTGACGTACCGATGTACTTTCTTCTCGGCAAGGTAAAGACCGAAGAGCTGCCCTCCTGGATCGCCCGGATTCGAGAGCATCGGCTGCAGGGACTCAACCTGAATTATTCCGCCATCACTCCGGAATTGGCGGAGGTTTGCCGGAAAAACAAAGTCCCCGTGGCAGCCTGGACGGTGGACGATCCCGCCGAAGCCAAACGTCTGGTCGGTTTGGGAGCCATGACCATCACCACCAATGTCCCGGCCGTCATGAAGAGGGTTTTCCAGGACCAAAGGTAAGGATTCCGGTTTTCCTGAATCTCACTTTATGATACATTATGCCCTTCATTAGAGTCCCGGGTGTGCCGGCGGCGATAACCGAAAGATAAGAGACAACCAATATCCATCGAGAAGGGGATTGCTTTATGAATTACTATTTGACCGAATTGCAGCAGATGGTTTACGACATCTGCCATAAAATCGGTGAGGAGAAAATCAAACCGGTTCGGGCCCAGTACGACGAGACAGGGGAATTCCCCTGGGACATCGTCAAGGTGCTGGCGGAAACGGATATCACCGGATGCTATTTCCCGGAGGAATATGGCGGATTAGGCGGCGGTATCATGGAAATGGTGATAGCCACGGAAGAACTCTCGCGCTTTTGCGGCGGTATCGCCCTGGCATTCGCCGCTACCGGACTGGGCTGCTATCCCATCTTGCTCTTCGGCACTCCCGAACAGAAAGAAAAATACCTGCCGGACCTGGCCAAAGGGAAAAAGCTGGCCGCCTTTGCCATCACCGAGGCCAATGCCGGCAGCGATGCCGGCGGAATTCAGACCACGGCCCGTAAAGACGGTGACTATTACATACTGAACGGCACCAAGCAATGGATCACCAACGGCGGAGAAGCGGAAACCTATTCGGTCATTGCCCTAACCGACAAATCCAAGGGGGGACGCGGGGCCAGCGCTTTCATCCTGGAGAAGGGCACGCCCGGCTTCTCCTTCGGCAAGAAGGAGAACAAGATGGGTATACGCGCTTCGGCGACCAGAGAACTGGTATTCGAGGATTGCCGGGTGCACAAGAGCCAAATGCTCGGCCGGGAAGGGATGGGATTCATGGTGGCCATGCGCACCTTCGATCGTACCCGACCCGGTGTCGCCTCTCAGGCGGTTGGTATAGCTCAGGGAGCGCTCGATGAAGCGGTCCGCTATTCCCATGAAAGGCGTCAATTCGGCAAACCGATCTCCGCTTTCCAGGGGATACAGTTCATGCTGGCGGACATGGCCATGAAGGTAGAGGCAGCCCGTTCCCTGGTATACGCCACCGCCCGCATGATCGATGCCGGCGAGAAGGAATTCAGTAAAGAGAGCGCCATGTGTAAAACCTTCGCCTCGGATGTGGCCATGGAGGTCACAACCCAAGCGGTGCAAATCCTGGGCGGATACGGCTACATGAAGGAATATCCCGTGGAAAAGATGATGCGGGACGCCAAGATCACCCAGATTTACGAAGGCACCAACCAGATCCAGCGGACGGTGATCGCCAATTCCCTGATCAAGGAAACCCTCTCCCACAAAGGCTGAGCCCTAAAGCCATTTTTCTTGCTTTTTAAAGCCAGGGCAGGGCGCCGGAATTTCCCGGTGTCCTGCCTGCGGGAAAAAGGCGAAGTATCCACGCCTGGGGAATTCGCTCTTCGATGACGATCCTGGTAAATCCGTACCAGGCGATACAGTGATCCAGAATAACGCTATCCGAACTGATGATTATCCCGGATGCGTTTATCAACTCCTTGTCGGGGTTGTCCGTCAATTCCACTTCCCAATCCCAGCCGTTTTCGCCGCCGCATCGGAGCATGTACTCCCGCAGACGGCCGCTGTTGGATACGGGCCTATCGATCAGCCATCGGCAGGAGGAAATGCCCTTCTCCTCCTGTACCTGTCCTATCAATTGCAGCGCAGGCAAGGTTTCCTCCACCGGCCGGTAGGTCCCATGAATACCCGCCAGGTCGCGGAAACAGCCGTCCCGTCCCGCCAGAATGATTCCTCCCGACAGGGCGCATTCCACGGTGGCAATGACATTCAAGGCATCTGCCCATAGAACTTTGCCGGCCACCTCCCGATCCCGACACCGCTTCCTCTCCCGAAGGTTTTTTTGCTCGTCGCTGCAGCAACATCGGGACACGGCCTCTCTCTGGCGGGATTCCAGATCGTACCGGTCCCCGACCAGCTTTAAAGCCGATTTCGGTGCATAGCCGCGGCTCAACAACCAACACAGATCAGCGGCAGCACACTGCAGACCGGGCAGGGATACCTCGGCAAAGAGGCGTGGATCTTCCGGATGCGCTCCTCGGTGACATCGGTGATCAGGCATGATACAATCAATCCTCAACGGATGGGGGTAAAGGAAAATTTCGACGAAACACTATCGTTCTTCGGAGACTCTTCATCGATGTCACCGTTCATTCCCAATGCGGAGTTAAGCATATCACAACGACTGATCGTCTGGGCGGGACAACCCTGTTCTCTCTTCTCGATGCCGTCCTGACCGGTCGGTCGACAGCTCACCGGACATTTCTATCTGATTGGCGAAATTGAAAATTTTTTATTGCCGAGGAAAAGAGCTATGAGCGAATCCCTTCAAATCAAGATTCTCCTGGTGGAAGACGCTCCGACCATGCGCCGCATGGAGGTGAAGATACTGTCCCAGATCGGATTCACCGATGTCGTGGAGGCTCAGGACGGCGAGGAGGCCGTCGGAAAACTGTCGGAATCCTCCGGCATCCAGCTGGTCATCAGCGACTGGGCCATGCCGCACAAAGACGGAAAAGAACTATTGTCCTGGATTCGGGGGAACGATGCCCTGCACAAGCTCCCTTTTATCATGGCCACCGGCCAGGGCGACAAGCAACACGTCCAGGAAGCCATGGACGCCGGAGCCTCCGCCGTGGTTGCCAAGCCGTTCTCTCCGGATGAATTAAAAAATCGTATCCACGAGATTTTCGGCCTACAAAAGGCCGCCGCTGTCCCCAAACCGGTTCTGGCCACAACGACCGACGGCAAACGCATACTCCGGGTAGCGCATATCCAGATCACGGACCACCTGGTATTGGGCGTTCTGAAACATCATTTGGCTGCGGGGCGGGTCCAATCCCAAACCTATGCACTGGAAACCTGCTGCATGCCCAACTGGAATTTAGTCCAGGATTCGCTGGAAAAAGGAGAGGTGGATGCTGCCTGTATTCTGGCTCCTGCCGCTATGGATCTGTACAACTATGGCATACCGATACGGCTTGTATTGTTCACCCATAGAAACGGCAGCGTCATGGTCCGCACCCGTTCCACGGAGTACAACAAACCCTACCAGCAGTTTTTCAAGCACAAAACCTTCCTCATTCCATACAAGATGTCCATTCACAACATGCTGGCCCATAAATATTTTACGGAAATGGGCCTGCGGCCGGGTATATCCGGGAAAGAAGCTGTCAATGTGCTGTTTGATGTAGTGGCCCCTATCCATATGCCCGAATTCATGGCCGAGAGCGCGAATATCTGCGGCTTTATGGTTGCCGAACCGATCGGATCGCGAGCGGTGGCCGCCGGCATCGCCGAGCGTCAGACTTTGAGCAGCGATATCTGGGACAATCACCCCTGCTGTGTTCTGGTGTTCCGCAAGGATTTCATGGACAAGCACACGGATACCGTCCATGAATTTACCGAACAGATTATCGATGCCGGTCATTTCATCACGGAAAATCCCTCGCCTGCCGCCGAAATCGCCGTCGCTTTTCTCGATCCGCAGAAGAAGCTGGGACTGACTCCGGGACTGATCCAGAAGGTGTTGACCGAACCCAAAGGGATCCGTACCGACAACCTCTACCCCACACGGGAGGACCTGGAGGTCATGCAGCGCTACATGACCTCGCGCATGAATATCGGGGCCATGATCGATCTGGAAAAGTTCGTCGATCTGCGATTCGCCGATGAAGCCTTCAAGCGAAAAGGGCTTACGGAAGAAAGAAAGAAACCGGAGGGAGAGACCATCTCCCTCTCCACCTCCGCCGCCGGGCTGGAAGCGGACATCCTGACCTCCGCCGGCGGAAGCAGAGATGCCCTGGAAAGAAAAATTCAAGTCAGCCGCGAAGGAAAATACCTGGTTTTCCGGCTGGCGGAGGAACGTTTCGGCCTGTCCATCATGGATGTCAGGGAAATCATTCGCATGATGACCATCACCCCCATGGTTCGGACGCCCCCTTATGTGAAAGGGGTGATCAATCTACGAAATAAAGTCATCCCCATCGTCGACCTGCGCATCAAATTCGGGTTACCGCCAACGGATTACCAGGAACGTACGTGCATCATCGTCGTCGAAGTCGCTTCCGTCGGAGGATCGGTCAACGTCGGGGTGGTCGTCGATTCCGTCTCCGAGGTCTGCGACGTTAGCGAAGATCAGATCCAGGACACACCCGATTTCGGAACTTCCATCGATACAGCCTTCATTTTAGGGGTGGCTAAACTGTCCTCCGGAGTGACTCTTCTGCTGGACATTGAACATATCCTCAACCGATAGAAAATGCTGTCGCCGGTTACGGAATTTTTCACCAAACAACTGGATTTTCTACTCTTTCTTTGCGGTATTCTCTTTCTGCTGCTTGGTGTTTCCATCTATGCCCTGAACCGTCGGATCCAGCATCTGAGTATCTACTCCCATCTGGTCGTTTCCTTCGCTCTGCAGTCGGTCGTTTACATCCTGCTCTCCCTTTCCCTCAGTTTTCAGAACAAGGATCCCCTGATCCTGATTTGTATAGCTTTCCAGGCCGCTTCTTATTGGATGTTGGTCTATTTTTCGACCTACCTCTTTCCGAAAGGGATGGAAAAAAATCGACGACATAAAATCCTGCTCCTGCATTCCGCTCTCTGCCTTAGTGGTTGTTTTTTGGGATTGACGGGATGGAGCCTGTTCCTGCTTACGCTGCATTCTTCTTCAGGAAGCATATTATTGGCCCATCGAGTGAGCCGGGCCATTTACGTGGACAATCGCTTCCAAACATACCGGAAAATCACCTCCCGGACTCTTTACCTGTATGGAATCGTCAGCTTTCTGGTCCTTGCTCCTTTTCTCGTCTCCCAATGGCCCTGGTTCGATTCTGCATCCTTCATGCCTCCCTTGCCGTTTCCATCCTGGCTGTACTTGCTTCCCTTCCTCCCTCTTTTTCTCCTTCAGCCTGCTATCTGGCGACAATACTGCCGTTTACGGAAACCCAATCCTTCGGAGGTCATTCTGATCGTCCTGTTTCCGATCCTTCTACTGATCGGTTGGATTTATACCAACGTCACCGGACTCAGCACCGAAACGAAGATGTGGGAGGAAATGCAGGTTAAAGTTGCCGCGTTAACCGGCTACATGGGTGCCGATCCCTTTCTCCAACTGACAGGAACACCCGAGGACAAGAAAAATCCGATCTATTCCTCTCTGAAAAATCGATTTCAATCCGTCTGTCAATCGATTCCCGATTGCCGCTTTTTCTACGCCATGGGGAGAAAAGAAGAAGAGCTCTTCTTCTATCTGGATTCGGAACCGGAAAATTCTCCGGACATCTCTCAACCGGGAGATATCTACGACGAACCGGTCCCCTACGTGCACCAAGTGTTTGAAACCGGCAAGGCGGCGACCGGTGGGCCTACCTACGACAAATGGGGGGTTTGGGTCAGTGTCTTCCACCCCGTTTTTCACCCGCAATCCCACAAGGTGATCGCCATTATCTGCCTGGATATTCGTGCTGCCGACTGGTATTCCCTCATCTTCCAGAGGCGGTCGGCGCCCATCCTGGTCTCTCTATTCGTTTCCATACTGCTTCTTTTCTTCCTCGCCGCCGAACTGAAAAATAAGGAGTCCTATTACTCCCTGCAGGATTCGGAAAACCAGATCCGCATGATCAACACCCAATTGCAGGAAAGCATACGTCAGGCGCAAAGCCTGGCGCGGGAGGCGGAATGTGCCAATATCGCGAAAAGCGAATTTCTGGCCAACGTGAGTCATGAAATCCGCACCCCCATGAACGGGATCATCGGTATGACGGACCTGCTGCTGGACAGCCCGTTGCCTCCGGAACAGAGGGATTTTGCCGAATCCATACGCAAGAGTGCCGATAATCTGATGATTGTGATCAATGACATCCTCGACTTCTCCAAAATCGAGGCAGGCAGAATGGTACTGGAAACCGTACCCTTCAACCTGTACCTGGTTCTCGAGGAGATCATGGAAATCATGTCCTATAAGGCCTTCGAAAAAGGCCTGGAACCGACCTTTCTGATCAAACCGGAAGTGCCCTGCTTGGTAAAAGGAGACCCGGGACGCCTGCGGCAGATCCTGATCAACCTTCTCAGTAATGCCATTAAATTCACCCGGCAAGGAACCGTTGTGCTTCGGACGGAACTGGAAAAAGAAGAAAACCAATCGGTAATTCTCCGTTTTTCCGTGCAGGATACCGGTATTGGAATCCCTGAAAACAAGATGGAAAAACTGTTTCAGGCATTCTCCCAGGTAGACACGTCTCATACCCGGGAATTCGGTGGAAGCGGGCTGGGACTTTCCATCTGCAAACAGCTGGTGGAGTTGATGCAGGGGACCATCGGCCTCCGGAGTAAGGAACACGAAGGTTCGACCTTCTGGTTTACGGCGCGGCTGGGAAGAAGCGAAGAGGAAGCGGGAGAACAAAAACCGGAAAAACGCCTGATGGAGCGGATTGCCGGCAGCAACATCCTGGCGGCCGATCCGAACGATTCCAATCTGCAACTGTATACCTGGATGTTCCATTCCTGGGGATGCAACCTGACCGCGGTTTCCGGTGCGACCGACATCTTGCAGTGCCTGAGAGAAGCGGCCGGTAATGACAAGCCCTACCAGATTCTTATCCTGGATCTTTCTTCGGCAGACAGAAACGAATTGGACCTGGCAGCACAAATCCGTCAGGATCCCGACTTGCATCATACAGCGATCCTCCTTTCCTCCCTGCCCGGGATAAAAATCGACCGGGAAACCCTGGAAAATAGCGGGATCCAGGAGGTACTGTACAAACCGATTCGGAGAAGTCAATTACTTTCCGCCGTCTGTCGGTCCCTGCAGATTCCCGGAGAGACGACGATTTCGCAAAGGAGGCCTACCCTCTCGGAAATCGCCGCCGCTTCTTCCGAAGCCGCCGGCCGACCGGACCGCAAACCGGCCCATATTCTCCTGGTGGAAGACAACGCCACCAACCGAATCGTCGCCGTAAAGATTCTGGAGAGATTGCGCTATCTCGTCGATACGGCGGAAAATGGTCTGGTTGCGCTGAAAAAACTGAAATCCGCACGATATGACCTGGTGTTGATGGATGTGCAAATGCCCATCATGGATGGCCTGGAAACGACTCGTAGAATCCGTAATCCGAAATCGGAGGTCCTGACGCACGATATACCCATCATCGCCATGACGGCCCATGCTTTGCAGGGCGATCGGACCCGATGTCTGCTGGCAGGGATGAACGATTACATTCCCAAACCGATCAAGTCCGCTCAGGTGGCCGACATCCTAAAACAATATCTTGGGTAAGTAGTACCCAGGTTAGACTCTTTACCATCAAGGCGATCCATTTAATTTTTCAACTTCCTAGAGTGGAGAAGGAGAACCTTCCTATGCACCTGACCGGGAAAAATATTCGAAATTCCCTACCTGCAACCATTTTCATTCTTATCTCCGTCCTGATCCTCTGTACTTTGTCCACCCGGGCCCGTGACCTGACTTTCAGTGTTTATGTTACGGTTGATGGAGTGCAATCATGGCCTGCCGACTCGGAATCGATGCAAAAAAAAGTCCGTCGGCTGAAAGAGCTGAATATTGAAAAGGTCATTCTGGAAGTGTTCCGCAGCGGGCAGATCGCCGATGTGGAACAGCTGCGTACGGCCCGCGATTTCCTGCAGGGGCAAGGCTTCCAGGTACGAGGCGGAATCGCCACCGTACCCGGGAAAAATTTCGGAGTCGCCCAGCAGGGAAAACTGACCTGGTTCAACTGGCAGAATCCGAAGACCGGCCAGGATCTGGCAACCCTGATGCAATCGGTTTCTCCGCTCTTCGAGGAATTTGTGGTCGACGATTTTCTCTGTACCGGCGATGAAGGTTCCGATTCGGTCGCGGCGCGTCAGGAACGATCCTGGTCGCAATACCGCATGGACCTGCTGGTGGATGCCGCCCACCGCTTTCTCATCCAGCCGTCCAGAACCGCCAATCCGAAAATACGTATGATCATCAAATTCCCTCAATGGTACGACCGGTTCCATCTCTTTGGTTATGATGTCCTTCGCCAGCCGTCCCAGTTCGACGAGGTCTGGGTCGGTACGGAAACCCGCGGACAATATACCCAGCGTTACGGATTCGTACAGCCCTATGAGGGTTTTATCAGCTATCGTTGGATGCAGTCGCTGGTCGGAGAGAAGCTGAACGCAGGCTGGTTCGATCACGGCGATTGCGATGCCCTGGACTTCCTGGAACAAGCGTATCAGACCACACTGGGGGGCGCAACCGAGATCATCCTCTTCAACTTAAACGATATCGAGCGTGAACATCCCGGGGGATCTCTCCTCAAACAACACACACCCGTCCTACGTGAACTTGCCCGGGAGGTGTCCATGCATCCGGTGCATGGAATCACCGCCTATAAACCGGCGGATAGCGATGCCGGCGGCGATCTGTATCTGATGGATTACATCGGCATGATGGGCGTCCCGCTGATTCCATCGGCCCATTTTCCAGATAAAGAACAGACTGTTTTCCTCCCCACCCAGGCCGCCAAGGACAGCAGGATCCTCCCGCAACTCGAGGCCATGATGAACCGGCGACCGGTTGTCCTGATGACTTCCGGGTTCCTGGCGGAATCGGCCGACGGTCGAAAGATAGCTCGGTGGGCCGGGGTCAAGCTTCCCGATCGCCCCGTCCGTACCCGTGCGGAAAAAGTATATGTCGGTAAAAACTTGCAGGAGATCCCTCTTCCACTGGATCTGGCGACGGACATGGAACTGGACGGAGCGACGCCCCTTTTAATCGCCTCCGCCGCGGGAAAAAAAATCCCTTTTTTGACACGCAAGGAAAGCAAAGGATGCAGTTTTTATGTACTGAACAGTCACACCTTCTCCCAATCCGATTTCGACGCGGTAGGAGAGGTGTTGCTATGCCCTCGGCAGCTGGGCTTGCTTGAGGTGCCGCGAGAGTGGGCGGACATATTGCGCCAGGCCTTTCAGCAAAGACAGGGAGTGCGAATGGAGGCATCGACCCGGATCACCATGCAACCCCTATCTGACGGCTCTCTCTTTCTCAACAATTACAATCAGGCCCCGGCCACTCTGTTACTTTCCGGGAAAGAGGCGACTTCCTTGCAGGCGTGGAAAACGCCGACCGATGGTTTTCAACTCTCGCCGGAAAAGGGAAAACTGCGAATTCGTATGCCGGCCCGCTCCCGGCTATGGCTCCGCAAACCCTGAAGAAAGAATCCGGTTTTTCTTGATTCTGGACCTGTTTTTCATTACATTTCATTGCATTTGATTTCTGACCATGCAGTCGGATAGATAAACTGGAGTGTATAAAAATGATGGCTGAAAGCCCAAAACGCACGACAAGAAGAAAATTTTGCAAGCAATCCACCCTCTCTCTGGCAGCAGGCATCGGATTTCCAACCCTGGTCCCTTCGTCCGCCATGGGTTTGAATGGGAGCATATCCCCTTCCAACCGGGTCACCATGGCCTGTATCGGAGTCGGTTGGCAAGGGACGGGCAATATGGAGAGTTTTCTGGAGCTTCCCGAGGCGCAGATTGTTGCCGTTTGCGACATAGAGCAGCTCCACCTGGATCATGCCAAAGATGTGGTCGATAAAAAATACGGCAATGCGGACTGTGCCACCTATCATCTTTTCGAAGAGGTTCTGGCCCGGACCGACATCGACGCCGTTTCCCTCGGACTTCCCGATCACTGGCACGCCATCCCGGCCATAGCTGCTGCGCGACTTGGTAAAGATATCTACGGGGAGAAACCGCTGGCCCACAACTGGACAGAAGGACGGGCCATCTGTGACGCGGTCAAACGTTATGGGCGGGTTTGGCAAACAGGAAGCTGGCAACGATCCCAGAGCCATTTCCGTTTTGCCTGCGAGCTGGTCCGCAACGGCCGTATCGGCCGTATCGAAAAGGTGGAGGTCGGACTGCCTGCCGGCCATACCGATTTCGGAAAAACCGCCGGCCAGGAAACATTCGGCCCTCCTCCCGGCACACTGGATTACGAACGCTGGCTGGGCCCTGCACCCTGGGCCCCTTACTGTCCGGCCCGGGTCCATAAAAACTGGCGCTGGAATCTGGATTACGGCGGCGGACAGCTGATGGACTGGGTCGGGCACCACCTGGACATTGCCCACTGGGGTCTCGACTTCGACTCCACCGGCCCGGTGGAGATCGAGGGAGAGGGCGAGTATCCTCGCAAGGGAGTTTGGAACACCGCGGGAAAATATCGGGTCTATAGCAAATACCACAACGGAATAGCACTCACCATGGCCGGCGGGCACAAGGACATCAAAAGCGGGACGAAGTGGATTGGAGACCAGGGCTGGGTCTGGGTGGACCGCAGCGGTATCGACGCCAATCCCAAGAGCCTTCTTCGCGAAAAAATCGGCCCGCGGGAAAAACCTCTTTATCGCTCCCCCGGCCATTTTGCCGAGTTCATTGAGTGCATTAAAACCCGAAGAACTCCGCTGGCACCGGCGGAAGCAGCCATGCGTTCGGCAACCCCCGGTTGGCTCGGGCAGATCGCCATGCTGACCGGTCGCAAGCTGCGGTGGGACCCGGATGCGGAGAAAATCCTGGGGGATGCGGATGCGGCCCGTATGCTGGCGCGACCGATGCGTTCCCCTTGGCATTTATAGAAAGAACCGATGAAAAACAATCGGCGATAGGCAAATCGTCAGCTGGTAAACAACGATCCCAAGATGACAAAGGAAATTATTATGAATAAGCGAATCCACGGCCTTTTTCGCTCTCTGGTTCCGGTCCTTCTCTGCTGTGCCCTTTTTTTGCCGATCCTGACGGAATGGATACCGGCACAGGCGGCGGATAAGGCCCCGGCTGGACCGGCTCTTCTGAAACAGTTGAAATCCGCCTTAAACAAGGCGTCTCAATACGATTATGGAAAAAGCCGGGAAACTTTGACGAAGGTTGCCGATCTGGTCCGTCAATCTCACCAGGATCCGGCGACCGAGCGGGAAGCCGAAAAGCTTTTATGTCAGCAGCTGTCGGCCAAGGTAAGCCTGAGCGTAAAGGACTTCCTCTGTCAGCAACTGAGTCTCATCGGTTCTCATGAATCCCTGCCGGCCCTGGAGCCTTTGCTGGCATCGGCAGAAACGGCAAATATCGCCCGCTATGCCCTGGAGCGGATCCCCGGCAAGGAAGTCGACGCCTTGCTGCGCAAACACCTTGCCGGCAGCGCTACCGCTGGGAAAATCGGCATCATCAACAGTCTGGGCATTCGTCGCGATAGCGAGTCTATCCCCGTTCTGGAAGGGCTGGTAGATCATTCCGATGCCGGTGTTGCCGCCGCCGCGGTAGCGGCTCTGGGCAAAATCGGTGGGCCTCAGGCGTTAGACATCCTGTCCCGCTGGAAAAATCCCTCCCATGAAAAGATACGCGGTCCCATGCTGGATGCTTATCTTAGCGGAATCGATCAGCTTGCTGGCGCGGGAAAAAGATCGGAAGCCGCTTCCGCCTATTATTCCCTCATGGCGACTTCGATGCCGCCGGCAGTCCGAATCGCCGCTCTTCGCGGTCTGGCATCCGTAGATCCTTCCGCGGCCCAAAATTCGGTTACCGCCAACCTGGCCAAGGAAGAACCGCTTTATCAGGCGGAATCGATACGATTTTTAGCCGGAAGGAACACACCCGACGCGGTCAAGGCAATCTTGCAGAATTTTCCCAAATTGCCGGCCCGATCTCAGGCTGTTGCCATAGCCATGCTGGCCGGCAGTACGGACACTGAGGTCCGCGACCTGACTGCCGGTTCCCTGCAGGTGGAGGATATCGATGTACGCCTGGCGGCCATGCACAGCCTGATAGAGACGGGTGACGGCTCCTGTGTTCTGCCGCTGGCCAAAATCGCCGCCAATACCAAAGAAGAAGAACAGACGGCTGCCCGGCAAAGCCTGGCGCGCCTGCGTCATGCGGATGTCGATCAGGCCATCTCCAGAGCCATCGAGTCCGCGGAACCAAAAGTCAAGGTCGAGCTCCTGCGCGCCATGGGGGAACGAGGATCCGACAACGCGGCGGCCATGGTTCTCAAACTGGCGAACGGTGATGACAGTCAGGTACGACGGGAAGCTCTGCGCGTTGCCCGTGACATGGCCGGTCCGCGTGAAGTCCCCGAACTTCTACGCATGTTGCTCTCCACCGATTCAAGTGCCCTACGCCTGGAAACGGAACGGGCTCTTTCTGCCGTCCTGCGTCGCTATTCGGATGTCGGCATAAAACCGATTCTCGAGGTTTATCCCAAGCAAAACGATCCCGACATACGCGCTTCCTTACTGACGGTTATGGGAGCGGTGGAAGACAAGGCAGCCCTTCCTTCCGTCTTTAGCGCACTGAAAGATCCCAACCAGGAGGTGACCCGAGCTGCCCTACTGGCCCTTTCCTCCTGGCCGGAACCGACCTCATTGCCGGAGCTGCTGTCTGTTGCCAGGCAATCCGGGGTGGAGGCCCATAAGGTTCTGGCTTTACGCGGCTATATACAGGTTCTGAACCAGACGGCCTCGCCGGCCAAACGCCCGGCGGCGGAATCCGTCAAGCTTCTGAAGCAGCTTCTGCCGTTGGCCAAACAGGCGGAAATCAAGAAGACCCTTTTAGGCGCGCTGCAAAGGTATACGACCAAGGAATCGCTGAAGATCGCCAAGTCCATGGCCAAGGATCCGGATGTGACTCAGGAGGCCGATCTGGCGGTAAAAGCCCTGCAGCAACAGCTGGCCGCCCAGAAAAAGAAATAGGGATAAGGATTGCCCGATAAAAAGATCCTGGGACCGCTGGCGTCCCGCCGGCAAAAGCAATGGAATCAACACGAAATTTACGAAGAGAAACGGAACCAAGACTTTTCACCGGGGTGTCCTACAGGATGAAGCGATAAGAAGTCGATCCTGATAGAAAAACGGATCGTGTTTTTGGAAGTTCCGCCTTATAGGTATTCTGCAGCGTTTTCGCTTTAGGCGGTGCAGCGTAAATACAGGCTTTCACGGATCCATGGGATGCCGCGTAAACGCGGATCTATAAACCTCCGGATTTTCCGTTTTTTTTAGAATGTTCCATACTGATTTAAAGGGGATGCCGGCGGGACGCCGGCGCTCCCAGGAAAGGAGAAGAGAACCGATGAATCGACCGGCTTTGACTGTCGGATTTTTTCTTTTGCTGGCTTTTTCTTATTCCGGAGCGGCGCAAACGCAGGAAAAGACCGGAAATCCGGCCACACCGGAAAAGATCCAGGACATCCTCATCTACCAGGACGAGCAGTATTATTCGGCCTTCCCTTCCCTGGTGGTACGTCCGGATGGCGAGATCCTATGCGCCTTCCGACGGGCCCCCGACCGAAGAAAACTATGGCAGGCACCGGGTGTCACTCACACCGACGCCAACAGTTATCTGGTGATGGTCCGATCCCGAGACCAGGGAAAGACATGGACGCGGGAGCCGGAGCTGATCTTCGCTCATCCGCTGGGAGGATCGCAGGACCCCTGCATGGTCCAGCTGCGGGACGGCTCCATTGTCTGTAGTTCGTACGGCTGGGCTTTACTGCCGGCAGAAACAGCAGAGAAGAAGAAGGACACCCTGACGCATACCCCATTCGCTTTCCTCGGAGGTTATATCCTGCGTTCAGACAATGGAGGCATTTCCTGGAAGGGGCCTTTTCTGCCGATACATACCCCTGGAGACAATACCCTGGATGCCCTGGGCAGACCCGTGGCCGCCTACAACCGGGGGGCCATGCTGCAGGGCCGCGATGGAAACCTCTATTGGGCGGCGGCGGCCAATGTCGGTCCCAGCAACCGCCATGCCTCCGTTCATCTTCTTCGTTCCTCCGATCGCGGAGAAACATGGCAATACATGTGCCCTATCGCTAGGGATGAAAAGGTCCAGTTCAATGAGACCTCCCTGGTCGAAACCCGGGACGGCGATATCGTGGCTTTCATGCGCACCGCCGATTTCGACGGCAAGCTGACCTATGCCCGTTCCAAGGACGGAGGAAAAAGCTTTCAGCCCTGGCAGGACAGCGGATTCTACGGTTATCCTGCGCACGCCCTGCGCCTTGGGGATGACAGAATTTTCCTGGTCTACGGTTACCGGCAAAAGCCTTTCGGGATTCGGGCCAGGCTGCTCCAGCCGGATGCCTCGGACATCGCTACTGCCACGGAGATCGTTCTCAGAGATGACGCCGGCACCGGCGATATCGGCTATCCGTGGTCTGTTCTCCTGCCCGGTGGCCGTGTTCTGGTCGCTTACTATTTCAACAAAGACAATGGTACGCGGCATATCGCCGGCAGCCTTTTATCCCTGAAGGTCAAACCAACAACACCGTAAAGGTCCAGGCATTCATCCCAAGTCCGAACCCCTATGAGCAGATATCCCGTCATCGGCATTGAAGAGGCACGCATACTCGGCTGCCTGATAGAAAAACAGATCACTACACCGGAATACTATCCGCTGACTTTGAATGCCCTGGTCCTGGCTTGCAATCAAAAGAATAACCGCTATCCGGTTGTCGTTTTCGATGAAGAGATTGTCCGTTTCGCCCTGGATGCCCTACGGGAGCAAAAACTGGTCGCCATGGTATCGGAAGCGGGAGCACGGGCGGCCAAGTACAAACATTACGCCCCAGCCGTGCTGGGTGTCGACGAAGCGGAGACGGCCGTTCTGTGTGAACTCCTGCTGCGAGGTCCGCAGACTCCCGGAGAACTGCGAACTCGTGCGGAGCGTATGCACTCCTTTCTGGACCTGAATCAGGTCCAGCAGATACTGGATCGTCTCTCCTCGCCGGCGCAAGACTCCCTCGTGGTAAAACTGCCCCTTGTACCCGGCACCAAGGAATCCCGCTACATGCACACCCTGTGCGGACCTCCGGACCAAACCTACACCGAGGGTGGAATTCCAGCCGCAGAGTCGAGGGGGGAACAGCGGACAAACCGCCTGACCGCTCTGGAAACGGAAGTATCGCTCCTGAAGTCGCAGTTGCAGGAGCTACGGCAGGAATTCGATTCCTTCCGTCGCCAATGGGAATGAGGGTCTCATGCGCAGAGACGGAGAGCGCGGAAGTGGATCATTTTTCCTTCCGCGTTCTCGCTCAATTCCGATCTTGCCGCTATCATCAGGATTGAAAAAATCGCAACAAATACCGGGAGCGCCGCACCCCAGTGCGGCAAGGGAAAGGATGTGTATCCCTGTCCTCTTCTCTGCATCGCCGGATTGCATGATACAGATAAGGAATTTCTCATAATCCACGTTCTCCTGCCGCACTGGGGTGCGGCGCTCCCGGAAATGCTTTTTT
>CAZTVS010000040.1:0-32129 GCA_964617125.1 uncultured Acidobacteriota bacterium
GGGTCGCCCCTACGCGGGTTGAGCCGGAACTTCCTCCAGGTAGTACGCTTTAAGGTTGGCATAGTCGCCCCTCGGATTAAGCCGGAACAGGTATTACTTTTCGGACGACTGGCTTCCCGACTCCTGGAGGATGCGATCCCGTATCCGGGCGATGTCTTTGTTGCCGGGATCCAGCTTCAAGGCTTCCCCCAGATCCGCCAGGGCACCCTCACGGTCGCCCATGCTGAATTTGACCACGCCGCGATTATGATAGGCTGCCGGACTGGGGGCCAGAACGATTGCCTGGTTGAAATCGGCAAAGGCACCCGGCATATCTCCCAACGATCCCTTGACCCGCCCCCTCTTGAGGAACACTTCCGCGTTTCCGGCCTCCAGGGAGGCGGCACGATTCAGATCCTCCAGGGCACCGCGATAGTCCCCCAGGTCGCTTCTCACGCTCCCCCGGCGGTAATAGATCTCCGCCGGTTTTATAGCAAATTCCATCACCCGGTTGAAATCGTCCAGGGCGCCATGCCTATCGCCCGCGATCGTTCTCTGGATCCCCCGATTATGGTAGGCGATTACGGAGGAGCTGTTCTGACGGACGGCGGCGTTGTGAAAGGTAATGGGATCGGAATAGTTCCGGCTCTGCATGAAAGTCGTTATGCCTAGCAGAAGAATGCCGAGTACAGCCACTGCCGTCACCAGCTTTTCCTGCTTAAGCAACCATTCCGGAGGAAAAAGGAGGACCAATACCATCAGGATACCGATCAGAGGGAGCAGAGAGCGATGGTCCAGATAGTCGATAAAGTTATGCTTGTAAAACATACCGGGAAGGATAAGCAGCAGAAACCAGGCAAGACCGAAAAGTCTGCGCAGAAGCGTCTGTCGCCTGCTTGCATAAACGGCAACGATCAACAGGGACAGGAGAACCAATCCCGCCAGGGCCATGGCCGGAGAGAAACCCGGGATAACGGCCATTTGCAGCGGAAGGAAGAATCTGGCCAGCGTCTCCAGCGGTGTCGTCAGATTTTTCGTCAGGGCGTCGAACCCCAGCCGGGCATTCTCCATCACGGCTTCCGCAGAGACCGCTCGCATGAAGAACCAGAAAACGGCGGAACCGGCATAGATCGGTATCAGCTGCAGGTTCTTTCTACCTAAAAGCTGCTGGGAAGCGAAGCCAATGGTATAGAGAAGGAAAAGGAGAGGAAGTACGATGGCTGTTTCCTTGGAGAAAAGAGCCAGGATGAAAGCGAGGCCATGCAGGAACAGAAAGATCGTCCGGTCGTTCTTGCAATACTCCGCCAGAGACAGGAAAGAGACCAGGGTGAAGAGTACCAGCTGCAAATCCCCCCGGGATGGAATCCAGGCCACCGTCGAGGTGAACAGCGGGTGCACGCAGAACAACAGGCTCCCCAGAAAAGACGGCAAGGATTGTCCTCCCAGGCGTTGCAACAGGAGAAAAAGAAGGCAGGAGATGATCCCCATCAAGACAATGTTTTCCAGGTGCAGGGCCCAATAGGTGCCTTTCCCGGAGATCTGCCTGTCGATCATGTAGGAGACCGTCTGCAGCGGACGATAGAAGGGACCGCGATCTTCCAGAAAGGCATCTTTCCAGAAAGCCTTGCCGACGTTACCGAGATGGCCGAGAAATTCCGCGTTCTTGGTGAGGATCAAATCGTCATCGAAATGGACCAGTCCGAAAGAGACGGTCTGCAAGTAGAGCAGAACGGGAATGGCAAAAAGCAGCAGCAGGAGGAGAGGGCGAAGATCGCCTCGATCCGCTAAGGAGACGGCACCAGAAGGTGTGGTCGTCGGAATCTTCCCGTCGGGTTTTACTTTCCTGTTTTTTTTCATAACCTGTCGATATGCAGTTATTATAATTTGTTTCTTGTTACGATCCTTCTAATTATACGGTACGCCGAGGATTCTTGCCTGACGGAACCTTCGGGACCGCAACGATCCCGGGAGATTGACGCGGGACGGTTTCCGGTTTTACAATTACGCCATGTTGAGCAGCAACCCATGCAAGGAGTCATCCATGCCGATTCTCATTTTATTTATGGTAACGCTTATGATCCCGGACATTGCCTTAGCCTCAGCCCCTTACACCGCATCCAAAACCGTCATCGACGGACTGGAGGTGATTCGACTCATCGACCATACACGCAAAATCGAGGTGTCCATCGCTCCGTCCATGGGCAACAACGCTTTCGAGATGAAGGTCAACGGCAAACATATCCTCTGGTCTCCCTACCGGACATTGGCCGAGTGGCAGGAAAAGCCCGTGGCGCTGGGCAATCCCTTCCTGGCACCCTGGGCTAACCGCATCGACGGATACGGCTATTGGGCCAACCGGAAAAAGTATGTACTCAACACCGACCTGAAAAATTTCCGCCTGGATGGCAACCAGCTGCCGATCCACGGACTTCTGGTGTATGCCAAGGAATGGAAAGTCATCCGTCTCACAGCCGGCGAGGACCATGCCCTGGTCACTTCGCGACTGGAATTCTGGCGACGACCGGACTGGATGGCCCAATTCCCCTTCGCTCATGCCCTGGAGATGACCTATCGTCTGCAGAACGGGTCCCTGGAGGTGGAGACTTCCATCGAAAACCTTTCCCTGGAGCCCATGCCCCTGTCACTCGGCTATCACACGTATTACCGGTTGGAAGACACCCCGCGGGAGGATTGGACCGTGCACATCTCCGCACAGGAACGGATGATCCTGTCGGATAAATTAGTCCCCACTGGAGAAAAGAAAGAGGTATCGCTGCCCGATGCCTATCCGATTCGCGGCATTCGCCTGGATGACGTCTTCTGCGGATTGGTCCGTGACCGGCAGGGTATGGCCGAATTCCGTCTGCAAGGCCGCAATCAGAAAATCAAGGTTCTATTCGGTCCCAAATACGATGTGGCTATCGTCTTCTCTCCGCAGGATCGCGATTTCGTCTGCTTTGAACCGATGGTCGGTCCGACCAACGCTTTCAACATGGCCCATGCCAGGACCTTCAGCGGGCTGCAGAGCATCCCCTCAGGCGGAACCTGGAAGGAAAGTTTCTGGATCGTTCCGGAAGGTTTCTGATCTGGGGCGGAAAATCCGGATAGGGATATTATTTCCCTTCAGTGCGGAAAGACCGCCAGAAAGCCATCACGGTAGCTGCGTCCCAGAGGAAGACGTGTCCCATCCTGGAGCTCCACCAGATAATCTCCATGTGTCCAGGGTATCAGGCTGCGCAGAAAATCCAGACGCACGATGGTGGAACGGTGGATCCTGCGAAATTGCGTCGGATCCAACCGGCGTTCCAGTTCGGACAGGGAAATGCGATGCAGAAGTTTGCCGGAGCGTAGATGCAACAGGACGTATTTCTCTTCCGCCTCAATCCACAGCACCTCTTTCCATCTCACGATTTCCAGTCGGTCGCCATTTCGAATCAGCGTTCGCTCCGGAAAGGCAGCGTGCAAGGCATGCCACTCAGAAAGCAAACTCTCGATTTTCCGCTGTAAACCGGCGGCTTCTTCCCGGTCTGCATCCAATACCCGGGCCAGCGCTTCCTGAAAGCGGTTCTCGTCAAAAGGCTTGAGCAGATAATCGAGGGCCCTGACGGCAAACGCCTGCAGCGCATACTGATCATAGGCGGTGGTAAAAATGATCCACGGCCGCAGCGGCTGAATCGCCTGCAGCACCTCGAAACCATTTTGTACCGGCATCTGAATGTCCAGAAAAAGGAGATCGGGATGGGTGGATCGGATTACCTCCAGGGCCTCGGCTCCGTCTGCGGCCTCGCCGACGATCTCCATCCGTGGTTCCGTCGCGAGAAACCTTCGTATCTTTTTTCTGGCCGGCGGTTCATCATCGATGATGACCGCTCGAATCGGGAATGAAGTCATATCGCCTCCCGGACCGTGTCTGCGGCCGGTGTCGCCTGGGTACGCGGGACCCGAAGAGTGACACGAAGGCCCCCCGACTCCCGGTTTCCTATCTCCAGACGCGCCTCCGAACCATAATGATGCAGCAGCCGTTCCCGAACGTTCTCCAGGCCGATGCCTTCTGCCTTGGAACCGTCTTCGCCGGAGGCCAATCCGTATCCGTCGTCTTCCACCTCCAGAAGCAAATGGGAATCCGTAACACGGCTGCTAAGGGTGATGGTCAGCGGCCTCCGGTCGGCATTGTTGTGCTTGACGGCATTTTCCACGATCGGCTGCAGGAGAAACCCGGGCACTGGAATAGACAAGGTTTCCGGATCTATCTCTTCTTTGACTAAAAGGCGATCTTCGAAACGGGCCTTCATCAAGGCCAGGTAGGATCGTGTGTAATCCCATTCCTCCGCCAGGGGGATCGTCCGGCGGCGGGCGCCATCCAGCGTTTTCCGCAGCATTTCGCTCAATCGGGATAGCAGATGGTCCGCCCGGGACACATCGTCATACATCACCGAAGAGATCATGTTCAAGGTGTTGAACAGGAAATGGGGTTGGATCTGTCCCTGCAAGGCCTGCAACTGGGCCTGCTGCAGATCGTTTTTCAAGCGGGCCATTTCCAGTCTCTGTTCGGCGACCTGCCGTTCCCCCCGCCGGAGATGTCGCTGATGTTCCAGAAAGTAGACGACACCCATCACCGCCAGATAGCCGATCAGCTGTTTGTGGTATTCCATGAACGCCCTCAGGAAAAACGGACCGGCCGGGTACGGGCGCAGGTGGAAAAGATCGTAGATCCAGTACCGGCTGACGGTCATCAGTTCGGTCTGGATGACCCCCACCAGCAGGGAATGGAGAAGGTGGACCGGCGCGGCCCAGTACCAGTTATGCCGATGTATTCGCAGGCGGTTGATCAGCCAGAGTTGCAGAGGCAGGACCAGCAGCAAGGTATACATGGCGGTGAATTCGTTGATCAGGGTTTCCCGCAGAGGGGTCGTGTCGCGGTCCAGACGGTATTCCGCACGGAATATGCTGACGCTAAAGAGGGCGAAAAGGGTATAGACCAGGAACAGAATTCCGATCATGCGAAACCGTTTTCGTAACATGTCTTTCATGCAAAAAATCCTGGGACCGCCGGCATTCTCTTTCGAATCGATACGGACTAAAGATGGAATAACGAAAAATCAACTTTCATGATAAGGATACAAAAACTCGAAGGTTCGTAGTTCCGCGTTTACGCGGCTCAAACTCAAAAAGAACCATTCAGGTTACGGCATTACCGCCTGAAGGCGGAACTACGAACCCGATCCATTTTTCTATCAGGATCGACTATTTTTCACGTTCCTTTTAAATAGAGACTTCTGGTGCTACCCATAGGTCACCCTACCCATTCTGGATTCTGACTTCTGACTCCTGACCCCTGCTTTACGCGGCACCTCTTGGTACTCATCTGTTGCCGGTTTCCTTCTCATGCCGAAAAGAAAACGGGTTGCGTCGTATCGGCGTATGACGGCAAACACCAGCCAGCTGCCCAGAAATGTACCTCCGGCCACCACCGGAAATTTTACAACGATCGGCACCGGCCAGGCGATCAAATAGAATCCCAGGACCACCGTGATCGTCTGATGGACCTGATAAAAGGGGTAAACCGCCTCATTGGCATAGGTCAAAAACCGGTTGGAAAAACTCAGATAGCGTTTTCCATATCCCAGGATGGTCAGCAGCCAGAGCCATCCGCATGTATTGGTCAGACAGTAATAGAGGGATGTTTTTACCCACCCGGCATGAGAAAGCCATCCGATTTCCCATACGAGCGCCAGCAATCCGTAGAGAACGAGAGCCCAACCCAGGAACGCCATCCGTTGTTTCTCCATCCGGTCCCATACGGCATGGCCTTCCGCCAGAATATATCCAATGGAGAAGATAAGGATGGTCGATACGAAATTGGCCCAGTCGGCCAGGAGATCATGGGTATCCGACGGCCAGAACGGGCGTAAAAGGATATCTCCCAGGATATTGGGGACGGCAATCATGGGAATGATCCATGGCGTATCCAGAAGATGGTGCAACTGCGCCAGGATTTTTTTGCCGCGGGTGCGACGCAGGAAGAGAAACAGAGGGAGAAGCAACAGGGAATAGACGAAGATGTAAGGAATATACCAGAGATGGTGCCAGCTGAAATTTCCCTGCGGATAGGGTGTCAGCGTCAGGACCGTGCGGTAGAAATCCCAGAAGGAAGAAAACGTTTGCTGCTGGAAGAGCCGCTCGTGATAAACCTGCGGCGGAATGATGACCAGCATGCCGAAAATCAAGGGGACCAGCAGCCGCCGGCACCGTTCCGCAACATAACGTGCGGGACTGCGGCGGCCCAGCAGAAACCATATGGCGGAACCGGAGATGAAAAACAGCAGAGGCATTCTCCAGAGGTGGAGAAACCGCATGACATGATTGAATACCTGACTGGTCTCGGTGTTTTTTATGTGCCAGCTCCAGGTGTTGAACATCATCCCGGTGTGGAACAGAATCAGCAGGGAGAAGGCCAGGACCCTCATCCAATCGAGATCGTAACGTCTTTGGTTCATCTTGACTCCTTAATTCCTAGTCTCCGGAGATCTTAAAGGGTTCCATGGCGAGGAGCCACCCTTATGTCACCAACGGAAAAAATCCCGGCGCAGACCGCCAAAAAGAATCCGTGAATGGAGACGGGCTTGACCCTAGTCGTTTTTGCCCGTTAGAATGCCTGAGTTGCCGGGGTTGAACGGACAGGCCCGGCAGAAAGAGATGGATCATGATGAGTAAAAATCGATACCCCCTTCAGGCATGCAGTCATACGATTCTTTTTCTTGCCTTATTTCTGCTGGGTACCGTGTATGTGCCGGCCCAGGACAATCGCATACTGGATGAAAAGGTCAGGGGCTTTCTCGACCGACACCGGAACCAGTGGCGGGATATGAATATCCCCGAATCGGACGGACAGCTGCTCTACGACACCATTGTGAAGCATAACTACAGAAAAGCCCTGGAGATCGGCACCTCCACCGGACACTCCGGCATATGGATCGCCTGGGCCCTCAGCAAGACGAAGGGAAAGCTGATCACCATCGAAATCGACGAAGGACGTCATCGGGAGGCCCTGGCCAACTTCCGGGAGGCGGGTCTTGCCGGTTATATCGACGCCCGGCTGGCCGATGCCCACATCCTGGTCAAGGAACTGGCCGGACCTTTCGATTTCGTTTTTTGCGATGCCGACAAAGATTGGTACAAGAATTATTTTCTTTCGGTGGTCTCCAAGCTGGATATCGGCGGCTGTTTTGCCGGCCACAACGTGTATGGGCGAGGCGGCTGGGGGACGGGAGCCTTTTACGAATATGTGATCGGGCTGCCCTACATGGAAACGACGCTGGCACGGCACGGTTCGGGCATGTCGCTCTCCTTTAAAAAAGCCGCCAAATGAAACGCCGCCTTCTCTTCATCCTGACCGCCCTTCTTGGATTTTTGCCGGACCTCCTTTGGGCGCAATCGCAGAAGGAGAAACCCGCCTACCAGATACGGGTGGATGAGGTTTCCCTGGATGTGGAGGTACTGGATGCGCAGGGCAATCCGGTCTTCGGCCTGCAACAGCAGGATTTCCAGGTGAAGGAAAACGGGCGGATCATGTCCCTGACCCATTTTTCCGAATTGCACGACCGGCCGGTCAGCATCGCCTTTGTTCTGGATCGAAGCTCCATCTCCCGGGAACAGTTTTCGCGGGCCAAACAATTTCTTTTTCGCCTGGCCCACATCCTCGACCGGGAGGACGAAATCTGCCTGTATACCTTTGACGACAAGGACGCCTATCTGGAATTGGATTTCACCAAAGACCGCATCCCCTTTCTGGAAGCGCTACGGAATCTGGATGTCACCAATACCCGTACGGGCCGTATCCTGCGGGAGTTGATGGGGGCGACCCCGAAAACCGGTCTGGGAATCGACATGGCTCTTTATCGGCTGCGTCGGGGTTCGAACTCCAAACGTGCCGTACTCCTCCTCTCCAACCGCTTCAAAGGCCTGGGACCGGCCACCGTAGAACATGTCGAGGAATCGGGATACACCCTGCTCACCCTGAGTTTCAACAACAAGCTTAACTGGATTGTGACCCTGGGAGGAGATCAGATGAGCAAGGACAGGATGATGAGCCAGTCGGGTGGACGCAAGTTCTCCGCCCACGAGGAGGACATCACCGGCGTCTGCCGGGAAATTGCCTCCTCCCTGAAAAATCATTACAGCCTGGCCTACAGCACGGAAGTGGGCACGGGAAGGCAGAAGAAACGCAAAGTAGAGGTACGGTTGCCCGGCCACTCCTATACCATCCACTCCCGCCGCGCCTTCGTTCCTCCGCCGGAATAGCCCTGGGTTTATTTACGCAACCGGTTGCGCAGGCGCGATTCCAGAATGGGGGAGAGCCTCTCCTGAGGAACGGCCACCAGGGCCTCCTTCACCGATGAGGGAGGAGCAATCTCTTCCGGACGGCGTGGTTGGTATCCGGGAATTTCCAGAAGTTCGTGCAGCATTACCAGCGCCGCCTCCTTGCTGGGGATGCGGTCGCGCGGTTCCTCCCGCAACCCGGGCTGATGCACCGATCCGGGATGCAGGGTCCCGACACAGGAGGGACATCCGGTCCGGCAGGGGCATTCCCGGGCGATTTCCAGGCATGCCTGCAGGATTTCCGGCAGCAGGCAGTACACCTTTTCCGCATACCCCACACCTCCGACAAACTTGTCGTATACGAACAGGGTCGGCTGCCCCAGATTGGAGGACTCCACAACGGCGCCCATATCCTGTATATCGCTCATGACAAAGAGCGGCATCACCTCCAGCATCAGGTTGGAAATCCCCACCAGTCCCTCCATCGGAGTGAGGCCGAACTGACGTGCGCGCCCCATGACCGCCGGTTCGGGCACCATCCAGAAGGCGATGGTCTCCAGCGTTTGCGTGGGCAGCTGCAGGTTTTCGTAACCGATGGATTCCCGGGTGTGGAATTTGATTTTCTTGAACATGGTCACCAGATTGGTAACCGTCACCGGCCCATACGATTTGGCGGCCTTCTTCCAGTGGCGGGTCTCCTCCGTTTCATCGATGCGGATCAGGCTCTCGGCCACCGATTGGGTATAGTAATCCAGGTCCTGACTCTCCACGAAGGCGATCTTTTTCTCCGTGTCCAGTCTCTGTACGAAATAGGTTTCCCCGGTATGCAGGTAAACGGCATGGTCATGCATCTGGGAATAGGCTGAGGTCTGATCGATGGCGCCGATGACGCGATTCTGGCCGTTGGTCGTATCCATGATAGTGTAGGTGACCGGATCTCCCTGACGCAGGCTGAATTCCGCAGCTGGAAATCGCTCTTCGACCGCATGCCATCGCCCGTTAGCCTGCCTGGCCCGGCCCGATTCCTGCAGCAACTGCAGCAGAGCCTCGGTAAACGGGCCGAATAGAGACCACTCCGCCGATTCCAGGGGGAGTTCCCGCAGGGCACAGCGCAGATGCCCCAGGACCAGATGCGGATTGTCGGGATCGATGATGGCATTTTCCGGGTTCCGCTGAAAAAGGTATCCGTGGTGTTTCATCAGGAACTGGTCGATGGGCGAGTTCTGGGCGATGAGAAAAACGATGGAATCCTCCCGTCCCCGACCGGCCCGCCCCGCCTGCTGCCAGGTGCTGGCTATGGAACCGGGGTACCCGACCAGGATCCCTGCGTCCATCCCTCCAATATCGATACCGAGTTCCAAGGCATTGGTCGAAACCACCGCCAGCAGATCCCCTTCGGCCAGCCGCCGTTCGATAGCTCGCCTCTCGACCGGAAGATAGCCGCTGCGATAGGCCCGCACGGCATTGGCCAGGGCCGGACCGTAGCGGCGCAGCGATTCCTGACAGTAACGGGCCACCACCTCCGCTCCCAGCCGCGTGCGGGTAAAGGCGATGGACTGCACCTTGTCACGGATCAGTTTGACCAGCAGCCGATGGGCTTCCGTCAAAGGACTGCGACGTTCCGCCAGACCGAGATCGATGCAGGGAGGGTTCCACAAAACGAACTTCTTCTCTCCCCGGGGAGATCCGTCCTGGTCCACCAGCTGCATGGCCCTGCCGGTAAGGCGTTCGGCCAGCTCCACCGGGTTGGCGATGGTCGCCGAAGAACAGATGTATACCGGCCGGGAACCGTAGAAGGCGCAGATGCGGTTGAGCCGGCGGAACAGATTGGCCACGTTGGACCCGAACACGCCACGGTAGGTGTGTATCTCATCGACCACAACGAAACGGAGCCCCTGGAAAAACCGATCCCACAGGGAATGATTGGGCAAAATCCCCTGGTGAAGCATGTCCGGATTGGAGAGGATGAAACTCGCCTCCTGGCGCAGCCGGCGGCGCATCTCCGAAGGGGTGTCGCCGTCATAGGTACCGGACAGAAAATTGAGGGCCGGCTCGATCATTCCGTATTTCTGCAGAGACCGCAGCTGATCCTGCGCCAGGGCCTTGGTCGGATAGAGGAGCAGAGCGGTGGACCCGCGCCGGGTCAGGGCCGTTTCCAGCATGGGCAGCATATAACACAGGGTCTTCCCGCTGGCGGTGGAGGTGACCGCCACCACGCTTTTCCCCTGGCGGGCCTGGTCGACGGCCTCGGCCTGATGGCTGTACAATTTATATATCCCCTGCCGCTGCAGGGCGTTTTCCAGGATCGGAGGAAGCGGATAGGACAGTTCTCCCGTTTCCGCCTCGCGCCTGGGCAGCAGTTCCACGTGACAGATCTGGTCTTGAAAATCCTGGCTATTGCGCAGTTCCTCAATGAGCTGATGAGCTTTCATAGCGAATCGGCATCGCCTCCCCGGAACAGGTGCAGGGTGATCTCACTGGTGGTGAAAAGATCCAAGGCGTTGTGATGCAGTATATCACGCATCTGGCGGGCGTCCCCGGTTTTGACGAATTCGTGATAGGCTTCGGGAATCAGTGAGCCGGGTATGTCTCCGTAGCGTGCCCGCTTGCAGACATACCGTTCCAGGGTCTGCAGCTTGCAGTTGGGCAGCCTGTCCCGCCATCGCTTGCGGGCGGCGTGCAATACGTCGATATGCCTCTCGCAATCGGCCAGGGACACGCCGTATATGCTGCTGCGGTCCATCAGGAAGGGCCAGTCGAAGGATTTGCCGTTGAAGGTCAGCAGCAGCCGGAAATCCGCCATGCGTTGGGCCAGATAGTGCAACATAGCCGCTTCCTCTCCGTAATCGCGGGCCAGAAGCTGTTCCAGGTGGAACTGTCCGTCGCGGAAATAAAAAAGTCCGACCAGAAACACGCAGCTGTTGGTCAAGCCGCAGGTTTCGATATCGAGGAAGACCCAGGAGGAGGGATGGATGTCGGCCAGGGCAACACGATCCGGGTCGCCTTCCCCCTGCGCCGGCTCCAGACGACGGCACCAGGAAGAAAAATGATCGGTAAATTCTTCGGCGGAACGGCAGAAGTCCTCCAGCGGTTTCTCGATCACGAGGAAACGGCTCGGCGGGTGTTCCAGGACCCTTCCCTGTACCGCCTCCTCTAGAGGCAGAAAGCGGAGTGCGGCAGGCCTTTGCGGAGGCACCTCCTGGGGCAAATACCCCGATTCCCTCGCCACCTGCCTGTCCCGCAAGGCGGTGCGATTCATTTCGGAGATGCGCCGCCGCAATTCTTCAGACAACAGGGCCATGGATTTTGTTCGCTAGCAAATGAGTATGCAATATCTTTTCCGGAGAGATGATTATAGCGGAACTTAAGACTTTTTACTTGTGGAATGGGTCCATCCGTTTCTCCGGGTAGAAGGATGCTTGACATTTCCCTATCTTCCGGGTATTCAAGAGGGCGATTATGCGGACGGATGCAGTCCCTTTTCGCTATGGATTGAATATGGAGAGCTATGTTTAGAAGACTTTTACCGCGCGAAATGAGCTTCTTTGATTATTTCGAACGGGTTGGTTCCTTGATTACCCAGACCTGCGAGGCATTTGCCGAACTGGCTGCGCAGGGCGACGACCTGGCCTCCCGGACCGCACGTATCAAAGAACTGGAACACCAGGGCGATCAGGAAACCTATCAGTGTATCAAGGCCCTGCATAGTACCTTTATTACACCCATTGACCGTGCGGACATACACTATCTGATCAAACATCTGGACGACGTAATCGATTCCGTCGATGGAGCCGCGGCACGTATCTCCATGTACGAGATCCTTGAAATCCGGCCCGAGGCGGGGGAGATGGCTAAAGTCCTGGTAAAGGCCGCCTATAAGATCGAGGAGGCTCTCCGGTACTTGCGTGACATGTCCGATCATAACAAGATCACGGAATGCTGCATCGCCATTCATCAACTGGAAAACGAATGCGACACGTTGTTGCGCGGTGCCCTGGGACGCCTCTTTAAAGAAGAGCAGCACAATGCCTTTTACGTCATCAAGTGGAAAGAAATCTTCGAATACCTCGAGCGTGCCGCCGACCAGTGTGAAGATGTGGCCAACATCATCGAAGGCGTAGTGATCGAGGCTTCCTAGACCGTATGACTCCCCTGTTGTTTCTCGTCGCTCTGGCCGTTCTGGCGGCCCTGGTCTTTGACCTCATCAACGGATTTCATGATGCCGCCAATTCCATCGCCACGGTAGTTTCCACCCGCGTCCTCAGCCCCAGGGTTGCGGTCTGGTGGGCCGCTTTTTTTAATTTCGTCGCTATCTTTATCTTCGCCCCACGCGTCGCCGGAACCATCTCCAAGATTGTCATCATTGACGCCAGCGATAAGGCTTTCGTCTATGTCGTTCTGTGCGGCCTGATCGGAGCCATTTTGTGGAACCTGATGACCTGGTGGTGGGGCTTGCCGACTTCCTCCTCTCACGCCCTGATCGGAGGAGTAGCCGGAGCCGGACTGACCCATGCCGGAACCGGGGTGATCCGCTGGGATATCATTCGGAAAACTGTGGAATTTATCCCCTTGGCTCCGCTGATGGGTTTTCTGGTCGGATTCCTCTTTATGGTCGCCGTCTACTGGATGTTCCGCCGCTGGCGGCCCTATTCCGTCGATAAGTTCTTTCGCAAGGGACAGCTGGTCTCCGCCGCTCTATACTCTTTAGGCCATGGCGGCAACGATGCCCAGAAGACCATGGGGATCATCGTCGCCCTGCTGGTGGCCGCCGGCATTTTCCATGGGGACGAACAGCTCTCGCTGTTGGATTGGAAAACCGGGTGGATCGTGCTCTCCTGTCAGGCGGCCATCGCTCTGGGGACCGCCTTCGGCGGCTGGCGCATCGTCAAAACCATGGGTATGAAGATCACCAAACTCAAGCCGGTAGGCGGATTCTGCGCCGAAACGGCCGGGGCTTTCACCCTTTTCCTAACTACGCATTACGGCATTCCCGTTTCCACTACCCACACCATCGCCGGATCGATCATCGGTGTCGGGGCCACTACCCGCCTGTCAGGTATCAAATGGGGGGTGGCGAAACGTATCGTCATCGCCTGGATCCTGACCATTCCCTTCTCCGGGGCGGTGGCCGCCGGTTGCTTCCTCCTCTGCAAATTCCTGATCTCCGAACTGTAAAGAGTCAGCCGCCGAATTAACGACGGGGGGGGCTTTTAAAAAGTCGGGGCTGTCCGCCGATTTTTCAAGGAGAAGAGGTGTGCTTCCCTTCTCTATTTTCGGTTACCAGGACACGGACGCCCATGCTGTCCGTCCCATCTGAGACTAAAGGACACCCAATCTTATCCGAGGGATGCGTATCGTCATCTGACAGACTCCACCCAGGACGGCATCGCAAAATAATCCCATTTTAAGGCGCTCCTAAACTGACTCATAAAATATTTTTGAGTAGGGGCACGGCGTGCCGTGCCCTGGCGACCATAGGATAGAGGCTATCTTTGGGCACGGCACGCCGTGCCCCTTACGACAGCTGATACAATTTTTCATTGCATGCTTTTTAACAATCTCAGCACCAACTCACTAATGCGCCGAAAACCCGAATTTATCATCATTTCTATTGACAAATTCGATGATATATCGTTAAACTTATACAACTTATTAAATAAAATATAGGATTTACTCTAAGTACAGTATAACTTTTTAGTGTTTCTAATTTGAAAAACCAGTACGTGCATTTGCGAGGGTGAGAAGGAATGGCAAAGAATCAGAAAAACGAGGGATGCCTGGACGGAGCTCAGGCCTTGATCAAATGCATGGAGAAGGCGGGCATACAACATATATTTGGCCTGCCGGGAGGGTCGGCCATTCCGCTGTACGATGCCCTGGTGACGACGCACACCAAAATGAAGTTCATTCTGGTACGGCATGAACAGAATGCCGTGCACATGGCCGACGGCTATGCCCGCGCCACCGGGAAACCGGCACTGGTACTGGTCACCAGCGGACCGGGGGCTACCAATACGGTCACTGGCATTATGACCGCGCATATGGATTCGGTGCCCATGATCGTCGTTTCCGGACAGGCGGTCACCCGCATGTTGGGAAAAGATGCCTTCCAGGAAGCGGATATCTATGGCATGACTATGCCGGTTGTCAAGCACAGCTATCTGGTACGTAATGCCGATGACATCCCCAGAATCGTCAAGGAGGCATACCATATCTGTACCACCGGACGGCCGGGACCGGTACTGATTGACGTTCCCAAGGATGCCTCGGCTGGAAGATGCGAAACACCGTTGGATGTCGCCATGGCCATTCCCGGCTATA
Source organism: uncultured Acidobacteriota bacterium (assembly GCA_964617125.1). GTDB lineage: Bacteria > Acidobacteriota > UBA6911 > CAINFC01 > CAINFC01 > CAZTVS01. The sequence goes on from CAZTVS010000040.1 coordinate 14,620, forward strand.
GGCCCTGTCCTGACCAATCGGATCTGTCCGTTCTCCGCCCGATTGCCGAAGCCCTGAATAAAGCCAGACGCCCGTTGATCCTGGCGGGAAGAGGCGTGATCCTCTCCGGTGCCTGGGACCTGGTTCGCCGGCTGGCTGAAGCCCTGAACGCTCCGGTCACCACCACCCTGCTGGGTAAGGGGGCCATCCCGGAATCGCATCCCCTGAGTCTGGGGATGCTTGGCATGCACGGGACCGCCTATGCCAACAAGGCGGTGGTGGAATGCGACGTGATCCTGAATATCGGGTCGCGCTTCGACGATCGTATCATCGGACAGCCCCACCGTTTCTGCCGCGACGCCGTCAAGATCCATATCGATATCGATCCGGCGGAGATCGGCAAGATGATCCAACCGGATCTTCGCTGTGTAGGAGACGCACGGGAAGTACTGGAAAAGCTGCTGCCGCTGGTCAAAAAAGCCGACTCGTCGGCATGGCTGGAACAATTGGATCATTACCGCAAGAAATACCCCCTCAGCTTCAAACATCAGGGCGGACTCAAGATGCAGTATGTGATCGACGAGTTTTCCCGCATGACCCAGGGAAAGGCAATCGTAACAACCGATGTGGGACAGCACCAGATGTGGGCGGCCCAGTTCTGCCAGGTGAACTGTCCGAGGAACTGGCTCTCGTCCGGAGGCGCCGGAACCATGGGATACGGGCTGCCAGCGGCGATCGGGGCGCAATTCGGCCGCCCGGGAGAGCTGGTGGCCCTGTTTGCCGGAGATGGCGGTTTTCAGATGACCATGTCGGAGTTTGCCACGGCGGCGGTCCACAAGCTCCCGATCAAGATCATCATTTCCCACAACCGCTACCTCGGAATGGTCCGCCAATGGCAGGAGCTTTTCTATAACGACCGTAAAAGCGGCGTCATTCTGGAGGGAAACCCGGATTTCGTGAAATTTGCCGAGGCCTACGGAGCAAAAGGCTTCTACCTGCGCAGGTCGGCCGATGTCCGCAAGATACTTACCCGTGCTCTGGAATACAACGATGGGCCCTGTATCGTCAACGCCGAAGTGGAGAGATCCGATAACGTTTTCCCCATGGTACCGGCGGGAAGCGCCCTGGAGGACATGATCATCGAGCCTCCGAAACCGAAAAAGGAAAGATCTCATTCATGACGAAGCGGTAAAAAGTCCTGAGAGCGCCGGCGTCCCGCCGGCAAAAGCAATGGAATCAACACGAGATTTGCAAAAGAAACGGAATAAAGACTTTTTGCCGCATCGTCATTCATAAGTACGAGAGGAAGAGATGGCAAAAGCAAACACCGCAGAAAATCCGGCCGGCCGGAACCATAATGTCCGGCTGCACACCTTGAGCGTTTATGTAGCCAATAAACCGGGGGTTTTAGCCCGGGTGGCCCTGCTTTTCGCCCGGCGGGGATACAACATCGAATCGTTGGTGGTCAGTCCGGCCATGGACGGAGAATTCTCCCGCATGACTATCGGGGCCCGCGGTGATTCTGAGTGTCTGGACCAGATTATCAAGCACGTCAGCAAACTGGTAGACATTATAAGCTGCGTGGAGCATGGCGGCGAAGATGCGGTTGTCAAGGAACTAGTCATGGTGAAGATCCTGGCCGACTCCAGCGCACGCACGGAGGTGCTGCAGATCGCCGAACATTTCGGCTGCCGGACCGCTGACCTGACGGAAACTTCCCTGATTCTGCAGGCTACCGGAAGCACCGAACGCCTGGATGCCCTGATCACCATGCTGCGCAAGTTCCCCATCGTCGAACTGGTTCGGACCGGCAAGGTCCTGATGGCCCGCGGTCAGGAAGTAACGTAATGGGAGAATGTTGAGGAGCCAGAATCCAGAATCCTGGGAGTTCTACAAGGGGCGCGGCGAGCCACGCCCTTTTTTAAATTTGCTCCGTAGGGGCAACCCTTGCGGTTGCCCGGCCGCCTTTGTGGAGATCTCTCCCGGGCGACCGCAAGGGTCGCCCCTACTTTTCAACTCCAGGCGTATGGATGGAGTGCGGATAGGACTTCGAATATCCCACCGATTTTCCATTATATACAGCAGATAATACTCCGATTAAAGAGAATGCTAATTGTTTTGGATCCCTATACATGAGGAAGCCGTAAAAATCGATCCTGATAGAAAAACGGATCGTGTTTGTAGCGAATGGCACTCCGGAGAACCGCAGCTTAAATGGAAAAGAAACTTCCCAAAATGTGGCCGGAGCTTCTAGCTCCGGGAGGCAAAACCGGAGCCGGAGGCTCCAGCCACGCTTGCATGTTTCATGAGAGTTCCGCCTTCAGGTGGTGCCGCCTAAATACAGGCTTTCACGGATCCATGGGATGCCGCGTAAACGCGGAACTACGAACCTCCTGATTTTTTACGACGACATCGATAATGGTAGAGGGGCTCTACTCCCTGGGAATGGCACACCTCAGTGCGGCAAGCGGGAGGCTGTGTATTCCTGATTTTCCCTAAAGACGAATTGGAAGCGGTGGGCATTTAGCGGCACCACACGACAAGCGGGGCTCCCAGGCGGGTCGATCTTCTTGACATTGGTTCGGCAGGACTTTAGAATTCCTGTTTGACGTGTGTCGGCGGTTTTGGGGTAACTTCTCCTTGCTTCCTCTCTTCCGATCGTCTCTATGTGGATAGTCAGACTTGCATTAAGACGTCCGTATACCTTCGTGGTCATGGCGATTCTGATCGTCATCCTGGGGGGTGTGGCCATCGTAACCACCCCGACCGATATCTTTCCGGTCATCGATATTCCTGTCGTCAACGTAATCTGGTCTTATAGCGGCATCTCCCCGGAAGACATGGAAAGACGTATCGCCACGGTCAGCGAACGTTCCTTCACCACCACGGTCAACGACATCGAACACATGGAATCGCAATCCCTGAACGGGATCAGCCTGATTCGTATGTATTTTCAACCGGAGGCCAAGGTGGAGATGGCCATCGCGCAATTGAACGCGAACACCGGCAGCCTGACCCGGATTCTGCCCCCGGGTATCTTTCCGGCATCGATCATCAAATACAACGCCTCCAGCGTCCCCATCCTGCAATTGGCGCTGGATAGCCCGACGCTTACCGAGGCCCAGCTCTTCGACTATGGCCTGAATTTCATACGGACTCAGCTGGCCACGGTGCAGGGGGCCTCCGTCCCTCTGCCTTACGGCGGCAAATCCCGGGCGATCATGGTCGACCTCAATCCCGATCTGCTCTACGCCAAGGGGCTTTCAGCCACCGACGTTTCCACTGCCATCAGCCAGCAGAACCTGATTCTTCCCGCCGGAACGGCCAAGGTGGCCGAGCGGGAGTACTTCATTCGTATGAACAGCAGCCCGGAAGCGGCGGAAGATCTCAACGATATACCCCTAAAACATCTCAACGGATCCATCGTCTACCTGCGCGACGTAGCCCAGGTGCGTGACGGCTTTACCGTCCAGAACAATATCGTCCGCCAGAACGGCCGCCGTTCGGCGCTGTTGACGGTGTTGAAAACCGGTTCGGCCTCTACCCTGGAGATTGTCGACCGGGTGCGCAGTACGATGAAACGGATCAGAACAACCCTTCCGCCGGAGCTGAACATCACCGAGCTGTTCGATCAGTCTCTCTTCGTGCGGGCCGCCATCCGGGGAGTGGTCGAGGAAGCTGTTCTGGCTGCCCTTCTAACTGGATTGATGATCATCCTCTTCCTCGGCAGCTGGCGCAGCACGGTGATCGTATGCATCTCCATTCCCCTGTCGATTCTCACTTCGCTCTTTCTGCTCCAGTTTCTCGGGCAGACCATCAATGTCATGACCCTGGGCGGATTGCTCCTGTCGGTAGGTATCCTGGTGGATAACGCCACCGTAGCCATCGAGAATATCCACCGCAACCTGGGAATGAAGAAGTCTCTGGTTCACGCCATCCTGGACGGTTTGGAACAGATCTCCGTTCCTGCCTTCGTCTCCACCCTGGCGATCTGTATCGTTTTCGTGCCGGTGGTCTTCCTCATCGGAGCGGCCAAATATCTGTTCACTCCACTAGCCATCTCGATGGTTTTCGCTGTGTTCATGTCTTATTTTCTTTCGCGCAGCCTAGTCCCGACGATGGCGGATTTTCTGCTCAAGCCGGAAGTGGAACTCTATCAGAAGGGAGAAGGGGGACACACGACCGCCTCCGAAGGATTCTTCTGGCGATTGCATCATCATTTCAACAGCGGTTTTTTACACATGCGCCGGCAATACGAGCGGTCCCTGGACTGGTGCCTGCACCACCGGGAGATTACCGTGGCCTGTTTCACCGTCTTCTTCCTGGGCTCGATGGCCTTTCTCACCTATGTCGGCAGCGACTTCTTTCCCACGGTGGATTCCGGACAGATGCGGCTGCACGTGCGGGCTCCGGCCGGAACCCGCATCGAGGAAACCGAACAGATACTGAGCCGTGTGGAGGCGTCCATTCGACGACTGATCCCTTCGGGAGATCTGCGCACCATCCTGGACAACATCGGTCTGCCACCCGGCGGACTGAATCTGGCCTACAGCGATCTGTCCTCCATCGGTCCCGGCGATGCGGAAATTCTGATTTCCCTAACCCAGGATCGAAAGGGAACCACGGCGGGCTACACCCGGCTTCTGCGTCGCGAGCTGAACCGGGAATTTCCGGAAATGACCTTCTTTTTTCAGCCGGCCAATATCACCAACCAGATATTGAACTTCGGTTTGCCTTCGCCCATCGACGTCCAGGTGGTGGGACGCGACAAGATGGCCGCTTACCGCGTAGCCAAAGATTTGCAGCGGAAGATCGCCGGAGTTCCCGGAGCGGTTGACGTGCACCTGCATCAGGTGGTGGATTATCCTGAGCTGCGTGTCAATGTCGATCGCCTGAAAGCGGCCCAATTGGGTATGACCCAGAGAGATGTGGCCAACAGCATGCTGATCTCGCTGAGCTCCAGCGGGCAGGTCTCGCCCAGCTTCTGGCTGAACCCGGTCAATGGCGTCAGCTACAGCGTCACCGTGCAGACACCGCAATACCGTATCGATTCCTTCGATGCCCTGGCCCGTACGCCGATCGCATCCGCTTCTGCCCGGGCTCCCCAGCTGCTGAGCAATCTGGCCACCTTCGAACGGAACAGCTCGATGGCCGTGGTGAGTCATTACAACGTGCAGCCGGTGTTCGACATCTTCGCCAACGTAGAGGGCCGGGATCTGGGTTCCGTGGGCCAGGATGTGGTGCGGATCGTGCGGGAGACCGAATCCACCTTGCCACGCGGGGTGTTTCTCGATGTTCGCGGACAACTGGCCACCATGGATTCTTCCTTTACCCGCCTGGGATACGGATTGCTTTTCGCCGTTGTCCTGGTGTATCTGCTCATGGTGGTCAACTTCCAATCCTGGCTGGACCCCTTCATTATCATGATGGCTTTGCCGGGCGCACTGTCCGGGATTTTATGGATCCTGTTCGTCACCCAGACGACACTCAATGTCCCTTCCCTGATGGGGGCGATTATGACCATCGGGGTGGCCACCGCCAACAGCATCCTCCTGGTGACCTTTGCCAACGATCAGCGTTCGCAAAACCTTAATGCGGTGCAGGCGGCGCTTGCCGCCGGAGTGACCCGCATACGCCCGGTACTGATGACTGCCCTGGCTATGATCATCGGTATGTTGCCCATGGCGATAGGCCTGGGAGAGGGGGGCGAGCAGAACGCACCCCTGGCCCGGGCGGTGATCGGAGGATTGATCCTGGCTACGGCTACCACCCTGTTCTTCGTCCCGGTTATTTACAGCTATCTGCGAAAACGTCCTCCGATCAATTACGCTTCGGAGCTGCAACGCGAGGAATCCCAATGAGGAAACTCCCTTTCCCGGAGAGAAAGCAATGAACACGGAATTGCCGGCCGGACGACGCTTTTCCCGCCGCAAGCCGATTCTGATCGGTTTCGTCCTGGTTGTGGGTCTGGCTCTGTTACTGATCGTGGCCATTCATCCGCGACAGCAGAGAGAACAGGAAGTCATGGACACCCTGCAACAGACGCAGGGCGTTCCGACCGTCCTGGTGGCCAAAGCGATTCAGGTACCGGGACGAGGGGAACTCCTGCTGCCGGGTACGATTCAGGCGGTTTCCGAAGCCTCCCTCTTCTCCCGTTCGGAAGGATATCTGCGGAAAAGGATGGTCGATATCGGCGATCATGTACAGGCCGGTCAGCTTCTGGCGGTGGTCGAGGCTCCGGAGGTCGATCAGCAGGTACGTCAGGCCCAGGCCACGGTTTCCAGATCGGAGGCTGTCCTGGCCCAGACCAAAGCCGCCAGGGAACAGTCCGATACGCAGCTGAAACTGGCTGAGATTACCGCCAGGCGTTGGAATACACTCTTCGATAAGCGGGTTGTTTCCCGGCAGGAAACCGACGAAAAGCAGGCCGCCTACGAAGCCCGCCTGGCCGACAACCAGGCGGCCCAGGCCAACGAAAAGGCGGCTAACAATGCCGTCGAGGCCGCCCGCGCCGACCTGCAGCGACTGTTGAACGTAAAAGAATTCCAGGAAATTCGGGCCCCCTTTGCCGGAATCATCACCGCGCGCAATACCGAGGTGGGATCTCTGATCAAGGCCGGAGCCAGCGACGGCAGAGAGCTGTTCCATCTGGCCCAGATCGAAACCGTGCGGGTCATGGTGCAGGTGCCCCAAACCAATGTTCCGGCCATCTCCGTAGGAAAATCGGTGTCGGTAAGCGTACAGGAACGCCCCGCGGTAAAGTTTTCCGGTACCCTGGTGCGCACGGCCAATGCCCTCGATCCGGCAACGCGCACCCTGTTGTCGGAGGTGCATGTCGCCAACCCAGAACACCTTCTGCTGCCGGGGATGTACGCCCAGGTGGGCTTACCGGAGGCGCGGCAGACACCGATGGTGCTGATCTCCGGCGATACTCTGGTGGTCCGATCCGACGGCCTGCAGGTGGCGGTAGTCGAAGAAGGAGGCACGGTCCGTTATCGGAAAGTGACTCTGGGCAGGGATTTCGGTTCGGAAACGGAAGTGACGTCCGGCCTTACCGGAGGAGAATCTCTGGTCATCAATCCGAGTGACGACGTACGGGATGGAGTTATGGTCAAAACCCGGGTAGCCAAGGAAATCGGTAACTCCTCCCAGAAAAAGTGATCGAAGTATGCGCACAGGATTGCGGTTATTATTCATGATTCTTTGGATCGGCTCGGCCCTGGGCCAGGAGGCGGAGAAAGGCATCCGGCAGAGGTTAGGAGAACCCTTCCGGCCGCTCCCCTTGCCATCCAACCGCTACACCGATACCGACCGGCTGAAATCGTTGATACGGGAAGGACGCATCTCTCTGACCCTGGAAGATACCATCGCCTTGGCAATCGAGAACAACCTGGACGTAGCCGTGCAGCGCTATCTGCCGTTGTTGGCCAGGACAGATTCCATGCGCGCCGCGGCGGGAGGAACCTTACGGGCCATCAAGCCGGTGGTACGCGAGGGGCCCGGGGGAGTCGGGAGTCCGGGAGGATCCACACCAACGATCGGTTCCGACAATTCCAACAACCAGTCGGAAGGAAACCTCTCCCTGGGACAGTTGCCCGGTATGGAATCGGGGGCTTTCTCCAGCGGACCAAAGATTCCCTCTTTCGATGCTACCTGGAACACCCAGGCCGGCTGGAATCACAAGACGGCCCTGCAGACCAATCCGTCGTCCTACGGAATTCTAGGGCTGGTCACCGACAGTACGGTATTCAACACCTCCCTTTCCAAGGGATTTTCCACAGGCAGTCAGGTGGCCCTGACTTTCAACAACAACCGCCAGAGCCTCAACACCGGTCGTATCGATTATAATCCCTACACCCTGTCTTCTCTTAGCCTGACGTTCACCCAGCCGCTGTTGCAGGGATTCGGGACCGGCGTCAACCGGCGGCATATCCTGGTTGCAGCCAATAACGAAAAGATTGCCGACTACACCTTTCAGCAGCAGCTGGTGGCCACCGTTTCCGGCGTGGTCCGTCTCTATTTCGATCTGGTAAGTCTGCGCCAGGACGTCGAGGTGAAACGCCAGGCCATACGGCGATCGGAAACCCTGCTGGAGAACAACCGGATTCAAGTGGAGGTGGGCACTCTGGCCCCCATCGAGGTGGTTCGAGCCCAGGCGGAAGTAGCCCGTAATCAGCAGGCGCTGACCAACGCCGAGAGCATGGTGCTGCAGCAGGAGGTCATCCTGAAGAATTTTCTGAGCCGGCGGGGCACGGAAGACCCGGAACTCCAGCGGGCCGAGCTGGTGCCTCTGGATACCATTTCCGTTCCGGAGAACGAAGAACTACCGGCTTTGGAAACCCTGGTGGAAGAGGCTTTCCGCCGGCGTCCCGATTTCCTGCAGACCCGGCTGCAGCTGGAAAATGCCGAGATCGGCCTCAAAGGCTCCCGCAATGCCCTGCTGCCGCAGCTCGACCTGGTGGCCTCGGTACAAAACAACGGGCTGGCCGGCGTCTCCAACACCATTCCCCCTCCGGGAACCGAACTGCCTTATACGCGCCATCCCGATCCGGCACTGCTGGGAGGGTACGGATCCGTGCTGGGCCAGATCTTTCGCCGCAATTATCCGGATTACGGTATCTATCTGCAGCTGAACATCCCTTTGAGCAACCGCCAGGCCCGGGCCGATCTGCTGCGCGATCAGATGCAGAGAAACCAGTCCGAGCTGCGTCTGGAACAGCTGAAACACCAGGTGCGTACCGAATTGGAAGCGGCCCGGATCGCCCTGCAACGCGCCCGGGCAAGCTACCAGGCGGCCCGGCAGGCCCGCCTGCTGCAGGAGGATGCCCTGCAGGCCGAACAGGAAAAGTATGCCGTGGGCGCCACGACCAGTTTCTTTCTGATTCAGTATCAGCGGGACCTGCTGCAGGCCCGCTCCGATGAGGTCCTGGCCCAGAGCCTGTACGCCAAAGCCAGAAATGCCCTAGACCGGGCAGCCGGCCGCATTCTGACCCGATACGGCATCAAGCTGGAGGAAGCTTACGAGGGCCGGCTCTCCACTCGTGGCAGCCTGCCGAAGTAGAAAAATGCATATGGTGTGCCATCATAAGGGATATTCCGTAACAACAACCTGGAAAACAGTCTGTATTCCATTTCTTTCCGTTACTTCCGTTTGATTTGAAAAGAGATGCCGGTGGGACACCAACGCTCCCAGGATCGTTGGCGACCTCCTCAGGCACTCTTACCGGTGGAAATCGGATCGCCAGTAGGGAACCGATGCCGGCTCTTGACGGGCAGGGGGTGTCGTCATTACAATTGCCCGTCGGCCATAATATACCGTATGGTTGGGTATTCAATAAAAACAAGCAAGTATGTAAAGGAGATCCAGATGGATAACCGCGAAAAAGAATCCTTATCTCGCAGGAGTTTCATGCAGAACTCGGCGATTGCCGCCGGTACTTCCCTATTTGTCAATCTTGGAGTCGATCGGGTAATGGGTGCTACCCAGGGATCCGACAAGATACGCGTCGGTGTCATCGGCTGCGGAGGCCGGGGCACAGGAGCTGCCAAGAATTGTCTGGATGCCGATCCGGGTGTGCAGATCACGGCGGTAGCTGATCTGTTCCAGCCCCAGGCAGAGGCGGCCGCCAAGAAATACAATGTGGCTGCCGATCATACCTTCTCCGGATTCGACGCCTATCAGAAGCTGTTGAAAACGGATGTCCATATGGTGATCATTGCGACTCCTCCGGGATTCAAGCCGGCCCAGTTTAAAGCGGCCATCGAGGCCGGAAAACATGTGTTCATCGAAAAGCCGGTTGCGGTCGATCCGGTGGGCTGCCGCTCGGTGATCGAGATGTCCAAGGTGGCCAAGGAAAAGAAGCTGGCGGTGGTGGCCGGTACCCAGCGGCGTCATCAGACCAGTTATCTCGAAGTCATGAAACGCATTCAAGACGGGGCCATCGGCGAACTGGTCGGAGGACAATGCTACTGGAACGGCGGCGGCATATGGTTTCGCAAGAAAGAGGGTTTCACCGCGGGATTGAGCGACCTGGAGTGGCAGTGCTACAACTGGTATCACTGGGATTGGCTTAGCGGGGACCAGGTATGCGAACAGCATATACACAACATCGATATCATGAACTGGGCTTTCGGCGGACCTCCGAAGAAGATCATGGCCATGGGTGGACGGGCCAATCGCGACACGGACATTCTTCCGCTGGTAAAAGATACTCCGGACTTCAAACGCATGGGCGAAACCAACGGGCATCCGAACATTCTGGGCAATATCTGGGATCACACCTGCGCCGAACTGGAATATGCCGGCGGTGTCCGGGTAATGAGTATGGGGCGCCATGCAGCCAAGTCGGCCAACCGGGTGGGCGAACGCCTGGTCGGAACGAAGGGCACCTCGAATTGTGCCGATACAATCGAAGGAGCTAATGCCTATCGCTTTTCCGGTGATCAGCGGGATCCCATGATTCTGGAGCATGTCGATCTGATCAAGAGTATACGTTCCGGCAATCCGCTTAACGAGGGGATCCAGGTTAGCGAAAGCACCCTGACGGCCATCGGCATACGCATGTCGGCCTATACCGGCCGGGAGTTTTCCTGGGATTGGCTGTTGAACTCTTCCAAACTGGATATCTTCCCCAAGGAGATCAAACCGGGTCCGGGAATCTTTCCGGCAGTAGCCATACCGGGTTTCACTCCGCTGGTATAGTTCCTTATTCTTACCGGTAGAGACGTAGCGCGCTACGTCTCTACTTCTACATCTTACGTATCCCATTTTTCCTGGTGCTTGCTGCACGCCAGAGCAACAAGCACCAGGCCAACCGGTCTTATACTTCGGATTCTGCCGGGATCCGGGAGTTGATTATGAAACCATGGAACTGTTCTCTGATTGCCGTTTTTCTGTTTTTATCCCTAGCCGTTTCCGGGCAGACAAAAAAGGCGGATTATCTGAATTATCTTCGTCAGGCGGCCGACATCGGCGAAAAAGACTCGCCGCAGGCCGTCCAGACCTGGAAAGACAACCTGAAGCCGAATGAGTTGTGGGGATACGATCCGCCGGCGCATCCGGTTTACCTGGCCGACCTCCTCGGTTTTTTGTATCAGGAAACCAGGGATCGAACCTATGCCGAAAAGGTACGGGATATCCTGGCAGGCTATGGCGATTATCGGCGGTTCTACCCGATCGAAAAAGACAAGCGCAGCGAATATCGTCAAGGCATCCCGGCCATCCCCAATATATTTCTTCTGCCCGGCTTTTGCCGGGCGTACCAGTCCATTGCCGGAAGCGGAGTCGTCGACACCTCCACCAAAGAGAAAATCGAGGGCGATCTGGCCTTCAGCCTGGATTCCATCTTTTATTTTCCGGAATGGGGTGCACATAACCGGGCCATGCTCCGGGCCGAATGTCTCTATTACGGATCGATCGTACTGGCCTCTCATCCGCATGCCGGGCGATGGCGTCAGATGGCCGAGGTGCTGGCTGGCGACAGTCTCCATCAATGGGAGATTGAGGATGCCACCGGATATCATTCCATCTGGCTGCTATCCCTCTTTTCCTATGCGGAACTGAGCGGCCGAACCGATGTTCTCACCTCCTTTCAAGTCCGGTTCTATCTGGATTATTTCGCCCAACTGCTGACGCCGCACGGCAATATCGCCGATTTCGGCGATTCGCACTGGAACGGCGGCTGGGAACGGTTCGTCCCCGTTTTCGAGAAAGCGGCGGCGCTGTACCGGAATCCGCATTACAAGTATGTAGCCCAACAACTGGCTCTGCGGGCCATCGATCGCATGGTCCGGCATGCCACAAGGAAAGACGTACATACCCCGGTCGCTTATATTGGCATCGGAAGCGCCGCGCTATGGATCCATGCCTATCGATGGGCCGACGACAGCGTTCCGGCCAAGGCCCCCGATTCTCTCAGTCAGGAAGCGCTCGACGATCTGGTGGGCAAAAAGATGTTGTTTCGCAACGGCTGGAAGCCGACCGATACGATGTTGTTGCTGAACTACCGCGATGAAGGGGATGGCGGCCGCCTGGGACGCGATTTTCTACGCCAAACCCTCTCCGTCGAAGAGGAAAAGATGCACCATGGCCACGCCGACGAGAACAGCGTCGTCTTGTTGATGAGCGGCGGATCCGTCCTGCTGCACGACGGCGGTTATCGTCCCGATCTGCCTAGCGGACCTTATGGTGCCTATCGCGCCGACTACTTCCATAACCGGGTGGTAGCCAGACTCGACAAGCGTGACAAGAAACAGGATGTATATGAATTTCTACGAAATTCCGGGGCCTACCGGCGGGTCACCACGCAGAAGATCGATTTCCAGCGCTTGAAGGATGTGGACGTAAGCCGTACACGCCTGATCGACGACAACCTGGGTTATCAATGGGATCGCGTCGTAACCTACCTGAAAAAGGAAAACCGGTTCGTAGTCGTAGACGGCATAGAGGTAAAGCGCAGCGATTACTTCACCTTCACCAATCTCTGGCACACACGGCAGGTTCTGCAGAAAGGCAGCCAGGATGGACATTTCTGGTTCGACACCCGATATGATCACATCAATGGCGATCCCCTACCGCAAGGCTATTCGCTGCTCCTCTCTTTTCCGGAAAATCCGGCCGGAAAACAGATCGGTACCTTTGCCATCGAGCGTCATTTTCAGCCGGAAACGGCGATCTATCAGACCGTTTCTAGGTTTTATCGTGCCGGCGACAGAGAATTGTTTGTAACCATCCTTACGCCGCATGCTTCCAAGGAAGAAGCGGCTCTCGGCCTGAAAAATTGGACATTCTTGCCGACCGACAAACCCGGCCAAGCCTTTGGTATGGAGATATCGGCCGGGGAGGAAAAGGCGCTGCTTGGCATCAAACTGGACCTGGAAATGGATTTGGCCGGCGAAGATGTTCGTCCTCGATACCGGCAGCCATTGGGAATGGTAAAGTATGATGGGGTGGAAAGCGATGCCTCCTACCTTTTTGTCTGTCTCGCTAAAAAGCAAATCGCTTATTCTGCGACCTGCATGACCAAAATCGTGTACCAAGGACAGACACTTCTGGAGGCATTACCCAACACATTCGGCCTGCAGCTGGACGGCACGGCACCTCGAACCGGCCTGGCCCGCTGGCGCCGCTGGGAGGATACGGCTCCCCTAAAGGCAAAATAATATGCCCAGAACATCCCGGAGGTCTTGCGGATCTTAGAGAGATGGCCGGTAATAATCCTTGATTGCCTTCATCGTCTCCATCGGATAATCGGTGGCAAAAGAGGCACAGCCCAGGTCCATCAACCTCCAATAGGTTTCCGGCTTGTTGCCGTTTTTGTAAGATAGAGTCTGAAAGAGAACACCAAAGCGGCGAAGTTCGTGAGCGGCCCGCTTCAGAATTTCGGGGTCAGGCTTGATCACGCCGTTGTCGTCAACCGTCACGTGGATCTGTACCTGATCGATCTTGGCAAAATTCTGATCGCGAATGGCGTCGAATCGCTGTTCGATGTCGGTTAAACCGCCGCCCCAGGTCGTCGGCATCCATAGAAGTGCTTTGGCTCGCGGGGCCTCTTTTTTCCATTGCTTGATTTCTTCGTATTTCGAACTGGCCAAAATGATCTGCGGATGGACCGCTGCCGTGGCTTTCGCCAAAACAGAAAAATCAATTTTTTTCACATCGAGGTAAATCATGCGGCGTCGATCCTTCTGCAGGGCTTCGATCATCTCTTCCATACTGGACATACGCTGTCCCTGAAACCGGGAACCGCGGAAGGAGCCGACGTCCAGTGCCCGGTTTTCTTCGAAGGTCAGATCTTTTACCCCTTTCTTTTTCATTTCTTCGGAAGCGTGCGGCAGGACACGGGCGAAATTTTCGTCATGGAAGGAAACGATATGTCCGTCCTGGGTCATTCGGATATCGGCTTCGGGAACGAGTCCCATTGTCCATGCCATCGCAAACGATTCCATCGTCCCTTCCGGCGCCAGATCGCCGACACCGCGATGTCCCTGAACAATCACCTGATCCAGAGGAAACGTATGGCGCAGATTGTAGTCCTTCGGTGCTTCCCGGTAAAACTCATCGAGTGCCTGGAAGGCGATATCCGGCCGGTCGGAACCGAAGGCAGCACTGCCGAGGGTCAGCAACTCCTTATAAAAGGCGAGATCGGTGGCCGCATTCGGCCAATCCTTGGTGCGCCAGGGCATGGTTTGCAATTCGATTCCATGAGTGCGCAGTTCGTCCCCCGCCTTGCGGATACACCGGGCACTCGGCTGCAGAGTTCCATCGGCATCTTTCGCAACATGAATTTGCAGATGATGGATCCCGCTAAAATGGCTTTTACGCAGCGATAGAAACCGCGATTCGATATCGGCGTCGTTCATCTGACCCAGACCCATCCAGAGCATGCCGGTCGATAGCGGTGCGATTGCATGCCAGCGAACAAGGTCAGCCTCTTTTCCGGTGGTTAAAATGATCTGATCATGAAGCCCTTCGGTTGCCTCGGCCAACTGCCGGAAATCCACATTCTTGACGTCAACATATACCTGGCGCCATTTATCCTCGCGGAGCGCCGTGCAGATCTCTTCGATGCTGACCACGCGTTGCCCTTCGAATTCTTTGCCGCGAAACGCGCCGATGTCGAGCCGGCGCACCTCTTCGAAGGTCAAATCCTCGATCCGCTTCTTTTTCATCTCTGCGGAGGCATGGGGAAGAATACGGGAAAAATCACCATCGTGAAACATGACGATATGCCCGTCTTTGGTCGTACGGACATCGACTTCCGGGACGCCGCCCATCTTCCAGGTGAACACCAGTGACTCCAGGCAATTCTCCGGAGCCAGATCGCCCGCACCGCGATGGGCGATCACGGTTACATTCTCCCGCGGTATGTTCCGGACATTCCATAGTGTCTCAGCTCCCAAGGATGAATTCGCGAGCCAACCGAGTAAAAATGGGAAGACGGCAACCATGGAATAAACTCTCGTGCGTGATAATGGTAAACGTAAAGGCATCGGATCATTCCCCAAAAAAATTCGATTCACAGCATGATGGACAATCGCTCCTATGATAACACGACCTGCGAACGACTATTTTCACTGGTATAAAAAGAGGCGTCTTGATTCTGTCTGCCCGGCAAAGTAAGATCGGTAATCCGTTTGTCACAGAAAAACCTTTCCAAGAGGAGGAGGATATGATACGAGTTGTCCTGTTGATCTTGACCTTGCAGACTGTCGCTTATGCTCAAATTACCGTTTCGGGCGATCGCATTCTTCTGAAAGCCGAATCGGTGGAACGCATTCTTTCTCTTGCCGGAGGCAATATCTCCACCATACGATTTTCCGTCGCCGGCGAGGAGATGCTGGCGGCCCCGGCCCGCGAATTTTCTTTCGCCGTCACCCGGGAGCAGTCCAATCGCCCGCCCCGCGGCTTACGCCCGGAGGAAACAACCGAAAAGAATGACTTCTCCGTAGCCAACCGGGCACGCTGGCGCGGGGAAGGGTTCGACCCATCCCGTTACGACGACACCCGTGCCGACGCTCCCAGGTGGATCGAACCGCAATGGATGGAGACCAGGTCCTGGACAACCATGGTCGACAAACCTGTCGCTCAACTCAGTCATCCTTCCCCAGGGGGCCATCGTTTATCTATCTCGACCTCCTTTCGTCGCAATACCACTCTTCAAGATGTTTCCGTGGAGCTGAATTATGAACTCTATGACGGCTATCCGGTCATTCGGAAATGGGTCCGTCTGCACAATCGTGGTTCCTTATGGTTACGACTTGATCGTATGATCCTGGAGGACATCCATCTCTCCACCCTGACCCGTAAATCTATGGCCGCAGCCATGTATGGTGTGCAGCCGAGTGTCGTCGCGTTCGAAAGTCCGGGCGGATTAACAGGTCTGATCGCCGCCAGCGAGATCCCTTCGGCCCTTCGCTCCATCACTGATCAGGGAGCCATGGGCTATGCTCCAAGCCTTTTTGAATGGGTGCTGGGCCCCGGCGAGGAGTTCATCAGCGAACCTGTTTTCTATTTCGGTTTCCATGGTCCCATGATACGGACCATCTCCTCGGTGTCCACGCCTCTGGATAGAACCGTGGAAGGCCCTTACATGGAATTCCTGCACCGTATTCTTGGAATCGCCGCCGACAAGGCCCCCATGCATGGACCCCAATGGCTGACCTGGGCTTATTTTTATGACAAAATCGACGATCCGCTGGTGCGCCGGCTGGCTGACATTGTCTCCCGGGCGGGATTCACCGAAATGTTGCTCGATGACGGCTGGCAAAAAGGCCGGCTTGGTGTGGACGTGGACACCCAAAAATTCCCCGATTTTGCCGGTACCGCCGAATATATACGCTCGAAAGGGTTGACTCTGGGTCTTTGGGTGTCCTGTTTTCGTGATCAGGATTCTTCCGATCGTCGCGATATGCCGAATGCCCGGATTTTACCGGAATTGATACGAAGTCCCGAATTGCCCGGCATGGCAATGAGCTTTGCCTCTTCCTGGCGCGATTATTATGTTAAAGACTTGGTATCCAGGGCGCGGCGTTTCGGTATACGCTATTACAAGCAGGACTTTACCAACATCATGTATGGTGACCTGGCCGAGGGCCATGAGAGCCGTACCCGCAAGGAATCCTTGTTGCGGGGGCTTCGAGGCCTGCTGGCCGCTCAGGCTTCCTTACGGAAATCGGCTCCGGACATCGTCAACGAAATAACTCATGAGATCTACTGGGGGACACCCGGAGTTCCTGCGGACCTTGCCGCTCTCAAGAATACAGCCCGTTTTCACATCCCTCCCAATGAATGTATCGGTTCCGATCTGGCCCGCGAGTTTCGTGGCCGCACCATCGATGCTGACGAACACAGGGAGGCGCTGCGTCGGGGATGCTGGCTGGCCCGGCAGCGATTCTATTCCCATCGGGGTTTACCGTTATATCCCCTCGAGTTTTATGCGGCTTCCACTACCAACTATCAAGGCAGCCTCACCGCGCAGATACAGGACCGCCAGGTCGCCAGTTGGCTGATGGGCATGCCGGTCTGCTACTCCGGAGACCTGCGCACTCTGACCGAAGCCAACATTGCCCATTACCGTCGGCGATTGGACGAGGTCCGCCGGTTGCAGAAAGATTATGACATTTACCGTCATTTCCAGTTCAGTGGTGTACCTGAACCCACCGATACCGATTGGCACTGGTGGGGCAAGCTCAATAGGGATGGCCTTGGAATTGTTGTAGTCATCCGGGGGGCGGAGGGGAAATCCGTCCGTCAAGTCAACATCCCCTGGGTCCAGGGCGAGAATCAATACAAGATAACCGGCCTGTTTTCAGGCCGTGGCTACGGGACATGGACCGGAAGACAGCTCCAGGAAAAGGGTCTGGAGGTGGAATTGCCGGTCTATGGCCAGGAAATTCTCGAAATAACCCTTCCCTAACCGGGACACCCAACCCTAACAGAAGATAATATAGGAAGATAATTTAAGGAGATAATATAGAGGAGATAATATAGGACACCCAATTTTCTGGTAGTCAATGGGGGATAATATAGG
>CAZTVS010000040.1:32229-37327 GCA_964617125.1 uncultured Acidobacteriota bacterium
GGGTGTCCTTTTTTACCCTTCCTTTTTTACCCTCTTTTTTACCCCCCCTTTTTAATCGTACCTTCCTTTTAATGGGGTGTCCTTTTTCGGATCTTCTTTTTTACTCCTTTTTTCGGATTATGTAGGACGAACGGATAACGGATAATGTAGAACGGATAATGTAGGACACCCACTTTTCTAGTAGTCAATGGGTGTCCTTTTTTACTCTACCTACTTTTGAGTTGAGTGGATGGGTGTCCTAATTGGTCCCTCTAATTGGTCCCTCTAATTGGTCCTTTCTCGAAACAGTTCTCCTCTGATCGGAACAAAAAATAAGCCGTATTTTTTCGCAAGTGGCGATCTTTGGCGGAGATCATGATGTAGAATCAGATACCTAATGTTGTGGTGTATGTGTAATCTTTCCATTCCATTCCAAAGGAGGATTTCTCATGAAATCTTGGTTCGTAACAGGAATGTTGGTATTGCTGACCATTTCGGTCGTCTGGGCGCAGGCTCCCGCTCCTGCCGCACCGGTAAATCCGTTAAGCGCTTCCGCTTTATCGATGTATACCATGGCCCGGGACAATATTTTAAAATCGGCGGAAAAGATGGCCGAGGCCGATTATTCCTTCCGGCCTGTGGACACGGTTATGACCTTCCGGCAGCTCCTGATTCACATTGCCGAAGGCAACATCATGGTGGCTGGAAACGCCACTACCGATGCAAAACCGAAAGTGAGCGTCGATAAGGAAAAGGGCACCAAGGAGGAGGTAATCGCCGCCCTAAGAACCTCCTTCGGTTTCACGGATAAGCTTTATGAAGGAATGACCGATGCCAGGGCTCTGGAAATGATCGATATGTGGAAAGCAAAACGTCCGGTCATTCATGCTCTCACCTTCAATGTCGTTCATAACTATGAGCACTACGGCAATTTGGTTACCTATATGCGGATTAAGGGATTGGTGCCCCCTTCGAGTGAACGGCGATAACTATCTGTTGCTGAAGCCGGTAGAATGAGTACTGTAATGTTCCATTTTACCGGCAAAGAAAGGCTGATTTGGTGAATAAACCCACGATAATACCTGTCGGATTTGACAATAAGAAGTATCTTGCAGAACAGACCACGGCCATCCTGGAGCGTGTACGGCGGTTCGAAAACAAACTCTATCTGGAATTCGGTGGAAAACTTATCTACGATTACCATGCCGCCCGGGTGCTTCCCGGATTCGATCCCAATGTGAAGATGCACCTGCTGAAAAAGTTACAGAGCAAAGCCGAGGTAATCCTTTGCATTTATGCAGGCGACATCGAAAAGAAGAAAATGCGGGCCGATTTTGGCATAACCTACGATACGGATGCACTCAAGCTCATCGACGATCTGGGGGAGTGGAATATACGGGTGTGTGCCGTGGTCATCACCCGTTTTGCCGATCAGACATCTGCGATTGCCTTCAAAAACCGGCTGGAGCGCCGCGGTTTGCGGGTCTACACCCATCGTGCCACCCGCGGCTATCCCACTGAGGTGGATACCATTGTCAGTCCTGACGGATATGGAGCCAATGAATACATAGAAACTACAAAACCCATCATTGTTGTCACGGGCCCGGGTCCCGGAAGCGGCAAACTGGCGACCTGCCTCTCACAGGTCTACCACGATCACCGGCACGGAATACATTCCGGATACGCCAAGTTCGAGACCTTCCCCATATGGAATCTGCCTCTGCGGCATGAAGTCAATGTTGCCTACGAGGCAGCCACTGCCGAACTGCGGGATGTGAATCAGATCGATTATTTTCACCTGGAGGCTTACAACCAGCGCACGGTGAATTATAATCGCGATCTGGAAGCCTTCCCTCTGCTCAAACGTATCATTGACCGCATATCCGGTCAGCCAAGCTCTTACCGATCTCCGACCGATATGGGCGTCAACCGAGCCGGATTCGGCATTGTTGATGATGCTATCGTACGGCAGGCATCGCGTCAGGAGATTATTCGCCGGTATTTCCGCTATGCCTGTGAACACGCCATGGGTCTGGTGGACCGTGAGACCGTCCAGCGCATCGAGCTGCTCATGGATGAACTGGGGATGAAACCCGAGGACCGATCCGTGGTGCTGCCTGCCCGTGACGCATCGCTGAAAGCAAAGGAGCGCGGCAAGGGCAACGAAGGCATCTTCTGCGGTGCCGCCATCGCTCTGCCCGAAGGGACAGTGGTCACCGGCAATAATTCACCCCTCATGCATGCCGCCTCCAGCCTAGTTCTCAATGCCGTCAAGCACCTGGCCGGCATCCCCCCGACCTTGGATCTGTTACCACCCAATATCATTGACTCTCTGGTACATCTTAAAAATGACGTTCTCAAAGGAAAGCGAGTCAGTCTTGATGTTGACGAAACACTGATCGCTCTTGCCATCAGCGCGATAGGCAATCCCGCGGCCAAGGTTGCCGTGGAACAGCTGAAGAAACTACGAGGTTGTGAACTTCATCTCACTCACCTGCCGACACCCGGTGATGAGGCCGGATTACGTAAACTGGGCGTCAACCTTACCGCCGATCCGGATTTTGCCACCAAAAGCCTGTTCGTCAGCTGAGTCTGTTACTTTGGTATGTAAATCTTTCACATGGAAAAGGAGTAGGGATGGAGATCCGCATGATCGGCTTTCTTTTTCTTTTCGGTTTTCTTGGTGTGTTCCTTTCGGCGGGATCCGCGGGAAGAGCAGAAGACCATCCAGTTGTCCTGGTGCAGGCCCGGAACACTCCACAAGTGATAACGGTCGGTGGGCCAAACGCAATAATTCCCGGTTTTAACTCCGACGCCATTCAACTGGCTGTAGATGCTTTGAAAACGCGGGGAGGCGGTATGGTAAAACTCAATGCCGGCACCTATGAGATGACCGGTCCGGTTCGCTTGGCCGACAATATCCATTTAGAGGGTTCGGGACGGGAAACCGTACTTCGAAAGGGCAAAGGCTTTCGGACACGGTTTGTTGTGGATGCAGATTGGGGCATGCTTAAAGTGACCGTGCAGGATCCCTCCGGTTTCCGAGTGGGAATGGGCATCCAGCTTTTTGATGATTTGCACCGACAAGGTTGGGATGTCACAACCGCCATCATCACCGCTATCGAAAACAACGTACTTTATATCGACAACGCGACTGTAAATGATTACATCGCCGCCAAGAACGGCACCATCTCCAACGCCTTTTCCTTGGTGGAAAGCGTCGGAGTGGCGAATGTTCGGATCGCCAACCTGACAATCGATGGGAACAAGGATTCCAACGACTATCTAAACGGCTGCCGGGGCGGCGGCGTCTACTTTCATAAATCCCGCAACTGTACCGTTGATAATGTCCATGTAATCCGATTCAACGGCGATTCCTTCAGTTGGCAGATTACCGAGAACATTACCGTTCGAAATTCGGAGGCTTCCTATGGAGGAGGATTGGGCTTTCACCCGGGAACCGGCTCCGATGCATCGATCGTGGAAAAGAACTTCAGCCATCATAATAAAGAGGACGGATTCTTCCTCTGCTGGCGGGTTCAGCATGGGGTATTCCGTGACAATGTTTCCTGCTTCAATGAGAGGCATGGCATTTCCATAGGACACCAGGACACCGACAACCAATTTGAGGGCAATCACGTTTACGAAAATGCCGGGCACGGCGTCTATTTCCGTGAAGAGACCGTACAAAACGGAGGGCATCGTAATACCTTTCGTAGAAATACCATCGAAAATAACGGCAAAACGGGCAGCGAGTCCTACGGCTTCTGGATCGGCGGCCACACTCAGGACATTGTTATCGAGCAAAACATCATCCGTTCTACCGGGAAAGGCAACCAGAAAGCTGCGGTCAGTGTCGGTTCCAATTCAATACGAATTTCGGTAAAAGACAATCAGGTATCTGGACATCCCGAACTGGCAGGAAAATAATCCCAAGTTCAATCCTGCCTGCCTTACCTTTGCCGTTGATTGCTTGACACTCATTCTTGATTTGGATATGCTCCTTTCGCTTTCAGCTGTTATTCTAATTTTGAATCATTTTTGGAGGTAAGCCGCTATGAACCTGTCTGTATCTCTCTCCCGTAGGTCCTTCCTGGCAGGCGTGGGTACCGCTGCCGCCGCCCTTTCGTCCCAGGCAATGGCCAAAAAACGGGTCCCCATCGGGATCGAACTCTATGTCCTGCGCCAGGAAATGACCAAGGATCTCCCCGGTGCGGTACGGGCTGTGGCCCGCATGGGTTACGAAGTCGTGGAATTTCATTCGATCTATGCCCAATGGACTACCGATTACGCCAAAGAAGTGCGCAAACTGATGGATGAATTGAAAATAAAATGCCTTTCCACTCACAATGGTGCCGATGCCTTTACACCGGAGAACCTGCCCAAGATGATCGAGTTGAACCAGATCATAGGCTCGCAAACGATGGTGATGGCCAGTGCTGGACGGGTTTCCGGCATCGACGGCTGGAAAGGGGTTGCCGACACGCTGACCAAGGCACAGGAAAAACTCACCCCCCTGAAGATGCGCGCCGGATTTCATAATCACAAATCGGAGTTTGTGGAGGTGGAAGGCAAACTTCCCATGGAAGTCCTTGCCGCCCACACTCCCAAGGATGTAACGTTACAGCTCGATGTGGGTACCTGCGTGGAGGCAGGAAAGGACCCCGTTTCCTGGATCAAGACACACTCAGGACGCATACGCTCGATCCATTGTAAAGATTGGGCGTCAGGCAATGCCAAGGAAGAAAAGAGCTACCGCGTTCTTTTTGGAGAAGGGCAGTCACCCTGGAAGGAAATCTTCGCTGCGGCCGAAAAGAAGGGCGGAGTGGAATATTATCTGATCGAACAGGAAGGCAGCCGATTCACTCCGACAGAGACTGCCGAGCGGTGTCTTGCCAATTACAGGAAATTGCGCAGCTGACTCGATCCCCGCATTCAGCAGAAATACATGATATGAATTGAATGGTAGGGATGTAGCACCACGCTACATGTCTACCATCTTCAGCATCTTCAGGACATCTTCAGGACACCCGCTTTTCTTTTTTTTGACATCTTCAGGACACTCGCTTTTCTTTTTTTTCGCAAAATTGCAGCCTTTACCGTTCTATAAACCAGACGG
>CAZTVS010000041.1:0-17289 GCA_964617125.1 uncultured Acidobacteriota bacterium
TGAAGGTCCATTTTTTCTTTATTTCCGATAGAATAAGAATGATTGTCATTCCTGACGAAGCGGTACAAAGTCGATCCCCGTGAGAAAAAAGATTTCTGCGTAGGGGCGAGCGGCGCTCGCCCTCGATACGGAAAACCTTTTTCATCCACAGGGCGAGCGCCGCTCGCCCCTACTGTTGAAAATATCTATAAGGCGACTTTTTGCGACTTCATCATTCCTGACTGCCCAGAGTACATGACCGAAATCGTCCCTTGGCGGTAGCTGGAACGGAGTGAATATTACCATCAAAACCTGGAGAATGGTGTCGAGAGGCGAAATCCGTCTGCCGTCTTGGCAAAATCAGATCACCTACGGTAACATAGGGAAAATCATCGGTACATTCTGGCAGGGTCGACTTGACAGGATCTGCTATCCGGAACATGTCTTGTAACGGGCATATGGGGGAAATTTCCGGGTATATTTTTGTGTGAAAAACAGACAAGCCGGGTCCGAAACCGGACAGCAAGAGGTTCAATATGGGAAAAGAGAACAGTAAGCTATCTTTGTGGGTTAAGGAATGGGCGGAGTGGTGTCAGGCGGATAAAGTACATTATTGTGACGGCACGGAAGAGGAAAATAGATACCTGTTGGATGAAATGGTGTCTTCCGGTGCGGCCGTCAGGTTGAATCCGGACAAACGCCCCAACAGTTTCTATTTTCAATCCGATCCCTCGGATGTGGCCCGGGTGGAGGATCGTACCTTTATCTGCACGCGGAAAAAGGAGGAGGCCGGACCGATCAACAACTGGTGCGATCCGGAGGAGATGAAGAAAACCCTCCGGTCTCTCTACCGTGGATGCATGCGGGGCAGGACCTTATATGTCATTCCTTTTAGCATGGGTCCCCTGGGATCGGAAATCGCTCATCTGGGTGTTCAGCTGACCGATTCCGCCTATGTGGTGACCAATATGCGAATCATGACCCGCATGGGACAAGCTGTCCTCGACCTGATCGAAGGGGGTGAGGATTTCATACCCTGTGTCCATTCCATCGGTGCTCCCCTGGCTCCAGGGCAGACCGATGTCCGCTGGCCTTGTGCCCCGATAGAAAAGAAGTACATTTCCCATTTCCCCGAAAGCAATGAAATCTGGTCCTTCGGATCGGGATACGGCGGCAATGCCCTGTTGGGGAAAAAATGTCTGGCTTTACGCATAGCCTCTTACATGGCCAAACAACAGGGCTGGTTGGCCGAACATATGCTGATCATGGGCCTGACCAATCCCCAAGGGAAAAAGAAGTATATCGCCGCCGCCTTTCCCAGCGCCTGCGGTAAAACCAATTTGGCCATGCTGATCCCGGCCATTCCCGGATGGAAAGTGGAGACGGTCGGGGACGACATCGCCTGGATGAAATTTGGCCCCGACGGCCGATTGTATGCCATCAATCCCGAAGCCGGCTTTTTCGGCGTCGCTCCCTTCACCTCCATGGAAACCAACCCGAACGCCATGCTCAGCCTCAAGGAGAACTGCATATTCACCAACGTCGGCCTTACTCCGGACGGCGATATCTGGTGGGAAGGGATCGGCCACCCCATGCCGCCCGGCACGATCAACTGGAAGAACCAGGTGCATGATACGGCTTCGGAACAGCCCTGCGCTCATGCGAATGCCCGTTTCACCGCACCGGCGAGGCAGTGTCCGGCCATCGATCCTGCCTGGGAAGATCCTCGCGGCGTGCCTATTTCGGCGATGCTGTTCGGCGGCCGCAGGCCGACGACTGTTCCTCTGGTCCACCAGGCTTTCGACTGGAACCACGGCGTATTCCTCGGATCCATCGTCGGATCGGAAGTGACGGCGGCCGCCATCGGATTGAAAGCCGGTGTTCGCCGCGATCCTTTTGCCATGCTGCCGTTCTGCGGATACAACATGGCCGATTACTTCGGCCACTGGTTCCATATCGGCCAAATCGCTTCGCATCCCGACCGACTGCCGAAAATCTTTTATGTCAACTGGTTCCGTAAGGACCCGGCAGGAAAGTGGCTCTGGCCGGGATATTGCGAAAATATCCGTGTCCTGGAATGGATCTTCAACCGCTGCGACGAAGCGGTGGGAGCGGAAACTACGGCCATAGGCTATCTTCCCAGAAAAGAGGATCTCAATCTCCAGGGGATCGAATCGGTAGCGGCGGATCTCGACCAGCTTCTGGAAGTCGACCGGGCTCGATGGCTGGAGGAATGCGATTCGATCGAAGAGAACTACGCCAAATTCGGCGATCGCCTGCCCGATGAACTCAGGGTGCAGTTCGAAGCCCTGAAGAAGAGACTTGCCCGATAATTCGCGACCGGGAGCGAGGCGTGCCTCGCCCCCGGAATGAATTTCATGGTGCATGCATCATTCTTGAACTACTTTCGAATCCCGCTCCGCCGGCTTTGCCTGAGTTTGGAGTCTGAGATAACACTGCTGAAGGATATGCTCTTGCCATGATATGGATCTGGATAGGATTTATAGCTTTCGTCCTGCTCATGCTGGCTCTGGACCTGGGCGTCTTCCACCGCAAGGCCCATGTGGTTTCGGTCCGAGAGGCCATTGCCTGGTCTGCGTTCTGGATTACCCTGGGTCTGGCATTTGCCGTCTTTGTGTACTTCGCCTATGAGGGGCAGTGGTTTGGGATCGGCACGACGGCGGATCCTGTCGACGGGCTGACCAACATCGGTTCCACGGCAACCGAGAAATACCTGACAGGGTACATCGTCGAGAAGTCACTCAGCGTGGACAACATCTTTGTCATTGCTATGATCTTCTCTTTCTTCGCGGTTCCGCCGCTCTACCAGCACCGTGTGCTATTTTGGGGCATTCTGGGTGCACTCGTCCTACGAGGGGTGATGATCGCTCTCGGAGCGAAGCTGATCGCCGAGTTCCACTGGATTCTGTATCTCTTCGCCATCTTCCTGATCTTGACGGCGATCAAAATGCTGTTCCTCAAGACGGAACACAGCGATCCGAACAAGAACTTCGTAGTCCGCATGACACGACGGTTGTTTCCGGTTACTGAGAGGTTTCATGGAGAGCACTTCCTCGTTCGTGCGGGGACACCGTCCTCTTATGCAAGCGAAGTCCCAGGCACACCGGCCCTGCCGGATGCGATCGTGACCAAGGCTCCTCCCGGAACGCTGCTCCTGACGCCACTGGCACTGGCGCTTATCATGGTGGAGACGACGGATATCATCTTTGCCGTCGACTCGATCCCGGCCATCTTTGCCATCACCGGAGATCCCTTCCTGGTCTTCACCAGTAACGTGTTTGCCATTCTGGGCCTCCGCTCGCTCTATTTTGCCCTAGCCGGGATGGTGACCAAGTTCCGCTACCTCAAGGCCGCGCTCGCGATCGTATTGATGGTCGTGGGATGTAAAATGCTGTTCGCGGAATGGCTCAAACTCGCCCTCGGGCGGCATTTCAATCTATACTTGCTGACCGTGGTACTCACGATTCTGGCGGCCTCCGTAGTTGCCTCCCAGATCGCTGAACGCAAAAGTCAGAGCCAATGACAGGACGGTGACCGGCGATCGATCCGCAAATGGAAGGAGGACATCCAGAGGGTTTACTTGACGAGGGCGGGCGGTCACTGTAGAATTTCCCATCATCTTTAAAATCGGTATGGACCTTTCGCCCAAAAAAGGCGAACGGCAATTCTTTGGAGGCGGCGATGATGGCTCGTTCTTCTCTGCAAATGATGGTACTCCTGGTTTGGTCGGCAGTCACTGGTTCGATATCGGCACAGAATCAACGCCTGGTCCTGATCGATAGCGGTGGGGAAAACAGTCTGGTTCAACTGTCTTACCTGGAGGCGGAAGATTACCGGAACCTGGCGAAGTTTTTCGAAATCCCCAGCCAGCGGGATCTCCAGCCGTTTATCCTTCGGTTGACCAACCATTCCGGACAGGGAATCGTGGCGCTTACCATACGATGGACCGGCACATCGGAAGGCCTCTCGTACATCTACGACTCGTCCATCGACAGCTTCATGCATTCGATCGGTTCCAGTTCGCGAACCAGAGGAGTACCCCTGCCGGAAAGCTCGCGTCCGCAACAGGGCCCGAGAATCATTGGCGGAAGCCATCGAGCCGAAATCCGATCCGTGGTTCTGTTAAACGGCGAGCACATGCTGGTGGCTCCAGGGATGATACAGCGAGAAGAAGAGGTAAGGCAGCGCGGCACCTTCAGCGGCTCCAGCATGCCGGATGAGATCAGAACGGCAGAGAGCCTGACCGTGACCATCGATCTGGTCGTTTTGGAAGACGGCAAGGTGCTGGGACCGGACTCTTCCCAAACGATCGAAAACATACAGGAAAGCAAATCCATTATTGACGGTGTGGTGGCGGCGGTAAAGAGCGCCGAACAGAACGGACAGGATGGGCTCGATGTTCTTCGAAAGATGGCCAATCAAAGGCCGTTACCCGGGGACAGAGCCGATACGATGCAAAAGATGCGGATTGCCCATCGTCTCATGAATTCGAGTCGATGGAAGGAGGAGCTGGAGAAATTGGCCTCCATCCGGCTGCCCGATTTTCACCGCTGAACTTACCGTTTCGCTTTGAAAACCATATCCGCAGAAGAAATCCGTATCGGTATTATTCTTTTCTGGACATCCACCTTCCAAACTCATGCATAGGCATGCCGGCCGGTCCTGCTTGTTGTCCGTGGGAAAAGTGCCAGGAGCGCCGGCATCCTGCCGGCTAAGTCCGGAAAACTCACATGGAATTTCGGTCATCACTGCGCCGATACCTGACTTTCTTGATATGCCAAAACGTATCGCTGGGCGGCGCGCCGTAACCCTCCCGTTGGCGATCTGCCAATCGCCATCCTCGTAGGGGCGACCCTCGATGTCGCCCTTGAGCCACTATCACAAACGTAGAAGGGCAACCGCAAGGGTTGCCCCTACCGTCTGGGCTCCATCACCGCATCCGGCATGCAATAGGAAACATCCTGGTAGCGGTCCGTCAGACCTTGTTCTATAGAGGGTCGGTTTTCCAGGGGTTTCGCTACGCTACACCCCCGGCTGCTACCGTGCCGATGTGTCGTGTTCCTATTTACCCATTCCCTGCCGGGCAACAAAATCGATACACTGGGCGACTTCGGGGACCGAGTTTTCCCAGTTGTACTCATACTCGATGGCTATGTTTCCCGTGAATTTCTGTTTGGTTAGTTCCTGCAGACATGCCTGTATGTCGGCCACCCCGGTTCCATAAGGGACGTCGTGGGCATCTTTACCCGTTTTGTTCAGATCTTTGAGATGGGCACTGATGATACGTCCTTTGAGGATTTTCAAGGACTGCACCGGGTTCAATTCCGAACGGAGCCAATGGCCGGTATCGACGGCGGCGCCGATGCGGCGGTCGCGCTTTTTTACCAGTTCCAGGACGAATTTCGGGTCCCAGACCTTGTAATTGGGGTTGTCCGCCTGGCGGGGATGGTTGTGGTAGCCGACGGCAATATCGTACTCCTGGACCAGTTTTTCGATGGTATCGATAGAATCGACCGATTCGGTGGTGATGGCCCTCAGTCCCATCTTTTTGGCAAAATCGAAGATCTTGCGGGCTTCGGTCTCTTCCTTGGGAACGGCCACAACGCCGTAATTGACCGCCTTGATATGATGTTCCGCCAGTTTTTTCTGCAGTTTGGCGATCACCTCCTCGCCGGCATTGTGATCGACACGAATGCCGGGTTCTTCCTGGCTCAGTTTCTGTCCCGGAAAAAATTCGATGGTCTTGCCCTTGGCCTGAGCGCATTTCTCGATGGCTTCGAAGGCACTGAAACGGTTGAAGGTATATGCCTGGCAGCCGATGGCGAACCCTCCGGTGAAATACTCTTTCTCGATTTGTTTTTCGGCGCTTACCGGGAGCGTACCCATCAATATCACCAGAACAACCGTCAGCAGCAGGCTATATCTAAATTTCATAAATGACTCCTTACGGTCAAAGAATGAACGTAACATGGATTATCGTATCTGTACCGGCTTTTGACCCGCCGGTTTGGGGAAAAACATGTCCGACGGCTGCAGATCGCACTCTTTCATGATCTGCAGGCAGTAGTCCAGATCGGCGAACTCCTTATCGGTATTGTTGGTGCCGAAGGCGAACTTTACCCCTTTGGATTTCGCCAGGCGTATGAATTTGGCGCTGGGAATTTTATAGCGGGCATTGATCTCCAGGGCGATGCCGTTTTTCACCAGGGCATCGACGACCAGGCCCATGCGGGCTTCGGTCCAAAGCTCCTCATAGCGCGAAGCGATGACCTGGGGCAGAAAGGTCGGATTGACGTAGATGTCGATCTTTTCTTCGTTCAGTACGGAGAGAATGCGCCGTACATACATCTCCACAAAGGCATGGGCATCGGTGATTTCACCCACTTCCTCCTGGATCCATAGGCGCATGCGCTTGCCGTTGTCGTCGGTAAAGGTCATGGCGTCGGTGAAAACGTAATCGAATTTGGCGATGGATTCCTTCTGGAAGGTGCGTACCCATTCCCGTCCCTCCGCCTGCATGGCCAGAAAGATGGGGATGTTCTTATGTTCGGCGTAAAACTGTTCCAGTTTGTCGTTGGTGTCTATGGGGAAACCGATCCCGCAGTTGGGTGCAATTCCGCAAAATATGCCGGTTTGTAGGGATTTGTCGACTACATCCTGCAGGGAGACTCCCCCTTTCAGATGAACATGGAAATCGATCAGCGGAAAACCCTGACGAATCAACCGGTCCACCTGGGCCCTCTTGTCGGGCGAGAAATAGGGCTTTGGTTTACTCTGCAGCAACTCTTCCGGTAGAGGGCGTAGGAAAATATTTTTAAAATAGGTTGCCTTTTCCGCATGGAGACATCGCAGGGCAACCGTTCCTTTCTGCTGCCCGATTCTGACAGGAGAAATGTTCTGGGGAAGGATATCCGGTTCCGTGTAATCGACCGTCCGGACATCATTGATAAAGGTTTGCAGATGTTTTCCCTGAACCACGATGCGTATCTGGAACCATTCGTCATCCTGAGCCGCCGTTTTGTATACATGGCGGATTCCATGCAGACTTCCGCTTTTGTCCGTCAACCCCTCGGCAGAGGCTTCGGATGTATTGGACAGAGTCACTTCGTAATTTTGTTCCAGGGCGCCGACTGCCGGGATGGTCGGCTGGAGCCAAACGGCGGCTCGTGTTCCCGGAGTGGTTTTGACCTCTGCCTTCCATTCGTAGTTTTTCAGATTGGCGGGCAAGGATTTTCCTCGGTACCGCAGGAGGGAGGATGGCCCGCGAGCGACGAGAGTGTCTCCTTCCCTGTGCCAAGAATCGGCCTGGGAATCTGCCTTCCAACCTTCCAGGCCTTTTCCGGTAAGAAGAGGAAGCCATGGCGTTTCAGCGGCCATGGTGTTGGTAATGAGGAAGGACACAGACGCAAAAAGAAAGAAGGTAACGGTAAGTTGCCTTCGATCAGCGGCAGACGAAAAGATGTTTTTTATCATGGGCATATTGTAGAGAGAGTCAGATACTGCGGTCAAGCGGCTGGTCGGTTTTATCCTTGGCAGGCTCCGGTTGCCCTCACCAGGATACGGTGCCGGCCATCGCAGAGTCTCGGTTATAATCTTGACTATGGCTTTTTCGGACGCTTTTCTGCAGGAGGTACGCAATGCGGCCAGCATTGTGGAAATTGTTGGTTCCTTTCTCAATCTAAAAAAAAGGGGCCGGAATTTCGTCGGACTCTGCCCCTTTCATCAGGAGAAAACCCCCTCCTTCAACGTAAGTGAAGAACGGCAGTGGTTCCACTGTTTTGGTTGCGGTGCCTCCGGGGATGTCTTCCGGTTTCTCATGCAGGCGGAAAATCTCACTTTTCCGGAGTCTGTCCGCTGGGCGGCTGAGCGTTACGGCATTCCCATCCCGGTCTCGATAGACCAACCGGATGAGGGAAGGGAAACCGATCGGGAGACATTGCTGGCCATACTTCGCAGTGCCGCCGAATACTTCTCCCAATCGTTGCAAAACGATGCCGAAGCCGATCCGGCACGGCGTTACCTGCAACGGCGGGACCTGAGTCCGGAGACGGTTTCCCGTTTCGGTATCGGATATGCTCCCGGAACCGGAGACCGATTGTGCCGTCATCTGCTGGGAAAGGGTTTCCCCGCCGACAGGATCGCTCAAGCCGGTCTGGCCCGGAAATCGGAGAACGGTCCGGGCTTCTATGACATCTTTCGCCGACGCCTGATCATACCGATTCGTGATCTCAGCGGCAAGACCATCGCTTTCGGCGGGCGGGTTCTGGACGACGGGATGCCGAAGTACATCAACTCTCCGGAAACCCCCGTCTATTCCAAGGGGCGCTGTCTCTTTGGATTGCATTCCGCCAGAGAAACGATCCGGAAAACCAATTTCGTGGTTTTAGTCGAAGGGTACATGGATTGCATCTCGGCGCAGCAGGCAGGGGTGGGAAACGTAGTCGCTTCTCTGGGTACGAGTCTTACGCAAAACCAGGCACGGATTCTGGCCCGTTATACGCAAAAGGTCATCGTCAATTATGATCCTGATGCCGCCGGAGTGAACGCTGCTCGGCGCTCCCTGGATCTTTTGCTAGAGGAGGGTTTTCGGGTCAACGTCCTGGTGCTTCCGGAGGGTCTCGATCCCGATGCGGCCATTCGTAAGCTGGGTGCCGATGCGTATCGACAGCAGCTGCGCCGCTCCGTGCCCTATCTGGAATTTCTGACGGAAGAAGCCATGAAAAGCTCCGGCGGGGGAGAGCACCGGTCGGGCTATCAGATACAGGTGCTCAACAGTGTTCTGCCTTTCTTGTCCAAGGTCAACAATCAGGTGGAGCGACTCGAGTACGTCAGCCGTCTGGCTCATCGCCTGCGTCTAGAGGAATCGGTTGTCCTGGCCGAATTCCGTCAGGCAGCCATGAATCGGCGGGTCACGATCGATGAGCGCAAGATCGAGCGAGCTCCTGAACTGCTGCCGGCAGAAAAGAAACTTCTTCGTTGCATGCTGACCGATGAAGCCTTGCGCGACAGTCTTTTTCCCTTTCTACGGGAAGTGGAGGATATGGACCATCTTCGCTCCGCTTCCATCCTGCAGTCCATGCGCGAGCTGCATGAAAGCAAAGGCCGTTTCTCTTTTTCCGAACTGGAGGCTAAGCTTCAGGAGGCCGACGACGTTGCCATGCTCTCCGCCATCTATTTTCAGGAGGATGCTCCAGCCATCCCGTTTGAAGATGCGATTAAAAGTATCGATGCCCTGAAACGTCTGCAGCTGGAGCGGGAATTGCGACGGATCCAGAGCAAGATAGAAAAAAGCCGGGTTCCGCTGGAGGAGGAGGAACTGCTCCGGCTGTCGCAAAGAAAAATTGCCATCAGCCGGGATTTGAAAAAACTTTGAATTCCTTTAGGAAAAGGACAGAATTCCGTGATCCACTTGGGATAGAATTCATCTTCAGATAGAGTAAAGGAACCAATGTTCGAACTGCCGAGTAGGAGGATGAAAGCAGATTGTCTATGATCGACAGGTTCGATGAAGTAAAGGAAATTCTCGTTCTGGGAAAGGAGCGGGGATACCTTCTATACGATGAAATCAATGAGATGTTGCCCGACGACATCGCCGCCTCGGAGGAAATGCTGGAGTCCCTTTTCGCTCTCCTGGGGGAATCCGGCGTAGAAATACTGGAATCGGAACCCTGCACGGTGGGTTACGGGAACAGGCGTCCGCTGGAAAAAGAGACCTTGCAGGTGCTTGGCCTGGAGACATCCTCCGGAGATCAGGAACTGGAAAGAGAGGTTCCGGAAAAAAGCACGCATCGGGACAATGAACCGGTTCGGCTCTATTTGCGACAGATGGGGCATCTGCCGCTGATCAGCCGGGAAGGGGAGAGCCAACTGGCCCAGCGCATGGATCTTGGCCGAAGGATGGTAAACAAAGCGCTGGCCCGCTCTCCCATCACCCTGCAGGAGATATTTGTCCTTAAAAAGAGGCTGATCGCAGACAGAATCTCGGTCCATGACGTTCTTGCCATCAATGAGGAGGAAGAGAAAGGGGTCCTGCTCCATGAGAGAAAACGCAGGCTGCTGGAAACCATCGAATCGGTGGCCCAGTTGGATGAGGAGACCAAAAGGCTGCGGCAGGAACTGGAGAAGATCGGGACCCGTTCGAAGAAAAGAAGAAAGATGCTGGTGCAGATAGCCAAGTGCCGTGTCTCCATTACGCGGATGATCGAAGGGCTCGATCTAACCACCGGATACCGAATCCATCTTAGGGAATGTATCGCCAAAGTGGCAGCCGGGGCGCAAAAACTGGAAAAAGAATTGGAAGAGCTGTCGGCAGCTCCGGCTTCCAAGGGAAAAGGCAGCGGCACCCGGTCCGCTGCGCTCCAGCTGAAAAAACTGGAAACGGCCAGGAAACGACTGACCGACTTCGAAAAGAAGCACAACCAGACTCTTGCCGAACTGAAACGTTCTCTGAACACCATTAAAAATGGGGAAACGAAGGCGGAAGAAGCCAAAAGGGAATTAGTGGAAGCCAATCTCCGGCTGGTCGTTTCCATCGCCAAAAAATATTCCAATCGCGGATTGCAGTTTCTGGACCTGATCCAGGAAGGTAACATCGGCCTGATGCGGGCCGCCGATAAATTCGATTATCGCCGCGGATACAAATTTTCCACCTATGCCACCTGGTGGATCCGTCAGGCCATCACCCGGGCCATTGCCGATCAGGCACGGACCATTCGTATTCCGGTCCACATGACGGAGAACATCAACCGGGTCATGAAAGCCATGCGTATGCTGATCCAGGAAAAGGGGAAGGAGCCTACCTGCGAGGAGATAGCCGAGCGCATCAAACTTCCTATTCAGAAGGTGCGGAAGGCTTTAAAGTATTCCCTGCAGCCGATTTCCCTGGAAACCCCGGTCGGCGAAGACGAGGAGAGTCACCTGGGGGACCTGCTGGAAGATCCATCCAGTATCTCTCCGGTCGATGCGGTCGTCTTCCGGCGACTGGAGGAGCAGACTCAATCGGCCCTGCAGCAGCTCACTCCACGCGAAGCGGATGTGCTGCGGCTGCGATACGGAATCCAGGATGGCCTGGAACATACGCTGGATGAAGTCGGCAAGCGTTTTTCCGTGACCAGAGAAAGAATTCGGCAGATTGAATCCAAGGCCCTGCGTAAGTTGCGACATCCGGCACGCAGTAAGATATTGCGTTCCTTCCTGGAAAAGACATTGAAGCAAAATAACGATGGTTCGAAGTAAAGAACCGGTGAAGGCCGGATGCGCCTATCCTTTTGCACTAGAGTACGTTATCCGATTTTTTCCCTCTTATCATGCTTGACAAGCAGACCCTGTTGCTCCAATAATTTGCCTGGGGATGTGGCAGCGATAATCGATCGTCGATGGTAATTTAAATCCTATGGATGTAACTAGACTGCAGAGAGGGATTGGTGTCTATGAAGATAGAGGCACATCCCTGCAGACCGAACAGCTGACGGCCATCCAACCCCGGGGGCAGGGGAGAGGCAACCGTTCCTACGGGAGCTCTGCCTACGCCGGCCAGGAAGCGGTCGATTACATTGATATTGAAGCCAGCACCGTGACTGTGCTTCCCCAAGGCGAAGACGACACTCAATCCGGCCTATACACCTTGTCGCCATCACCGCAGAGGCAAGTTACCACACCGACCAAGGCAGCGGTGCCAGGGGAATTTTCCTCCACGACGCCTTTGAATTATTCCATTTCCAGGCGAAACGGCGGGGCCATCGAGGTCCAATACGATACCATGAGCCGGGGACAACTGCTGAATTTCGTTGCATAAAGTTAGCCTCGGACCCGGCTGCGAATAACATCCTTATTCGGTATTTCAGACCTTCCGGCCTGCTCCACTCTTTTCTCCTTTTCTTCCGAAGGGGAAGGGTACTGGTGTCGGCAATAGAGAAAAGCCCATGGGGAGAATGACTCGGAAAGTTGGAAACTTTGATTTTTTTGCTATAATGAATACTTTAGGGCAATCGGCAGAACACGCCGATTCCTGCTTAAGACGAAGATAGGCATGGGAGATCACACTTTGAACGGTCCCTTGAAAAATATATTGATATGGGTGGCGATCATCATCTCGGTGATTCTGTTGATCAACGTATTCAACGGTTATCGACAGACGGACGTTACCGTTATTTCCTTTTCGGAATTTTACGATCATCTTGCCCGCAAGAATGTCGAATCGGCCACCATCCTCGGAGACGAGGTCCAGGGTGCCCTTGTCGGAGGCACAAAATTCAAGACCAATGTACCCCCCGATTCTAACTTGGATCTGGCCAAGGATGTGGTCAATGCCGGCGCCCGCGTCAAAATCGAGAAGTCCGATCGTGGGTCCTGGCTGTATATCTTCCTGACCAGTTGGTTTCCCTTTATCCTTTTTATTGGGTTCTGGCTGTTTCTCATGCGACAGATGCAGAGTGGCGGGAGCAAGGCTCTGTCTTTTGGCAAGAGCCGGGCCCGGCTTCTGTCCAATCAACAGAAAAAAGCCACTTTCAAGGACGTCGAGGGCGTGGATGAGGCGAAAGAAGAATTGACGGAGATCATCGAATTTCTTCGCGAACCTCAGAAATTCCAGAAACTGGGCGGGCGAATTCCCAAAGGCGTATTGCTGATCGGACCTCCGGGGACCGGTAAAACCCTTCTCGCCAGAGCCATCGCCGGCGAGGCCAATGTGCCCTTCTTCTCCATCAGCGGGTCGGACTTTGTCGAGATGTTTGTCGGAGTCGGGGCCTCGCGGGTGCGCGATCTCTTCGAACAAGGAAAGAAGAACGCCCCCTGCATCATATTTATCGATGAGATCGATGCCGTCGGACGCCATCGTGGTGCGGGTCTGGGCGGAGGACACGATGAACGGGAACAGACGCTGAACCAGCTGCTGGTGGAAATGGACGGATTCGAATCGACGGAAGGAGTGATCCTGATCGCCGCCACCAACCGACCGGATGTGCTGGATCCGGCACTTCTGCGGGCCGGCCGGTTCGATCGGCAGGTAGTGGTATCGTTGCCGGACGTACGCGGTCGGGAGGCCATTCTGAAGGTACACACGACCAAGATACCTCTGTCGGAGGATGTCGATATCTCTATCCTGGCCCGGGGTACGCCAGGATTTTCCGGAGCGCAGCTTGCCAACCTGGTCAACGAAGCGGCCTTGAATGCCGCCCGTTATGATCACAAGAATGTGGCCATGGCGGATTTCGAGGGCGCCAAAGACAAGGTACTCATGGGAAAAGAGCGCCGGTCGATGGTCATTACCGAGAAAGAAAAACGTATAACGGCTTATCACGA
Organism: uncultured Acidobacteriota bacterium; assembly: GCA_964617125.1. Lineage (GTDB taxonomy): Bacteria > Acidobacteriota > UBA6911 > CAINFC01 > CAINFC01 > CAZTVS01. The sequence goes on from CAZTVS010000041.1 coordinate 13,300, forward strand.
AGCGGGACATGCCCTGGTTGCGTTTCATCTGCCGGATGCCGAACCTTTGCATAAGGTGACCATCATCCCTCGGGGTATGGCCCTGGGACTGACCCAACAACTGCCCCAGGACGAAAAACACAACTATTCCCGCGATTACGTACAAAGCCAGATTGCCATTATGATGGGCGGTCGTCTGGCCGAGGAGCTGTTTTTGAATACCATCACCACCGGAGCTGCCAATGACATCGAGGTAGCCACGGAGCGGGCCCGCAAGATGGTCTGCGAATGGGGCATGAGCGATATCATGGGGCCGCTGGCCTTCGGTAAGCGGGAAGAGCAGATCTTTTTGGGAAGAGAGCTTTCCCGTCATCAGGATTATAGCGAAGAAACCGCCATGGGTATCGATCAGGAGGTGCGCCGCCTGGTGATGGATGGCTACAATAAGGCAAAATCCATCCTGGAAGAAAACCGGGACGCGATGATCCGCCTTGCGGAAACACTGCTGGAGCAGGAGGTTCTGGACAATCCTCAGATTGAGGCCGTGATCAAAGGGGAACCTCTACCGAAAAGTCTCTCCGCTCACGGCACCGGAAAAAGTCTCCCTCCTCCGGATGGAAAAACAAAGGAAAAAGAGGCCGGTCTGGCGGTTCCTCCCCTGATCAATGCGGAAGAACGTCCCGCTCCTGCCTGATCGGTATCCGGTCCGGCGGATCGACGGAAAGGTTATTGCCATTTCTTTTACTCTTCGTTTCGATCATCGATCCATGGTCCTGGGAGAAGAAACCAGGATCATGGCTATTCTGAATGTCACTCCGGATTCCTTTTCCGACGGTAACCGCTTCCTGCGGGTGGAAGATGCCGTACGACATGGGTTGACGCTGATAAAAGAAGGGGCCGACATTCTGGACATCGGAGGGGAATCCACCCGCCCCGGATCGCGACCGGTTTCCGCCGACGAGGAACTATCCCGCATACTGCCTGTCATACAAACCCTTGCCGGTGAAACCGATGTGCCGATCTCGGTCGATACCGTCAAGGCCTCTGTTGCCCAACAGGCGATTCAGGCCGGGGCCTCGATCATCAATGACATCAGTGGTCTCCTCTGGGACACCCAACTGGCGGAGGTGGCGTCCACGACAGGGGCCGCTCTGATCCTCGGGCACATTCGCGGTACACCCGCCGACATGCATGAGATCGAGGCCTCTACTGACATTCTGCGGGAGGTCAAGGAAGGATGGCAACAGTCGATTGAAAAAGCTCGGCAAAAAGGGGTTTCTGCCGATCGCCTTCTTTTGGATCCGGGGATAGGTTTTGGCAAAAATACCCGGGAGAATCTGTTGTTGCTGCGAAGGCTCGATGAGGTCCGTCCGCCGGGCTTTCCGGTGATGGTGGGTGTGTCCCGGAAACGGTTTCTAGGTCAGCTCCTGAATCAGGCAGAACCCTCGGAACGTCTGTTGGGGAGCCTGGCTGCCGGGATCACTGCTGTTCTTCATGGCGCCTGCCTCCTCAGGGTTCATGATGTTATGCCAACCCGCCAGGCAGTAAAAATCGCCGATGCCATTCGGCAGTCGGATCCTATGTCCGATCACGAGAGACGATGAAATGCATCATGTGTCTTCCAAGACTAGCTGTCGAGGATGCGACGTACGATCGAGAGTAGCTGTTGGCGGCTGAAAGGTTTTTCGATGAGTTCGAACCCCTCTTCAAGAACAAAGTTCGTATGTATGGCATTGACGTTGTATCCGCTGGCAAAAAGAAAACGCATCCGGGGGAATTTTACTTTAAGACGTTCGTAAACCGCACGACCTCCCATCCCGGGCATCACTACATCGAGCAGAGCCAGATCAATCTTATCGCCCAGTGAATCGCAGAGTGTAACGGCATCCTGGCCATTGCCTGCGGTCCAGACGGTATATCCGGCATTTTCCAGAATGCGCCGGGTCAGATTTCGCACCATCTCTTCATCTTCCGCCACCAGAATGGTCTCCGTGCCGGATTCCGGCAGTGCGCCGGCGGGAATTTCTTTTTCACAGGATATGGTTTCGGCTCTGGGAAAATAGATCTTGAATTCGGTACCTTTACCCAATTCACTATAAACATTGATAATCCCTTCATGTTGTCGGACGACCCCATAAACGGTAGCCAGGCCGAGGCCGGTACCTTTGCTGATGTCTTTGGTGGTAAAGAAGGGTTCCCAAAGGTGTTCCAGTGTATCGGTATTCATTCCGCATCCATTGTCGGCGATTCTGAGGAATACATAACTGCCGATTTTGGCCCATTTGTGCAGAGTACAAAAATCGCTGTCCATGGTGATGTTGCATGTTTCCATGGTCAGCAGTCCTCCTTCCGGCATGGCATCTCGGGCATTAGCGCAGAGATTCAAGAGGATCTGTTCCATCTGAATCCGGTCAGCGAGTATCGTTCCCAGCGCAGGATCGGCATGAAATTCTATCTGGATATGTTCGCCGAGAATACGGTTGAGCATTTTCAGGAGTCCGGAAATCACATCGTTCAGATGGAGGAGGTCGGGACGGATCACCTGCCTCCGGCTGAAGGCCAGAAGCTGCCCTACAAGTTTTGCAGCGCGCATACCCGCTTTATGAACTTCTTCCATCAGGCCATAGGCCGGATTATCGGGCAGAAGTTCCTGCATCGCCATATCGGCATTGCCGTTGATCACCTGTAACAGGTTGTTGAAATCATGAGCGATCCCTCCGGCCAGCCTTCCGATGGCTTCCATCTTTTGTGCCTCCTGCAGCCGCTCCTCCAGATGTTTACGTTCCGTAATATCATGGCAAAAAGCCATCAGGTGTCCGTTGGGCAATTTGACGGCATCGATCCAGACGTCGATTTTCCTGCCGTCTTTCCGGGTGAAAACGAGTTCATCGTTTCGTCGATTGGCATTGCGCAATTGCTCGAGGAATTCCTGTCCTTTGGTGGCGTGCTTTTCTATGCAGATGTCACCCAGGGACATGGATTTCATTTCCTGATAGGTGTATCCGAGCATGTTGCATAGGGATGGGTTGGCCTCCTGGCATAAACCCTCTCCATCCAGAATAAAAACACCATCGGGTGCTTCATTGATATAGGTGCGAAAGCGATGTTCGCTTTGGCGCAGCCGGTCCTCTGCGAGCTTATAAGCCGTGCGATCGAGAAAGAAAATGACCTGAAAGGAATCCAGGTTGGCCATGCAGATATCCATGGAGCGGATGGTGCCGTCTTTGCAGGTGACATTCGCATCCCTTACCCAGAAGGTGGTGTGTATGGCATAGGACTTGCGAATTCCTTCGGTCCATTCCGTTTTCATCCGACCCCGGTACCCTTCTTCCGGATAAGCCAGGGGCCACCAGTGGGTCACATCCGGTACCTCTGCCAGCGTGTAGCCTAGGATACCGGTGAAGGTACTGTTCATCATTCGGACCGTCTGCTCCGGTCCTTCCGTGAGGAGAACGCCGAATGGCGCATATTCCACAAGGTCCTTCAGCTGTTGGGCGCTCTGTTCCAGGGCCTCTTCCGCTTGCTTCCTTTCGGTAATGTCGGTGATCGAACCTTCCAGAAAAGCCGGCTTTCCTTCTTCGTCCAGAATTAGCTGGTTGCGCTGGAACAGCCAGCGGCCGGCCCCGGATTTATCCATGATCTGAAATTCATAGAAGAGAGGTACTTTGCCTGCCAGAAGATTCGCCCATTCCCTTCGGAAATAATCACGCCAGGAAGGATGGATGACACGGGCAACGAGCAACGGTTCGGCGTAGATTTCTTCCGCGGAGTACCCCAGCACTTTCTCCGCAGCCGGACTCACATAGTGATAACGGCCGTCAGCGAGGGACATGCGGAAAATGACATCAGGAGAATTCTCGGCGATGCGGCGGAAACGCTCTTCGCTTTCGCGGAGCGCCCGTTCGTTACGAACCCGTTCCGAGACATCGCTGAATATGGTGGCAAATCCGTTTTTCCCCCAGGGGGCAATCGATATGGAAAAATGTTTCTCCAGAGGTTGAAAGTAGACTT
>CAZTVS010000041.1:17389-37028 GCA_964617125.1 uncultured Acidobacteriota bacterium
CCCCAGGGGGCAATCGATATGGAAAAATGTTTCTCCAGAGGTTGAAAGTAGACTTCCAGTTGGGATGGGACCCCCGATAGGGCGACATCGGAAAACTCCTTGAGATAAGGAGGTGCCTGAACGCCATAGACTTCGGTGGCCAGTTTTCCGGTAATATTCGCGGCGGGAATACCTAAAATCTGTTCATATTTGGGATTTACCTCTATGATACGGTAGTTGACGATTTGTCCGTCATCGCCCAAGATGACTTCGTGGAGGGCCACTCCCTCCTGCATATTATGGAAGAGAGAATAAAACTGCTGCTGACGATTGCGCAGAGATTCTTCCACGGCCTTACGGACGGTGATGTCCCGGGCTACGGCGTAGATCGCGTTTCCTGCGGGAAAGGACCGCCATTCGATCCAACGATAATCGCCGTCTTTGGTGCGGTACCGGTTTTCGAAACTGAGAACCGGATTCTGTTGTTTCAGTCGATTGACGGCGGCATAGGTGGTTTCCAGATCTTCCGGATGAATCAAGCTGAAAAAGGACCGGCCTACCAATTCGGACAAGGAGTAGCCTAGCGTTCTTTCCCATTCGGGATTGAGCCGGCGAAAGTAGCCGTCGTTATCGGCGATGCACAGAAGGTCGAGGCTGGAAGTGAAATAGAGGTCCAATTCATTGGTTTTCCGGTGAAGTTCCTCTTCCGCCTGCTTGCGTTCGCTGACATCCTTCATGATGCAGCAAATGCCGGAGGGATTGCCCTGGGCGTCATGAAGTATCTGGGTGTTGCACTCCAGTATCTTCGATTTTCCGGCAGAATCGCTTCGTACTAATTCACTTTGCCATTTACTTTTCTCCAGTGTCTGGGTGAGGATCTGTTCCCGGGAAGGCGGATTGGTAAAACCTGTGGTCAACCGCTCGAATGGTTGACCGACCAATGCCGTTGCGGAACACCCTGCATAGTCTATCAATGCCTGGTTGATATAGGTGATGTTACCGCTGAGATCGGTGGTGGCAACCATGTCCGAAATCTGGTCCAGGATCGATGAGCGGAAAAAAAGAGCATTTTCCCGGCGCTTCTCCTCGGTGATATCGATATGGGTACCGATCATGCGCAAAGGTTTTCCGTCTTCGCTCCATTCCACGATCTTGCCGCTGTCGGTCACCCAGACCCACTCCCCGTTTTTGTGCCGGATACGGCAATTGCAGTGATAGTGCTCTTCCTCATGCCGGAATAAACGTTGTAACAGTTGATCGGATTTTTGCAGATCGTCCGGATGACACAGGCGGATCCAAGTCTGTATGTCAACCGGTTGTAACTCCTCTAAGGTATATCCGGCAATCTCGGCCCAACGTTCATTGAAAGAAACCGCACCGGATGGTATATGCCAATCCCATAAACCCGCTCTCGTACCGTCAAGGGCATTCTGTAATGCCTGTCGACCTTCCCATAGGTCTCTCTCCAATTGGACGTGTTCACTGATGTCACGTCCCGTGAGCGCCAGGTACACGACCGATCCAGAGGCGTCTAAAATCGGGAAAAACGTATGTCCGTATTCTCTTTGCTGATGAGTTCCCCGGAAAAAGACGGTTTGCTTGGTCTGCAAAACCTGCTGCAAGTGTCTGTCTATGGTGAGAAATTCTTCGGGAGAGAGGAACTTCCAAAGAGGTTGCCCTTTGAGATCTTGGGGATTCTTTTCCAGCCAGGCAGCGGCGCTGGCGTTCATCATCCAGATGGTGAAATCTCGTTCCAGAACTAGAAGGGACACAGAGATGGCTTGAAATAGCGCCATTAAAGTGGTTTCTTTTTGTTGCTGCAGATCAGGGTCTTCGAGCGACAATGGCGAATCCTCCTCACTTTTTGTTGTTGTAACGATTTTACAATGGGACGAGGGCGAGGTGTACTGCTTTTTGCCGGTAAAGATGGAAGCATACGGGAAATGGGTAGGGATCCGCTAACGATAAGAGAATACCGGTATTTATAGAAATTCAGGGTTGACTCCGGTCCCTCCGGCATGGAAAACTAGAGCTATGCAGGATATTTTAAGGACAATTTACGATTACTTGCAGATCGGACGGTTCGGTTGGTGGGATCTGCTCGATCTCCTGCTGGTGGCCTTGATTCTTTATCGGATCCTCCTGCTGATCCGCGGCACACTCGGTTTCCATATGGCCGTCGGTCTGGCCGTTTTAGGAGTTTTCTTTTTTACGGTCCGGTCTCTGCATCTGCGCACGCTGTACTGGATACTGGAAAATCTCTTTTCCTACAGTGTGTTCGCCTTGATTGTGCTTTATCAGGCGGAGATACGGCGTGGCTTGGCACATCTCGGGCGAAATCGCATCTTTTTCTGGGAAGAAAGTCAGCCTCGCGAAAACTACTATGAGGAGGTTGTACAGGCAGCCGCCACCATGGCCTCCAAACGTATCGGGGCTCTGATGGTTCTGGAACGGGAGATAGGGCTGAGGGACTATATAGAGAGCGGGATACGTCTGGATGCCGTTCTGACCTATGACTTGCTGAATAATATCTTCATTCCCAACACCCCGCTCCATGATGGAGCCTGTATCATTCAGGGCCGGCGCATCGCCGCTGCCGTATGTTTCTTACCACTGACGGTCAATCCGGAATTCAGCAAGGCATTGGGCACCCGCCATCGTGCCGCCATCGGAATCACCGAGCAGACCGATGCCGTGGCTATTGTGGTTTCCGAAGAGACCGGATCGATCTCCGGAGTGATCGGCGGGGAAATCACTTCCCGTCTCGATGTGAAAAAATTGACTGTTTTTTTACATCATGCCTTCGAGTCACAGACATTGAAACAACAAACCCCTTCTTTCTTTGTTCGATTCTATGATTTCATTCGGGGACATAAGAAACCTTCTGCTTAGGAATTGGCGATTGAAGCTTATTGCCCTGGCCCTGGCCCTCCTCTTACGGCTCATTGTCGTGGGAGAGAGGCCGGTGGAGCGTCTTATTCCCAATGTGCGTCTGGAATTTCGCAATTTGCCGGAAAATATGGAAATTGCCGGTCCGGTGGTCAATCATTTCGATGTTTTGCTCCTGGCCCCTCCAGGGAAAGCGATTCAGGCGTCTGACCTGGCGGTGGTGATCAATCTGCAGGGAGTGGAACCGGGCACCCACGTTTTTAACGTAGAACTGTCCAGTGTCAAGGCCCCCGACATAGCCGAAGTATTGCGTGTGAGTCCGACACGTCTGGCTTTACGACTGGATAAAACCGCACGAAAATCGGTGAAGATCATTCCAACCCTGGAAGGAAGCGTCGCCCCCGGATACAGGATCTCGGATGTGCATGTTCTTCCGGAAACGACCATGGTCTCCGGACCTGCCGGTCAAATCGAATCACTGAGAAATATTCCCACGAATCCGATTTCGGTCAACGGACTGAAAAATTCTTTCCGCACCTCGGTGACCATCGCCGATATGGCAGGGAACCTGCGGGTGGAGCAGATCGAACCGGTCCACGTGACTCTGGAAATCAAGGAGATATCCACCAGTGGGGAATTCCAGTCGCTTCCCCAGGACAAAAAGGAGATTCCTTAAGGAGATTCCGCGGATGAATGCCAAGAAACACACGGTACTTTCACGGGAAAGGCTGTCCCTGCAGTTGGAGGGGGAACGCCGGCTGGGGAAGAAGGTCGTATTTACCAATGGTTGCTTCGATCTGTTACACATAGGTCATTTACGCTATCTGGCGGAAGCACGGTCCCTGGGGGACCTGCTCGTCATAGGATTGAACAGCGATGCTTCGGTGCAGGCGATCAAGGGACCCAACCGTCCGATCATCCCGGAAGAGGACCGGGCCGAGGTCCTGGCCGCAATGGAAATGGTCGATTATGTGAGCCTGTTCGATGAACCGACTCCCCAGGAATTGATTGAGGCGGTCCAACCCGATGTTCTGGTAAAGGGAGGAGACTGGTCCATCGATACGATCGTGGGGCGGGAAGTCGTATGGGCCCGTGGCGGAAGAGTGCTGAATATTCCCGTGGTCGAAGGTTTGTCTACCAGTGCTATTATCCGGCAGGTTGTGGAACAGCCGCTCTGACCTGGTTGGTGGGGGAACAATTCTTACTTCTATGGTAAGTACATAAAAATTGATTCTGATAGAAAAACGGATCGTGTTTGTAGTTCCGTCTTTAGGCGGTGCCTCGTAGATACAGGCTTTCGTGGATCCATGGGATGCCGCGTAAACGCGGAACTACAAGCTTCCTGTTTTTTTGCGACTTCAGCATCTATGTGGATCAGCGAGATCTTTTATAGCCTCCAGGGTGAATCCAGTTTCTCCGGCTATCCATTCATTTTCGTCCGCATGAGCGGGTGTCCCTTGCGTTGTCGCTATTGTGATTCCTCCTATGCCTGGGAGAAGGGAGAAGAGCAATCCATCGAAGAAATCCTTGCCGCTGTTCGCGCCCATGGTCCGCATCCGGTCTTGCTGACCGGGGGCGAACCCCTGTTACAGACAGAGGTTTACGAACTGATTCGATTGCTTTTAGAGGACCAACGAACCGTTTTAGTGGAAACCTGCGGGTGCCTTCCCATCGGCAAACTGGATCCGCGGGTGATCACCATCCTGGATGTGAAGTGCCCGGGGAGCGGAGAGGTGGAACAAAACGACTGGTCCAATCTGTCTTTGCTCAGGGAGCAGGATGAAGTAAAGTTTGTTCTCTGTCACCAGGAGGACTACCGTTTTGCCTGTGAGGTCCTTTCCCGCTACCGCTTGCCTGGAAGGTGTAAGGTCCTCTTTTCCGCCGCTCAGGGCTTTCTGCAGCCACAGGAGCTTGCCTCCTGGATTCTGCGGGACCATCTCCCGGTGCGCCTGCAGTTGCAGCTCCACAAAATCCTGTGGCCGGGGCTGGAACGGGGAGTTTAACGATCCACAAAGCGGATGCGAAAAAAAACGGAAGTTACCGGCATCTCGCCTGCGGCATTTTCTGAAAAGATTTTAAAATGAATTAGGTGAAAGGTAAAAATCTTACAAGGGAAAAGGGAACTTAGAATCCAAGAGATCGGAGGTGCTTATGTCTCGTATTGTCCATTTCGAAATTCATGCTTCCAATCCGCAGAAACTGATGCATTTTTATACTGAGATTTTCGGATGGAAGTTCAATCGATGGGGAGATATCGAATACTGGCTGATTGAAACCGGACCTTCGGACCAGCCCGGCATTGATGGAGGCTTACTCCGACGCCCTCAATGCAGCGGGACATCCGGCGAATGGGTGAACGCCTTCATTTGCACCGTTCAGGTTGAATCGCTCGACGATACCATGACCAGGGCGGTCGATCTCGGTGCCGAAATCGCTTTGCCGAAAATGCCCATCCCCGGGGTGGGTTGGTTGGCCTATATCAAAGATTTGGACGGCAATGTTCTTGGTCTGATGCAGCCTGATCCTGATGCCAAATCAATGGCGTAAGGGGAGAACAGAGCATCTGGTATGGCGGAAGCGATCGAATGAAATCCTTTATCGCTTTCAGGGTGAATCCGGCTTTTTTCCCGAGAATGAGTGGGTGTCCCCTATGTCGCCAGTGGGTATTCCTTGTGCCGCCAGGGGAATACCAACTGGATTCCGGAAGTCTATAGCGGCAGGGAGCTGAACCGGGATTCATCGAAAAGAGAAGTGGACAGATATCGCTCCCCCAGATCAGGGAGGATGACCACCAAGGTTTTTCCGCAAAAGGGTTCTTCTTTGGCCAGGCGTAACGCCGCCGCCGCTGCTGCACCGGAAGATATTCCCGAAAGGATGCCCTCCTCCCGCATGAGCCGTCGTGAAAATTCCATGGCTTCGGCACTTTCCACCTGCTCCACACGATCGATCAGGCTGAGGTCGAGGTTGTCCGGGATAAAACCTGCCCCGATACCCTGGATCTTGTGGGCACCCGGAATGAGCTCCTGGCCGGCAAGTCTTTGAGAAATGACCGGACTTTCTTGCGGTTCGACGGCCACTGAAATCACCTGGGCGGCATGGTCCAATTTTAAGCATCGGGAAATCCCGGTCAGGGTGCCTCCGGTTCCGACCCCGGCTACCACCGCATCGACATTCCCATCGCTATCGTTCCATATCTCCGGTCCGGTGGTTTTACGATGAATTTCCGGATTGGCCGGATTTTTAAACTGGTGTGGCAGGAAAAAATGGGACGGATCGGAAGCTGCAATCTCTTCCGCCAGACGGATAGATCCCTTCATCCCTTCGCTGCTCGGAGTCAGTCGCAAATCCGCTCCCAGCGCCGCCAGAATGCGCCGGCGTTCGATGCTCATGGTTTCCGGCATGGTCAGAGTGATTCTGTATCCGCGGGTCGCGGCCACAAAAGCAAGTGCGATTCCGGTATTTCCGCTGGTCGGCTCGATGATTTCCATCCCCAGCTTCAACAGTCCACGATTTTCCGCGTCCCAAATCATAGCGGCACCGGTCCGGCATTTTACACTGTAGGCCGGATTCCGCCCCTCTATCTTGGCAAGAACAGTGGCCTTCAGACCTTGAGTCATTCGATTCAACCGAACCAGCGGGGTATTGCCGATCGATTGGGCGTTGTCCGAATAAATCCTGCTCATAGATACATCCTCCTTTCCGTGCCCGGCCTGTTGCTGCTCATGGCCTTTTCTTTCATTATACGCACTTTTCCACGGTCGCAGCAATAGCAGGCCCTCTGTTGTCTCACCCGGCACCAAGGTATCCCGATGTGGCGGCAAACACTCCCGTCTCGCACCGGAAAATGGATGGAGAGAATTGATTTCCATGAAAATAATTGCTATAATTGAACCATGAATACCTCACTTAAATCCATCTCTGAGTTATTGCATCTGGTCAGCAACACCAACCACTATGAGAAGGCCCTGCACGCTCTGGTGGAAAAGGTGGTCCAGAATTACCACTGTCAAAGCTGTGCCGTCGTATTGATCGACAGCAAGACGGAGTATTTGAGCATCGAAAATTGCCATGGGATCTCCTATACCTTCTGTAAGGCTTATCGCCGGAAGTTGGCCACCGGTGCCATTGGAGAACTCCTGTGGACCGGGAAGCCGATCCTGATCGCTGACAGTGAAGCTCATCCCGAAATCGCATCGGAGATCGGTCTGGAAAATCCGTTCGCCTCCTGCATCGCCGTGCAGATCAGTATCGACCAGCGGACTCTGGGTTTTCTCTACCTGGACAGCAAGAAAAAGAACTGCTTTCAGGAAGAAGACGTGCCCGCCATTCAGGCTTTCGCCGATGTGGCCGGATTAGCCATACATAAAGCCCGGCTGCACGACGACATTGTCCGGCTGGAGATCGTCGACAAGGAGACCGGGCTGGATCGCTATGGACATTTCCTGCTGAAATTGCAGGCGGCCATCAAGCGCGGGCAGGATACACATGAGAATTTTTCCCTGCTCTTGATGGATATCGACAACTCCAAAGCGATCATCAATACTTACGGATTGGAGAACGCCGGGAAATTCCTCTTCGAGTTCGGTCAGCTGATCAAGGACAACCTGGGACCGATGGATGTTGCCGGTCGTTACGGATTTGATGAATTCATCGTCCTCCACGGCAGCACTACCCTGGAAGAATCCTGGGCTTTTGCCCAACGCTTGAAAACATCGGTGGAAAATACCGTTTTTACTCCGGAGAGAATTCGGACCACCATCAGTACGGGGATGGCTCCCTTTGTACATCAGGGGAAGGTTAATCCGGAGCTGGTGCAGACGGTCAAAAGAGCCCTTTTCGAAGCGCAGCGCTCCGGTCGTAACAAAGTGTATTGCTTTGAGAAGCTATAGACGGCAGTCAGCCCCTCTGTTCCGGATAGGGGGCTCCGCCGGATATAACTTCCGCATTCCTTTCTGATCGGAGGGGGAATGAGTGATCCAAGGAGTACCCCCAACGGTCGATTGCCGGTGGATTCCGTTTTGCCGGAGATACGTTCTTTCCTGTCGGCAGGAGAATCCGTCGTTTTTCAGGCCGCTCCCGGGGCAGGGAAAACAACCCGCGTCCCTCTGGCTTTATACCGGGAACCCTGGATGGCCGGTCGCAAGATTTTGCTTCAAGAGCCACGGCGGTTGGCGGCACGGGCCTGCGCTGCTTTTTCCGCTTCCCTTCTCGGGGAAAAGGTTGGACAAACAGTCGGATATCGCATGCGGTCGGAGACCGTGGTCGGTCCCTCTACCCGCATCGAAGTAGTGACCGAAGGGGTTTTAATTCGAATTTTGCAGGACGACCCCGGGCTGGAGGGTGTCGGACTGGTGATCCTGGACGAGTTTCACGAAAGGACTCTTTCCGGTGATTTGGCCCTGGCTTTCCTGCTCGATGTGCAACATCACCTTCGCCCCGATCTGCGTTTGCTCATCATGTCGGCGACGCTGCCGGAAGACCGGCTGCAATCGCTGCTGCCGCATTGGCGATGGATATCTACACCGGACACAACCTTCCCGGTGGTGATTCGTCACTTGCCTCTGCCGCGCCTACGGGGCCTCGTCGAAAAAACTCTTTCTGCCTTGGAAACCGCCTTGCAGGAAGAAAGCGGAAGTGTACTGGTATTCCTTCCGGGAGAAAAAGAAATCCATTCTCTGCACAGGCATTTGCAGCAGAAGATTTCCGGGAATCACATCCTCCTGGCACCTCTTTATGGTCGCTTGCCTTTTGCGGAACAACAGGCCGCCATTATGCCGGCTCCGGAAGGCAAACGAAAAATTGTGATGTCTACTCCCGTTGCTGAAACCGGACTAACCATCGAAGGCATACGCATTGTGGTCGATAGCGGAAGAAGGCGGATCTCCCGGCTGGACGCGCGAACCGGTCTGAACCATCTGGAGACGATGCGCATTTCCCAGGCTTCGGCCCGGCAGAGGTGCGGACGTGCCGGACGTTTGGGGCCGGGAACCTGTTACCGGATTTGGTCGGAGTACGAACATGTCACTCTGCTTCTCTTTTCTCCTCCGGAGATGCTTTACTCCGATCTTACCGCCCTGTCATTGGAATTGGCATTGTGGGGTGCAGGTGATCCGTCCGATCTCGTATGGCTGGATCCGCCGCCGACAGAGGAGATACAGCGCGCGCGGCATCTGCTTTACTCTCTGGATGCTCTCGATGGCGGTGGGAGGGTTACCGGTCATGGACGCCGGATGGCCCGTTTCGGTGTACACCCGCGCCTGGCTCATATGATGGTTCGAGCTGCTGAAGCTGGTCACGGTGCCACCGCCTGCCTACTGGCCGCCCTGCTGAACGAAAGAGAAACGCGCACGATTTCTTCCGGTACGGCAGAAGAGGTAGATATACGATGGTGCCTGGATGACAATGGTTTGATTCCGGGAGGGACCGAAGGAATTCGGACAGGCAAGGGCAGAGTAACTCTTGCCGGGTACCGACTGGCGAATCGGTGGCGCCGTATGCTTGGAATCCGGGAGGAAAAAATCTGTGCGGAGGATGCTGGAAAATCCCTGGCATTGGCCTATCCGGAAAGAATCGGCCAAAGGCGTCCGGGGAGCAAAACAGAATACCTGTTGAGCAGCGGTCGAGGCGCCTTTCTGCCCGCAATCGGAACTCTATCCGCTCACGAATATCTGGTGATTGCCGATCTGGAAGGCGGAAGTACGGTTGCCCGTATTTTTCTGGCTGCGCCCTATGATGCAGAAGATTTGTGGGAACAGTTCCATTCCAGGATGGAAACGGTGCGGGAGGTGACCTGGGACAGCCGAAGCGGTTCTCTGATTGCACGAAAAAAAATACGCTATGGGAAATGGATTTGGAAACAGACGGTTTTGGAAGACGTCAGGGCGGATGAGGTACGGAGTGCCATTTCCATGGGGTTACAGCAGGAAGGATGGGAGGGATTGCCCCTCGGGCCCGCCGCTGTCGAGTGGCTGACCCGGATACGGTTTCTGGCACATCTTCCCGGACAGGAGGGGAGCTGGCCGGATCTGTCGGAGGAGAAGCTTCTGTCTACGCTGGATCAGTGGTTGGGTCCTTATCTGGAGGAAGTCCGAAAACGGAGTGATCTCCAGCGATTGAACTGGCTGGCCATTTTTGAAGGTATGCTCGATGAAAAACAACATCGGCGACTGCGGGAATGGGCACCGACTCATTTTGTCGCACCCACAGGATCCAGGATCCCTCTGCGTTATCAAGTAGATGGTCCACCCATACTGGCAATTCGTATCCAGGAACTCTTCGGTCTGATGGAGACCCCGCGGGTCGCCGGGAATGTGGTTCCTGTCCGGTTGCATCTGTTATCTCCCTCCGGACGCCCGGCACAGGTGACCCAGGATTTGGCCGGCTTCTGGAATTCGAGTTATAAGGAAGTGCGAAAGGAATTGGCGGGAAGATATCCTCGTCACCCCTGGCCGGAGGACCCCAAGAATGCAGTGGCTACGCGGCGCCCCAAACCAAAGGCAGGAAAGTGAGGAGAACGGTATCGGGGACAAGGAATCACGATCGTCCGGCGATCGGCTTTCCCTACTTATTTTCCCCGGTTTTTGTTATGCTTGACGAAGTGGCAAAAAAGTCCTGGGAGCGCTGGCATCCCGCTGGCAACATCTTTCGAATCCATGCGGAACAAACGGACAGAAACGAAGCTTTTTTACCGGGACATCACGCTTGGCGGGACAGGAGGAGTTGATATGAGAAAGGGATATGACGATGAAAATTGGTGAGATCGAGGAGCTATTCAAAAGGCGGGGCGCCTATTTGCAGGGGCATTTTCTGCTTTCCTCGGGAAAACATAGTTCGGGTTACATGCAATGCGCTCTGGTGCTGCAGCACCCTGATGATGCTGCCCGTTTAGGCGAGATGCTGGCCGATGCAATTCTTCAAGCCGGTTTCCGTCCCAAAGTCGTCGTTAGTCCGGCCATGGGCGGTCTGATCATTGGGCATGAAACCGCCAGGGCCCTTGGGATACGTTTCCAGTTCATGGAGCGTCAATCGGGGACATTCACCTTACGACGTGGCTTTCAATTATCACCCGGCGAGGAGACGGCCGTGATCGAGGATGTGATCACCACGGGCCTTTCCACCCGGGAATGCATCGAAGTTGCCGAAGTACATGGCGGCAAGGTGATCTGCGCCGGATCAGTCGTCGATCGCAGCGACGGCCAAGCGAATGTCGGGTGTCCTTCCTTTTCTCTATGGCCTCTTGCCCTGCCTTTATGGGAGCCGGACGAGTGCCCCCTATGCCGGCAGGGATTGCCGTGCATCAAACCGGGGAGTCGGATCTGAGCACGACGGAACGGCATAATCTCCGACTCCTGCTGCAGTACGACGGGACCGGTTACAGCGGTTGGCAGATGCAATCCAATGCCCGTACCATCCAGGGTGTCCTGGCCCAGGTCATTGAAAGGATCACCTGCGAACCGGTTGCTCTAATTGCCTCCGGACGGACCGATGCCGGTGTCCATGCTCGGGGTCAGGTGGCCAACTTTCATACCAGACGTTTCCTGGATCCGGGCGACTGGAAGAAGGCCTTGAACCGCATGTTACCGGAGGACATACGCGTGCTTCGCGTCGACCAGGTCAGGTCTTCCTTTCATGCCAGGAAAAGTGCGGTTTCCAAACGTTACTGTTACCAGGTCCACCTGGGCGAAGTTGTGCCTCCCTGGGATGCACGCTACTATCTCCACCGGCCATCTTCGCTGGATCTGGAGAAAATGGAGGAATCCGCCGGTTTCCTTCTGGGAGTTCATGATATGCACTCTTTTGCCGCCTCCGGCTGTCAGGTGAAAGGATTCGTCCGGGAGATCTTCCGTAGTGAGTTTTGCCGGCATGGGGACCATCTCTTCTATCGAATCGAAGCCAACGGCTTTTTACAGCACATGGTGCGTTCGATTGTCGGCACTCTTCTGGAAGTGGGCAGACGACGGTTCCGGCCCGAGGACTTTCAAACCATTCTGCTAGCGATGGACCGGCGCCAGGCGGGTCCGACGGCACCTGCCCACGCCCTTTTTCTGGAACAGGTATACTATCGAAGATCTCGTTCCGGATAGTGTGTTATTATTTTTCGTTTCCTAATCGAGTGATTATACAAAGGGAGTCATCTTGATCCATTTGAACGATCTTGCGGCCAAAGGAAGTCCGGAGAGGGATCTGCTGGAGCGGATCGATTTGAACCGTTTGCCGCGACACATTGCCGTCATCATGGATGGCAACGGCAGATGGGCCAAATCCCGCGGACTGCCACGCATCGAAGGGCATCGTACCGCCGTGGCTTCGGTCTCCGAAATTCTGGAGGTCTGTGCCCGCCTGGGGATTGAAGTTCTGACTCTGTATGCCTTCTCGGTGGAAAATTGGAAAAGACCCCGGGCCGAAGTGAATGCCCTCATGCGCCTGCTTATCGAGTATATCCGCAAGGAATTGGATGCGCTGCACAGCAACCATATTCGTCTGCGGACCATCGGAAGGATGGAGGAACTGCAGCCGACAGTACAAAAAGAACTCGTCCGGGCGATCGAACGAACCCGGGACAATACGGGCACGCTGCTTAATGTCGCATTGAATTACGGCGGTCGTACGGAGATGGTGGATGCCGTCCGGCATATCGCAGAAGCGGTCAGCCAAGGCCGGCTTAGGGTGGAGGAGATCGATGAAACGATTATCCACAACCATCTTTATACCGCCGGGCTCCCTGATCCCGATCTGATGATACGCACCAGCGGGGAGATGCGCATCAGTAATTTTCTCCTCTGGCAACTGGCCTATTCCGAATTGTGGATCACTCCGACTCTCTGGCCTGATTTTCGGCGTATCGATCTGTTCCAGGCATTGATCGATTACCAGAAGAGAGAACGACGTTTTGGTGATGTCAAGGCTGAAAAAGGATCCGGTCCGAAGGAATAAACTGACCATGTCATCTGTCTGGAAGCGCATTCTTTCCGCTGCGGTGATGATCCCTGCCGTTCTCTGGGTGTCCCTTTATGGGCATCCTTTCCTGTTCGCCTGCGTTACGGCTCTTCTGGCTCTATCGGCCTTGAAAGAGTACTATGATCTTTCTCCGGTACAGGTCTCTTTTTCCTGTCGACTTGCAGGCATGATCCTAGGTCTGTTTCTCCTTGTTTCGTTCCTTCCTCAGGCAACAATCCCTTTTTCCATGGGGTGGTTGCCACAGACAATGGATATTCTCTTGCTGGGGATGGTGACGATGGGCCTGATCGCTCTGACCGATTCCCGGAACCTGGAGCAAAGGGCCCAGTCCTGGATGTATGGTGTTTTCGGCCTGATATACGTGGCTCTGCCGCTTGCCCTGCTGGTGGCTGTCCGGTTCGGATTTTCCGGCGAGAAGAAGGGTGGGTATCTGCTGCTGTTTCTTTTGATACCTCAATGGTTTCAGGATACGGCCGCTTTCTTCGTAGGCAGAAAATGGGGACATCACCGTATGGCCCCTCTAATCAGCCCTAAAAAAAGTTGGGAGGGGTCTGTTGCCGGGATCGTGGCTGCCATGTTGTGCGGGCTTTGCTTTTACTTCTGGCTGTTTCCGGATTCCGGCTTTTTTCAGATTCTGATCTTCAGCCTGCTCCTGGGAGCAGCCGGCCAAGCCAGCGACTTGGGGGAATCTTTGATAAAAAGGGCCGCCGGTGTAAAAGATTCCTCCCAGATCATTCCTGGTCATGGAGGAGTGCTTGATCGGATAGACGGTCTGCTCTTTGCCGCTCCTCTTTACTGGTTGCTGCTTCGTTCCTGGCCCATCCGGTAAAAACCTGGCGCACGGCCCCGTCTCTATCGGATGGCAAAGCCGAATTTCAACCGGTGACGATA
The DNA here is from genome assembly GCA_964617125.1 of uncultured Acidobacteriota bacterium. Lineage (GTDB taxonomy): Bacteria > Acidobacteriota > UBA6911 > CAINFC01 > CAINFC01 > CAZTVS01. Next base: position 31,106 of record CAZTVS010000041.1, read on the forward strand.
ATTCTCTGGAAAGACCAGATAATGACCCCCGGATAAGTGACTGCCATCCCGCCGGTATTGAGTTTGGACCGGGAAAGCAGTGTTCCGAAACGTTGTACCAGGAGGCGATCCTGAGGAGTGCGCAGGACATGTTGGATGCTGCTCCCGCCATCGGTGGAGATGTAAGTCAGGACGGTGAAGGAATCTTCGTGCCGGGCTTCCTCTTCGTCTTTTGCGAATTGATTGATAGTCCGGTTGGCGAAACGCCGGGTGCCGGCATCGGATTCCAGGTTATACAACGAATCGGGTTGGAGTCGATGATTTTCCATGGAAAGGGATGGATCGTCTCCAGGTTTCGACCAGGGCGAATGGAAAACGGTAGCCGGGCTGGTCTGCATCACTTTCTCCAGCTGTATATGTAGCCGTCCTACCTGTATCGGAAAAAAGAGGAAAAGCATAAATGCCATGGTCAGCCCGGAGCAGGCGCCTGCCAGCCGGTACCTCCAGAAGGCGGTCGGCCAGGAGCTGACGAAGAGGTTGGGAAGATAGAAGGGAGTTGTCGGACGAAGACTGGGTTTCCAAATGGCTTGTATATTTCGTTTCAGGTCCGGAGACGATTTCCATGTAGGGTATTCCGCCAGAAGAGAGCGGACTTCCCTGAGCTGATGCCAGTAGTCGCGACAGGAAGAGCATGCTTCCATATGTGCCTGAAAGAAGAAGGTCTGCTCCAGGGGCAGCTCGCCGTCCAGCATCGCGTAGGAGTACTCCTTAAATGTTTTGCAATTCATAGTGAGTCTTCCATTCTGCCTGCATCGAGGTTACAAATAAGTTTCAAGTTTTTGTCGGACACTTTCTCGTCCCCGGGCGATACGTGATTTAACGGTGCCGATAGCCAGGTTCAGCAGGTCGGCGATCTCTTCATAGGACATACCTTCAATGTCCCGCAGAATGACCGATATTCGCTGGTCCGGAGGAAGGGCCGTCAGTGACATCTGCATCTTTTCCAGCAGTTCGTTTCGATACACCGATTGCTCCTGATCGGGACGTACGGCCCTAAACGTTGTCTCCGCAGGTGCAGTCGCCCTGTCTCCGGTGGATTCTTCGATTAAAGTAATCGTCCGATCTTTCCGGCGCCTTTTCCACCAGCGTTTCTGGTTCAGGGCACAGTTCACCGTTATGCGATAAATCCAGGTTTTCAGAGTCGAATCGGCATGAAAAGCATCGATGTTTTGATAGACCTTTAAAAAGACCTCCTGTGTGACGTCTGCTGCATCCTCGCTGTCTCCCGTCAGACGATAGGCCAGATTGCCGATCATCAGATGGTATCGATGAAAGAGCTGATCAAAAGCTGTTACTTCTCGCCTTTGCAGGCGGCATATAAAGTCCTCATCCTCTTCCGCTGCAAGGGAAGTGCTCGTCAACTCTCGATCAAGAGTCAATTCCGCCGAAAAGGAGATCATAGCGACCAGCCGTTCTTCTCTTTATTCATGCCTCTATGAATATTAGACTCCATGGATCGAATAAAGTTCCGGGATAGTTCTTCTGCGTGTTGCGACGACAGAAAAAATCTCAACAGCAAAGAGGCACCCCGTTTGGTTTCCTGCGATTTCACTTGCGATCTTCCGTGGATTCATCAGATTTTTAGAAAGATTTTTCGCTGATACATCCAATAAAGTATCCCCCAGAGTGTGGCCAGAACAAAGCATCCCAACAGAAACGGTTCATACGCCTTCCCCAGTATCTGGAAGCTGTTTTGTCCGAGGTGTGTCTTCCAGCTCGAGGTAATGAATCCGTTAAACAGATGGTCCATGCAATAGGCGGTGATGGAATTGGCTCCGATCACCATCAGGGGAAAAGCCCACGATTTTTTCTCCTTTTTATCCATTAACCAGCAGAATCCTGCCAGGAAAAGGAAACACCATCCTCCGCTGAAGAGGGTCCAGCTGGGGGTCCATATCCGTTTGACCACCGGATTGATTCCGAGCCAGCCCAGGAGTAAACCGGATACCAGTCCGAGGATACCGGCAATCGTCAACCATCTGATTTTGTAATCGATGGTTCGAGTTTCCCGCAGGATGCCACCGGCCAGAAGTCCGAGGATCATGGTGCCCAGAGTGGGCAGAAAACTAAGGGTGGCATATCCGCCGCCGTTGAACAGAAAGGGTTTTTCTCTGGGGAACAGATTGAGAAACCAGGTATCGAAGGCCCATGCCAGGTTGCTGTTTTTACTCCAGTGTGCGGCGAAACCGGTCAGCACCTGTTCACTATGGGTGGCCACACCAACCTGGGCATAGTCAAACTCGGGTCCCGGCAGAGGATAAAGGGCAAAGGCCAGCCAATAGCCTGTTAAGATTAATCCTAAGGCAATCCACTGGTCCCTTTTAGGTCGGAATCCGAGTAGAAATAAGAATCCATAGCCGAGACCGATTTGGGTTAAGGTGTCCTCGAAGGTAAAGTAGGTCTGCGTCTTGCCGATGGAACGTAGGAAAATGCCCAGCAAGATGAGAAGAAAGGCACGCCAGAAAGCATGCAGGGCCAGTTTATGATAGGTGTGTCCCTTAGCCAGGCGGCTGGCGATGGAGAAGGGCAATGCCACTCCTACCAGGAAAGAAAAAGAGGGTTGGATCAGGTCGTGCAGCGAACAGCCGATCCATGCCACATGGCTCTGATGGTAGGCAAGGAATCCCCAGAGGGCGCTGTCCGGAATGGCATGGGCCACGGCGCTGAATCGCAGGACTTCGGCCATCATCAAAAACATGACCAGACCTCGATAGGCATCTATGGATGCCAGGCGTTGGGGAATGACGGCGGGCGAAATCTTTTCTGCTGTCATGGCTCGTCTCCTTGGGAGGGTTTATTGGAATACGACGGTTCGGTTATGAAAAACCAGTACTCGATGCTCCAAATGCGCAGCTACGGCTCGGGAGAGTACGATCTTTTCCACGTCTTTTCCGCGGCGTACCAGATCCTCGACCGAATCGCGATGGGTAACTCGAACGACATCCTGTTCGATGATCGGCCCTTCATCCAGATTTTCCGTAACGTAATGGCTGGTGGCTCCGATGATCTTAACCCCTCGGTCATAGGCGGCATGGTAAGGGCGTGCTCCGGCAAAGGCAGGTAGGAAGGAGTGGTGGATGTTGATGATGCGTTGGGGAAAACGGTTGATGAAACGGCTGCTGAGAATTTGCATGTAACGTGCGAGCACGATCAGATCCACCTGGTGTTTCTCCAGCAGTTCCATCTCAAGTTCTTCCTGGTGAGATTTGCTCTCTGGAGTAATGGGAAACAGATGGAAAGGAATTCCGAAGCGGTCCGCTGCGGATCTCAGATCTTCCCGATTGCTGATAATCAACGGGATTTCCGCATTCCATTCTCCCGATTCCACTCGGGTCAGCAGATCATAGAGGCAATGAAACTCTCGGGTGACGAAGAGGGCCAATCGCCGGCGATGTCGGGAAGAATGCAGCTGCCATTTCATCTGGAAAGTCTCACTGATTGATTGGAAAGCACGGGGGAAATCCTCCATGGAAACATGAAATCCCGTAAGGCTCCATTCCGCACGCATGAAAAAGTAACCGGCTTCGGAGTCGACATGCTGTTCCAGGTCGATGATGTTGCCTTCATTCTCGCGAAGGAAGGAGGTCACGGCGGCAACGATGCCACAGCGGTCCGGGCAGCAGATCAGAAGAATTGCCGTATTATCCATACATGGCAAAATTACGTGAAAAAAGGGTTGTAGTCAAGGTCTGTTCTTGCCATTCCTCTTGGACATGCTAAAATAGGTTTTTGATTAATGAGGAAAGTGTTATTATGGGTAAAACAATCGAGATTTATGACACGACCCTTCGCGACGGTTCTCAGGGAGAGGGAGTCAGTTTTTCTCTTCTGGATAAATTGAATGTCACTCGTGAGCTGGATCGGCTCGGCATTCATTATATCGAAGGCGGCTGGCCCGGATCCAATCCCAAGGATGCCGATTATTTCAAGGAGATTCGGCTACTAAAACTGAAAAAGGCCCGCGTTGCGGCATTCGGTTCCACTCGGCATGCCAAGAATAAGCCTGCCGAAGACCCCAATCTGAAAAGTCTGGCTGCGGCTAAAACCCCGGTGATCACCATTTTCGGCAAGACTTGGGATTTACATGTGCGCGATGCCTTACGTGTAAGTTTGGACGTAAACCTGCAGATGATCTCCTCCTCGATTGCCTACCTCAAGAAAAAAACCGATCAGGTCTTTTATGATGCCGAACACTTCTTCGACGGCTATCGGGCCAATCCTCAATATGCCATGCAGACACTGGAAGCGGCGGCCGAGGCCGGAGCCGATCTGCTGGTCCTCTGCGATACCAATGGAGGCAGCATGCCTGCATGGATCCGGGAGGCGACGCAATCTGTCCGCCGACGATTCGGCAGCCTGCCGATCGGAATTCATGTCCATAACGATTGCGGTCTGGCTGTGGCAAACTCTCTGGAAGCAGTATTGGCGGGATGCAGCCATGTGCAGGGGTGTGTGAACGGATTCGGCGAGCGTACGGGAAATGCAGATCTGACTCAGGTCATTCCCAATCTGGAATTGAAGTTGGGTCATTCCTGTCTGAGCCGGGAGAACCTGAAACGGTTGACGGAGGTGAGTCGCTATCTGTATGAAATTGCCAATCTGCCCTTGCGCGACCATCAGCCTTTTGTTGGACGCAGCGCCTTTGCTCATAAAGGTGGCATACATGTTTCTGCCATGGCCCGCAATCGGAAGACATACGAACACATCTTACCGGAGAGCATAGGTAATGAAAGCCGGGTTCTCATCTCCGAGTTGTCCGGACGAAGTAATATCCTGGCCGTTTCGCGCATCGATCTGAAGGATCGCCCACGGGAGATGAAGCTGGTCCTGGAGCGGGTCATGCAGATGGAAAACCAGGGATATGCTTTCGAAAATGCCAATGCCAGTTTCGATCTGCTGGTACGCAAGGTGATCGGAGAGTATCAGCCCTTTTTTCATCTGAAATCATACCGGGTTATGTCGGACATCGCTGCCAATGGACGAAGCATTTCTGAGGCTACCGTGAAGGTAGAGGTCGACGGAAAAGAATACCATACGGTGGCGGAAGGAGATCACGGGCCGGTCGATTCGTTGGACAAGGCCCTACGCAAGGCGCTTTTGCCCGCCTACCCATGGCTTAAGGATATGCGTCTGGTGGACTATAAGGTACATATTGTCAACGCTCAGGCTGCAGCCGCCGCCAAGGTCCGGGTAGTGATCGAATCGGCCTATCACCAGGATGCCTGGAGTACGGTGGGTGTCTCGGAAAATATCATCGAGGCCAGCGGGTACGCCCTGATGGACAGTGTGGAATACCTGCTGTTGCGGAAAAGGACAGAAAAGAACAGCAAAAGAAAAGAACATTAGGGAGAAAAGTAAGAACATTAGTAAGAACATTAGGACACCAAGAGAACATTAGGACACCCATCCAAAGAGAAAAGAACATTAGGACACCCATCCATGTAGATAAAAGTACGGGTGTCCAAAAAGAACATTAGGACATCCATCCATGTAGATAAAAGTACGGGTGTCCAAATTCTTCTCCTCCAAATTCTTCTCCCCTTACCTTATGTCTTTATGTCTTGTGGTGTCTTGTGGGACACCCTGTCTTGCTGTCTTCTGTCTTGTGGCGGTCTTGTGGCGGTCTTGCAGTCTTGTGGGACACCCGATTAAATTAATCAAAACTAACTAAATATTAGGATATCAGGAACATGGAATAGGAGTATGTTGACCCAGCCAATTAATTTTTAGTTGTAGGTGTCCAGTTTTTTTTACTTCCCGATTCAACTCGTCAAGTGTATTACTATCAGGTAGACATGATGCGACGGGGATGGATTGTAGGATACTGGAAAAGTACTAGATGGCGGAATAGAAGTTCTTTTGGCAAGGTTTCGAGTCAGCCGAA
>CAZTVS010000042.1:0-3859 GCA_964617125.1 uncultured Acidobacteriota bacterium
CCAGTCGTCTGTCGCTGAGGAAACACGGACCAAAAGAGATTACACCATAAAATAAAGACCACAGATCCAGGTAGTCACGCTACCGGATTTGCTGGTACCATGTTCGATGGGGTTCATCCGTTTGTCGAAGTGGTAAAAAGTGGCACAGACATTCTTGTCTGTGACTGAAACGTGCGCCCAATGGGCATCTGGGAAAACCACACAGTATGATTTATCACTTTTAACCGCTTCGTCAGAAATGACGAAGTCGCAAATAATTATGAGTAGGGGCACGGCGCGCCGTGCCCTGGCGACCGTAGGATGGGGGCTCCCTTTGGGCACGGCACGCCGTGCCCCTACAACAGCTGATGCATTTTTCTATAGCATGATTTTTTGCGACCTCATCAGAAATGACGAAGCGGTAAAAAGTCGGTTTTCTTGTGTCGATTCGAAAATTCTGTATTGATTCGAAAGAGGATGCCGGCGCTTCCGGCATTTTTTACGACTTCATCAGAGAGAAGGAGTTCATTCGTGAAAAGAAGAAATTTCATTCATGCGGTAAGCGGCGCCTTCGGGGCCGGCCTGATGGACATGGAAGGATTGTTTGCCAATCTGTCGCAGTCCGATCGGATTGTGAAACGAGTGGCCGGACTGCCACGACGGAAACTGGGAAAGACAAAGCAGGAAATTTCCATGATCGGTTTTCCCGGTCTGGCTCTTTCCCATGAAACCCAGGAGAGCTCCAACACGGCCGTCCGATGGGCCTTTGAGCATGGGGTCAATTATTTCGATGTCGCCCCTGCTTATGGCAAGGATGGAGAGTGCGAAATCAAGCTGGGTACGGCGCTGCGACAGCTGAAACGCAAGAAGGTATTTCTGGCATGCAAAACCAAGGCCAGGGACAGGGAGGGGGCCCGCCTGGAGCTGGAACGCTCCTTGCAACGCCTGCAGACAGACCACTTCGACTTGTACCAGCTGCATCATCTGGTGACGGTGGAGGAGGTGAACAAGGCCCTCGGGCCGGGCGGTGCCATGGAGACCATTCTGGAGGCCCGCCATCAGGGCAAAGTCAAGTGGATCGGCTTTTCAGCCCACACGACCAAGGCGGCGGTCACGGCACTTAAAGCCTTCCCTTTCGACACCATCATGTTTCCCCTTTTCTTCTCCGAATATTATCTGCGCGATTACGGCCGGGAGGTCATCGAAACGGCGGCAGAAAGAGGGACGGCCGTCTTCGCCATGAAGGCCCTGAGCATGGGTGCGTGGGCCAAGGAGGAAAAACGCTATCGGCAGTGGTGGTATAAAACCGCCGAGACCCCTGAAGAAGTGGCCCTGTCTCTCCGTTTTTCCCTTTCTTTGAAGGGAGTGACGGCAGGCATACCTCCTTCTTTTGTCCAGCTGCTGCAACGTGCGGTTCAGGCGGCGGGACAATACCGGCCGATCACCCCGGCGGAAAAAGATCAGTTACAGGCTCTGGCGCAAAAATGTTCCGCCCAATTTATTCGCGAGGACCAGAAAGCGGAGGGGCTGGCAGTACACATTCATCCTCCCTCCGACATGCACCCATATGGCGATGTTTAGGACTCCGATTCCTCCAGCCGACGGCAGATAAGGGCCGAGGCAATCGCCGCCAGACGCTTGCGGCGGACGGGAAACTGGCGAAAGGAGACGATGGGGGCGCTCCATTGCAGCAACGGAAGCCAATAGGCCCAGAGGTCCTTCTGCCCCGGGGCATAGCCGGCCGCATAGTTTCGCAGGAGCCCGGCCAATTGCACGGCCTTTTCCAGCATCGGATCGTCACTTGCATGGGAGGGGCTCGGAGTCTTATCCAGGGAGTCGATCTCGGTCAGGGCCCGCAGGCAACGGACGATGCGGTTCATATCTTCCTCCGCTTCCAGTCGGGTCATCTGCAACAGCACCAGGGCCTCCATACGGGCAAAATCGGAGGCAACGTTGCGCATAGACGTTTCGGAGAAATCGATGACATAGATATTCTCTTTCTCATCGATCAGGATATTGTTGAGATTCAGATCGCCGTGCGTGATCGATCGGTGCAGAAGACGCGTTTCCCTGCGTCGCTCATCGAACAGGAGGCGAAGAAAGCGATAGGGATTCGGAAGTTCCATCGACAGTTCCGGACAAGCGAATCGCTCCTGGTCGGGACGGATCCCCAACAGTTCCCAGGCATCCTCCTCCATACGCGGAAAAAGGCCCCGCGGGTCATGGTCCGCAAAGAGCGGGGTTGGTTCCCGGCGGGTTTGACCGTACCAGGGCAGCAGGATTTTACCGAACAGGGATTGAAATATCGGCGACACCTCGGCAAAGGGCCTTTTCAGCAGGTGCTCCCCCAGCCAGGTCAATCGTGTCTCCGGACCATCCAGACCGACGAAGTTATAACGCAAAGCGGCCCACTGCCCCATCTGTGCCTTGCCCATAATGACGGCGGCGTTGTTCAGGATAAAGTTCTTGACACATGCGTGATAGGCGGATTCTTCGCGGTGGATCCAGTCCAGCGTGCTGATCTTGAGGACCGTGGGAAGCATCTTTCTTCCGCTGTGATCGCAGCCGCTGACCCGAAAGGTGGTGGAACTGTATCCTCCCGGCAACGGATCGGCCAGGATGGTATGAGAATCGGTATAGATGCTGCGTACCAGGCATTCCCATTCGTAGGAAAATGCCTCGCCATCGGTCCGTTGGATCTGTAAACGTCGATCTGCAGCACGCTGCAGAGAGGAAGGCCCAAAGATCCACAGGACCGGTGAGGCGCACTCTTCTCGTATGTCCCAGGCAGTCAAGAACGGCTCTACGTCTATGGACATACTCGTGGCCAGCAGAGAAGGCAGATCGTCAGGCAACTCCGGTGATGTATCCGAAGCCGGAAAAGAAAATGCAATACCGAGGATGTGGTCCGGAAAGCCGGCCATATCGTAGGGCCTGCCTATGGTTTGCAACCCATCCGGATCCAGAGGCATGGCGGCAAGGTTTCCCGTTTCGAACCATAAGCCGGCGACCAGGAGGCGGCAATCTCCCTTTCGCCCGGCCAGCAGAAAAGCGAAAGGGTTGGAAAGGGATCCTCCCTGCAGGCGGCGAATCTGCGAGGAAGCATAGCGCAACAACTCCTCACCGCTGGCCGATCCGAACCCGGTCTGCAATCGGTAGGCCGGTTTTCCCGCACATGAAATCGCCTGCCGTACATGGAAATATGCATCGGATGGCTGAGGCGCGAGAAGGAAATCCACACGGGAGGGAGAGGATGCCGGCTGAACCACCACCCAGGAACCGGCGGAAAGGAAGGGACCAGCCGCGTCCGAAGCGTCCTCCGGCCGGCTGCCCAAACCGCCTATACCCCATGCCAGTCCGAGTTCAGCCAGAGTAACGGTGGTGAAGGCCTTTGCCGGGGAAGTGCCTTCCTCCTTCCGGTCAGGGTCACCTCCCCACACCTCCAGGATGCTTGGTCCGTAATCGAGAACCGACCAGCGATAGGATTGGGATTCGGCGGTCGACTCTCCCAGGCGTGTTGACTCTTCCTGCTGGAATTGCCCCACTCGTGCCAGAGCCGCTTCCATATCGGCGACAAAGACGAATACTCCCATCAGACCGGTCATGCGCAGCACATCCATGACGAAAGGTTGCACTCCGACCAGGAGTAACAGCCTGTTATTTCGGGAGACGGCCTTTTTCAGCCGGACCAGGGTCCGCACCCCCAGACTGGATAAAAAGGTCGCAGCCGATAAATCCAGTATCAAATGGCCATTATCTGCCTGCCCTTCCGGAAATGTTTTTTCCAGAAGTGAGGCCCCCTCGCTGTCGATCCGACCGGCAAGGATTCCCAGGGAGTATTTTTCGGTTTTCTGAAGACGAATATCCAGCATGTCGTTCC
>CAZTVS010000042.1:3959-30201 GCA_964617125.1 uncultured Acidobacteriota bacterium
TTCCCGAAGATCAGGCGGTAAACGATGAGTATCAGTATGGCGCCGACCAGAGACCCGAGAAATCCTGCCGTCTCTCCGTTTTTATACCAACCGATCAACTGCCCAAGATAACCAGCTAAAAAAGAGCCGGCGATGCCGAGGAGGATGGTAAGGATGATTCCTCCCGGATCCTTGCCCGGCATGAGAAACTTGGCCAGAATTCCTACCAGTAAACCAATGAATAAGGTGTAGAGCAAGTGCATAATCCCTCCTTATCATGAAATGGTTGATTTAGTATAACTTCTGCAACAGCCAGACTATGGTTTCGCCCAAATCCTGCATATTGCGCAGGCCTTCCTCGTCTGCGGCCACCTCTCCCTTTTTCAGTCCGGTGGCAAAATTCCAGTAGGTCGATCCGGGAACAATCATGCGCGACATCAGGAACATGCGGTTGATGCTCTCGACGACGTTTACCCCCCCACCTCTTCGCTGGGCACAGACCGCCGCTCCAATTTTACGGCTCAGGAGACCACCGTTGGCAAAAGAAATATATCCGATGCGATCGATGAAGGCTTTCATCTGAGAAGACATATCCGCAAAGTAAGACGGGGACCCCAGGACGATGGCCTCCGAAGCAATGATTTTCTGCATATAATCATTGATCATGTCCTCTTCCTGAACGCATCTTTGATTTTTCCTTTCCAGACACACTCCACAGGCATGGCAACCCCGTATGTTCTTGGCCCCCATTGAAACCAACTCCGTTTCCATACCTGCCCGTTCAATCGGTTCCAGCACCTTATGCAAAAGATATTCCGTATTCCCACCCATTCTCGGGCTTCCGTTGAAGGCTGTGACTTTCATGATCTCTTCCCTTCCTCTGTCTTTTTAAAGAGTTGTTGTACTATATGAAGATGATTTTTTCCTTTTTCCTCTGCAATATGTGCCATGAGCATACCATGAAATCCAACCGGTTTTCTTCCGCCGCCCTGCTGATTCTGGTCGGACTGTTATTGATCAACCGACCCTATAGAGGACAAAGAATCCAGGACCTTGCCGACCAGACGGTTTACTCGGATTCATTCGTCTCCGGCTGGCAGGACTGGTCCTATGGTAGGATCTCATCCAGTTACAACAACACCAGTCCGATTCATGGTGGAATGACCTCCATTGCCGTAACCTGCACCGGTGGATGGAGCGGGCTGCAGATCGGCTACGGCGGTTCCTACCTGGATGTATCCACGCAGGACACTTTTCGTTTCTGGATTCATGGAGGTACCCGTGGTGGACAGCCGATACGGGTCACCCTCAGTTTTCGTTCGGGCAGTGTTCAGAAGGACATAATCCCGAATGCTAATACCTGGACTTTGGTAGACATACCTCTGACGGATCTTTCCTCCCGGGAGGTATACAGCATCCAATGGTTCAACAACAGCGCCGGCCCTCTGCCTGCTTTTTACCTGGACGATCTTGTTTTCACCCATACCGGTTTGCCCACACCGACAACGCTTCCGCCGGCCGCCGGGCCGGCATTGACCGTGGATGCAACCGCGGATCGGCATCCGATCAGTCCCTTCATCTATGGGATCAATCTGGCAAAGGAAGAGGTCGCCGGAATATTGCATCTGCCTGTGCGCCGCTGGGGCGGCAATTCCACCACCCGCTATAACTGGCAGCTGGATATGCATAACACCGGCAGCGACTGGTATTATGAAAACATACCGGACGATACCGGCATGATCGATCATTTTGTGGAACAGGACCGCCGCACCGGCACCAAAACGATCCTGACCATGCCACTCATCGGATGGACACCGAAAGCGCGCCGGACCGGCCATCCATACGACTGCGGTTTCTCGATCATCCGTTATGGAGCTCAAGACTCCGTCGATCCCTGGGACAGCAATTGCGGCAACGGACTGCGCAACGGCGTGCCGATCACCGGGAACAATCCCCAGGACACAAGCACACAGATTACTACGGCCTTCGTGACCTCCTGGATCGATCACCTGAAATCCCGGTTCGGAAGCGCAGCCGAAGGGGGAGTACTGTTCTACAATCTGGACAACGAACCGATGTTGTGGAACAGCACTCATCGCGACGTACATCCGGCGGCCGTCGGCTATGACGAGATACGGGACCGCACATGGAATTATGCAGCAGCCATCAAGGCGGCCGATTCTAGCGCATGGACACTCGGTCCGGTGCTGTGGGGTTGGACGGCTTACTTCTGGTCCGCTCTCGATCAGGAATCCGGCGGGTCCTGGTGGCAGCACCCCCCGGATCGGCTGGCCCATGGGAACGCACCCTTCATCGAATGGTATCTCCGGCAGATGAAGGTTTATCAGGACACGCATGGCATACGCCTCCTGGATTTCCTGGACCTGCACTACTATCCCCAGGCCGGCGGCGTTTCGCTCTCTTCGGCGGGAAGTTCCTCCATCCAAACATTGCGGCTACGTTCAACCCGTTCCCTCTGGGACCCTGCCTACCGGGATGAAAGCTGGATTGACGAATCCGTTTATCTAATTCCCCGCATGAAACAGTGGGTGGCCGCAAACTATCCCGGCACCAAACTGGCCATTACCGAATATAACTGGGGAGCACTGGATCATATCAACGGAGCCCTGGCCCAGGCAGACATACTGGGCATTTTCGGACGGGAAGGTCTGGATCTGGCAACCCTTTGGGGCGCACCCGACACAGGGACGGCTCCGGGTATCCTGGCCTTTTGTATGTATCGCAACTATGACGGACTAGGCAGTGCCTTTGGAGAAACCAGTATCCGTGCCGTCAGCACCGACCAGGCAAAGTTATCCGTTTATGCTGCCAGAAGGTCCAAAGACGGCGCTTTGACGCTGATGGTCATCAACAAAACAGACCAGTCTCTCGTCAGCAGCGTTTCTCTGTCCGGATTCTCCTCCGCCGATGCAGCATCCGTCTATCGCTACAGTGCCGCCAATCCATCGGCGATCATTCATGGGCCTGATCAGACGATAACGGCCGGCAGGATCCAGACTTCCTTCCCGGCCGATTCGATTACTTTATTCGTAATCTCTCCCAGAACTTCGTTCCCTTCCCGCCTCTATCTCCCGCTGATCGCCGGAGTCAGCCCATAATCTTCCCCGTCGGGATAGCGATTGACATCTTTCCATCTGCATGATATGGTAAACCACGTGAAAACTACTTTGAATATAGACGATCGAGCGATGCCCCAAGGAAAGCAAGAGACATGATTCTATACCTGATACCGGCTCCCATCGTTTTCCCGAGCCGCTCGGTCCTCCCCTTCAAACCGGTAATCAAAGCGAGATAAAGACATGTGCAACCAACATCTGACCCGTCGACAATTTCTAGGAACATCCACCGCCGTTACCGGAATCGGCAGCGCATTACCGGTCATGAGCGCCGGCAGCGGCATTGCTGCGCCTCAACCGCTTTCCTGGACGGAACACGATTGGGATCCCGACCGTCCTTATCAACCGGTCAGCAAACCGATCCAGGTACAACCGATCCTGATGTACGTCGTGCCTGTCCGCAAGGAAGCAAGATCCTGGAAGGGTTGGGGCGATATTCAGTCTGAAGAAGCGGCTGTCGCCGAAAGCAAGCACATCCAGGAGGAGCTGGCAGCTCTGGCCAAAGCTGCCGATTTTCCGATGGAGATCCTTCCCGTTGCCCGAGTGTCCTCCGAAGAGCAGGCGGCCCGGGCCCACTCGACGGGAGCTCACGTAACGATCGTCTATCCGGCCACGGGCGGAGGGGCTCTGCTCCGCGCCTGCATACCCAACGCCAATACGATTCTTTTCGTCCGACACACCTCCGGACCGATTTATTACTGGTACGAGGCGCTCAGCGTACGCTATCTGAAGACGGACAAGCCGGAGGCACCCAATCCGGCCGACACGAGGCGCATCACTTACCGTGATGTGGTAGTGGACGATACCGAGGAGCTGCTCTGGCGCCTGCGCGCCCTGCATGGCGTACGCAATTTCCTCGGTGCGCGCATTCTGGCTATCGGCGGCCCCATGGGCAAGTATGCCCCGGATGCACCGGCCGTCGCCCGCGATCGCTTCCGTTTCGACATCATCGATTATCCCTACTCGGAACTGGAAAAGCGTGTTGCCCAGGTCTTCCAGGACCCCCAGTGTATGAAACTGGCTGATCGATGGACCACACAATATCTCACCCGCTTCCAGACGAAAATGGCCACCCAGCGCCCCTTTGTCCTCAATTCCTTCCTGCTTTACGGTCTTTTCAAGGATTTACTGCGGGAACACGACACACCGCTGTACACCATTCAAAACTGTATGTCCACCATCATGCCCATGGCGAAAACCACCGCCTGCCTGACCCTCAGCCTCCTCAACGACGATGGACCCTGTGCCTTTTGCGAATCGGATTTTGTGGTGATCCCGCCGGGGATCCTTCTCTATTACCTAACACGCAAGCCGGTATTCATGCACAACTCCACCTTTCCCCATAAGGGAATCGTTACCTGTGCCCATTGCACTTCTCCCCGCCGTATGAATGGAGATCGGTTCGAACCGGCAACCATCACGACTCATTACGAATCGGAATACGGAGCGGCCCCCAAGGTGGACTTTCCGGTCGGACAGACGGTTTCCTTCCTCAGTCCGGAATATTCCAAGTGCCGGTGGATCGGATTCCGCGGAACGGTATTAAGCAATCCGGAATTTGCCATTTGCCGCTCCCAGCAGGATGTGCGCCTGGATGGCCAATGGCGTAAACTCATGCAGGAGGTTCGCGATTCCCATTGGATTATGGTATATGGCGATCATCTGAAGGAAATGGAATATGCCTGTTCCCACCTGGGCATCACATGGGACAGCCTGTCGGAATCGGAGATCTGATCCTTATCAGGGACGATATTCGCGAAAAGCTTCGTACATGGCCCGGATGTTGTCCAGTGGAACGTCCGGGCCTATCTCGCCGCAGGCAATGATCCCGCCCTGGGATGTACCTCCGGCCTCGAACGTCTGAAACACCTCTTCCTTGACTTGCGCCGGTGAGGCAAAGGTCAGGACGTGCTGCCGATCGATATCGGTGCGGAGGGCGATACGCCCCCGCAGATTGCCGGCCGTCCAATCCAGGCCGATCAGCCGTGTCTGGCAGTTGAGAACGTTCACCCCCAGCTCGATCAGATCGGGAATGATTTCGTTGATCCGGCCGTCGCTGTGAAACCAGATGTCCATGCCGGCTTCTTTTACCCGCCGGAACATCTCGGCATATCGTGGTTTGAAGATACGCCTCCAAACGGTAGGACGGATCAACAGACCGGTCTGCGAACCCCAATCGTCGGCAAAATGCAGTCCGTCATAATCCAGACGGGTCCAACGATCGATCCAGGCCAGATAGAAGGCCAGCATATCGTCCAGCAATCGGTACAGGAGTCGGGACTCTTCGGCCAGAGCCACAAAGAAGTTTTCCAAACCCAGTAGAAAATGCATGGATTCGAAGTAGTTGATCCAGGCACCCCGGGCATACCAGCGGTCGTCTTTGCCGCACATGTGACCGCTGTAGAGTCTTTTGCCCGGCGGTCCGGCGCTGAAGATGTCCGGCCAGCGATAGTGCTCGTAATCCTGCAGATCTCTCAGAGGGCTTTGCGGGATACCGCACATCCCTTCCCACGGACAGTTCCAAACCACCCCGAAATCATCGGCATGGCTTCCCTTTCTGTAGGCCGGAGGATATTCGTCCGGACTTAAATCCGGAAGGTAATCCCAGCCGAAATCGTCCCGAAACTCGCATAGGATTTCCTCCAGGGCAGGACCGTATTTCCGTTGAGCGGCCGGCAGCACGGCATGGGAGATGGGCAGCCGATCAGGCTTCCCGAAATAGATGGATCGCTTAACTCGTTCTCGGCTGATCATGGGATTTCCTTTCTATTCATGGCTTCTCGGACTCTGCAGGGCGCTCAAGAGGACGGCCAGCAGGATGATGCCTCCGCGGGCTACATCCTGCAGGTAGGGATTGACGCCCAGTAGAACCATGCCGTTTCCCAGGAGACCCACAAAAAGGACACCGAGAAGTGTTCCCTGAATGCTCCCCTCTCCGCCAAACAGGCTGGTGCCTCCGATCAGGGCGGCGGAAATAGCGTCAAACTCCCATCCTACGCCGACTCCGGCATAGCCGGAGGTCAATCGGGAGGTAAGCAGGACGCCGCTGAAGGCCGAGAGAAAGGCCGTTACGCCAAGGATCGACATGCGAATCCGGGCGACCGGAATACCGGAAAGGCGCGCAGCCTCCGCATTCCCGCCAACCGCATAAATGGATCGCCCGTAGACTGTACGAGTGCTGATAAACCAGAAGATCAGAACCGTCAACGAGAAAAAGATAACGGGTACGGGAATTCCCGCCAGATGTCCCCCGCCCCAAAAGGCGAAGGAGTCATTGGAAATGGGGATGGGAAAGGCGTTCGTCAGCAAAAAGGCCACTCCGCGCAAGGACAACATGAGGGCCAGGGTGACGATGAGGGCCGGAATGTTCCAGCGGACCCGTACATAGCCGGCAAAAAGTCCAACCAGAGTGGCCTCCAGCAGGGTAAGTAAAACCGCCATCCATAACGGCCAGCCGAGTTTGGCATACAGGGACGCCAACAGCGAAGAAGCCAGAGCCACGACCGAACCGACACTCAGGTCTACATCGCCGGCGATCAGGGCCATTGTCATCCCGCAGGCAATGATACCGATGAAGGACACCTGGCGCAGGACGTTCAACATATTGCGGCCGGTAAGAAAATTGGGTGCCGTCAAACTCAGCAGAAGGAACAGAAGGATAAGAGCCAATAGGAGCCCCGATCGGGCCAGCAGGGAGCGCATATCTTTCCCTCGCCCTTTCTCCGCTCCGGAAAACCCGGATAAGAACAATTGCTTGATTGTCATGGAAATCCCTATGGAGTGTTTTCCTGCATGGCCAACGCCATTACATGATCCAGTTCGGCCTGTCCGGCCGTTGAAGAGCCGACGATACGACCTTGATTCATGATGAGGATACGATCGGAGACGCTGAGGACCTCTTCCATCTCCGAAGAAACAAAAATCACACTCAGTCCCTGATCGGCCAAACGACGAATGATCCTGTAAATCTGCTCCTTGGCGTCAATATCGACACCGCGGGTCGGTTCATCCAGCAGCAGTACCCGCACCTGCGAATTCAGCCATTTGCCCATGATCAGTTTCTGCTGATTGCCCCCGCTCAGCGAACCTGCCGGTGTATGCAGACCGGGAGCGGCAATCTCCAGCGTCTCCGTCATCTCCTGGGCTAATGCTTTTCTCGTCCTTCGGGAAATCATCTGGTAACGACTGATACGACCGGGACACGACATGGTCAGGTTATCCTCCAGATCCAGGAGAAGCACAAGCCCATCGGACTTCCTGTCTTCCGGAGTGAATCCGACTCCTTTTCTCACCATGAGCTCGGGGTCCGGCTGGGAAATAGGCTCACCGTTAAGAAGGATCTCTCCGCTTTCCATCGGTTCCAGCCCGAAGAGAACCCTCAACAATTCCGTCCTTCCCGATCCCAACAGGCCTGCCAGACCCAAGACCTCTCCGACATGCAGATCGAGAGAAATGTGCTGCAGACCCAGCCGTCGATGAGTCAGGTCGCGGACCGAGAGGCAGACACGGGAATCTCCCCTGCGTACATCCTTTTCCATCCTGGTCCAGTCATTGCCGATCATCATGGCTGCGATCCGTTCGGGAGAAGCTTCCTGCACCGGTATGGTACCGATTCGGCGACCGTCACGCAGAATGCAGAGGGTATCGGCCACTCGGGGAATTTCCTGTAGACGATGAGATACATAGAGCACGGCGACTCCATTCGCCGCGAGCCGTCGGACCAGAGCAAGCAGCTGATCCACCTCGGCTTGAGTGAGAGCGCTGGTAGGTTCATCCAGAATGAGCAGTTTGGGTTGAAAAGAAAGCGCCTTGGCGATCTCAACCAGCTGTCGTTGGGAAATACTCAGGTCCCTGACTTTTTCACCCAAGTCCAGGGGTATTCCCATCGGTTCTATGGCACGGCCGGCCTTCTCCATGACGGCCTGTTGATCGATCAGCTGGAATCCCAACCGCTTCTGCCGTGGCCATCTGCCTAAGAGAATGTTCTCGGCCACCGTCAAAGCCGGAACCAGGCTCATCTCCTGATAAACGGTGGCGATCCCTGTAGAAAGGGCATGGACAGGGGTAGAGAGAGTGGTCGGATTTCCCTGCCAGTAGATTTGACCCTGGTCCGGGGTGGTCGCCCCACTCAGGATCTTCACCAGTGTCGACTTGCCGGCGCCGTTTTTTCCCAGCAGCGCGCACACCTCCCCCGCCGCCAATTCAAAATCGACTTCGCAGAGTGCCTGCACTCCCGGATAGCTTTTACTGACTCTTTCGACCCTGATAAGAGGCTGACCGGAGAGCATTCTTATTTCCGGTATTCCTGCAGGTATTTGCGGGCGTCTTCCGGCTGTTCCCGGGAGTAAAAGGCATTTTCTACAATGTGATAGGGTTCGACCTTCTCTCCCTTATCTACCTGCAGGGCCGCATGGACGGCATCATATCCCATCTTGTATGGCGACTGTCCGGTCACAGCCTGGAGTATGTTTTCTTCATGCAGCAACATTTCCGCCAGTTGGGGGCTGATGTCCGTACCGAAGACATGTACCTTCCCTTGCAGGTTCATGGAGCGGACAGCGATTACCTCTCCGGCAGTTCCTCCTTCGTTCTCCGCCCAGAGAATATTGATCTTCGGATCGGCCTGCAACATGCTTTCAGCGACGGCCGATCCCTCATCCGGCATGAAACCCTCCTGGTTGGCCGCTTCTCTCCAGCGAACCCCTTTGTCCGACAAGGCCTTGCGGAAGCCGTCGCCACGTCTTTTACAGGAATCGAACCGTTCACACTGCAGAATGCCGATCACCAGCTCTTGTCCGGCCAGGTTTCGGGCCGCCCAACCGGCCAGATATTCTCCGGTCTGATATCCCAAGGATGACTGGTCCGTCTCGTAAAAGGTGGAAACATACTTGGGAAGTTCGATCCGGTCGATGCAGGTATTGAAACAGACGATCTTGATACCGGCTTCGTGGGCCTGTTTGATCGAGGCGATCGATGCCTTGGGCGATTCCGGAGTGATCACCAGGGTATCGACCTTGCGCGCAATATAATCTTCGATCAGTCCCGTCTCTTTGTTGATATCGTGGTCGTGGATATTCACCAGCAGTTCGGCGGCTGACTCTCCGGCAGCGGCTTCCATCCCCCGCTGTACATTCTCGAAAAAGCTGTCTCTGCCGAAAATAACGGCGCCCACCACCGTCTTCCGGCTGGTTGGACTGGACTGCCCTTCGGATGTAACATTCGACGGCCGGCAAGAGGAAAATAGTATCGTCAGGAAACAACAAAGGAGCAAACCTGCGTTTTTTCTTCCAGGAGATATCTTCCTCATAATCTTCCTCTACAATGGAAATGGATAGGACCGCATGGGACTTAGGTAAAATGGCCGGTCAGAGGCGTCCGAATTTTTCCACCGCCTTTTTCAGCGATTTCAGCTGTTCGATGAAGGGATAGGTCGAGTGTTCGATAAAATCCAATTCCTGAGACTTCTTTAATATCTCCGCCGCTTTTTCATGAGGCACCACGACTACTCCATCTTCATCCGCGGTGATGATATCCTTGGGATGGACCTTCACCCCGGCACAGGTGACCGGAACGTTCACGCCCACACAGCGAAAATGCCCGATGGTTGTTCCCGGGGAAACGCCACGACTGTATACCGGAAACTGAATTCGCTGCAGCTGCGGCAAATCGCGTATGGAGCCGTCCACAATGGCTCCGGCCAAACCACGCACCTTCAGGGTAGTACCCATCATGCCGCCCAGGGCCCCAAATTTCAGGCCATCTTCCAACACCAGTACATAAACCGATCCCTCAGGTGCCTCATCAATGGCGTCGATCATCTTTTGCGAGGCGGCGGAACCCTCCTTGTGCTCTTCTCTTTTTAAAAGAACAGTCACCGCCGGACCGGCGAATTTGGTCTTGAAAAGTGGCCGCATATCCTGGCTCATATAGTTCTGCGTACCATACAGTTGCTCGATAGCATCGGCCACGGACGCTACTTCCACCAGCCGAAATCCCTCCAACAGCGGATCGGTGGCGGGCTGAGCCGGGAGCCAGGCGGTAACCATACAAAGAATGACGAGAGAAAGCATCATGGACAGCATCTTGGTTTTCATAGTTCCACTCCTTTCATCGTATAAACGGTGCTTCGCTTCCTGACCGGCCGAGTATGTCCCTGACAGCGTCTACTGCAGCACCAGTTCCACACGCCGATTCTTGGCCCTTCCTTCTTCGGTACGGTTCGATTGTACCGGCGAAGTCGGACCTGCCCCAAACGGCTGCAACCGGGACAAAGCAATGGAATATTGGCCGGCCAGTGCCTTGACTACGGCGTCCGCTCTGGCATTGGATAGACTCACATTGGAGCTAAAATTTCCGGTATTGTCGGTATGTCCGACAACATAGAGTTTCATGGCGGCATCGGCCCGGAGCATTTTGGCGATCTCCTGCAGTGCCGATTCCGATTCCGGCTTGATATCCGCCTTACCCGTATCAAAGTAAATGCCATAGACGGAGGCCTTGCCGCTATCCTTGATGCTGCTTGCCAGACTGGCGGCATCCGCAACCACATCCTGCTGCATCAGCTGTTTCTCCACCATACGGAGAGTATATCGGCTTCCGGTTCCTTCGATATGCGCCCAGATTTCGCTGCTCCCTTTGGTTATTTTCAGGGTCACATATTGGATACCTCCATCCTCGAATTCCACAATCTTTTTTCCGCCGATGGTTGCAGCGGCATTGGCGTAATTACGTACAATCTGCAGGCCGCTGGGCTGCTTGACCCCTTCATTGATCTCATATTGGATATGAAGAAAACGCCCTTCTATGGCCTGGGTTTTAAAATCACCGGCGATCGGGATTTCGTACCGTTCGAATTCGCTTTCCGTGTAGCCGGAAATATGAAAACCGGGCATCCGGGTGAAGATGGACGGGTCTTTGCTCCCTTCCACGTCGCCAGGATCGCCCGTGGCAGAAAAAGCCTGGATCTGAATGGACAACAAGATACAGATACCAACGATGAAAATACGTCTCTGCATGGAAAACACCACCTTTCTTTTCCCTGTATTTATATCACAACCATCCGTTCACCTTCCTGCAAAGTAGACAAGGAAATGGGAATCTGATTTCCGCAGGTCCGGTATTCCCGACTGAACCCTTGTTTCCGAAGGATGGTTGATGAAAAAAGCATTCCCACCTACAATTATCATAATTTTTATGGAGACTTCGCTATGAATTCCAAACTTTTCTGCTCCCGCCGTAACTTTCTGTCTGCCTCGCTGGTCACCGGCGGAACCCTGGCCGGCGCAACCCATAGGGAACCATTTTTCGCCGGCAATCCTGATTCGGACCGCCAATCCGCAACGACCGTCATTCACAAGGTGTTTCTGGCCAAGCCCGTTCCCTCCTGGCCAAGACCGGACATCGATCTGCAGACAGAGATAAAAGAGATCGAAGCTCAGCTCTCGATCATGCGCCAACAATGGGACCGACCAGTCGACTTGACCGGCGGACAACTCCTGCGTACCGCTGCAGATGTCCCCGCTTTCCGGCAGAATATGGGAAAGGCCGACGCCCTCCTTGTTTTCAACCTGACATCGGGTTGCGGTTCCATGCTCGATCCGATCATTGATATGGGATATCCGTCCCTTCTGTTTTCACGACCCTACGCGGGCCACGATTGGTCCAGTATCGGCGACCGCCAACGCGCGGGCCAGCATGTCGAGGTCATCTCCAGCAGCCAATTACAGGATTTGGCGCCCTTTATTCCCATTCTGGATACCATCCGCCGCATCAAGCAAACCCGTATTCTCTGCCTGCGCTCCAGCCTGAGCAAGAGTGAGAACATGCTGGCCATGGAAAAGCTTTTTGGGATGGAAATCGTTCTGTCGGATTATGTGAGACTGAATCAGCTCTACCAGAATGCCGACTCTGCACAGGCAGCGCGACTGGCAGACGATTTCATCGCTCGTGCCGTCCGTATGGTGGAACCGACGCGGCAGGAGGTGGAGAAGTCCATGCGCCTGTATCTGGCCATTGGGGAACTTCTCCGCCAGGAAAAGGCGGAGGTGATCACGATCGACTGTCTGGGTGGATTTCAACGAGGCGAATTACCGGCCTATCCCTGTGTGGCATGGACGCTTCTCAATGACGCCGGCCGAGTGGGAGTCTGTGAAGCCGATTGGGAGACAACCCTTACCCAGGCCATTTTCCAATACCTGACCGGGAAACCGGGATTCGTCAGTGATCCGGTCATCGACACTCATACGAATACGGTCATCCATGCCCATTGCGTTTCGGCGACGAAAATGGACGGACCGGGGGGAGAATCCGCCCCCTATATCATTCGCTCCCACATGGAAGACAATCGGGGAGTATCCGTCCAGGTAAAAATGCGGATTGGTCAGAACATAACCCTGGCCAAGCTTTCCGGAGGAAAGATGCGGATCAGCACTGGTACCATCCGGGACAATCCGGAAAATGCCCGCGGGTGCCGAACCAAGGTCACCACCGAAGTTACCGATGCCGACCGGCTGCTGCACAATTACAGCGGCGGACTGCACCGGGTATTGGTCTATGGCGATCACGTACAGGCCATAAAAAGGATGGGGCGCCTCGTCGGATTCGAGGTGGTAGATGAGATCTGAAATCGATACACCGTAAGGAGAAAAATGCCATGTGGTTACGAATGCTTCTGCCGGTTTTCTGCTGCCTTTTGATCCTCCCTTGTTTTGGGCAAACTGCGGAGAAAAGAACCGTAGAAATTGTTCTGGATGTTTCTGGAAGCATGGCCGGGCGGATCGCCTCGGGAGAAGTCAAGATTACGGCCGCAAAAAGAGCCGTTGCCGAACTTATCGGAAAGATTTCCGAAGAGACTACAGTTGCCTTCCGAGCCTTTGGCCACCAGTCCGATAAATCAAAACATGATTGTCAGGACACTCAACTGCTGGTTCCCTTTGGAAAGCTGTCTCTGAACCGTGACCGGATAAAGACTTCCAGTCAAGGTCTGCAACCTAAGGGATATACACCTATCACCTATGTCCTCAAGATTTCAGCCGAAGACTTCCCTGCCTCCCTTACCGACGAAAAATTGATTCTTCTGATCAGCGACGGAAAAGAAACCTGTCAGGGCGATCCCTGTGCTACGGCCAGAACCCTGGTAAAAATGAACCCCAAATTAATCGTCCACACCATCGGTTTCAGCGTCGATCAGGCGGCTCGCAGCCAGCTCGAGTGTATCGCGCGTGCGACCGGCGGATCCTATTTCGGCGCCGAGGATTTCCTGCAGCTTCTGGAAGCACTGCAGAAGGCAATCATCACTTCCTCACAAAAAAGGGAAGAGAAAAAGGGAGAGGGTAATCTGACCGTCAAACGAGCAGACTTCTCCGGGCATAAAGTAACCCATGCGGAAACCGGCGAGATGGTAAAAACCATCGATTCTTTGCACGATACGATTGCGCTGCCGGCGGGATTATACCATGTTTCTTTTGGCAAATCCCTCTGGAAAAGTGTGGAGGTTCGAGCCGGGGAGACAACCATACTGACTCCGGCGATTTTAAATATTAGCGGAAGTTCCCTTCATGGACAAAAAGTGATCGATCCGGAAACGGAAGAAGTCCAGGGCGAAATCAGCAGTTCCAAATCCGTTATCACCCTTATGCCCGGACATTATCTGGTTATGTTCGGTAAAGCCCCCTGGGAAGTCGATCTCAAGGCAGGGACTGAGACTTTACTCCAGCCGGGCACGGTAACGGTGAAACGGGCCCATATCAACGGACATACGATCTTAGACACTTCGGGGCAGATAGTTGGCTCGGTCAGCGCCACCGGATCTACCATTCCCCTGCCCCCCGGCTCCTATACCTTGATTCTCGGCAGCCAACGATTGCCGTTTACCCTGAAAGCCGGGGAAGACAAGATTTTTGAGAACAATTTTAGATGAGCCAGCGATCGATGGCGGCCGCTGCTTCCCTGCCCTGATGGATGGCCCTGACTACCAGGGAGGCGCCCATCACGCAATCACCGGCGGCAAAGATTCCCCGGGCGGATGTCTGAAATCCTTCATCTACCTGAATATTTCCTTTGGTATCCAGATTCAATCCAATGTCCTGAACCAATGGACCATGCTCGACATGGGTGAATCCGGCGGCGATCAGTACCAAATCCGCATCCAGCATCCTTTCCGTTCCGGAAATCTCCTGAAAGCCCCCCCCCTTGGGATGCCATTGAGCCTGGACACAGCGAATCGCCTGCAACCGGTCGTCCGTCCCCAGAAATTCGCTGGTCATCAAGCCCCACAGACGAGTGCAGCCCTCTTCATGCGAGGAAGAGGTCCGCAGGATATTTGGCCAGTCCGGCCAAGGATTATCCGACCGTCTTTCCCGCGGAGGTTCCGGTAGGATTTCGATTTGTGTTACCGTCCGAGCTCCCTGGCGCAGGGCAGTACCCACACAATCGGCTCCGGTATCTCCGCCACCCAGAACCACTACCCTCTTCCCGGCTGCCGAAATCTCATTCCCTTTGGGGATCGAATCTCCGGCAAGCAATCGATTCTGCCGGGTGAGAAAATCCATGGCCGTATGAATTCCCTGCAACCGGCGTCCGGGCAGTGGCAGATCGCGTGGTGTGGTGGCCCCGGAGGTGATGAGCACAGCATCAAAGGTGCGCTTCAAATATCTGACGGAAAGGTCCCGCCCTGCATCTACTCCGGTTTCAAACAGGACACCTTCCTGGCGCATCTGTTCCAGACGCCGGTCCAGAACGTCTTTCCCCAGCTTAAAATCAGGAATTCCATAACGCAACAATCCTCCAAGCCGGTCCGATTTTTCAAAAACGGTAACTCCATGTCCTGCCCGGGCCAACTGCTGGGCCGCGGCCAGTCCACAGGGACCTGAACCGATGACGGCTACATGCTTTCCCGTTTGATATTCTGCCGGTTCCGGTTGTATCCAGCCTTCCTGCCATCCGCGCTCCACAATCTGCAGTTCGATATGGCGTATACATACCGCTTCCCGATTGATGGCAAGGGTGCAGGCGGTTTCACAAGGTGCCGGACAAACACGTCCGGTAATTTCCGGGAAATTGTTGGTGGCATGCAAACGAATCAGAGATTTCTGCCATTGATCCCGATAAACCATGTCATTCCACTCGGGGATCAGATTGCCCAACGGGCAGCCGAAATTATGACAATGGGCCACCCCGCAATCCATACATCGTGCCGCCTGATTCTTGACGACCTCCACCGACAACAAGTCTTCGATCTCACGAAAATCCGCCACTCTTTCGGCGATCGGTCGTTTTTTGGGATTCTCACGGGCAAATTCCATAAATCCGGTAGGTTTAGCCATGGAACACCTCCTCTGTTGCGGCAACCGTATCTTTGTTGGTTTCTTCTTCCAATCGCATGCGTTCCAGCGACTGGCGATAATCGATGGGCATAACCTTCACGAATAGGGGAAAATGAGCATCCCAATTATCAAGGAGCATCGTCACCCGTTGGCTGTTGGTCAATCGACGATGTTCCTGCAACAGCTCGTGTAAACGGCGGATATCGTTCGGATGCCACACCGGTTCGAGGTCCACCATGTCCAGATTGCAGCGGGTGTCGAACATTTGCGTTTCATCGTAAACATAGGCGATTCCACCACTCATCCCGGCAGCAAAATTATGACCGGTATGGCCGATGACCACCACCACTCCTCCGGTCATGTATTCACATCCGTGATCGCCGATCCCTTCCACGACGGCGGTCGCACCACTATTGCGAACGGCAAAACGTTCTCCGGCCACGCCGTTGATGAAGACCTTGCCGGATGTGGCTCCATAGAGAGCCACATTACCGGCGATGATATTTTCATGAGGAGCGAAGACGGCATCGACAGGAGGAGTCAATACTATTTTCCCTCCACTCAAGCCTTTACCCAGATAATCGTTTACGTCTCCGCGTACATGCAGCGTAATCCCCGGAGCCAGGAAAGCACCCAGGCTTTGCCCCGCGGAACCGTCCAGAGTCACGTGGATCATGTCCTCGGGCAGGCCTTGCGGGCCATACTGTCTTACGACAAGCCCGCTCAGAGTGGCTCCCACTGCACGGTGAACGTTGCGAACAGGCAAGTGGATTCGCAGGGCCTCTTTCTTTTGCCTGGCGGATTCGGATCGTCTGATCAACTCCTCATCCAGCCGCTCCTGGACATCCGGTTCAGGTCCGGCCAGGTAATGACGGGCTGTGTCTTCGCAGGGGTCCGGCATAGCCAGGATAGGAGTCAGATCCAGGTGCTTCGCTTTCCAGTGATCGAAGGCAGGCCGTATATCGATTCTGTCCGTCCGGCCGATCATCTCCTCCACAGTACGAAAACCCAGCTGGGCCATGTATTCACGCATTTCCTGGGCCACGAAGCGCAGGTATCTTACCACGTGGTCGGGCATACCTCCGAATTTTTTCCGCAATTCCGGATCCTGAGTGGCCACACCCACCGGGCAGGTATTCAGATGACATTTGCGCATCATGACACAACCGAGCGAGATCAGGATTGCCGTTCCAAAACCGTATTCCTCGGCCCCTAGCAAGGCGGCAATGGCCAGATCGCGCCCTGTTTTCAGCTGCCCGTCGGTCTGTACCCGGATGCGATCGCGCAACCGGTTGCGAATCAGGGCTTGCTGGGCTTCAGCCAGACCCAGTTCCCAGGGCAATCCCGTATGCTTGATGGCGGTGAGCGGCGAGGCTCCGGTACCGCCATCATGTCCCGAAATCAGCACCAGATCTGCCTTCGCCTTGGCGACTCCCGAGGCGATGGTTCCGACACCCACCTCCGAAACCAATTTGACGGAAACCTTGGCTTGAGGATTCACGGTTTTCAAATCGTGTATCAGCTGGGCCAGATCTTCGATGGAATAAATATCGTGATGCGGAGGAGGAGATATGAGTGTCACGCCCGGTGTGGTATGACGCACACGGGCGATCTCGGCGGTGACCTTGTGACCCGGCAGCTGACCTCCCTCTCCGGGTTTGGCCCCCTGGGCCATCTTGATCTGAAGTTCCTCTGCATGCACCAGATATTCGGTGGTCACTCCGAAACGTCCGGAAGCGACCTGGCGAATCTTGGATTTCAACAGGTCCCCATTCGGCAGAGGAATCGAGCGGGCCGGGTCCTCTCCTCCTTCTCCGGAATTGCTCCGCCCCCCAAGTCGATTCATGGCTATGGCAACCGCCTCATGGGTTTCCCGGCTGATGGATCCGAAAGACATGGCGGCGGTGACGAACCGACGCACGATATTTTCCACCGGTTCCACTTCTTCCAGCGGTATGGCAGCGGCCGGTTTGAATTGCAGCAGGCTGCGGATGGTGCAATGCATACGGGATTGATCGTCCATCAGTCTAGTGAAGTCCTTGAACAGATCATATTGGTTCAACCGGACAGCCGCCTGCAGTTTGGAAATGGCTTCCGAAGTCCACATATGGGATTCTCCACCTTTTCGCAGATGATAGACCCCACCGACATCGAGCAGACGTTTCGGTTTCCCCCGATCGGGAAATCCACATCGGTGGCGCTTCTCGATCTCCTCGGCAATCTCAAGCAAGGTGATTCCCCCCAAGCGGGAGACGACTCCTCCAAAATAGTTACGGCACACCTCCCGGCTCAAGCCGACGGCTTCGAAAATTTGCGAAGCAAAGAAGCTGTGCAGTGTCGATATCCCCATTCGGCTGAAGGTTTTCAGCAAGCCTTTCTTAATGGCGGTGATATAGGCATCCATCGCCTCCTCCGGTTTACGCGGTTTATCCAGAGAGTTGGATTCCGCCAGTTCCCGAACGGTGAGGAAGGCCAGATAGGGACAGATGGCATCGGCGCCGAAACCCACCAGAAGAGCGAAATGGAACACCTCCCGGGCCTCACCGGTTTCCACAATGATGCCGGCCAGATTGCGTAAACCCTTTTGTATCAGATGATGGTGCAGACCAGCCACGGCCAGCAGCGATGGGATAGGAGCTTGATTTCGGTCCACATGGCGATCCGTTAGGATCAGGAGATTGGCGCCTCGCTCGATATGACCTTCTCCTCGGAGAAAAACCGACACCAGTGCTTCTTCCAGTCCTTTTTTACCTTCGGCCACCGGATACAGAATATCGATTTCCCCGACGTTGATATCGTCCATTCTGGCAGCCCGTATGCGCCCCATATCATCCATGGAGAGGATGGGATGGGGCTGTTTCAGACCGAAATTATTCCTCGGAACTTCATCGAGGGAATTCGTCTGTCGGCCGATGAAACTCTCCAGCGACATGACCAGCTCCTCGCGCAAGGGATCGATGGGAGGATTGGTAACCTGGGCGAAGAGCTGCTTGAAGTATGCGAACAGTAACTGTGGCCGATCGGACAACACCGCCAGGGACGCATCGTTGCCCATGGAACCGACGGCTTCCTGACCCTGAGAGGCCATGGGAGACAGAATCATTTTCAATTCTTCTTCGGTGTAGCCGAAGATATGCTGCAA
The DNA here is from genome assembly GCA_964617125.1 of uncultured Acidobacteriota bacterium. Lineage (GTDB taxonomy): Bacteria > Acidobacteriota > UBA6911 > CAINFC01 > CAINFC01 > CAZTVS01. Next base: position 22,541 of record CAZTVS010000042.1, read on the forward strand.
CCGTAAGCAGTCCTCCGGGTCGGCATAGGGAACCTGGGACGGGGTGAAGAGGCCCCGTAAAGCAACATTGTTATTCTTCACCCAACGCCGATAAGGCCGCTGACGGGATATCTTGGCCTTGATCTCATTGTCGGGTACGATGCGATGCTCATCCAAGTCTACCAGGAACATTTTGCCCGGTTGAAGTCGTCCCTTCCTCAGGATGTTGCTCTCCTGGCATTCCCTCACGCCGGTTTCAGAGGCCAGGATTACCAGCCCGTCACGTGTGATCGAGTAACGCGCCGGCCTCAAGCCGTTACGGTCGAGGGTAGCCCCAATCCGCCTTCCATCGCTGAAAACCATAGCAGCAGGTCCATCCCACGGTTCCATCAAGGCCGCATGGTATTCATAGAAAGCACGTTTATCCTCACTCATCTGGATGCGCGGGCCACATGCCTCCGGTATCATCATCATCATGGCGTGGGGCAGCGATCTGCCTGCCATGACCAGTAGTTCCAGGACATTATCGAATATAGCCGAATCGCTGCCTCCAGGGACGATCACCGGCAGGACCTTTTCCAGATCGTCCCCAAGTACGGATGACTTCAGCAGGGCTTCCCGAGCCCGCATACGGATGATGTTACCTCCCAAGGTATTGATTTCGCCGTTGTGCGCCAGGAAACGCAGGGGTTGGGCCAGATGCCAGGTCGGCAGGGTATTGGTGCTGTATCGTTGGTGGACGACGGCAAAGGATGCCTGGAAAGAGTCTTCCAGTAAATCCGGATAGTACTGGGAGAGCTGGGTGCCGGTCAGTAACCCCTTGTATACGATGATCCGGCTGGACAAACTACAGACATAGAAGGAGCTGGTATCCACCTCCTGCCATTCGGAGACCTCCTTCTCGACCAGTCGGCGTACGACATACAGCTTTTGCTCAAAATGGTCCGGCCGGATCTTGCCGGGAAGCAGGAATATCTGTCGAATATGCGGTTCGGTCGATTTCGCCAGAGAACCGAGCATTCCGTTGTTGATCGGCACCTCGCGCCATCCCAATACCTCCAAGCCCTCCTGTTCGGCCAGTTTTTCGAAGACCCGTTGACAACGTCCGGCTAATTTTTTATCCGTCGGCAGGAACACCGTACCGGAAGCATACTTCCCGGGAGCGGGAAGCCGGAACTTCGGACAACATTCCCGGAAAAAGGCGTCCGGTAGGGGGACCATCACACCGGCACCGTCACCGGTAGATTTATCTCCCCCGATGGCACCCCGGTGCTCCAGATGGATCAATATTTGCAGTGCTTCCCAAACGACGGCGTGATTCGCTTTTCCATCCAGCCTGGATAAAAAGCCGACCCCACAGCTGTCGTGTTCGAAAGCAGGATCGTACAGCCCGAAAGGTTTGGGCCAACCGGCGGCGTTACAGGAATCCATGCTCATGTGTGCTCCTTGGCATTTTCGGCCATCATGCAGAATCGATTTCATTCCCAGACGAAACTGTCTGTGACACCTTGCTCTACCCGGCAGCGCAAGATTGCATAATTATACATAGAATTGCATATATATCAATAGATGAGTTATACTTTTACGCTTATAAGAATGCGGATATACTGCCGGTGCCGCTTCGAGCGTATGACGAGAAACGGCAAGGCAGTATAGGGAAGAACCTGGCAGGTTACCGGCCAGCAGACAGGACCGAATCTCGGAAACGCTTCGAACCGGACATCCTGCCCGGCGACAGCGAAATAGGGGTTCTTTTTCAAGAAATCGGGAGATTCTATGTGCGGAATCGTAGGTGTTTTTGATCTCAAAGTCCAGTATACGGAACTCAGGACCAATATCCTGAAGATGTCGAAGAAACTCAGGCATCGTGGCCCCGACTGGTCCGGAATTTTTTATTGCGAAAAGGCCATACTTGCCCATGAGCGGTTATCGATTGTCGATCCACAATCAGGAAGGCAGCCGCTCTACAGCCAGGACGGAAATCTGGTTCTGGCTGTGAACGGTGAGATTTATAACCATCAGAATATTAGAAACCGGTATGAAGGAACCTATGAATTCCGGACTCATTCCGACTGCGAGGTCATTCTTCCGCTTTACCGCGACAAAGGTCCTGCCTTTCTGGAAGAGATGAACGGCATCTTCGCCTTCGCCCTCTACGATAAGGAAAAAGACTGCTACCTTATCGCCCGGGACCATATGGGGATCATACCTTTATATATGGGATGGGACACTTTCGGAAATTTCTATGTCGCCTCCGAACTGAAGGCGCTCGAGGGTGTCTGTAACAAGATCCAGGAATTTTTACCCGGTCACTATCTATACAGCCGAGACGGAGAGATGAAACCGTGGTACCGGCGCGACTGGATGGATTTCCAAGCCGTCGAACACAATGAAACATCCATCGACGACCTCCGATCGGCATTCAGTGCCTCGGTGCATCGCCAGCTCATGTCCGATGTTCCCTATGGAGTTTTACTTTCCGGCGGTCTGGATTCATCGATCGTTTCCGCCGTAGCCAAGAGATATGCCGCCAAGAGGATCGAAACCGAGGATACAAGCGACGCCTGGTGGCCGCAGCTCCATTCCTTCGCCGTCGGCCTGGAAGGCTCGCCCGATCTGATTTCGGCCCGTAAAGTCGCCGAGCATATCGGAACGATTCACCATGAGATCCATTTTACTATCCAGGAAGGTCTCGACGCGATCCGGGATGTGATTTATCATATAGAAACCTATGATGTTACAACTGTAAGGGCCTCCACACCCATGTACCTCCTGGCCCGGGTTATCAAATCCATGGGAGTGAAGATGGTGCTATCCGGAGAGGGCGCCGACGAAATCTTCGGAGGGTATTTATATTTTCACAAGGCCCCTGATGCCAAATCCTTCCATGAGGAAACGGTGAGAAAACTGAGCCGTTTGCATCTCTACGACTGCCTCCGCGCCAACAAATCGCTGGCGGCCTGGGGTGTCGAAGGGCGTGTACCATTCCTCGACAAGGAGTTCATGGATGTGGCCATGCGCCTGAACCCACGCGATAAAATGATTACCGGCAACCGCATGGAAAAGTGGGTACTGCGAAAGGCATTCGAGGACTACCTGCCGGCCTCCATCGCCTGGCGGCAGAAAGAACAGTTTTCCGACGGCGTCGGTTACAACTGGATCGATACCCTCAAGGCCTTGGCCGCCAAAGAGGTGTCCGATGAACAGCTGACCCATGCCAAATACCGTTTTCCTATCAATCCGCCCATGTCCAAAGAAGAATATTTCTACAGATCGATCTTCGCCGAGCACTTCCCGTCCGATTCGGCGGCATCCTGTGTACCATCCGTACCATCCGTGGCCTGCAGCACCGCCGAAGCGCTTGCCTGGGATGCAGCCTTCAAAACAATGATCGATCCCTCAGGCAGGGCCGTGAAAAATGTACATATCGACAGCTATGACAGTTAAAAGGCGCCTTTTCCAATCTTATCTCCTTTGAATGCGGATTTGGGGATATCGACCGTTCCGAGTTTCCCGGTCCGGGGATCGCGTACCAGGGCACGAATGAGAAGGGTATCCGTGCCGATCTTCCATTGCCGGCGAAAGGGAAGGCCCTGATTACGAATGGCTGCCATCTGTTCCGGCAGGAATTTGGCGTTGATCCTCGATTCCTGAAAATGTATGTTTCCGGCGGTTGTTTTTTCCCCGATGTATACATCTACCGTACTCATCATCCGGCCCGACTCCTCGCGCCAGAAAAGATCATCGGCCGTGATCTGAAGCGTCAGCAGCAGGGTGCCGGTCTCCTCTCCGACCACAGGCAGACATTGGGCGGAGAGGCGGATGGCATCGGAGCCAAAGGGGCTGAGCATGGCCTTCCTCTCGGCTTCCCCGTCCCATATTTGCGACTGGACCGGCGCTTCATCAAACAGGTAGCCCTCCTTATGCAGCAGGCGTACATCTGGTTTATGCACGGTAACCTTGAGCGCATGCCATTTGTTGTCCGGCTCCTCAGCCGGGTAAAACCCGAGGGAATAGGCCCCATGCAGATCGGCGCTCACTTTCTTCACTCCGGCGGACAGATCGTTTGTCCCAAAAATAAACCTCCCTCCCGTGATCGAGGTCATCAGGGAAAAGGCGCCGCGGTTGTCGATGTTCTGGGCTGCGGCACGCTCCAGTTCCGAATAACGCCCTGCCGGAAGCGGCATATCCTGCAACTGAGCCAGAGATTCGGCCGGTGAAGTCAGTCCCTGGGCATCCACCGCATAAAGGGCCACTCCGGATTGTGCCAGGATTTCAGAGGTCTTTCGAATCGATTGGATAAGATTGTCTCCCACCACCGGACTTACCGGCCTGCCATTGACAGCGGTCGTTACCTGCGGCAATATGGACGGAATCCCGCTGCTGATCCAAACCAGGCTTTTCCTTCCGGGAATATCCTTAAGACGCCGGCCCAGAGTTGCCAGCGCCGCCAGGGTCATGTCCACGCGATTGCCCCGGACAACGGCATTCGCATTGATGTCTCCGGCAATAGCCGTATGTTCCTGCTGTTTTACGGAGCGGTATATCGGACCGATGTAAGGATTTTTACTGGCCTCGATTTGGTCCAGGAGTGCCTGGGTTTCCCTAGCTGCCTGCTCGATACTGCTCAGGCCCTGCGCCTGTGCTTCTCCGTGATACTCCGCCAGATGTGCCCGCAAGGAGGCCATTTCGTCGGTGAAGTCGTGGATAACACGGAGCTCGCGGCCCATCTGATAAATGGCCACGCGTGTCTCCGGAGCCAGGGCACGCAGCAGAAGACCTGTTTGCCCTTTGACAAAGATTTGTCCCCGCAGGTCGGTATTGATGGAGTCCAGGACGAGTGCGGTGATATTTCGGACCTCAGCAGCATCCGCCTCCTGGCGGTTGGTAAAAACAAGGGATGGCGCAGAAGACGATGGGGAAGACGGTTGGATCGCAGGGGCTTCTCTTCTCCCTTCGAAACGGCAGAGAGAAATGCTGCGAGGTTTTCCATTATCGAGGATTACAAAATCTTCTTTCTTGAGGTCCGTCAATGGATTCCCATTTTTATCGAGGGCAATAACCGTCAATTCAACCAGTCTGGCAGCGACCCGGAAGGAAGGCGTTTCGCCCTGAGCCCGGCAGAGCGGAATGGAGTAAAAGCCGTATAAAAAGGCGATGACGGCAAAAACCATCGTTCCACAAATCGGCATACGATTACGCTTAACGGTTAACCTCATGATCGGTCTCTCCTCCAGTATGATTTGTAAGATGATGATCAGCTCCCTATCGTTCACCTGAGATTGTCATAATTATACTCTTGCAGAACCTCTACCTATAGGGGCGACCGCAAGGGTCGCCCCTACGTTTTTTCCATTGGCGGTTCCCTCCGCGGTTGCTGCGGTAAATGTTTTCATTCCATTAACTTCATTACCGGATTTTAGTATCATGTACGCCTACATATTCTTAAATAGAAAGGCTTGGAATCCCATGAAGTTACGCGCTCTCTTTTCCGGACTGGCGGTTGTGGTAATCATCACCCATCTGCAGGCGGCTGAGCCAGCCCTCCAACCGTTTTTTCCCTTTTGTATCGATTGGCACGATTCGCAAAAACGCAACTTCGAACAACAGGCGGTGATGCTCAAGGAGCTCGGCTATGCGGGGGTAGGTCACATCTGGCTGGAAAAACTCGAAGACCGGCTGAAGGCCTTCGATGCCGCCGGATTGAAGGTTTACCAGATCACCATGACGGTTGAGTGCGCCGCCGATAAGAAACCGTATGATATCCCCCGTTTTCAGGAAGTTCTCCAACTGGTCAACGGACGTAAAATGCAATTTTGCCTGTTGCTGAATGGTCTGAACCCTTCCGATCCCTCCGGTGATCCCCGCATGGTCGGGATTCTCAGACAGATGTCCGACTATGCCAAAAACACCGATGCACAGATTCTGCTGTACCCTCATCTCAAATCCTGGGTCGAGCGCATAGAGGACTCGATACGGGTGGCCGAGAAGGTGGATCGCCCCAATGTGGGCGTCATGTTCAACCTCTGTCATTGGTTGAGGGTGGATAAAAGCCGTGATTATAAACCCTTATTGCAGAAGGCCATGTCCCGGTTGTGGGCCGTCTCCATCAACGGCGCCGACCAGTTGGACGAAAAACCCGGGTGGGCGGGTTATATACAACCTTTGGGACAAGGTTCCTTCGATGTCGGGACCTTTCTCAAGACACTTCGGGAACTCGGGTATCGAGGCCCTGTCGGACTGCAGTGTTATGGTATTGGAGGCGATACTCGCATACATCTCGCTCAATCCATGGCAGCCTGGCAGAAACTTCAATAAATCCCCATTGGCGGAGAAACCGGAATGAATCGACGTGAATTTCTATCGGATACGGCCGTACTTACAGCTGCAACCGGATCCGAATCTGTCAAGGACATCCAAGGCGGTATCGCTCTCAACGAGGATAATAGTCATTTTTTCTTCACTCGTGCCGGTAAAAAGCTGGACGCAGTTGTGGTGGACAGCTGGGTGGACCAGTATGCCAACACCCAGATTCATGAACTGGTTCTTTGCGTCAACTCCATGCGTACCAGTTTTTCCAGCAAGGTTTGGGACCCGATCTGGCGGGGCTATGATCCGGAAGGCCCGGACGATCAGCCGCTGTTGGCCAGTCTGAAACCGGAGGCGCGTAAAGGGGCCCGAGGCTGGATCCATACGGCCTGGAGACTCGCTCAGGACGGCATCGATGTCTATGCCCGCTGGATTGCCCGGGCGCGCAAATTGGGACTTTCTCCCTGGCTGTCCACTCGTATGAACGACATTCATAATGTCGATGATGAAAAGTGTTATATCCACAGCGAATTCTGGAGGCATAATCCTCAGCTGCGTCGCATTCCATACCGCGGCGATCGATGGAGCGACAAAGCACTGGATTTCGGTCGCAGCGAGGTCCGGGACCATCATATGCTGCTGATCGAGGAACTGGCCGAACGCTATGACTTTGATGGACTGGAGTTGGATTGGATGCGTTTCGGATTTCATTTTCGCCCGGGCCACGAGGCGGAAGGCGGCGACAAGATCACGACCTTCACCAGGGAGGTACGCTCACTGCTCCGCCGTTGGGAAAAGAGGCGCGGCCACAGGATCCTTTTGGGCGCCCGGGTTCCATCGCGCCCGCATACGGCAGTGGGCCTGGGATTGGACGGCGTACGCTGGGCTCAGGAAGGCCTCATCGACATGCTGGTGCCCTGTCCCTTCTGGGCCACGATCGAATTCGACATCCCCATCGAAGAGTGGAAACGACAATTGCAAGGTGCGAAAGTCATACTGGCTCCCGGTCTCGAAGTGCTGGTGCGTCCTTACTTGCAGTATCGCGGACCGATCATGAACAGCCTGGAGACCGTGCGTGGCGCTGCCAGTGCCATGCTTGATCGCGGCGCCGACCGCATTTATCTCTTCAATTATATGGACTCGCAGACTTCCCAGGGGGATGTGGAAAATTATCCCGTGCTGCTCCGGGAGGCCGGCGAACTTTCGACCATGACAGGAAAGCCACGGCGCCATATCCTCACGTATTCCGACACCTGGGCGCCGGGCGAACCGGTCGCCAAAAACGGCCTGCCGGCAGATGCCGATGCCGGCCGTTGGCATGAGTTCCGCCTGGCTGTCGGCCCCAAGCCGACCTCCGGTAACGAATCCGTATT
>CAZTVS010000042.1:30301-36683 GCA_964617125.1 uncultured Acidobacteriota bacterium
ATCATCTGCGCGGCGATATCCACTTTTTCCATCTTTTTCCAAAGCTGGCTGCAGCCGGAAATCGCCGGGATCATGAAGCACCCATTGGTATTTCTCTCCTGGATTGTCGTTCTTCTCATGTCGCTTGCCATTGCCGTTCTGCGCCGTTACAGGCTATTGTCGCCGTTGACGCTTCTGCACCTGGGTCTGGCCTTCGAAGTCATCGTCGCTTTTGCCATCAGCTTCTCCGAAACGGCCCTGCCCCTGGCGACGGACCGACCGGTACTCGGAAGCTCCAAGCTGGCGCTATGGATTGCCTCCGTCGGTTTCTTAATTCCGAATAAACCGAGGATCAAGCTGGCAGTGGCTTTCCTTTCAGCCTCCATGTGGCCCCTGGCTTATACCTTCAACCTTTTCTGGTATGGATTTGAACCCTTGCCCTTGAATCGATTCCTGGTTTGGGTTCATGTACCCTACCTTATGGTATTCGTAACCTACGCCATTGCCAAGAGGCTCTATGTGATGGAATCGGCGGCGCAAACGGCGCAGGAGTTGGGCTCCTACAACCTGATCTCTCTCATCGGCTCCGGCGGCATGGGAGAGGTGTGGCGCGCCAGTCATCGCATGCTGGCCCGCCATGCCGCCGTCAAGCTGATACGCAACGATCTGATGATCAGTCAACCCGGATACCAGTCGGAGATCATCCGCAAGCGCTTCAAGCGCGAGGCCCAGGCTATTGCTTCCCTGCAATCCCCGCACACCGTCTACCTCTTTGATTTTGGAGTTTCCCAGAACGGATCTTTTTATTATGTAATGGAACTGCTCGACGGTATCAGCCTGCAGATGCTGGTAGATAAGTTCGGTCCTCAGCCGGCCGGCCGAGTCGTTCATTTCCTGAAACAGGTCTGTCTCTCCCTGGAAGAAGCCCATCGGCGGGGATTGATCCATCGCGACATCAAATCCAACAACATCTTCGCCTGTAACGTGGGCATTGAATACGATTTCATCAAGGTTCTCGACTTTGGACTGGTTAAAAATATTTCTCCCCTGGATTCCCTGACGATCACCCTTGGTGGAACCACAGCCGGAACACCGGCTTTCATGGCGCCTGAGGTCGCCATGGGCGAAGAGGGTATCGATGGACGGGTCGATATCTATGGGCTTGGATGTGTGGCCTACTTTCTCCTGACCGGATTTCTGGTGTTCGAGGAAAAATCTGCGACGGCAACCGCCCTGGCCCATGTGCAGAAGCCACCTCAGCCGCCTTCCCAGAGGAGTCCGCTAGAGATTCCCCAACGGCTCGAATCGATCATCCTGCGTTGCCTGGCCAAGAAACCCGAAGACCGGCCGCAATCGGCCCGGGAGCTGTTCCGTATGCTGGAAGAATGCGGCGTTCCCTACTGGACCCAGGAGGATGCCTGCCAATGGTGGCAGACCTACCTGCCGGCCTCCTCTGATTACCGAATCGCCCGTCAATCGCCGATTGTCGAACTTGGATCCACGGAGCCGGCATAATACCCACATCCAGGAAAAAAATGACTATCTCCGAACAAAAAGATTCCCTCTGGAGGTCCCTCTTGATGTCGTCGTGCTGCGTAGGTATACTCCTCAACATGCCAAAACCAAAGGCGAGCCTTTACCTGCTGTCTGTGAGTTCGATCCGATCATTACCAACAAGAGGACCCTGCGACATGAAAACAACCCATCGAATTCCTTTTATAACCATGGCAATATTAGCAACCCTCGTATCGTTTACCGGGGCCTGGGCTAAGGACCAGGTTACGGTGCGCAACGGTGTATTGCAAGGCCGGCGGGAAGCTTCCGGTGTGTTTGCTTTCAAGGGCATTCCCTTTGCCCAGCCACCCGTGGGAGATTTGCGCTGGAAACCGCCGCAACCTCCTGAAAATTGGAACGGTGTGCGTCAGGCCGACAAGTTCGGTCCACGCGCCATGCAACGTCCTATCTTTGGCGACATGGGCTTTCGCTCCGATGGAATGAGCGAGGACTGTCTGTATCTGAATGTCTGGACGCCGGTACAAAAGGGTAAAGCAAAGCTGCCGGTACTGGTTTATTTCTACGGCGGCGGTTTTGTGGCTGGTGACGGTTCCGAAGCGCGTTACGATGGGGAGAGCATGGCCAGCAAAGGTATGGTGGCGGTGACGGTGAATTATCGGCTCGGGGTTTTTGGTTTCTTCGCCCATCCGGAGCTGACGAAAGAATCGCCAAAGCATGCTTCCGGCAATTATGGCTTACTGGATCAACAGGCTGCCTTACTTTGGGTACAGGAGAATATCGCGGCATTTGGGGGAAATCCCAAGCGTGTCACCATTGCGGGCGAATCCGCGGGATCCATTTCCGTCAGCGCCCTGATGGCTTCTCCACTGTCGAAAGACCTGATTGCGGGTGCGATCGGCGAGAGCGGTTCCATCCTGGGTGCGCTTTCGGCTCAGCCGCTGGCGGAAGCCGAACAAATTGGCCTGAAATTCGCTGCAGACCTAGGCCAGGGAGAAGCGCCTTCCCTGTCGGCTCTGCGTGCCATTCCTGCCCAGCAGTTGCTGGAAGCGACCGGTAAACCGGGCGTTCCTTGGTTTCGGGCCACGGTGGACGGTTATTTTTTCCCGAAAGATCCGATGGAGATATACCAAGCCGGTGAACAGGCGCATGTCCCCTTGCTGGTGGGATCGAATTCGGAGGAAATGAATAGCGCTGCCGTATTGGGCCGCGAGAAACCTACCGTCGAAAACTACCGGAATGCGTTGCAACGCTTATACCCCGACCATTCGGAGGAGGTGTTCAAGCTCTATCCCGCTTCCACGGAAACGGAGGTCCTGGATGCCGCCCAGGATTTGGCCGGGGATCGTTTCATCAGTTTTAGCACATGGAAATGGATAGACCTGGCAACCAGAACCGGCAAACAGCCAAGTTATTACTACCTGTATGCCCGTCCCCGTCCGCCGATGCGTGCGGAGATGGGTAATGCGGCGGCGGGTCTTGCCGGCGGAGTAATGCGAAATTCTTCACCCGGCGCCAATCAACGGCCGGCGTCCCGCGGTGCCGTTCATTCGGCTGAAATCGAATACGCCATGGGGAACCTGAATTCCAACAAAGTCTATGCCTGGACGCCGGAAGACTATCAGGTTTCCAGGACAATACAAACCTACTTCGTTAACTTCATCAAGACCGGAAATCCCAACGGAAAAGGCATGCCCCAGTGGCCCAAGTATGCCGACGATCAACGGATGATCATCGACGTCCATACCCGCGCCGAGAAAGATCGGATGAAGGCCCGCTACGAATTTCTCGATCGGTTAGACCGCAAGCATTAGGGAAACGAGGTAATAACCATTTACCTGCCCTCCCCGTTCTTGAGCATAACCGCTTATCAGATGATCCACACCGGGAGGGCGGTAAAGACATCCACCTCCGGATTGTCGTAGCGCAGGGCCACGGCACTCATCATAGTAACGGACCATAGTAACGGACAGCCTATTTCTTAGGAAAAACGGCTGTCCCCAAATGGTTCGTTTTTTGGGAGGAATTTATGAATCAAATCGAAAAAAGTGCAGATCTTGTGGCCTATTGTGGATTGTATTGTGGTGCCTGCGGAAGATATCGGAAGGATAAATGTCCGGGATGCAAGGAGAACCGAAAAGCAACCTGGTGCAAGCTGCGCACCTGCTGTATCGATCATCAATTCGGCTCTTGCGCCGATTGCACGGAATTTGTCGATCCCCACGATTGTGCCAAGTTCAATAATATCATCTCCAAGATATTTGCCGTCATCTTCCGATCCAATAGAAGGGCTTGCATTTTGCAGATACGTGAAAATGGACTGGCAGGCCATGCAGAGATTATGGCAGGATTAAAAAGGCAATCCCTCAGGTAAGGTGCACAAAACCGATCTTCAGGTTTTTGGTCCGATTAAGGAAAAACAGGATGAGTATACGAGTAAAAAAGGCAGTTGAGTTGTTTATGGAAGGGTATTCCTGCTCTCAAGCGGTGGCGGCCGCGTATGCCGATCGATTCCATCTGAAGCGGGACATTGCCCTGAAGATATCCGCCGGATTCGGAGGAGGGATCGGCAGAACCGGTAATGTTTGTGGATCCGTAACCGGTGCAATTCTGATCCTGGGACTGCAATTCGGTGCAATCGATCCAAAGGATCGTGCCGGTAAACATGCAGCTCATGGAAAAGTCCAACTCTTCTGCGACCGATTTCGAGAACGGACCGGCTCACTCCTCTGCAACGAATTGCTGGGCTTCGATTTCAACACCCCCGAAGGAATATTTTGTTCTAAGCAACCAGGTGCGTTTGAAAACTGTCCTCGATTTGTACAAACCGCCACCGAGATTCTGGATTCGTTGTTGGAAGAGTAAAAGCCTGTAAACCTGCCGCGGACCCGCCCGATTTCTCTCAATATGTCGAATGTTGCAAATTCATCACCATATTCACCAGCTCCCCAAAGTGGTTGTCCCAAACTCACCCGTACCTGCATGATCAGCGGCAGCAACGTCACCGGGGGCACTGCAGGCACCTGCACAACCGCCGCCCGTCAGTCCGGCAACGACAACTACTCCGGTGCAACGGCGGTCGGGCAGAGTTTTGCCATAGCGCTGCTGTACGTAAGCAGCCCGACGATCACCGCCAACACCGGCAGCGGCTCCGGATGGATTGTTGCTCCGCCCGGATATGGCGCAATGCAGTCGGGCAGCTTCATCCCCGAATCGGGACATCCCAAGTCCCCGCAAATCTCGATGCCTGTTGCTAAGCCGCATCCCTTTTCCAAGGAAAGGCATCTTCGAACATAAGCTCCCAATAGGGCAAGAATAGGACCTTGGTCTCCTCCATGAGTGCCTGATCATTCAGACTTTTATTAATAACATAGGCACATTCCGGGTGGTATTTCTCTATAAATCCACGGAACGATCGCCGTATCTCTATTTTTTTCATGTCACGATACTTAACCTCAAGGGGTGTCACCCTGTTACCGTTTCGGATGATGAAGTCCACCTCAGCCCTGTCTTTGGTGCGCCAGTAGTGGATGGTTGTATCTGCAAGAGGGAAATGTCCTTTGAGCAATGAATGGATCACCGTCTGGAAGGCAAAACCTGCTTCTCTTTCCAGAACGTCACCGAACCCGCCCGATGCAAAATTGCGCAGGCCGATATCATTGAAATAATAGACAGGCGCTTTGGTTATTTCTTTTCTGACATTGGTAAACCAGGGTGTCACTTTCCGGAGGATGTAGGTCCTTTCCAGATACCAGAGATAGTTCCTTACCGTGGCCAGAGAGACGCCCAGGGTGGAGGACAGTTCCGAATGGTTGACCATCTTCCCTGATTGGCCGGCGAGTATCCTTACCAGATTGCTGAAGACATCGGTTTTTTCTACACGCAGGAGATAGACAATATCTTTTTCCAGATAGCTGCGGTAGATTTCGTTGATTACAGCGAGCTTTTCCTTATGGGTATCCGATAGGATAACCCGCGGGTAACCGCCATACATGATGTATTCCCTGAAAAGATGATCTGCCTTGGCCGGTTCGGTGCGGAAAAATTCCCTGAGATTGCCAGTATAACGATATTCCGTTTTGAAATCGGCGAACTCATCGAAACCGACAGTAGAAAGCTCAAACACACGTTTTCTTCCGGCCAGGGACTCGCTGATCTTTTCCTTCAATTCTATGCTTCCCGAACCGGAGACGACAAACTTGCAGGAAGGCCTCTGATCATAGATACCTTTCAGGAACAGACCGGCATTTTCCTTGCGTTGGATCTCATCGATGAAAACGACGCCCCTGCTTTTGCCGAATTCCAGACGGATCTTTTGCAGAAGGGCACCCTGCGAAGATACATGCTTAAAATCGTCTTCAAAATCCAGATTGAGCCAAAGGGTCTTTTGCCTTCTGGCATGGAGTTCCGCCTCAACCATTTTTAGGATAGTGGTCTTGCCGGACTGACGAGGCCCGACCAGCATAGTAATCTCTGTATGGTCCAGGTGCTCCGACAATGGGGCAACGATTTTTCGCTTTATGTATACAATATTTTCAACCATACATTCATATTAGTACGAGATTTTATAAAGTCAACATAAATATTATAGAAACAAGTAATCATAACACCGGAATATTCCCGGACCTTTCCTATTGTTTCACCCTCCTCAAGCGCAACAGGATCTAACGTGCGCCAGAACTGGAATTCGTTCGGCTTTTCCAGGTTTGCACGGTTACCGAGGGCGGAAACCGGTGCCGTAAACAGGGCCTGATCACTACCCCTGTTCAAGAACGCCTTGACATGTAAAACCGTATTTTCTATACTTTTGCGCAGAAAAGAGAAGCGCTGAGCATTGATTAAGCCGCAAAGAGTCGATTTTTCGTTCTTCTGTGTTTATTCCGTATTGATT
>CAZTVS010000043.1:0-16164 GCA_964617125.1 uncultured Acidobacteriota bacterium
GATGAATCGTGAAATAGGGGATGCTACCCATATTTCAGGCTCCTTTGGCGGTTTTCCTGGGGCGGCCGGCCACGGCTTGCATCTGAGGTCGCAATGCGCCGCCGTGCTCGATCATAGATATTCTTCGGTCTGTTTCGTCATACCAGCCGGCACGGGCATGTGCTTGACGTACCGCACCGCGCTCTGTAAATGCGTCTCATCCGTAAGTGGTAAGGGAGGTCTGGCGTGCGGTTTGGTTTTGTATGCTGAAGGGCATGGAACAGAAAACAAATGCTGCTTACCCAGCTGCAAAAGAAGTGTTGAAAAAGAAGAGAGAGGATCGGTGCCTCGGCACCGCTTTGTGCAGCGAGCCTCGGCTCGCGGGGGCCGGGCCGCCGAGGTGGCCCGGCGAAAAGCGGCGTCGAGCCGCCGCACTCCAAATCAAGCGTCTCCGTGGTGGATGAGGAGGATGTTTACCCCTCCGGGATCTCCGCGTCACTGTTTGCCGGCTGGAAGACCAGGGCGGGGAGCTCGTGCATCCAGGTCACGTAGTGGAAACGCAGTTCCTGGATCTCCTTCTCCTTGATCTCCTCCACGTCTTTGCGGTTGCGCTCCGGCAGGATCACCTCTTTGATGCCGGCGCGGCGGGCGGCCAGCACCTTCTCCTTGATTCCGCCCACCGGCAGAATCAGCCCCCGCAGGGTGATCTCTCCGGTCATGGCGATATCGCTGCGCACCCGGCGGTTACTCAACAGGGAGAGGATGGCCGTAAACAGGGTGACTCCGGCCGAAGGCCCGTCCTTGGGGACGGCACCGGCCGGGGCATGGATATGCAGATCGGTGGTGCGGAAGATGTCCTTCGACAGGGCAAACTCCTCGGCCTTGGAACGGACATAGCTCAGCGCCGCCTGGGCCGACTCGCGCATGACTTCTCCCAGTTGCCCGGTGAGGGTGAGCTGGCCGCGCCCCTTCATCTGGGTGGCTTCCACAAACAGGATGTCACCCCCGTACGGTGTATAGGCCAGGCCGGTGGCTACACCCGTGGCCAGGGTACGTTCGGCCACCTCGCTGTAAAATTTGGCCGCCCCTAAAAACTTCATCAGGGTGGCGGCATCCAGCTCCACCCGCTCGGTCTCCCCATTGACCAGCATGCTCGCCGTCGCCCGGCAGACCTTGGCTATCTCCCTTTCCAGGTTACGCACTCCGGCCTCCCGCGTATAGCTGCGGATGATCTCCTGCAGCGATTCCTGGGGAAAGACGAGCTGCTCTTCGGTCAGCCCGTGTTCCGCGATCTGCTTCTTCATCAGGTGCCGGCGGGCAATGGCGATCTTTTCCTCTTCGGTATAGCCGGGGATCTCGATCGTCTCCATACGGTCGCGCAGCGGCGGCAGGATGGGATCGAGGACGTTGGCCGTACAGATGAACAACACCTCCGAAAGATCGAAGGCGACGTTCAGATAGTGGTCGGTAAAGTTGCGGTTCTGTTCCGGATCGAGTACCTCCAGCAGGGCCGAGGCCGGATCGCCACGGAAATCCTTGCCCAGCTTGTCGATCTCGTCGAGCATGAAGACCGGATTTTTCGACCCCGCCTTCTTCAGCTCCTGAATGATCTTACCCGGCAGGGCGCCGATGTAGGTGCGCCGATGGCCGCGTATCTCCGCCTCGTCGTGCATGCCGCCCAGGGAGACGCGTACGAACTTTCTTCCCAGGGCACGGGCGATGCTGCGCCCCAGGGAGGTCTTGCCGACACCCGGAGGCCCCACCAGGCACTGTATCGGTCCGCGGGTGTCCGGCTTCAGCTTGCGCACGGCCAGAAATTCCAGGATGCGTTTTTTCACCTTCTCCAGGCCGTAGTGGTCCTCGTCGAGTACGGCGGCCGCCTGTTTCAGGTCCAGATTGTCCTCGGTGCGCGTATCCCAGGGGAGATCGGCGATCCAATCCAGGTAGGTCCGGGCAACGGTATATTCGGCAGAGTCGGGATTCATCTTCGACAGACGTTTCAGTTCCCGGTCGGTCTCCTTGCGTACCTCCTCCGTCAGAGGCAGCTTCTTCAGCTTTTCCCGGAGTTCTTCGGTATCGGCATCCCGGTCGTCGTTCTCCCCCAGCTCCTGGCGGATGGCCTTGATCTGTTCGCGCAGGTAATATTCTTTCTGGTTTTTGCCGATTTCCCCCGCCACCTGGTTCTGTATCTTGCTGCTCAGCTCCAGAATCTGCAGTTCCTTGGTCAGAAAGACCGTCAGCAGTTCCAACCGGTCTTTCAGGTCCCAGCACTCCAGTATCTGTTGCCGTTCGTGGGTTTTCAGATTGAGAACGGAGGCCATGGCGTCGACCATGTGACCGGGAGCGTCGATGTTATCGATATGGGCGGCGGTTTCCTCAGTCAGGTAGGGGGCCAGTTCGGCGGCCTTGCGAAACTGGGTCCGCAGGTTGGACACCAGGGCCTCGATGGCCATGCCTCCCGCTTCCGTGGTCGGTATGGGTTCGATCTGGGCCAGCAGGAACGGTTTGGTCTGGGTGAATTCCAAAATTCGAAAACGCATCAGGCCATGCACGATGGAACGATAGCTGCCGTCGGGAAGGCGTATGGATTTGACCACCAGGGCCAGGGTGCCGACTCGGTAGAGGTCCTCAGGCTCCGGTTCATTGACATTGGAATCCTTTTGCGTGACGATCCCGATGATCTTCTCGCCGCTCTGGGTCAAATCGATGACCTTCAGGCTGGATTCCCTGCCGATGGCCAGGGGAACAATGTCCTCCGGATAGACCACCGTTCCGCGCATCGGCAGAATCGGCACGGTGGTGGGCATGGCAGACGACGGCAAGATCTTTTCCGTTTCGATAGGTGTGATGTTGATGGTTACCATTCGCTTTTATTCGTCCTAATTATGTTTCTAACTCTGAAATATTTGGAGTAGGGACACGGCATGCCGTGCCCGAGGGACACCGCAGGATGAAGGCTTCCTTTGGGCACGGCACGCCTGCCCCTACAACGGCTGACACTATTTTCTATCGTATGCTTTTTTGCAAATTCATCCTGTTGTTCCGACTAATTTTTCGAGGTTCCGTTCCAGGCAAAATGCAGCCTGCCCTTTTCTGTCGAGACCGTTACCCGGCTGCCGTCATGTACCTGCCCCTCCAGAATGAGGCGGGCCAGTTCATTCTGTACCTCCTTCTGGATCACCCGTTTCAAGGGCCGGGCGCCGTATACCGGATCATATCCTTCCGCTGCAATCAGATCGAGGGCATCCTCCGACAGATTCAGGACGATTCCCCGCTCCTGCAGGTGTCCGGCCAGACGATCGATCTGGATCTGGACGATTTTGCGGAGTTCTTCCCTGCCTAAATTATTAAAGATGACAATTTCATCGATACGGTTTAAAAATTCAGGCCGAAAATGCCCGCGCAAGGCCTGTAGAACCTGTTCTTCCACCTCGCGGCGATGATGCCCCTGTAGTTCCAGAAGAAGGTGACTGCCGATATTCGAAGTCATGATGATGACCGTGTTCTTGAAATCCACCGTACGTCCCTTCCCATCGGTGAGGCGGCCATCGTCCAGTACCTGTAATAGTACATTGAAAACCTCGACATGGGCCTTTTCGATTTCATCCAGGAGCACTACGGCATATGGGCGCCTGCGGATGGCCTCCGTCAGATGGCCGCCTTCCTCGTATCCGACATAGCCGGGAGGTGCTCCGATCAGCCGGGCGACGGCATGTTTCTCCATATACTCCGACATGTCCACCCGTACCATGGCGTGCTCGTCGTCAAAGAGGAATTCGGCCAGGGCCCGGGCCAGTTCCGTTTTTCCCACACCCGTCGGTCCCATGAAAAGGAAGGAGCCGACCGGGCGACCGGGATCCTGCAGATTGGCCCGCGAACGTCGTACGGCATCGGCCACCACCTGAATGGCCTGATCCTGACCGACCACGCGTCCGCGCAGCCGCTCTTCCATGTGCAGCAGCTTCTGCACTTCTCCCTCCAGCATACGGGTCAGGGGAACCCCGGTCCATTTGGAGATCACCTCGGCGATGTCCTCTTCGTCCACTTCTTCCTTGAGCATCTTCTTGTCTTTCTGCAGTCGGGCCAGATCTTCATTGGCCTGCTGCAGTCGGCGGCTGAGCTCTCCCAGTTTTCCGTACCTGAGCTCCGCCGCCCGTCCCAGATTGCCTTCCCGTTCGGCGCGCTGCTCCTCGCTGCGGGCCTGTTCGATCTGCTCTTTGACGGCCCGGATCGACTGTATCTTCTCCTTTTCCCCCTGCCACTGCAGTTTCATGGCCGTGGAGGTTTCCCGCAGTTCGGCCAGTTCCTTCTCCAGTTCGGCCAGCCTCTCCCGGGAACCGGTGTCGGTCTCCCGCGACAGGGCCTGGCGTTCGATGGCCAGCTGGGTAATGCGACGTTCCACCTGATCGATCTCGGTCGGCATGCTGTCGATCTCGATGCGCAGGCGGGAAGCGGCTTCATCGACCAGATCGATGGCCTTATCCGGAAGAAAACGATCGGAGATGTAGCGATGGGAAAGGGTGGCCGCCGATATTAGGGCCGAATCCTTGATCCGGACCCCATGATGAATCTCATAGCGCTCCTGCAGACCGCGCAGGATGGCGATGGTGTCCTGTACGTTGGGTTCTCCCACGTAAACCGGCTGGAATCGGCGTTCCAGGGCGGCGTCTTTTTCTATATGTTTCTGGTATTCGTTCAGGGTCGTGGCTCCTACGCACCGCAGCTCTCCGCGGGCCAGGGCGGGCTTGAGCATGTTAGAGGCGTCGACCGCGCCCTCGGCGGCACCGGCCCCGACCAGGGTGTGCAGTTCGTCGATGAACAAAATGACATTGCCCGCGGCCTGCTGCACATCTTTGAGGATGGCCTTCAGACGATCCTCGAACTCGCCGCGATATTTCGATCCGGCAATCAGGGCGCCGATATCCAGCGCCGCCAGACGGCGGTTCTTCAAACTCTCGGGGACGTCACCCTGGACGATGCGCTGGGCCAGGCCTTCCACAATGGCGGTCTTGCCGACTCCGGGCTCCCCGATCAATACCGGATTGTTTTTTGTTCTGCGGGAGAGCACCTGCACCACGCGCCGTATCTCTTCGTCGCGTCCGATTACCGGATCCAGTTTGCCTTTTCGGGCCTCCTCGGTGAGATCCCGGGCATAGCGTGACAGGGCCTGGTATTTGTCCTCCGGGTTGGGGTCGGTGATCCTCTGTCCGCCGCGTATCTCCTGCAGGGCACGCAACACCCGATCGCGATTCACCCCGGCAGACATAAAAATCCTGGCGGCCCTGGCATCTTCCACGGCAAGAATGGACAAAAACAGGTGTTCGCTGCTGACGTACTCATCCTTGAACTGATCGGCCTCCTGATGGGAGTTTTCCAATACCTGATTGAGGCGGGGGCTCAAATACTCACCGCCGCCGGCGCCACTCACCTTGGGCAGCTTCGACAGTTCATTCTGCAGCTGCTGCACAACGCCGTTGGGATCGACCCCCAACTTGGAAAGCACCGCCCTGACCACTCCATCGGCCTGTTCCAGAAGGGCGATGGCCATATGCTCGATATCAATGGATTGATTTCCAAGCTGAATCGCCTTCTGCCTGGCCTCCTGCAGGGCCTCCTGTGCCTTTATGGTAAAACGGTCCAATCTCATAATAATCCTCTTTTACAAGTTGACAATGTTATTGTCAAAAAAGATATAACATCTAATGTGGGGGTTGCCAAGAACTGAAACTTTTTCTCTCCGTTTTTATCTATTTCTTTTGCGTATTTGCTATGGTAGTTTAGATTACGTGAAAGAGGCAATCATGACATGGCTCACTGCTGCCGGTAGCGCACGGATTCCGGCTGATGTAGGGGCGACCCTTGCGGCTGCCCTGCTGCCACTGCCGCCATTTAATTCGGTCGACCGCAAGGATCGCCCCGGCAATAACCGAGCGAGATATACAGGTCTGTTTTATCTCCTTCTGATCCTGGTCTCGATTCCGGCCCAAGGCGCTTCTTCCACCCCTTTCACCTTTACTCCGCCATCCCCTATCGAAACCGTTTCCTTTTCTTCTACCGTGCTGCAGGAAAATGCCCTGTTTTTTTCCATCCTGGTAGGCTTCAGTCTGACCGCCTCTGTCTGCGAAGACCTTTTTGGATACGAGATCGAAAATATCAACCTGAACCTGCTGACCCGCGAGCGGAGAGACTCCCTGGGCAAACAGCTGGTAAGCATTCGTATCGGCGGCAAGGTGCGATCGAACCGGAACGTGGAGCTGGATCTGCTCGATGCCGAGGGTACACCAATCGGCCAGTTCTTTTTCGGCAACCGTTCCGGAGATCTGATTGCTTATGATCTATATGATCGGGAGATCCTTCGAGGCAAACTGTATTCGGATGGAACCTTCTACCTGGATGACCTGCGCCTGGAAGAGGGGCACAGGCGTCTGGCCTCGGGAAAGTTCCGCTGGATTCAGGACTACCCCCTTTTCGAATACGAATGGATCGATCGGGAAGAGCAGGTTCTTGCCTCGGGACTCATGTATTTCTGGGGGGAGGGGAGCTGGAACCAGTCCGTCAACCGCATACGCACCTACTGGCATAACAGCGAAGGGATGCTTTCTGAAGAATTGTCCACCGGCCTGGAAGCGGAATATGATTTGCGTTCAGAGGTAACAGGGGCCATCAACAGCAACATCTTCGATCGACGCACGGATGCCGCCTCCTTTTTCCAGAACCCCAACTCCCTGATTCCGGGTCCTCCAAACATGCGTTATCTTCCTGCCGTGGAAGAGGAGAGCCTGTTGACCTTCTGGAACCATGGCACTCAGGACCCGCTCCGGTTGACGATGACGGCCTATGCCTTTGACGGCAGCCTCCTGGAGGGCCCCGGGATACGGAATCCAATCTCGTATTCGGTTCCGGCTCAAAGTGCCTGGACGGCCCCTCTGCGCTCGTGGTTACGTGTGGCTCTGTCGGCACCCGCCGACACCTTGTCCCCCGTAATGCAGGAGAACGGGCTGCCGGTGTGGCTGGAGATACAGGCCGATCAACCGGATCTCCATGTTTCCCTGAGAAATCGGCAAGAAAAGGATTTGGAATGGCTGCCGGCCTTTTCTTCCGATTCCGGGAAGAGAATTCAGTGCCTGTCTCTGCCCGCCATCGGACAGGAGGACAGCATCGAAATCCTTTTGCTCAATCCTTCATCCCAGGCAACGTTTGCCGATCTCACCCTCTCGGGGAAGGATGGGGCTACAGTCGGCAGCGCCGACCGTTTTTATATTCCGAAACAGGGGTTTCGCCTCTTTCCCCTGGCCGGTTTTCCGGAACTCTTTGCCGATATCGATCTTACGAAAGTAACCATTCTGGAGGTGGAGGCCACCGAAGAGGAGTCCCCGTTGATTGCTATGGCGATCTGTCGCCGTTCTACGGGGGAGTATTTCTATACCCTGGGATTCGATGCCAACCAAACCTCCGATACACCGGTGGCCCCTTTTCTGGTCTTCGGGTGGGACGGACAAAATCTATGGGACAGCCACCTATCCATCCCGGAATTGTCCGGCAAGGCAATGACCTTCTCGCTGGGAGTCTACTCTCTGGATGGAAAGCTGAGGAAAAGCGAAGAAGAGACGGTGCCCGCATGGGGGAGCCTGGAACTGGACGTACGCCAGTGGGCACAAGCCGGCTCCGGAGATATGTTCGCCGGTTTCCTCCGCCTGCAATCGCCGGAGGATGTGCTTTTCGGCAACATGACCCTATCCACTCAAGCCGAGGGGAGCGGCGGCGCCACAGGGATGGCCTTGCCGTCGACTCCTCATCGCCGCTACCAGCTGCTTCTTCCGTCCTTGGCCCCAGGGGAGGGAGGAGATAACTATCTGGGTTTGACCTTTTTCGATCCGCAAGAGAGAGAATCCACGGTGCAGATCGAAGTGCATACTGTCGGCGGCAAAACCTATACCAGGGACCTGAGCCTCCAGGGGAATGCGTCCCAGGTCCGATTGCTGTCGGAGCTGTTTCCGGAAGAGGATATCCCGTATTCTCCGGTTCTCGTGCGGATTACAGCCGGGGAGCCGATTTATTTCCAGGCGATGTGGGGCCAGGGGAGAACAGGACTCGCCTGGCATCCGGTTGTCGCTTCCGAATAACCATAACTAACTATCGAACTTCTACTTATGACTACATTAAAGGGATCGGACCGAAAGAAACTGCGCGCCATGGCCCATGATTTAAAGCCGGTGATTCATATCGGCAAACAGGGAGTGACTGAAACCCTGCTGCTGGAGATCGGTCGGGCCTTGGAAATCCACGAGCTGATCAAGGTGAAATTTGTTGACTTCAAGGACCGGAAGCAGGAACTGATGGAAGAGGTCAGCAAACGGACCGAAAGTCAGCTGGCCGGATCGATCGGCAACATTGCCATCCTGTATAAGCAGAATCCCGATCCGGAAAAGCGGAAAGTGCAGCTGTAGGCAATAGGTTCGGATTGTAACCGGTCCGCCAACGGACGGAAACCCGAAAGGATTCGGGGCCGCCCGATGGCCTGGATCGATGACCCCGGTAGAATTCAGGTTGTCGAAAGGGCGAGGCGGCGCCTTCTAGGCGTCGGGATTGGGCAGCAGCACATCGCGCAGGATGGCGGCCAGATCGGAGCCTGCCTTGCTGAATTGACGCAGCGTCCGCACCGTTGCACCGAATCCGTCGAACTCCGCCGGAGTCATTCCCTTCTCGTCGTAGGCCCGGCGGAAATCCTCGAACCGCTTCGAAAGCTCGTCGATGATGGCAGGATCTACGGGCTTGTCCATGCGGTTTTCCACGGTCACGCCGGAGGCGTTATAACGTTTCTGCCACTCGAAAGGGGGCGAAATGATCACATCGCCGCCAATGAACTCGCTCCAGTGGAGGTGGTTGCGGAAAGCGGCGGAAAGCAGCCGCAGGCGGTAGCCCCTCTCTTGGAAGATTTTGTAGGCCTTCTTCATTACCGCCACCCCGGCCCAGTCGAAGACCCAGGGATCGGCGATGATGCCCTTCTTCTCCGCCTGAACCCGCAGCCAGTCGTCCAGCCGGCCCACCATCAGGGTGCACACCGGACCCATGTGGCTGATGTCCTTTCCTTCCTTTTCACGCCTGACCAGACCGCGCTCCACGGCCTCGGCGACCGCGATGGCCTGGGGTAGCGTGAAGCTCACGGTGGCGTTGATACTCACGCCGCGTGCGGTCACCTCCTCAATGGCCTGTACGCCCGCATCGGTGACCGGGATCTTTACGATCATATTGGGGGCAAGCAGATCGAACCGTACAGCCTGATCGACGATCGCCTGGGCGTTGCGGTAAAAGATGGGATTTGTCTGTATCGAAAGACGGCCATTCTTCCCCTTCTCGCTGTCGTACACCGGTTTCAGGAGTTTCGCGGCATTGCGTGACATCTCCTCTACCAGGAACCATGCAAGCTCGTCCTCGCTTGCCAGCGGGTTCTCGGCAATCAGGGCAGGAATCCTGTCCTTCCATGCCGGCCACTCCTTCTTCAGCACGGACAGAACGATCACTGGGTTACAGGTGGCACCCACGGCACCGTTGTTCTCGATCGAATTGCGAAGCTCTTCGATCGAACTGGAATCGTTCCACAGCGAGGTGGGTGTGGTCTGCGTCATTTCATGAAGCTTACTCTTGAATGTCTGGTTTGTCATAGTCTCCTCCCTGTCTGGCAGCTTATGTATAGATGAATAATTCTTTCACTTTTTTTAGTATGGCAAGTTTACAACTTATGGCTGTTGGAATCAATAAAAGATATCTTCTCCGCATCTGTGGTCAGAATGATCTTTCGAAATTGTCACATTCGTAGAACGATGGAATGCGGGGAGGGGGGACAACGGGTCGGGGAAGCGTCGCCCCAGGTAGGATGCAGGAAAAATGGAAGATCTCGGTAAAGAGTGGCACAGACATTCCTGTCTGTGACGGAGACATGCGCCCAATGGGCATCTGGAAAACTATACGATATGATTTCCGACTACAGGCGGTGCCGCATGAACACGGACTTTTACGGATCCATGGGATGCCGCGTAAACGCGGAACTTCGAACCTCCTGCTTTTTTGCGACCGAGAAAAAGGGATGTACCTCCTATATCGATGGATGTCCAATCTCTCCCCACTTACATGCTCCGCCTATCTGAATCCGAACAGGGGCGGGAAAACCACGACCACTATCCATGCCCAGATTGCGTATACCGGCAGGTACGCTGTCTGCCATTGCTCCAACTGCGAAAAGGTCGATCGTCGGGCCAGGAATCGTGCATAGAGCACAGCGGACCAGCCGAGATTCACCAACAGGATGAGGTTCTCACCGAGGGCCGCGACTTTGTTGGGGCTGAAGCCGAATTCCGAGATACGGGCGATGATGGCCCACAGCGCAATCGCGTCGACAAGCAGCGCGCAGACAACGAGGAGAAGTTGCATGGCATCGAAAAAACCGGCCGGCCTCTGTGGGTCGCGGGCCGAGATGGCATAGAGGACCAGACCCACCACCACCATCAATAGTAAGTCAAAACCAATGAGCACCTCGCGACCGGCGACGATACTGCCGCCGATCCACACCATCGTCCCGAGGAACACCAGCAGCATGAGGGTGAAGAGCGGCGTAAAAATCAAAGTCAGTACCGGTGCCATATTCTCGATGACGCTCTGCTTGGCCTCTACGAGCCACGCCGCGATGGCAACGGCACCTGCGGCGCCGCAGGGCAGGATCCAGGTCGCCAGGAGCGGCTCCGGTTTCAGGCCGATGGCATGGAAGACGAATCCGGTGAGCCCCATCAGCACCCCGCCGCCGAGGCCGATCAGGGTGTAATAGATGAACCACTCGCCGGAGAAACGCACGTAATTCATGCGCTGATCGCGATCGCGCCAGCTGCCGCCGGCATACGCATAGCCGACTCCAAGCCAGAGCGCGATAAGCAGGTGAATCGCTGCCAGGATCTGGGTGTGTGCCTGCGATGCAAACGGCATGAGATTTATGGATACGGCTCCCACCACGAACGGCGCTGCCAGCCATAGCCAGCCGGATGGCGCCAGGGAACGTTTCCAGGCGAAGAAAACCGCCAGGACGGGAAGCACCAGGAGGCTGAAATTACGCAGATAGAATTCCGGAAGCTCCTGATCCACCTGCATGTTCTGGCCGAACAGCTCCGGGATCTTGATGAATACGGCGGCAGTGACAGCCAGAGCGATGGCTACTCCGGCTTCCTTCAGTCCCGCACGGTCATGGCCCGCTTCACTTCCTGTGCCATCGGGTGTAACCACCAGCCGCTTCCAGAGGCGCTCCGAGTGCTCTCGGGCGAACTCGCGGGAGAGAACATCGATCTCTCCGATACGCTTCACCGCAATGAGGAACGCCTCGTCTTCCGCGAGCCCCGCCTCCATGAGCGAGCCGGCCTGGCTGCGCAGGTGGTCCTCGAGCTCATCCGCGTCCACGGAATGGATCACCGGCTGTCGCCGGAGATAAGAGCGCCACTCGGCAACGCCTTCCTCAAGCGAGAAGCGCGTCCCTTCCCTGGATTTTTCCATTTCCTGCGACATGAGTCAGCCTCCCTAAAACGTTACTTTATTTTGATTTGAACAGTGTCTGCCGTAGCGCAGTGTCTACCAGCTGCCACTGTTGTTGTTGGCTCGTAAGCTCATTCCTGCCGTTATCCGTCATCCGGTAATACTTGCGCTGTCTCCCGGATTCCGATTGTCTCCAGACGGCCTCCACCAAGCCGTTCCGCTCCAGGCGGTGGAGCACGGGGTATAGCATGCCGTCGGTCCACTGGAGTTCACCACCCGACAACTCGGCTACGCGTTTGATGATCGCATAACCGTAGCTCTCGCCTTCGTTGAGAATGGCCAGGATCAGTGGCGTGGCGGAAGCGGCGACAAGGTCCTTGGCGATGATCATCGTTCGAACCGTTGAAAAGTGGAGGATGATTGCGTTTGGTACATAGAAGCATTATACATTGCTCTTCTATGTATGTCAAGATCAAATTGTGTTTCGGGTTAAAGTGCGACTTTTTAGCAGTGTAATGCGAAAAAGTCTCGACTTATTCGCAATGAAATCGACGGGATCTCCCTGGAAACCGCGGAGAAATTTGCCCGCGGACTATTTATATGATGGCGTATTTGGGACCTACATTTTTCGTGGAAGTGATCGTTGCAGCTATATCGACCACGGAAAGAAAACGCCGGTAAAATTTCTGGAGGCAGTACGGGTTTTCAAGGCGAATACCGGCAAATCCGTATGGTATCGCCAGCTTTCGGTCTCCCTTAGCAGAAGGCCCATGCCGGAATGCAGAAGACGTTGTCATCCAGAGCCACGAAATCGCCGCGATAAAGGATCAGGCAAAAAGGAACTTTCAAGTTTTTCTCTTTGTGTTTCTCCTTGAATACATCGAAAGTATGTATACATTTCTTGTCCCACGTATCGCAATATTTGATTTCTATGGGGATGGTCATTCCTTGGGCATCGATCACCAAGTCTACCTCGGATGCCCGACTTTTCTCCCAGAAATGAAAGGACACAGGTTGTTCCAGGTTGATTCCCCATTTCACGAAATCCGTGATCAGCAGATTTTCGAAGTAGTGTCCGATGTGTCCGCCCGCGTCTATCAGTTGCCGGTCCTTGAATCCCGACAGTGCCCAGACAAGGGCATTGTCGAAGAAATAGACCTTCTTTGATTTTTTGATCCTAGTCGACAGATTCAGGAAAAACGGGGAAAGAAGGAACCCGATCAAGCTTTCCTGCCAGATAGTTACATATTTCTTGGTCGTTATCTGGTTCACCCCGGCATCCATTCCCAATTTGTGGTACTCCAGGAGACTGCCTATCCTCGTTGACAGTTGACTAACCACTTTGCGATATGCATCGATATTACCGATTTCTCTCAGGCTGCGCATGTCTCTTTCCAGATAGGTGTCCATGTAGTCCATAAGCCATCGCGGTATGGCCTCTTCCGTTATCATGGAAAAGGTGGGCGGGAAAAGGCTTCGCGTAAGGAGCTTGTCGATCAACTGCATTTTCTTCTTGCTTTTGGGTTTGAATTCCCTGATGAGCTCGGTCAAGCGGTCGGCATCAAGAGAGCCTGAAAAAATACCGCTGTAAAAGGATGCGGCACAGTGACAATCATCGATTTCTTCATAGAGCGCAGCCTCGCTCATGGAAAAGGGATACACCCTCAAAATCTGGACCCGGCCGGCCAGAGTCTCAGCGGACTTATCGAGAAGCTCCAGACTGGATGAACCGCTGATAATGATCTTCAGGTAGGGGGCGTATCGATCCTGCAGGATCTTGAGCAATTCAAAAATCATAGGAAGTTTTTGGGCCTCATCGATGAAGAAATAGAATCTTTCTTTAAGGCGTTCCAATGTAAAGCCCAGAGTTTCTTCCACCCGGTCTTGCAGATAGGTTTCCTTGCTCTTCACCCGGTCCCTCTCGAAGAGGGAATCCATATTGAGAGAAAACTTCCGGTTTGCCGGAATTCCGTTGAGGAAGTTGTTTACGGTCGTGGTCTTGCCCGATTGCCGGGGGCCGATGACCACCGTGATTAGGGGATTTCTTAGGGATTTAATAAAGGAAGCATCGTATATTCTCGGAATAATTTTCATATTTGCAATAATATAATAGCCTTTATATTATTGTCAAGTTAAAACGATATCCATGTTTATTTAATGATCGATGAATAGCCAATTTTTATAAAGGAATCCTCCCTGCATTTGCCGAATAAAGGCGGGCCATTTCTGACAAGTGCCGATTTTCTGCTGTGAGTGAAGAAGGGATCTTCTTTGAGGCGGGACGTGGGGTTGCATCCCATCGTCCCTGATGTAAGAGGATCCGGCTCACGACTGCCGGATCCTCCAGGAAGGCCATGAAATTCGCCCTAGGGCGTCGGGATCAGGACTGGGTCCAGGTTTTCAGCGTCGTACTCCCTCTGTACAAGGTATATGTCTTTCCCGCTTGCAGCTGATTCGAGGATATCCACATGGAACCATAGGTGTATCCCGAAGGCGTCGTGAAGGTAAGGATGGTTTGGCCGGATGCATCTCTGACAGTGTAGGTGCCCGCCGTGATCGAAAGGCTGAAGGCGCCCGTGGAGCGGTTGCTTCCGGCGGAGGCGGCGACTCTTTCGCTGAAGCCGATGCCGATAAAGGTACCGCCTGTGACCGAGACCGCACCCTGCGTATCGAGCGGACCGCCCATCATGCCGCTGACGGCACAGCGGGCGACGACGAAGCCGCCGGTCTGACTGTAACTTCCGTTGGAATCGATGGCGTCGGTATCGCCCGCGCCGACGGTGATATCGACCGTTCCGCCCGATATGATGATCTGCGAGGCTACGGACCCGTTTTTCGCATTCAGGCCGTCATTGGTGGAGGATAGGGTTACATTACCGCCACTGATGGTGAGAGTGCAGGCTTCGAGCCCTTCATAGGAAGTAAGAATCTGGATCGTGCCGTCGGACAGGGTCAGATAGGTGTCTGCATGCACGCCATCGTCTTTGGTGGTGATGGTGATGGTTCCTCCCGTTATGGTGACTTTTCCTTCCCCATAGCTGCCGTTTTCGAGCAGAGTGTCGCTGTTGGCATGGATACCGTCGTCGTAGGAATAGATGGTAATGGTGCCGCCGGATATCGTCAGGCAGTTGTCGGCTTTGATCCCTTTGGCCGAGTAGCTCAGACTTGAGTTTCCCCCCGGCTGCGGGTTGCCGGTCTGGTTGGCGTAACTCGCCCAGTTCACCGTGATCGTCGTCCCGACTATGCCGTTACCGGAGATGGTCAGCATATCGTAAGCGGTGTTGAGAGAGGAAGTGGCCGACTTGGCGTTGTATGCTGTGAGCGAATCGGCGGCGGTAGCGGCAAACCGATACAAGGCGTAGGACAGATATCCTTCCGGTTTGTTGAAACGGTAATAATAGTAAGAGCGTCCGCCGATCATCCGGGTGCCGTCATACACACCATCGGCCCAGATTCCGGAGCCGCTGCCGGGGACAGTGAAATAGATGGCGTATCTGTAGAAAGCGTTGTAGATCGTGTCGTTGAGTCGCAGATAAAGGGTATTGGTGCTGGTGCTGATGGCCGTATCCACGCCGGTAGCGTAGGTTTGGGTTGTGTATATGCCGATGGTCGGGGCATTTTCGATCCGCACGTCATAGGCGGCGTCGATGCCGTCGGCGGCGGCGTTGATCGTGATACGACCCCCGGAGATCGTTACCGTACCACGCTGGTTGCCCTTGGTGGAGATGTCTGAATGGGAGGTCTTGATCCCATCTCCGCCTTTAGCGGTCACCTCGATGGTGCCTGAAGTTATCGTGAGGGAATCGCTGCCTTTTATGCCATGATTGACTGCGGTCACCTTGATGGTCGCTCCCTCGATTTCGAGATCGTCTGTGGAACCGATGCCGTTGTTGTAGTTGCCTGTTACCGCGAGGGTCCCGCCACCCTGGATATGCAGATCGCAGGCGGCATGCAAGGCTGCATTCGGGGTGTCGTCTTCCTCGGTAATGGAGGAAGGCCGGTTGTCCGTTAAGCTGACCGTAGCCCCTTCCGCGATGGTTATTTCCGTCTTGTTTGCCTTGAGGATGGCGAGTGGAGCGGAAAGAGTGCTGGTAAGGGTAAGATTGCCGAGATAGAGATGGACATCGCTTTCGTCGCCGGCATTCACCAGGAGACAGCCTTCGGAGATGATTCCAGAAACCTCATAGATTCCGGCAAGGGAAATCGTAACCGTTCCGCCCTGGACCGTCACTCCCCCGTTGTTGTTGGCCACCGTCGTCTTGGCCTCGGAGAAAAGAATCGTTGTCGGTAATCCCGGGTTATAGGGTTCCTCCGTAGACGTCTTGACTTCTGTGGTAATGGTAATGGTGATATTGCCGGTAATTTTGGTGACTCGATAGGTATTGAGACGCGCCAGAT
Source organism: uncultured Acidobacteriota bacterium (assembly GCA_964617125.1). Taxonomy (GTDB): domain Bacteria; phylum Acidobacteriota; class UBA6911; order CAINFC01; family CAINFC01; genus CAZTVS01. Next base: position 15,889 of record CAZTVS010000043.1, read on the forward strand.
CCGCCGGCGATTTCAGATTCTTGAAATTTTCCGCCGGGGTTACGGTCACGGATTTCACCTGGTATCCGGTGTCGACGCCGATCATGAAATTGACCTGTCCGTCCCCTGTAGTCAGGACGAGTCCGGAGTCCGCGTCCCTGGCCAGAGCGGATGTGGTGATTACCCCGTCGGTGTAGGCCTGCGTCGGATAGACTGTTACCCGGACATAACCGTCATGCACAAAAGTGGCGACAAATCCGGTTTCGCTGTTGGTTGTCTTGACCGTCACCGTTACGG
>CAZTVS010000043.1:16264-36604 GCA_964617125.1 uncultured Acidobacteriota bacterium
TCAGGTTTCCGCCGCTGCCTGTATCCAGAAAAATGAATTCTGTCCGATAGCCGTCGCCGCCGGCTATCTGGGGGAAGAGGATGGGGACGGGAGCAGACCTGTTAAGATCCGCCGTCGGAAAGGTGGCCATGAGAAAGTCATTGCGTTCATTCATCAGGGTACGCAGGGTCAGGGCAGCAAAAGGAGTGGCGGCTTGGATATCCAGGATCCCGGTGAAGTCCTTCGGGAGACCCGTTATCAGTTCGTTGACAAATACGGCACGATGTCCATAGCCGGGCAGCAGGATCGATCCCGATCCGCTGCCTGCCGCGGTCACCCCGTCGGACTGGTAGGCCTTGAGATCGACCTGCACGGCCGCGCTGTCGACGGCGACGATGGCAAGACCGGTATCATGACCCGAGGACTGGTCGACATAAATGCGGGCATGTTTCGTCGGCAACGAGGATGGTATACCCGATTCCGAGGCCAGGATGCCATTGGCAGTAAATCCGAAGAGGCCCGCCCCAACCGGTGTCGAGCCCTCCGTCGGTACGAGCTGCGCCCAGCCGGCGTTGATCTCGGAGGGAGAGCCGTCGGTCTCCAGGCGGATGGCCCCTCGGGCTGGAACCCGATAGGACACCTGGGTCGCCGACGTCGCCTCGCCGGTCAGTCGCACCTGCATGGGGGTGCCGCTGTTGTCCCGGAAGCTGATGAGCCCGGCCTCCACGGAATCGGACGTGTTCATAAAAACGAGCGTAGTCCGATATCCGCCACCGTCCACAATCTGGGGAAAATTCAGGGAGGTGGTCGCCGGTGATTCCGACAAATCGGCAACCGGCATGCTGGTAAACAGCGCTTCGTCGCGTTGGTTGAGAGTCATACGCATCGCCATGATGGAGAGCGGTTGATCGCTGGTGACATCCAGAGTTGCGAATCCGGTAGAGGAGGCAAAATGGGCAGGCAGCACCAACCCTGTGCCGAATTGATCGATGAACTTGGCGATATGCGCTTTGGCCGCGAGCGGAAAGATCCCCGAGGCAATAGGCTGGCTGTTACCGGCAAGATCGCGCAGTACCAGGCTGATGTTGGCCGTGGCCGTACCCGTGTTCACCACGGCGATGCCCGTATTCACGTCGACGGTGCCCGATCCGGAGGTGACACCCGTGCGGTACTCGATGAAGAGCCGGGCGGACGAAGTGGGAGGTGAGACCGGCACTCCTACTTCGCTCACTACGATTCCATTCGGGGCATAGCTGAAGACTGCAGTGGCGTAAGGGGCGCTGCCGCCGTTGACGGTAACGTTCGCATACCCCGTCTGCAGACTCACATCACGCCCAATGCTGCGGACCGTCCCGGCGCTTCCGGCGGTCAGTATCATGGATTCCTGTGCGACATTTGTCACGGCCGGAAAAGTCATATCTTGCAGCGACAGCAGGGAAGCCATGCAAGCAAGAAGCAACGCAGTAGATTTCATGTTAGCCTTCCAAAATCAATTAGGTGAATACGGTTCAGGACATCGACGTCATCAGAGAGTGCCGCGTAAATCGAATGGTTCATACGGCTTTGTAAAATTGTTGTTAAACAGTCCCGAGATCCACTACCCCGACTTGGCAGGAAGGAGGATCTTCTTGAGGAGGACACGGGGCGGGGGTATCCCACAGCTTCAGGTGTTGTTGTGGAATCCCACAGAGGAATAGACAGGGAATAACCACTGCCTGGACATGGATTACCTTATGAGGTGGGCAATGTAGCCTCGAAACTGGACCGGCAGGCTCTTCTTGCCGAAAACCTCGCCTAGCGTATGTCGGCACCAGCTTCGGATCGCTGCTTCGGTATGCCCTTCACTGATGGCCTGGGCGACGTTGGTTTCCGTCATCAAATAATCCATATAGGAATCCAGGTCATACATCAAATCGGTTGTAAAGGGGCGAAAGGAGAGGAGTCGGAGGGGATTTGATTCCTGCAGTAGTGTAGCTTGAGTGATCTCCTTCCATGAGTCCTTGGCGGCAGGAAAGCGGGCAAGAAAGGTGTCGAACCATCGGTCCAGGCGATCGGAGTCCTTCAGGCTTCTTCCAGTGGAGAAGTCGTAAAGAAAGAAAGATCCTGCCGGCCGAAGGACTCTGGCTATCTCTGCGAAGGCCCTGGGCAGATCGGCATAGTTCAGCGAACCGGCTGCCGTAATGAGGTCGAAGGAGTCATTGCAGAAAGGTATCAGCTCTACCTGTCCTCCGACATAAACGGCTTCCGGTGCAACCTGTCGACTCCAGGCAAACATAGGAATCGCTGGTTCCAGGCCCAAGGTGCTTTGAGCCAAACCTGCCAGAGGGGCAGTGGAAAGCCCGGAACCACAGCCAAGATCGAGTGCACGTCTGACCGGTAAAGAGTGTTCGAATTGCCCTGCGATGCGACTGACAATCCAGGCATGCAGGGCGGGTCGGCAACGGGCATAACCCAGAGCCATTGCTGGATTTTGGTAAAGTAGCGACATTTCCTCTATTTCCACTGGGCTGTTGGGAGTTGATTGATTTGTGGGATCACAGACAGGAATGTCTGTGTCACCCTCGTGTCAGTGTTACCTTTGGGGGGATTCCAGGGTTTGCAGGGCCAGGTGAGAGGCCGCCTGCTGGGCCTCTTTCTTGCTGCGCCCTTCGGCCTGGAAGGAGACGATATCGGGAATTTCCAGGGCGACCAGAAAGGTTTTGTCGTGTGGGGGACCGGTTTCCTTTAAAACCCGAAAACGGGGTTCCGGCCATTTCCACAGGCATATCTTTTCCAGGAGCGTACTCTTGTAATCGGTTTGACCGGCCGTTTCGATGTTCAGGCCGGCCAGCAGCGGTTCGAACTGGCGGGAGAGAAAGGCCTCCGCCACCTCGATGCCGCCGTCCAGGTAGATGGCGGCGATCAATGCCTCATAGGCATCCGCCAGCAGGGCTCTCTTCTGCCGGCCCAGGGTTTTCTCTTCCGAGGTGCTGAGCAGAAGACAGCTCCCCAACTGCAGCGAACCGGCCAGCTGATACAGGTGGGCGGTGCTGACCAGATAGGACTTGGCTTTGGCCAGGGCCCCGACCTTGGCCTCCGGAAAGCGCCGGCGCAGTTCCCGGCTGATGAAAAAACCAAGGATGGCATCCCCCAGAAACTCCATGGTTTCGTTGTGAGAGAGCCCCCGACCGGCCTGTTCGTCTACATAGGAACGGTGGGTCAGGGCCTGCAGCAGCAGAGTCCGATTCCGAAAGAAGTAGCCGATCTCATCTTCCAGCCTTTCTGGCGGAGGCAGATCCGTCGGCTTTTCGCAGGAGGGATCGGCGGAATCTATCTGTCCGGAAGGTAATTCCTGATTCTTTGGCCCTTTCGGTATCATGATGCTCTGGAATTCATTCGTCCCTGTGGGACTCTCTGATTTTTCATGTGGCAGGCACCGGCATTCTATGCCGGACTGCCGGTCTTCGTCTCATTCCTATGGGACGATTCCCGCTTCGGCGGTGCGGATGTCCTGGGCAGCCTTGGCCAGCAGGGCATCCAGGCCATCCAGGCTGTTGTCGTGCAGCCGCCGGTACAGCTTTTCCAAATCCTGGCGGGAGGTGCTCACCGAACCTCCCTGTCCCGCGGAAACGGCCATGGCATAAGCGTTCAGGGCCGAAGGCCAATTCTCCAGCAGCTCATAGGTCAGACCCAGACGATGATAGGAGAAGTCATCCCGGGGGTTGAGGGCGACGGCGCCCTGAAAACAAGTGGCGGCCGCTTCGAATGCCTGTTTTCTTGCCGTTTTGTCATTCAGGTCCCCGCCACTCCGTAAATGGCAGGTGCCCAGGGTGGAGAGATTGGTCGCTTTCCAGCCGCGTGTGATCTTGGCCCAGGCCTGAGGATCCACATCCTCCGGCTTCGATCCCCCTTTTTCCAGGAGATCGTTGGCCGCCCTGGCCTTGGCGACAGCATGTTCGCAGTTGTTTTTGCTGCCATAAGCCAGAGCCAGAAGGCTCAGGGTCTGTACATCGTTGGGGCGTATCGTCAGATACTTCTCTCCGTATTCGATACTCTTGGAAATTTCTCCAGTCGTGTGGAAATTGGCCAGCAGCAGCTGATAGAGATTGGGGGCGTTCTTGGATTGCGGGAATTCCTGCAGAAAGCGCTCGGCCATCTCCGTGCTTTTGCGTTCGTCGCTATGCCGGTAGGCGAAGGCCAGCAGCTGCAGTATGTCTTCCTGGTGAGGGGATCCGGGGAATTCCTTGAGCAGCTTGTGCCCGTATTCGATGCTTTTGGCGACATAACTCAACCGGTTGTGGGAATAGGCCATCTGATAATAGAGACTCTGCTTCAGATCATCGGGGATGGACATCTTCAGCAGATTTTCTCCGTGTTCCACAATCTTCCGGTGATCGTCCAATGTGGCGTAGCCATGGACGGCCATCTGCAGGATTTGGGTTTTGTAACCGGACTTGGGATATTTCACCAGGAATTTTTCCATCAGGTCCGCCTTGGCTTTGATATCGGCGGTATCGTTGATTGCCAGCAGATCCTTGCGTTCCTTAGCGGAAATCTTCGGAGCGGCAGTCTGCTCCTTGTTCGATTGGCAGAACACGTATTCTGTTTCTGCACCGAACCAGACGAAAAGCAACAGAACCCATATACGGAGACGGAACATAGAAAGGCAAGTGATGGACTTCATCGTTTTACCTCGAAAGCTTGATGATTGATGAAGCCGTAAAAAATCCTGGGAGCGCCGGCGTCCCGCCGGCATCCCCTTTCGGATCAATACGGGATAAATACGGAAATAACGGGAATTGGACTTTTTGCGGCTTCATCATGATTGACGAATATTCATGGGACCAATATAATTAGGGTTCGCTAATGAGGGAGGAGTGGCCGAGTGGTCGATGGCGGCGGTCTTGAAAACCGTTGTACCCGTGAGGGTACCGTGGGTTCGAATCCTACCTCCTCCGCCAGCCTGTCCGATGATAGATATCCATATTGCTATCGCGTATATGCAGATGTCTGTCGCGCGAGATACTAGGCGTTTTCCGGCGAACCGGCACCTCCGGCGGAGATTTCCTCGTCGTCCTTGTCTTCTTCCACCGTATCTCCGCTCTTATCGTGGATGGTGATCAGCTTACGGACCTCATACTCCTTCTTGCCCCCGGGAGTGACAATGACGGCCTCATCCCCTTCTTTCCGGCCCATCAGACAACGGCCGATCGGCGAAGAGGTGGAGATCAATCCCGCCTTCACGTCCGATTCTTCGCTGCTGACCAGGGTATAGATAATCTCTTTATCGGCCTCGGGATCATAGAGGTGAACCGTAGAGCCATAAGAAATGGAATCGTGGGGGATACGGTCCAGGTTGACCATGGACAGGGCCGATATCCGGCCGGCCAGATGGGCCATGCGCGCCTGCAATAAACGCTGCCTCTCTTTGGCGGCCTGGTATTCGGCGTTCTCGCTTAAGTCGCCCAGCTCCCGGGCCTTTTTAATCTCCTGCGGCAACAGGACGGAAACCTCGTATTTCACGGCTTCCATCTCTTTGATCAATTTTTCGCGAATGTTTTTCAACTACTTATTTCTCCTAAAAGAATATGGGTGTCAGAGGACCGCCTTTGCCTTCCGCCTGACACCTTCTCCGTGAGGAAACCAAGAAATCAGGGGAAAGTCAAGGAGATTCTCTCGGCGACCTTCAGCCAGAGGGAAGGGGCAATCCCCAACCACACGATGCCGATGGTGGCAATCCCAATAGCCACAGCGGTTTCCACGGAAAAGCAAACGTCGGCGCGTTCCCTGTCGTCCGTATCCGATCTCATATAGAGATAGATCAGAGGGCGCAGGTAATAGTAGGCCGAGGCAGCGCTGTTCAGGACCGCCAGGATGACCAGGCCGATCATCCCCTGCTTGACGATCGATCCGAATAGGTACAGCTTGGCAGTGAACCCTCCGGTCAAGGGGAATCCGATCAGGGAGAGCAGGAACAGGCTGAAAACGGCCGTTAGATATGGATGGCGTTCCGATAATCCGCTGAGGTCCGAGAGCGAGGTGCCGTAGTCTCCGGAGCCGGTAAGTTGTGACAGAACCAGAAAAGCCCCCAGGTTCATCAGCACATAGGTCAGCAGGTATAGGAAAAGGCAGGAAAGGGCCGTTGCCTGGTCCAGGAAGAAGGCCAGCAGCATGTAACCGCCGTGGGCGATGGAGGAGTAGGCCAGCATCCGCTTCAGATTTCGCTGTGGGAAAGCGGCCAGGTTTCCCAGAACCATGGACATGACGGCGATCCAGACCAGAAAGTGATTCCAGTGGAATTGGGGGATGGTGTAGAGGAAGAAGAAGCGCAACAAGGCGGCCATGGCCGCTGCCTTGGGTCCGGTGGAGAGAAACCCGGCGATCAGAGTCGGAGATCCCTCATAAACATCGGCGGTCCAGGCATGAAAAGGGACCAAGGCCAGCTTGAAGGCCAGGCCGATGAAAAAGAGGGTCAGTCCTCCGTTCATCAGCGACAGCGGGGAGTGGAAAGAGAGTACAAGATGGGAATACACCTCCTGGTAGGCCGTGCTCCCGACGGCACCGTAAATCATGGCGATTCCATAAAGGAATATGGCGGAGGAGGCCGATCCCAGCAGGAAGTATTTCCATGCCGCTTCGTGGGACCGGAGGTCGGATCGCCGTAAACCGAGGAGGATGTAACTGCCGACGGAGACGATTTCCAGCCCGAGAAAGGTCAGCAGAAGATCCCGGCTTCCGGCCATCAGGGCCATTCCCAGATAAGAGAAGAGAATCAGGGCGTGGAACTCGGCGGAGCGAAGACCTTCCGCCAGTAGGAAGGTCCGGGAGGAGAGCACGGTCAGCAGCGAGACCAGCAGAAACAGGGCGCGAAACAGCCGGGAGAAGCCGTCCGCAGCGAACATGGACGGACCCTGTCTTTGGATTTCAGAGTTCCAACCCGTAAAAAAGAGCGCCAGCAGGGCCCCGGAAAGAACCAGAACGGCGATGGCGGTACTCAAATTCTGCCGACGTCGGTCCGAGGCCTGGCCCCAGGGGGCCAGGAGGGTCAGCAGCAGTCCGCCGGCCCCGGTCAGGATTTCCGGAAGGAAAACAGTGTAAGTGCCGGCATCAATCATGGGGCAACGTCTCGTGAAGATGGATGTCCGATGCGCCCCTAGCCTCGCCAGTTGGAACGAGATCGGGGGGTGTTGCGGCCTGGGCCGTCATCCGAATCGTCGGTAAGGGGCGCAGGATATGCTGGGAGTGACTCTCGTTCCATCGAAGGAAGGGGCCGGGAAAAATTCCTATCCAGATAGCGACCAGGATCAGAGGGACCAGGCAAACCCATTCCCGCCGGGTCAGATCGGACAGGCCGGCGTTCTCCCGGATGCGGACAGGACCGAAGTACACCCTTTGATACATCCAGAGCAGATAAGCGGCAGAGAGAACAACCCCGCTCACGGCGACAGCGGTCAGCTGCGGGTTCCGGGCATAGGTGCCCAGCAGGATCAGGAATTCGCCGACGAAGCCATTCAGTCCGGGAAGCCCGATCGATGAGAGGATGACGATCAGGCTGGCTGCGGCGTAATGGGGCATGCTGCGCGCCAATCCGCCGAATTCCTCTATCTGCCGGGTATGTCTGCGGTCATAGATCATGCCCACCAGAAGGAAGAGCGCACCGGTGGAAACGCCATGGTTCAGCATCTGCAGCGTGGCTCCCTGCAATCCCTGCAGAGTAAAGGAGAAGATTCCAAGAATGACGAAGCCGAGATGACTGACGGAAGAATAGGCGATCAGCTTCTTGATGTCCGTCTGCACCAGGGCGACCAGGGCGCCGTAAACGATGCCGACCACCGCCAGTACGGAAACGGCAGGGGTAAAAAAGGCGGTGGCCGTCGGGAAAAAAGGAATACAAAACCGTAGCAGGCCGTACACCCCCATCTTCAGCAGAATACCCGCCAGCAGGATCGAGCCGGCGGTAGGCGCTTCCACGTGGGCATCCGGGAGCCAGGTGTGAAAGGGAAAGAGTGGAACCTTGATGGCGAAGGCGATGAAAAATCCCAGAAACAGCCAGATCTCTTCTGCCCGGGTCAGGCCGTGTGCGGTATGACTGAGATGCCAGGCGATCTGCTGATAATCGAAGCTGTTGAGACCGGTATGGACGTAGAGATAGAGGATTCCGGCCAGCATCAGCAGGGAACCGAGCATGGTATACAGAATGAATTTCATGGCGGCGTAAACGCGCCGCTCCCCGCCCCAGATGCCGATCAGCAGATACATGGGAAGGAGCATGACCTCCCAATAGACATAAAAAAGGACGAGGTCCAGGGCCAGGAATACACCGATCATACCGGTCTGTAAAAACAGCAAAGAGGCATAAAAGAGGCGAATCCGCCGCCGGACGGAGTGAAAGGAGGAGAGAATGGCGATCGGAGATAAAAAATTGGTAAGCAGCAGCAGGGAAAGGCTGAGCCCGTCGAGTCCCAACCGGTGAGTGATGCCCAGCTGGGGGACGCCCAGCCATCCGATTTTTTCATCCAGAGCGTATCCGGAAGATTCCGGAGTGAAAATAAATAGAACAGACAGGGACAAAAGAAAGACGAAGAGGGAGAGCAGAAAGGAAAACCAGCGAACGATGCGCGCCTCGGCCTCCTGCAGGCAGAGTAACAGCAGGCCGCCGGCCGCCGGCAAATAGGTGATCAGTGTGAGCAGGTAGGGCACTTTCATCGTAGGGCCGCCAGGAACAGGAGGAGAATGGTGCCTAGAAAGATCCAGGCGGCATAATGACGCACGGAACCGCTCTGGATTCGCCGGAGTGTCCGGCCGGTAAAGATCAGGAATTGACCTGTCCCATTGACCATGCCGTCCAGTATGTCCCGGTCCCAGTATTGCCAGAGGGCGTTCCGCGATATCCATAGGCAGGGGCTCACCAAAACGGTCTGGTAGATTTCATCAATCCAGTATTTGTTGCGAAGCAGATTGTAGAGGGAGGAAAAGCGAACGGCCAGGCGGGCGGGTTCGGGTCTCCGTGAATGGTACATGGCGACAGCCAGAAGGATGCCGGAGATAGCGAACAACACGGATAGCAAGGTGGCGGCCAGTTCTCCGGGGAATACCGAATGGTTTGTCGCGGAGACTGCCGATACCGGGAACATGGGTGTCAGGAATTCCTCGAAACGATTGCTGCCGAGCCAGTGGGGAAGACCGATCCAGCCTCCGGTTATGGAGAGAAAGGCCAGGATGGACAGCGGAAGGAGCATGGCCGCCGGGGCCTCGTGTGCGGTGTGTCCGTGTGCATCCGGTTCCACGACTTTCGTTTGCAGGAAAGCGAGATAAAACAGCCGCATGGTGTAAAAGGCGGTCAAAAAGGCGCCGCTCAGCCCCAGGAGCCAGATTCCCACGTGACCGGAAGAGAGGAGGCGCCACAGGATTTCGTCTTTACTGAAAAACCCCGAGAGACCAGGTATGCCGGCAATGGCCAGAACGCCGGCCAGCATGAAGGCACAGGTCCAGGGCATTTCCCGGCGCAATCCTCCCATGCGGAACAGATCCTGCTCTCCGGCCAGGCCATGCAGGACGCTTCCGGCCCCAAGAAAAAGAAGGGCCTTGAAAAAAGCGTGGGTCATCAGATGGAACATGGCACCGGTAAAGGCACCGGCCCCCAGGGCGGCGAACATGTATCCGAGCTGGGAGATCGTAGAATAGGCTAGGACGCGTTTGATGTCCTGCTGCACCAATGCGATACTGGCGGCAAAGATAGCGGTGACCATACCCACCAGGGCGACCACCTCCAGGGTGATCGGAGTCTGTATATAGAGGAACGAACTTCGGGCGATCAGGTAGATCCCGGCGGTGACCATGGTGGCCGCATGAATCAGGGCGCTGACCGGCGTCGGACCTTCCATGGCATCGGGGAGCCAGACATAGAGCGGGATCTGCGCACTCTTTCCGGCGGCACCGGCGAAAAGCAGAAGAGTGGCCAGGGTCAGGGTACCTATGCCGGCGCTTTCCACCGGAAAACAGTCAGGAGAAGCCAGAAGGGTTTGGCGGATATCGGAAAAGCTCAAGGAATCGAACTGGTAAAAGAGGAGGAACAGGCCCAGAAGCAAGGCGGCGTCGCCGATACGGTTTACCAGGAAGGCCTTTTGGCCGGCTTCGGCCGCGGCCGGCTTCTCGAACCAGAAGCCTATCAGAAGGTAAGAGCAGAGGCCAACGCCTTCCCAACCGACAAAGAGTAACAGGTAGTTGTCGGCCAGAACCAGGGTGAGCATGGCGAACAAAAACAGGTTCAGGTAGGCGAAAAACCGCACATACCCCGGATCTCCATGCATGTAGCCGATGGAATAGATGTGGATCAGCAGGCCCACGCCGGTAACGATCAGAACCATAACCATGCCGAGCGGATCCAGAGTAAAGGCCCAGTCGATATGCAGTTTACCGACCGAGATCCAGGAAAAAAGGATCCGGGTGATGGATCGTGCGTTTTCCGGCAGGGATAAAAGGGCCTGAAAAGAGAGCAGGGCCACCAGGAAGGAGAGGGCCACGCTGCCGCAGGCAACAGCGGAAACCAGGCGATGGGACAATCTTTTTCCCATCAAGCCGAGAAAGAGAAACCCGGCCAGGGGGTACAGAGGGATTGTCCAGAAAAATTCGCTCATAAGATTCGAGGACCTACCACTTTAAAAGGCGATAGTCTTCCGAGTCCATGGATCCGCGATGGCGCGAAAGAAGGATCACCAGGGCTAACCCCACTCCTGCTTCCGCTGCGGCTACTGCCATTACGAAAAATGCGATCACCGTTCCGTCCGGACGACCCTGGGCAAAGGCGAGAAAGGCCAGATTGGCGGCATTCAGCATCAACTCGACACACATAAATTGAGTGAGGAGGTTGCGCTTAATCAACAACCCTACCGTTCCCAGGGCGAAAAGCAGGGCACTCAGGCCCAGGTAGAAGATAATCGGGACCGTGGTCATGGTTTCTTCTTTCCCGCCAGTAAGACGGCTCCCAGGGTTGCCATCAGGATCAGTATGGCGACGGCCTCCAGGGGAATCAGATATTGACGAAAGAGGACCTCTCCAACCTCGACGGCACCGGCTGAACTCCCTTTTCCGTCCGGACTTAGACCGGCGGTAATCTTCATATTGCCGGCTTCGCGAAGAAATATCCATAGGCTGGTAAAGAGCGCCGGGCCCAGAATGGTGGCCAGGAGAGACAGGTAGCGGGGCCGGCCGGATCGCTCGTCGCTATGCGTGTCCAGCAGTTGAATGACAAAAACGAACAGGATCATGATGGCCCCGGCATAGATGACCAGCTGCATAACGGCGGCGAAGGGGGCCGCCAGCTGCATATAGAGAACGGCCAGGGAGGCCAGGCAGACAATCAGGGAAAGGGCGCTGTAAAAGGCACGCCGGTGATAGAGCAGGTGAATGGCGGCCGTCAGGCAGAGCAGACCGAACGCAAAGAAAATGGCCTGATTCATGATCGGCTTTCGTCGCCGTCCTGTTTCAGCCGGGCAATCAGCTCCTGCAATTGCCGGCTATCGGCGTTCTCGATATATTCATCGTTCAGCTGCACCACCGGGGCCCCGCCACAGGCGGCCAGGCATTCCACTTCCAAAAGGGTAAAGAGTCCGTCCGGTGTCGTTTCTCCCACCTCGATGCCCAGCGTCTCCTTCAAGGTAGCCATAATATCGTCGCTTCCCCGTAGCATGCAGGATATATTGGTGCAGACATGGATGACATGTTTCCCGACCGGCCGGGTGGGAAACATGTGATAGAAGGACACGGTCTCATACACCTGCGTGGCGGCAATGCCGAAACGATCGGCCAGGAAATCGATGGCCTCCGGCGAGATATAGCCGATCTCTTTCTGCAGCAGATGCAGAGCCGGCAGTAAGGCCGAACGCCTTTCCGGATAGGAATCCATCAGTTGGTCGATCTGGTCCTGCAAGGCCGATGAAATCATAGATTCATACCGTTTTCCCTTTTGGGAGATGAAATCGATACGGGGTCAGCCGCCCCCTATGTACCTGTTTGTTGCCCGTTCCCTCTAGCGCCATATTAATCTCAGCCGGAAATGCCTGTCAAGCAGGGTTTGCATCCTCGCAAGTGCGACACAGACATAAAGGACATGGGCTTACAGCCCTTCTTACAGGATGCGATGCGGGACTTTCCGGCTTGGGCGGGGGCGGCACCGTTGTGGATGGCAGGATGTGCCGGTTGTTACCGTGGAAACCGAGGAAGGCCGATTCCATGTAATGCATCAAAAAGTTCTGGGAGCGCCGGCGTCCCGCCAGCCAAGGCATTGGAATCAACACGAAATGTACAAAAAGAAACGGAATAAAAAGTAGCCAGAGCTTCCAGCTCTGGTCTTCTGAGTTCAGAGCCGGAGGCTCTGATTACAATCCATGTGAGGCGATATTCCACCTGAGTCTTTTGCTGCCTCCCGAATGAAAAAGAGTCGGATGATATAGCTCCATACGGAAGATGTATTAATGTATAATTGTCCTTGTCAAGAGGACATAATCGATGCATGAAATCTTCGAGCAGTTGATTTCTGAGTTCCAAGAGCGGCGTTTGCCTGTTGTACAGCGACGTCATACCGTACTCAAAGCATTGGCGGGCAAGGTGAGCGTAATTGTCGGGATGCGACGAACGGGGAAGACCTGGTTTTGCTTTCAAGCGATTCACGATTTGGAGGCGAAAGGAATAAAACGGGACCGTATTCTCTACCTGAATTTTGAGGACGAACGCCTTTTACCCCTATCGGTGGCAGACCTGCATCTCATTCCAGAAATCTTTCAGCGGTTGTTTCCGGAAGACCACAACCAGGGAATTCACTTCTTTTTCGACGAAATCCATCGCATTTCCGGATGGGAATCCTTTGTGCGCCGCCTTTTAGATTCAGACTCCTGCACCAGTCTTACGCTGACCGGTTCCTCGGCCAAGCTGCTCAGCCGCGAGATTGCCACGGGATTGCGCGGCCGTGCGCTCCAGACGGAGATATTCCCATACAGCTTTGTGGAATTCGCTCATATACGAGGCATTGAAATCCCCGACCGGCCTGTCTTCGGTCCTGCTCTGCGTGCCAAGCTTGCGGCAACATGGGATGCCTATCTGCAGCGTGGCGGTTTTCCGGAAGTCCAGGGAGAGATGTCGGAAACCATCCGCCGGGAGATCCTGCAGGATTATTTAAACGTGGTCGTCCTTCGCGATGTGGTGGAGCGTCATGGTGTGACCAACATTCACGCGTTACGGGCTCTGTTGCGCCATTTACTGCAGAGTCCCGGCGGTCGCTTCAGCGTTCACCGTTTCATGAACACCTTGAAATCCCAGGGAATTGCCTGTGGCAAAAATCTGGTTCACGAGTGCCTGGCGTATCTTGCCGAAGCTTATCTGGTATACCCGGTGGAGGTGCACAGCCGGTCGATACGCCAGCGGCAGGTCAATCCGCGCAAGGTCTACACAATAGACACCGGCCTTTCACGCGCCGTTTCCCCGGTTCGTCCGGGCGATCGCGGAGCGGCTTTGGAATCCTGCATATTTATGGCCTTGCGCCGTAGGGGAGCGGACATCGACTACGGGATTACGCCGGGCGGCCATGAAGTCGATTTCATCTTCGAGGATGAAAAAGGGAAATGGCTGGTGCAATCCACATGGAGCCTCGCCGACCCGGAAACCCGCGCCCGCGAGATGAGATCTCTGGAGGAGGCGCTGGCGGCGCACATGGGCAATCGAGCCGTTCTGATTACTGCATACGAGGAGGACAGATTGAGGATCGGGGGACATGAGATCAGGATTGTGCCCGCATGGCGATGGCTGCTGGAACAGGATGCGGAGAGCACTAGGTTATAAATGCTCCGAGTCCAAATAGGTGGCCGATTTCCGTCAAGATTTCTAACACAAAGCGGTGATAACTATTGGGAATACAATCCCAGCCAGTTTAAGGAGAATACATATATCCCAATAACGTTTTTGTTGGAACCCTAACCAATGCGCTTCTTGCAAAAGTACATACTCGGTTAAACATTGTTAAGTGGGTAGAATAAGCGGATAAATCGTTTGGCAATGGATTAAGAGGTAACCGGATCGGTGACCCAGCGCATCAGTTTCTGCAGCAGCCGATGTCGGGATGATTGCGCGGCAGAGCGGACTATCGTCCTCCGATTTCAACGATACGAATCTGCATTGGGGCAAGGGTTTCTTTTTGCTGCAGGATATCCGGGGTTGCTGCCGGGCTGCCGATAGCCCGGATTCCCTCCGGAGTGATTTCCGCAAGGGTGTAGGAAGGATGATTCCATCCGTAAGCCTTGGGTTCGATACGCCAGTGGAATAAGATCTCCCGATCGGCGTAGTTTGCCAGAATTATGGCAAGTTTTCCGTCCTCGGCCCGCCACAGACGACCTTCGGCAAGCGGGGCTTTGCCCGAATGCTTCTGGTTCCATCCGAATTGCGGGTCGTCAAAGTATGGTATGGCGGAGATGGATTCCAACGGAGCGATCATTCTTCCATAGGTGAGATACTTGCCGGCTGCTGTCCGGTATTGTGCGCATTGACGCAGATAGGCGGCCTTCTCGGCATGTTCCGGCCGGAAGAGAGAAAACCCCATCCACCCGTTCTGGCGCCCGTCGATCAGGGCCTGACCCTGGGCATAGCGGAACAGCTGGGCTTTCTGACTCAGGTCACAGGGACTGCCGAAAAAGATCGTGTAGCCGGAGTAGACCAGCTCCATCAGCGGGATCTCCCAGTCTGTCGGCTGGGCCCAGGTAAGGTTGGCGTCCAGCAGATCGAGGAAGACCTCATCGGCACCTTCCGAAGTGATGACCGCATTCCGCCCGTTCTTAGCGGCGACATTCTTGATCTTGCGCAGCAGTTCGCGATTTCCCGAGGCCCAGTAGTGTCCGCCGCCCAGCGGATGGCCGTGACCGGGATGGAAGCAGAGTTCATGCCGCATCGCCGAAATCTGATCGACATAGACCCCGTTGACACCCTCCTCGCCGATCAGTTTATCCACCAGAGTCGTTATGGTGTCCTGCCAGAAGATGCTCGTGGGGCACATGGCCAGCAGCCTTCCCGCCTGTTCGGAATACTTGGTCATGCGATGGCCGCCTGCCTCGTCCTGGATGGCATGCGGAGCGAACCGGTCGAAATCCCGGATGTTTCTGTCGGCGCTTGAACCGTTGATGTATGGCATGACCAGAAATCCGCGGGCTGTCAGATCCTTGACCCTCTCTTTGAATCCGGGTTTCGCCGGCAAAAAATGCGGATACTCATTGTCGAACGGCATGTGGTGCCAAAGGTACCAATGCAGGCCCATCGGTGTACCCAGCCTTTGCTGCGCTTCGACGAAAGGTGCATTCATCTCGGCGGGGGTCCCCTTGGCTCCGTTCCACTCCCAACCATCCTGTGCCCAGGCGCCGATGCTCTTTACCAGTTCCGGTATATCCTGGCGCCGGGAAAGCGGACCTGCCTGGGCCCACTTCTGCTTCAGAGCCCATTCGCGGTAATGGTGAGCCGCTTCAATCCAGCTGCCCTGATAGACTCCGAATTCTATGGGATGATGATCCGGCCAATCCGAGCCGGCGACACCCATGTTCTCCGCGTAGTGGACAATCGCCGTACGCACCCCGGGTTCCACCAGAAAATCCTTGGCGCGTGCATCCGCATCCCGAGTTCCCAGGTAGACGGAATTCTTTCCGGCGCTCAATGCCAGGAACTGCATCGGCCATCCCCCCGAAGGATAGCGCGCTTCGATTTTTTCCTTCCACCCTTTGAGCAGGTGACCGCCGCCGGCGAAAACCGGTCGGGCGATATCATAGTTCCCGGCAGCAGGGAAACCGTTGACCAGCGGATAGCTCAACGTCCACAAGCCCCAATAGTCGCTGCGGTTTTCCACAAAAATCTTCCATTGGGGAATTCCCGAATCTGCCGGCAAGACCACGGTCGCCTGTATGGTCACGGCGGCATCCTCCAGCCACCAGCGGAGATCGTTCCATTCCATCACGGCCTGGGTGGAACCGTCCGGCAGGGAATCGATCCGGGCATAACTGCATGGTTTGTAGTTATTGTTCATCGGCCTTACCTGCGTGCCCCGACCGAAACCGGCCTCCCATAAGAGGTGTTTGCCTTCCACCGGTCCGATGTGGTTGCAGCCGCTGAGGCGGTCGATCATTGCCGAAAGCCCCATCCCTTCCGGTTCGAATACCAGGCGGACGTACCGGTTCTCAAGGATCAGCCCCTGGGAAGGGTTGATCGGGCCTGCTGCCAGGGCTGCGGAACACAGCCAGAAGAGCAGGATTCCGTTTCGTATTGTTAGAGAGAGGCTGCCGCTGGACCATTGCATAGTGTATGCTCCGTGTTAAGTATGGGAAAAGCCTGCAGGTCCTGTCCGCCACCTTCTGACGGACTTTATGGCGACTACCCTGCAGCAAAGATAAGGTACGCAATTCCTTCCCGGCAGTCAAGAGCGGGCAATCGCTCCGAATGGGAACGAAGTCCTTCTTCTACCGGGCCGGTGCTTGCCGCATGTCATCCATGATAGCATTAAAGGCCGCCGGATCATCCGGCAACTCCCGCTTTTCCTGTAGCCAGGCACATCGAAAAGAGGAGAACGGAGATGAGTGAAAAAACTGGAAAAGTAGACCGAAGAATCTTCCTGGAAAACGTCGGCTTGACCCCGGCGGTTATCAAGACTCTAGAATCGGGTGAGGGTTCCATGCTGGAAAACGAGATTGAAATTGACCCGTTGGAAACAAATCAATCCGCTGTCAAAGGCATTGCGGACGGGCCGTCTTCCCCTCTATTTACTACAATGGCTCTGGAGGGAAACAGCACTCTTTCGGCCTCGGACCTGGCATCGATCTCTGAAGGGCTGCAAAAGAACCTATCCTATGCCCCTGCCGGAAATTGTGTCTGCTGGGGCATTCCCTTTGCAATCCGGAAAATCGTTTTTGTTCGGGATCAAGCCTACGAGCTGCACTGGAGGGAAATATCCACAGCCTGCCTGGTTTTCCTCCATACGACCGATATGGCTTATCCGGAGAAGGATTCATCCGGTTTTTACCCTGCAGGCCGCGGTCCGGCACTCCTTCGGCAGCCTGTTGCCGATTATATCTTTCTTTATGGCGACGGCAGCGAAGAGCGCTTAAGCATACGGCGGCAGCATCAGATCGGGATGGCCATGCGCCCCTGGGGAGCCAACTGCTTTGAGTCGGTTGCCCACCGAAAACCTTATCCGGTCAGGACCCTCACGGAACAGCCCAGAAACGACCTCCCCTGGGGCAATTCCCAGTTTCGCCTGCGTCAGCCGGATTCCCTGCCATGGACCAATTGGGTGTGGTACTGGAGAAATCCTTTTCCGGAAAAACCTATCCGGGGGATACGCATCGAACCCGCCGGCGCAGGATTGATCCTTTCGGCCATTACCGCGGGCAGGGTCGTCTCGAATCCTCTCCGTTGGGAAACCCGGAGGAAGGCAATCCTACGTCTGCCTGACGGCTTTGTCTTTGAACCCAACTTGAGTGATCATGGACTCTGCCGGCATCTTCAACTGGATCTGGGTCAGTTGATTTCGGTCCAGCCGCTTCCTATGTATCCGAACGATTCCTGGGAAAATACCTACAGCAACAAGCCGCCGGAACTGGACCGGCAGCGGCTCCTGGTGGAATATACGGCTCATGCCGAAGCCTGCTTCCATTTCGAAGGAGGAGCCGTAGTGCCTGTCTCCTCTGTCGAGCAGGGGAGACGGGAATCTCTGACGCCGGTGACGTCGTCCCATCAGCGAGTACGGCTGCGGGTGTGTGAGAAAAACAGCGGCAAACCGGTCGCGGTGAAGCTGCATATTCATGGAGAAGCCGGGGAATACCTGGCTCCGCTGGACAGGCATCGTTATCCCAATACATTCTGGTATGAAGACTGGAGCGTGGACTATATCAATCCGCAGGGGCACAACTGCACCTATATTCCCGGAGAGGCAACCATAGATCTCCCTCTGGGCAACGTGTTTGTCGAGATCAGTAAAGGATTCGAAATCGCTCCCATCAGAAGGGTAGTCCGGATCGATGCCGAAACCCGGAACCTGCAATTCGATATCGAGAAGAAGCTGCCGTGGCGGGAAAAGGGCTGGGTGAGCGCCGACACCCACGTACACTTTCTTTCGCCCCATTCCGCCTGGCTCGAAGGGGCGGGAGAAGGTGTCAACGTAGTGAATCTTCTGGCAAGCCAGTGGGGGGAACTGATGACCAACGTCGGCGATTTCGACGGCTTCACTACCCTCGGCGCGCGGGAATCCGGAGGAGACGGCGAGTATCTGGTGCGGGTCGGGACGGAGAACCGGCAACATGTTCTCGGGCATATCTCCCTGCTGGGGTACAAGGGGCCGATCATCACTCCTATGACCACAGGAGGTCCGGATGAATCGGCCCTCGGCGATCCGGTGGAGGTTCTGCTGACCGAATGGGCCCGCCAGTGTAAGAAACAGGGCGGATTGGTGGTTCTGCCGCACTTTCCCCAACCCCGGGGAGAGCATGCCGCCGCCATTCTATGTGGAGATATCGATGCCATCGAAACCACTTCCTGGCAGAATCTCTATCGTGGAATCGATCCCTATTCCCTGTCGGACTGGTATCGTTATCTGAACTGTGGCTATTTCGTGGCCGCCGTGGGTGGGACCGATAAGATGTCGGCTACCACGGCGGTCGGCGCGGTGCGAACCTATGCCCGAATTCCTGACGATCAGCCTTTTACCTACGAAACCTGGATGCAGGCGATTCGTTCCGGGAATACCTTTGCCACCTATGGCCCGCTCCTGGAGTTTTCCGTAGAGGGAAAACCTGCGGGCAGCCGCCTGCGTCTGAAGCCCGGCGGCGGCAAAATAGCCGTGGATTGGCGGCTGGCCAGCGTGACCATCCCGATGAGCCGTGTGGACCTGATCGTCAACGGAGAAGTGCGGGAAAGCAAAACGATAAACGCCTGGGAGGATGCGGGACATTGGGTGGTTTCGGTACCGCGTAGTTCCTGGATGGCTCTGTTGGTCAGGGGGCATTATCCGGATCGCAGCGAGATGATTGCCGCTCACTCTTCACCGGTGATGATGGAGGTAGAGGGAACTCCCTTTTTTGCCGCTGCCGACGCCCTTACCATACTGGAACAGATCGAAGGATCCATCGCCTATCTGGATACATTGGCCATACGGCCGGAAGTGGAAGCCTTCAAGCGAATGCGGATGGTATTGACCGGCGCACATCGTATCCTTCACAACCGGTTGCATCAACAGGGGGTTATGCATGATCACACCCCCCTGACCGATCACCCGGAACATCACCGGTCGCAACCTGATCATAAATGAAACGACCCGTTTCGACGCCGGTCGCGCAGGAAAAGGCGATGGCAGTCGAATAAAAGTCGTAATAATTGGAAAATATGTCCCTGCACATACAAACACCTCTGCTCTATTCCCAGGTTCTCAGCCGGAAAACCAATCACGAGATCTGGCTCAAGCTGGAGGCTCTGCAGCCTACGGGTTCCTTCAAACTGCGCGGTATAGGCCATGCCTGCGAGGTCTACCAGGAGAAGGGTGCCGTACGCTTTGTCTCCTCTTCCGGCGGCAATGCCGGAATCGCCG
This sequence comes from uncultured Acidobacteriota bacterium, assembly GCA_964617125.1. GTDB lineage: Bacteria > Acidobacteriota > UBA6911 > CAINFC01 > CAINFC01 > CAZTVS01. Next base: position 35,823 of record CAZTVS010000043.1, read on the forward strand.
TGGCTTATGCCGGAAGACGGCTGCAGGTACCGGTTCTGGTGGTGGTGCCGGAAAGTACCTCCGAGCGGGCCATCGAGCTGATTGGTCAGGAAAACGCCGAGGTGTGCGTTCATGGCCGCTCCTGGAACGAGGCCAACGAGTATGCCCTTTGCCTGTTGGGGAAGGGAGATGCCTTTCTGCATCCCTTTGACGATCCGCTGCTCTGGACGGGACACGCCGGCATGATCGAGGAGACGGCGGATTCCGGAGTGAAACCGGATGCCGTCGTGGTTTCTGTTGGCGGTGGCGGGCTGCTTTGCGGGGTGATCGAGGGTCTGCACCGTTGCGGATGGCAGGATGTTCCGGTCGTCGCCGTGGAAACGGAAGGGGCCGACTCCTTTGCCGAATCCTTCCGAAGAGGGTGCCTGGTCGAGAAGCCGGCCATCACCAGCATCGCCACCTCTCTGGGTGCCAAACAAGTCACCGGGCAAGCCCTGGAATGGGCCGCTCGTCATCCGGTACGCAGTGCCGTCCTGTCGGATCGTTCCGCAGTGAAGGCTTGCCGGACTTTTCTGAACGATCATCGGCTGCTGGTGGAACCTGCCTGCGGAGTAGTCCTGGCTGCGGTATACGAAAACATACCCGAGCTGCAGGATTTCCACCGCCTGCTGCTCATTGTGTGCGGAGGAGCCGGAACGACAATCGAACAACTCTGTGCCTGGGAAGCCTCGTTGTAATTTTCTGGTCCATGACGAAAATCTTCAACAACTTCCTGGTGTTGGTGGTGGATGTACTCGCCAATA
>CAZTVS010000044.1:0-36000 GCA_964617125.1 uncultured Acidobacteriota bacterium
ATATGATTCAGAAAGGTGTGGCTGCCGGACTCCTTGGGAACCTCCAGCATAGCCAATTCGGTATAGCCGAGGATGGCGCTGAGAATATTGTTGAAATCGTGGGCTATGCCTCCGGCCAGAGTGCCGATGGCCTCCATCTTCTGGATCTGCTGTAATTGCCGCCGCAGCTGGCGATTGGAATCCTCCGCCCTCTCGATCTCGTTCAGTTTTTCCTGCAGCTCCCGGGCGTGGTCCTGCAGCTGGGCGAAGAGCAGAGCGTTCTTCACCCCGATGGAGATGCTGCCGGCCATCGGCTCGAGAAAAGACCTCTGTTCCTCATAATTCTGCCGGCTGTAAGATACCAGGCCGATAAGTCCCAGGACCTCTTCTCCGGCTGTGAGCGGGAGGGAAGCCAGGGATCGAATCCCGAATTTTCGGCACTCCTGCCGGTAGCGAACCGTCTCCGGCAGATCTTCCAGATAATAGACCGGTCGCGACTTTTCTCCGAATCCAGTACAGAATAGCTTTTCCAGGGCAGAGGGATCGACCGACTGTCCGGGGGCAGAGGACGGAGGAATGGATTCCTTTTTCCGGACCAGCCTTTTGTTTTCCATCAGGAAGGCCAGCACGACATCGGAGCCGGTGGCGGCGGCAATCCGTTGCAGCGTAGGCAAGGAGAAGATCTCTTCCAGGGTGAGATTGGTGCTTACGGTGCGACCGATGTAGTTCAGCGTTTCCAGTTTTTCCCTGGCCGCGACCCGCTCGCTGATGTCGCGGGCGTTGATCACGATCCCATGTACCGAAGGATTGTCCAGCTGGTTCATCAGCAGCATCTCTATGTGCCGTATGCCGCCGGCGGCGTGCCGGAGAGAAAATTCCAGAGGGTCCGTCCGGCTGGACACCGGCCGATCCCTGCCGAGAAGATCCCGCCATCTGTCCCGGTCGTCCCCTTCCATCAGGTCAGACAGCAGGCGGCCCTTGAGTTCCTGAGGACTCCAGCCGAGTATCCCGGTGCTGGACGGACTGGCATAGCGGATTTCTCCTTCCTCGGAGAGGATCAGGATGAGGTCGGTGGCATTCTCGATCAGGGAACGAAAATGGTTCTCGCTGCTCTGCAGACTGGCATACAGTTCTTTGAGTCTTAAGGCGCCGTAGTTCAAAACCTCGCCCAGGCGGGACAATTCATCCCGGCCGGCAACCGGGATGCGATAATCGAAATCGCCGGCCGCCAGACGTTGTGCCCCTTCATCCAATTCTTTCAGAGGGCTTTGAATGCTGCGCATCAGCCAAAAGCGGAGCAGAATCGCCACCAGCAGAGAGATGATGGCCATGGCCATAACGATTCGCATGGCTTGAAGACGCGTCTCCCTCATTCTGGCCAGCGTTTCTTGCTGGTTACGGACAGAGGCCTCTTCCGACTGTTGTATCAATCGTCGAACAGCCTCCTGCATGGTCTTTTGCTGCTGTTCCAGCCGCAGCTGTATAGCCTCTTTGTCACCTGCCTGGGCCAGCCTGGCCAGGACGTCTTTGCGCAGCTGTAGGGAATCGCGTAACATGGCGAAAATACCTGTCGTTGCCGCATTCTCGTCGCTCTTAGGCGACTCCCGGAAAACCGACTCGGCGATATTGATGTCCTGCAGAACTTCCTGGTTCAGGGCTTCGATCTCCCTGGCGAAGGTGCGCAAATCGCGACGTTCCAGCAGCTGGATGGCCCGGTCGCTGAAACCCAGGAGGCCCTTGCGCAGCGAGGACAGGGTCATCACCTGTCTGTCGATCCATATCTTGTTTTGCGTCTGTTTCTCATATTCGTAAAATTGCTGCAGTGCCGCCATGCTGCCGCCGAATATGAGGAGGATGGGCAACAGATAGGCGATCCGCAGGCGGGTGATGATGCTGGCAGAAGGGTGGAACCACCGCGACAGCCAGGTCACTTCATACTCCTCGTGCCGGGTTGCCCGTCTGAAACAACGGGCAGTCCGGTGATGCGTATCAATTCGCTTTCCATGCGGGTTACGGCCTCTTCAGCCGACAACCTGCGCTCCAGGACGGCATGTACGCCTTCGAAAAAGACCCGCGAGGCCTCGGCATAGGCCGCTCCTGCCTGCAACACCGGCCGCGCCACGGCTTTGACCGACGTCTGCCGGAAGATGTGGAGAAAGGGGACCCGCTCCTGCAATTCCATATCTTCGTAAAGGTTGAGATCAGTGGGCATAAACCCGACCTCGAGGACTCTTCTTCTTTGCGCCGCGCGATTGGTTATGTGTCGGACCAGGTCGATGGCCTTCTGGGGAGAACGGCTATAGCGCGATATGGCAAGGTGCCAGCCGCCGAGAGTGCTTACCTGCGGACCCTGGTCGGCCGGCAGTTCGGCAACGGCCACCACTCCGCGTAACTTGGATGTCGGGCTGTTGCTCACAGCCAGGGTATTGCTCCATCCCCGCAGAAAGGCGGCGTTGCCGGCCAGCCACTGGTTGAGGGCGTCCACCTCCATGTAGACAGTCACGCTTGGAGGGGAGATGTCACCCACCCATGCAGCGGCCCGCTTCAGGGCGTAGATGGACCGAGGATGCCGGATGCCGATACCACTTTCCTCGATCCAGAGGGGGGCTCCATGTGAGAGCAGCCATTCCTGGGCACAGCAGGTCAATCCTTCGTAGGCCGCACCCTACCAGACGAAGCCCCAGAAATTGGGATTCCCCGCCTTTCGTTCTCCTGCTTGAATGATGCCGGCGGCCTTCTCCAGGTCTTCCCAGGTTTGCGGCGGCTGACGGATGCCGTACTTGTCCAGGAGGTCGGAGCGGTAATAAAGGGCGGAGGTATCGGCACGGAAAGGCATGGCAACCATCTTACCGTCGATCGTTATGCTTCGCTTGACCTCAGGCAGGATGGAGAACTCTTCCTTTGGGGCATAAGGCGTGAGATCCAGCAGTTTGTCCGCCAGCAGACCGACCCAGGCCACGTCCACCTGGCATATATCGGGAATGGGCAGTTGCTGATCGAGCATACGCCGGGTATGGGTGTATTGATCGGTGGTCGATTCCGGACCCTGGATCAACTTGATTTCGATGCCGTGAGAGCGGCTATATTCCTGGGCCAGGTTCCAGTCCCAACGATCGTATAACTCATCCCGGCCGAGCACGGTCAGGACGGTGGATTCAGCCCGGTCGGGCGAATCGCCGCTGCACGATCCGAGAGGTAGCAGAAGAACTGCCAGGCCGGCAGATATGAGTATTTTATGAATCGTGTGCATCAGGAAGAAAATGCTCCCCCTTTGCGATAGACTTAAGCTATACCATGAGTTTAAAGGGTTAGAGGGGGAGAGTCAAGACGGATCGGAAGATATGTATTGCTAATCTTGGTAACGACGATTATGATAGACATATGGTACTTTTTCCAATGTTTACCTCAGGGGACGCGAGGACGTTTGACCGAAAAATACCGGATTTACCGCACACCGTGGATGACCTATGAATATCCATATCGAAAAAGCAGCGGAGAGCGATTTGCCCCGAATCCTGGATCTGCAGAAGCGGGCTTTTTCCCAGGAAGCCATCATCTATGATTCCGAGAGTATTCCGCCTCTCCGTCAGACCCTGGAAGAGATGCGAGATGAGTTTCAGCAAAAAATCTTCTGGAAGGCCGTTGTCGAAGGCAAACTGGTCGGATCGGTCCGGGCCTGGCAGAAAGAAGGTGTCGGTTATGTCGAGAGGTTGATCGTCGACCCTGGGGCGCAGAACCGGGGAATAGGCCGGCGGCTGATGGAGACCGTGGAAAGGGAACTGCCCGGAGCCGGGCGCCTGGAACTGTTCACCGGACACAAGAGCAAAAAAAACCTCTATCTCTACCGCCGGCTGGGGTATCAGATCGTCCGCATGGAGCAGAAGACCGGGACTCTGAGTCTGGTCTATTTGTCCAAGCCGCTGCCGGCGTCTTCAGGTAAAGAGGCAGGGAAACCGAGGGATTTCGACCGTGAGGCTGCCTCCTGGGACTTGGAGCCGCGCCGTCGCAAGCTGGCCAGGGACATTGTTGCTGCCATACGGAGAGAAGTCTCTCCGACGCCGTCGATGGATGTCCTCGATTTCGGCTGCGGTACGGGTCTGGTGGGATTGGCCCTGCGTCCGGAGGTGCGCTCGTTGACCTGTGTGGACACTTCCCAGGGGATGCTGGATGCCGTGGGGGCCAAGGTGGAGCAGGCCGGCTGGGAGAATGTCGCCCTGCATCGTCTGGATCTGGCCCGTGGCGAGACGTTGCCCGGGAGCTATGACTTGATCGTCTCGGCCATGGCCCTGCACCACATTCTGGATACCGCTGCCGTTATCGGCCGGCTGGTACAGGCGCTGCGTCCCGGCGGCCGGCTCTGTCTGGCCGACCTCGATACGGAGGACGGCAGCTTTCATAGCGATCCCACCGGTGTCTATCATCACGGCTTCGACCGGGAGGCCCTGAGCCAAATCCTTGAATCCGACGGCCTGCGGGATGTGAGGCAATGCACCGCCGCTACGATCGGCAAGCCTGCCGGCGATTTCACCGTCTTTCTCCTGTCTGCCAGCAAAGGGTGATACAGACATTCCTGTCTGTGAAGAGGAATAGGGGATCAGCTTCACCGGGGCGGAATCCTGATCGATCTCCAGGAGCCAGATACGACGATCTCGGAAATAGGATACCAATGCAGCGTTCTCCATGGGTCCCATCTCTCTGGCCCAAACCACCTTGGATCCGTCGATGTCTGCTTCATTGTAGACCCACTCCCGATGTACGGAGTGCTGTGGACCGTAACGGACCAGAATCAAATGCCGGCTGTCGTCGGCATTCAGACGGCGTACCAGTTTTGCTCTCTCCCGAATGGGGTCCTGCGGATAGAGCCAGGGTTGTCGGTCATATTGGATGACCAGGGAGAAGAGCAGGAGAATCGGTATTGCCTGAACGACAGCGAGTCCGAGCGGCCTGCCGCGCCACTGCCATTCCGACAGATGCTGCATGGCGGAAGTCAATATGAGCAGGAACAGGCAGGCGATCGGAGCCAGGTAATGCGGCGAGAGCCAGGTCTCCAGGAACAATGCCGAGAGGATGCTGAGGAAGCAAGGGATCAGTGCCGGCCACAGCGGCCGGTCCCGGCACAGACGGAACACCATCACCAGGGGAACGCTCAAAATCAGACCGACATAGAAAACCCAAAGCAGTTTGATTTTTCTCAATGTGGCCGATAGAAAGCCGGAAAGGGACTGTTGTTCGGTATATAGGGTGAGTTCCCAATCGACGTGAAATCGGCGCAAGAGAGTGTGCCGGTATTCAGGTTCCGGTCCCGGTGCCTGCCAGAGAAAATGAGGCATCACCACATACTGGCGGGCATGGGCAAGATAGGGCAACTCTGCGGGATTTCCGGTGACACGCCAATTGTAATATCCCATCCCTGCAGCCGTCAGACCCATTAGAATGAAAAGGGGGATCAGAATCTGTCTCAGAGCTTCTTTCCTTGCCGGCCCGTTTTGCCCCAGCATCCATACCAGAAGCCACAATCCTGCCGGAAGACCGGCCACAAGACCTTCATAAGGCCGCGTATGGGTCAGTATCGCCAGCCCGAGTCCCAGAAGCCAGCTTTGCCGCAGATGTCCGGAGCGTATCATTCTAGGCAGGGCACCGAAGACCAGCGCCCCTCCGATGGCCGCCACAGCACCTCCCCAATAGCTTTGCGCCCAGTAACTGACCAGGCCGATACGGATAACCGTCAGAATTCCTCCCAGGAGGGCCCAGGGAAGAGGAACCCAGGCCGCGAGCATCCAGGGAATGAGGGCACACATGATTCCCACGCCGAGCCAGACGCCGACTAGGGGATGACCGAAGAGCACCTGGCCGATGGCGAGAACGAATCCTTGTCCCGGAGGGTACATGGAGGCGTAGGTGGGTTGTTGCAGAATATGCAGGCTTTCGAAATGCCTCCACATCGGATGGACCGGATTGGCCAGCCGTCCATGAGAAAAGGTGTCGGCAGCCAACAGATAGCTGAATTCGTCATGAATCGTCGGCTCCGGCATCCGTATTCCGATGGAAAGGGAGGCGCTTCCCAGAAAGGCCAGCAAACCTATGAGGAAATAGCCGCCTGTCGGGTATTTTTCTGCCGTTCGAATAAGTGGTGTCATGGTCTGTTTCAGCCACCTCGATAAAAAATCGGGTTGGCAGAATGCCCACAGCAGAGCAATGGCTACCAATACCAAATCGCAAAGCGGGACCGATCCGTCCTGAAACAGTTTGAGAATTTTATCCATCAATTCTGTTGATCCCACGTAAAAAAAGACGAGAGACCGGTTACCTCATCCTTGACAATGTCGCAAAAAGCATTTCCGGGAGCGCCGCACCCCAGTGCGGCAGGAGACAGTGCGCCAGGAGAACATGGATTATGAGAAATTCCTTTCTGTATCATACAATCCGGCGATGCAAGGAAGAGAACAGGAATACACACCCTTTTCCTTGCCGCACTGGGGTGCGGCGCTCCCGGTATTTTTTGCGACCTCATCATCTTTGACGAAGCGGTACATAGTCGGAAATCATAGTGTGTAGTTATTCCAGATGCCCATTGGACGCACGTTTCAGGCACAGACAAGAATGTCTGTGCCACCTTTTTGCCGTTGATCGTCATTTCGGCGAGGTTTTTCACTTCGCCAGGATCCAGCCAGAGCCGGGAGTTTTTTCACACATTCCTCCCGAAGAAAAAGGAATACGATCGAATAGAAAAACCTGGTTTTACATGGCGGTCAGGGCAATGATGGCGAATGCCGCTCCGGTAGGATCCTGCAATACGGCAAACCGCCCCGTTCCGGGAACGTCCTGCGGGGGCACGCATAATGTGGCCCCTAGCTGCACTGCCTTCTCCGTGGAGGCGTCGCAATCATTCACCGACAGGTAGGAAGACCAATGAGGAGGAATCCCCTCGAATTGAGGACCACGCAATTCCATCATTCCCGCCACATTCTTCTCTTCTATTTTGCATACGGTGTAAACCTGGTCGATTCCAAAAGGGGCTTCGATAAAAGTCCATCCCAGGGTTTTCCCATAAAAGGTACGGGCCGCGATCGTATCCGTGGTCATCAACTCCGTCCAGCAGAAAAATCCCGGTTTCGGGGCCATCCTGGCTGCTCCCGGATATTCCCGGCCGGTATAGAGGGCGAAAGGAACGCCCTGAGGATCCCGGATGATGGCCATGCGTCCGATATTGGGCATATCGGTCGGCGGGTAGAGAATGGCCGCTCCCAACTCGGCCATCTTTTGTGCGGTGTCATCCACATCGTCAGCCCATAGATACGGCATCCAGTGGGGCGGTATTCCCTCGAACTGCGGGCCGGACATCTGGTAACCGGCACCGACATCCATCCCCTGGGATTGAAAAATATAATAGATACCGGACTCCCCCATTTCGTGAGAGACCGTTTCCCATTGCATGAGCTCCATGTAAAACTTGCGGGCGGCGGCGATATCCCGGGTCCCGAGTTCATACCAGCAGAATTCGCCATGTTGGTAAGGATGTTGATTCATGGGTTTTTTTCCTCCGATCGACAGACGATTGTAGTTGCAAGGATTGTAAAACGATGGATAATCGCCCGTCAAAAAAAACTGTAAAGTGGAAAGACATCCGTGGCGGAAGCAAATCGCTAAAGATTCCGTTCCATGTTGCGAAGCTGTCGGGGTGACAGAAATAACACCGGCTCACTCTCGCGCGGCGACCTAAATCAGTTACAATTACTGCATGAAACTAAGATTATGGAGGGTTGCGATCGGCGTGGGAGCGCTACTGGGTACCGTCTCCTTCCTGCCGGAATTCTTTCTTCGACAACCTGTCGTGCGGAGCGAAAACGATGGACAGGCCTATCTTCCCTCGATCCACCGCTCCGGTGGAAACACTGGCCCGTCCCAGGCAATCCTGATCGATCACAACTGTACCGTTCTGAAAAGCATTCCTACCTATTGGATCGATCAGGCCAAAGCCAATCTGCGCATCTCGTATGGCCATACCTCCCACGGCAGCCAACTGATAAGCGGATTGGGAATACTGAAACAAACCGATTCTTATCTGGATTATGGAACCAACGGTACCGTAGTCAGCGGCAAGCTATCGATAGCCGATAACACGCCTTCGGGCGATCTGGGTAATCCGGACCGTACTTCCTGGGCCTCCCGGACACGCACCTATCTGGATGGATCGGGTGCCACACGGAATGTAGTCATGTGGTCCTGGTGCGGGCAGGTTTCTTCGGCCGGCGCTTCCGATATAGAAACCTATTTGAATCTGATGCAGCAGCTGGAAGACTCCTATCCTGCCGTGCGCTTTGTCTATATGACCGGACATCTCGACGGTAAAGGCCCACAGGGGAATCTCTATTTGCGCAACGAACAGATCCGTACCTTCTGCCGCAACCATGGCAAGATCCTGTTCGACTTCGCTGACATCGAAAGCTACGATCCGGCGGGGACCTGGTATGCCAACGAGACCGATGCCTGTAATTGGTGTACGACCTGGTGTTCGCTCCATCCGGCCGATTGCAGCGATCTGAGTGGTTCCTGTGCCCATTCCCATGCCTTCAACTGCAAGCGCAAAGGGACCGCTTTCTGGTGGATGGCCGCCAGACTGGCCGGATGGGCGGGTCCGGCCAGTCTGGCATCGGAATAGACGGACGGTTTACCGGATCAGGGGATTGGAATTAAAGGATTGCGGCTGGCGTCCGTTTTTCAGAGCGATGATCTGAGCCAGAATGCTGACGGCAATCTCTTCCGGAGTACTGGAGCCGATGGATAAGCCGATCGGAGAGTAGATGCCGGCAAGCAATTCCCTGTTGATCCCCTCCTGCTGCAAGCGCTGCAGAATGTCTCTGACCTTGTTTTCACTGCCCATCATACCCAGATAACGGTATTTCCTGTCGATACATTGCCGCAGGACCAGTTCGTCGTGTTGATGGCCACGGGTCATGATGACTAAAAAGAGGTCGGAGGAAAATGGAATGCGTTCCGCGACCTCCGCGAAGGGGAAGCAAAGGCAGCGGCAGGCGAAGGGGTGTTTTTTTTCGTCGGCCCATTCCGCCCGATCATCCACAACGGTCACGCGAAAGCCGCATCGTCCGGCGATTTCCGACAAGGCCATGCTGCAATGGCCTCCGCCAAAGATATAGAGGGGGGTGCCGGTGAACAGAGGTTCGAGGAAGATCTCCTGATACCCGCCGCATTTCATACCGGTCGGCTCGACGGATTCCTCAGGGAGATCGAGCCCCAGATCGTATCGCCATCTGGCCGGGAGAGTAGGTTGTTCCCGGACAGTGCGCTGGATGACCTGGTATTCGATCATCCCGCCTCCGATGGTCCCTTCGGTCTTGCCCTCGGCGTCGATGATCATTTTCATCCCCATCTTGGCCGGAGTACTCCCTTCAACGCCGATCACCGTGGCCATCCAGATGGATCGCCGATTTTCTTCTGCCTCAGCCAGATGTCGAAACAAGGAACGGTTCATCTCTATGATCTCCCTGGTAGATTGGTTGAAGTCGCAAAAAATCCTGGGAGCGTCGGCGTCCCGTCGGCATCCCATTTCGAATCAATATAGAATAAAAATGGAAAAACGGAAAATCAGGAGGTTTGTAGTTCCGCGTTTACGCGGCATCCCATGGATCTGTGAAAGCCTGTATTTACGCGGCACCGCCTGAAGGCGGAACTACAAACACGATACGTTTTTCTATCATGATCGATTTTTATGCGAGGTCATCAGATATTGTAAAAAGTGAAATATGACCTTGGAGAAACCGGGTCTCAATCCGGAAACGATTTGGGAAAGAAGCGCCGGAAATTCTCCCGATAGATTTTATCGACTACCTTTCGCGGCAGTTGCAGCCCGCGGAATTTTCCCTCGACCCGGGAACTCTCCATTGGGTCATCGGATGTCAGGTATTGCCAGTCGCTCCGCCAGGTCTTTTCCATGGCTTCCGCTCTTGTTTTGGCATCGGAGGCCTCCCCGAACTGGGAATCCGTGCCATACAGCAAGCGGTCCTGGTAACGGATCAGGAAACGACGAACTTTCTCCCGGTCCCGTATGGTCTGATGCTGGAGATGGCTGATGCGGGCCGACATGTCGGCGACTGCCTCGGGAAAATGTTCGAACCATTGAGCCAGCACATCCACATTCCACTCCAGGCTGGCCAGGTGGCACCCGTCAAACCGGAGTTTGGGGTGACGTTCGAGCAGACGATCGCGCACTTTCCCCTGTTCTTCATAAGAGGGCATTTCCGGATGCAGGGCCATGTGGTATTGCGGATGATTGCGGAAGTAGCTGCGGTCGTTGTTGGTGGTCATCTGATCCAACGGCAGCCAGCAGTTGCGCGGCTCTCCCAGATGAGCGATCAGAGGAATGCCACGCGATTCCAGGAATTGCATGATCGGTGAAAATCTTTGATCGTCGATCATGATCAGGTGTTCCTGCCGGTCGCGGAATTCCATGCCGATATTTTTCCAGACCTTCACTCCGGAGGCCCGTTCGCCGATACATCCCTCCAGCCATCGGATCACCTTATCCTGCCAGTCCGGCTTGTCCCATCCCTCCATGCTGAAGGTGGGTGCATAGGCAATCAGATCCGGGAATCTCCGATGGAGCGATCGCAACACCTTGTCCTGTTGCCGCACCTTTTCCCATTGGCTGTCCACGTCCACGGCGATTCCCAGAAATCGAAAGTGTAATCGTCGGGCCGTTTCGAGAATATAAGGTTGATCGGAAGAGAAATGGGCATGAGCATCGATCTTTTCGACACGGTCAAAATCAGCAAGGGAATATTCCTGAGCCGGGACCGGCCATGTCCATAGGAAAACCATCAGGCCGAACATACCGTAGTAAATCTTTTGCATAACCGGATATCCTTTCATTTCCAGGATTAGGTGATCGCCTTGCATGGGCGGCTGTCTATACACCCGCTGTAAAGTATACATTCTATATCATCGGTGTTTCCGCGGAAATGGATCAATCCTCGGGGCGCTCGCCTTCAGGAGCCATCTTTACCAGTTTGGGATCGAAGCGGGCTACGATCTCCACCAGATCGCTTTGCGCCGCCATGACCCGGTGGATGTCCTTGTACCCCATGGGAATCTCGTCCAGACCGGCAGAGATGAGAATGACATCCCGTTCCTGCAGAAACTTTTTTGCTTCGCTCCAGGTATAACTGTTTTTTGCCGCTGTACGGCTCAGCCGCCTGCCGGCACCGTGGGAGGCGGAGTTCATGGATTCGGCGTTTCCCTTACCGCGGACAACAAAACCGGGAGTGGCCATGGAACCGGGAATGACCCCAAGGACGCCCTTTTCGGCCGGAGTGGCTCCCTTGCGATGGACGATGAGGTCCTCTGCGAAATGTCTCTCCCGCCAGGCGAAATTATGGTGGTTTTCCACTCCGGCCAGGACCTTTACGCCCAGGTGGCGGGTCACGTCCCTGTGGATAAGCTGGTGGTTTGCCGCGGCATAGCGCCCCATCAAGGTCATGACATACCAGTATTCCTGCCCCTCTTCGCTCGACAGGTCGAACCATGCCAGGTGAAGAAGCTCGCGGGGAAGCTCCGGATGAAGACTGGCGGCCAGCTTGCTGTAGTGAACGGCGGCCAGGCCGCCGATACCTCGGCTCCCGCTGTGGCTCAGGAGGGCACAATATTCTCCGGCCTTCAAGCCCAGTTCCTCCCGCTCCAGTGTCAATACCCCGAATTCCACAAAATGGTTTCCGCTGCCGCTGGAACCCAGCTGATGCCGGGCCTTGTCTTTGTTCTGCCGGGTGATCGGGCTGAGTGACCAATCCTCTTCCATGACCGGATGCTCCTTGCATCGGGAAAAACCGTTGCCGACTCCGAAACAGGTGGAATCTTCCAGGGCAGCCCGCAGACGTTTTTCCGCGCCGCGGATGGCCGAGACCGGTAGGTCCAGTACCGACATCTTCATGCGGCAGGCTATGTCCATGCCCACGGCGTAAGGGATGACGGCATCGCGTACCGCCAATACCCCGCCGATGGGCAAGCCATAGCCGGTATGGGCATCGGGCATCAGCGCTCCGGCCACAGATACCGGCAGCCGGCAGGCGTTCTCCATCTGCCGTATCGATTCTCCCTCCATGTCGGATCCCCAACGCCGGTACGGTGCCGGTTCGGCCCGTTCCTGAAATGGCACATGCGGACGGACAGGTCCGATAAGCATCGCAGCCAGCGGGCCGAAAAGTTCGTCGGCGGTGAATTCTCCCGGTGTTTGGACCAGCCGTCGCAGCAGGGAACGGATCTCATCCCTCGAAATGCCTTGCTTCAGGGCCTTCTGGGCTATCGTAAGCGCCGTTTTCTCCGGCTTGCCTTTGGGAATACCCAGATTGCGCAGCTCTCTCGGTTTCATAGTCTTTTCAGGAAAGGTATTCCTGCCTGATATCGGACATAGCCCGGAATAGTTTGTGTTTGGCGTGGGGTTCCAGACGGGTCATCGTTTCCAGGACCTCCCGAAAATGTACTCGGGATTGTCCCTGGCCATGAGGGCAATCCTGATGCTGCACCTGCAGATGGCGCAGGAGGGCATAGCGCCGGATCTCGTTTTCCTCCAGTCGGGCCAACGGTCGGACGATGGCTAATGTCCCCTGGAAAAGGTTGAGCCGGACGGGCATGGTCGCGAAGATTCCCTTGCGGCACATATTCATCAGCAGAGTGGTGACGATATCGTCAAGATGGTGCCCGAGGGCCAGTTTGGAGCAGCCCAGCCGGTCGGCTAGGTCGAACAGGACCTTTCTGCGGTGCCAGGCGCAGAGGAAGCAACGGTCTTTTCTGGGATCGGCCGCCATGTCGAAATCGATGGATTGCGTTTGCAAGGGGACACCCCTTGCGTCGCAGAACGACTGCAGGGCGGCCAAATCCAGCTTGTGCCCCAGCGGCAGGAGTTCAACATAACAAGCGAAAAACCGGACTTTGACGGGTGAGCGGGAATTCCATTCCACTAAAAGATCGAGCAGAGACAGAGAATCCTTCCCGCCGGAAAGGCCTATCAGAACCCGGTCGTCTTGCTGGAAAAGGGAATAGTCGAAGATCGTCTTTCCGACATTCTTCTTGACCCGCATCAGAAATTTGCTTTGGCCTTGTTCGTCGAGTTCCATGACGGCAAAACCAGGGACCTATCCGAGGCGACATACCTCTTCATACAATTTCTTCAAAGGCACCCCTTTTTCTTCGGCGATACGCCGCATCGCTTCGTACTCGGGCTGCTGCTGAAGGATTTCTCCTTGTGCCGAGGAAATTTTTACCGGGATGGGGCCGTAGGGGGTTTGCCGCATCCGTACCTCGCGGGACAAAATTCGCCTCTTCTCCGTTCTCACCCGCACGCCGATGGTGGAACTTTCCCGGAAGAGAAGTGCCAGGATCTTTTCCCGATCTTCCGGACGGCAGAGTGTGGTACATTGCACCGCCGGTCGACCTTTTTTCATGACGATAGGTGTAAGGTACACATCCAGAGCTCCCTGTTGCAGGAGCCGCTCCGCCAGGTAAGAGGTCAGTTGGGGACTCTGGTCGTCCAGGCAGGTTTCCAGTACCAGAACCTCGTCTTCCTCGGGATGTACAGACGACCGGCCGACGGTAAGGCGCAGCAGGTTCGGTCGGCTCAGGTCGCGAAAGCCGGCGCCGTATCCGACCGCCTCCACCTGGAGGGCGGGCATATCGCCGAAATGGGACGAAACGACAGCCAGGATGGCGGCCCCCGTAGGTGTGACCAGTTCCGCCTGGGAGTCGGTGGCATACACCGGAATGCCTTTTAGAATCTCTATGGTGGCAGGGGCGGGGACGGGAAAGGTCCCGTGAGAAAAAGTGACTGTGCCGGAGCCCACATTCAGCGGAGAACAGACTACCTTGTCAATGCCCAGAAGCCTGAGCCCGACGAGGGCCCCGACGACATCGATGATGGTGTCGACGGCACCGATCTCATGAAAATGGATCTCCTCGACAGGCACTCCGTGTACCTTGGCTTCGGCCTCTCCGATCTTGAGGAAGATCCTTTTGGCGTCGTTTTTAATGGTTTCCTGCAGCGACGAGCTTTCGACGATTTCGTTCAGGTCGGCGAGGTGTCGGTGGGGGTGATGGTGCTTGTCCTCTTCCGCCTCGGTTTTATCTTGATGGACCGGATGAGGATCGTGGTGATGTTGTTCCTGCACATCGAAGCGGGTGGAGGCGATATGGCAGCGCATAGTCTTTTCCGCATGGAGATGGTATCCCTCCAGGGGAAGCCGAGCGAGTTCTGCACGCATATCCTCCAGGGATAGGCCTGCATCCAGCAGTGCGCCGTTGATCATGTCCCCGCTGGCTCCGGAGAAACAGTCGAAATAGGCAATCTTCATGAATCGCGTCCCTTTCGGAAAGGCAGCTGTTACCGGTTGATGACCGCTGCGAAATAGCCGGCTCCGAAACCGTTGTCGATGTTGACGACGGCAATACCTGGAGCACAGGCATTCAACATGGTAAGCAGAGGACCGACCCCCTGGAAGCTGGCGCCATAACCGACGGAGGTCGGTACGGCCACCACCGGTCGATCGGTCAGTCCCGCCAAAACCGCCGGCAAGGCGCCGTCCATTCCGGCTACCGCGATCAGGACATTGGCCTGCTCGATCATTGCGCGATGGCTCAGCAGGCGATGTAATCCGGCGACGCCCACATCATACAGTTTTTCTACCCGGTTGCCCAGGACCTCTGCCGTGACAGCGGCCTCTTCGGCTATGGGCATGTCGGAGGTGCCGGCACTGACCACCAGGACGACCTTATCCGATGGGGTAGTGTAGCCGCTCTCCGCATGGCGGATGACAATGGTACGGGCGATGGGGTTGAAAACCGCATGGGGATGCGTTTTCAGGATCTCTTCCTGAATCTCCGCCCGGGCCCGTGTGGCCAGGACATCGCCGTTCTGCGCCATATGCTGCATGATGGTGACCGCCTGTTCCACAGTCTTACTCTGACAATAGACGACTTCGGGAAATCCGCGCCGCAGGGTGCGGTGGTGGTCAATACGGGCGAATCCCAGGTCTTCAAAGGGCAGGTGCTGCAGCTTTTGCAAAGCCTCTTCCACTCCCGTATGCCCGTCGCGCACACCGATCAACAGTTCTTCGATTTTTTTCCTATGCATAATGAAAGTACCCCCGGTCCGATTCCCTGATATGAGGGAAACCGCTGAAGATACTACCATAAACCGGAGCGGGTATTCCTGTTCCTCGACCGAGAGGGTAGAATGGAGGACAAATAATCTATGAGGAGAAATGGTATGAAGCGTTTTATTTTTCTATTCGTATTGTCTGCTTTTCTATTTTCCTTATCAGGGATGGAGGGATGGGCCCAGAACCAGCCGCGGGACGCCATGCCGCTCTGGAAAGAAGGGGCTCCGGGGGCTCTGGGCAAGGAGGAAAAAGATATACCCACCATCACTCCCTATTTTCCCAATCCGGTAAAAGCCACCGGGGCTTCCGTCGTTATCTGTCCGGGAGGTGGCTATGGAGGACTCGCTCCGCATGAAGGGCGTGATTATGCCATGTGGCTGAATGAACAGGGTGTGGCCGGATTCGTTCTCCGTTATCGGCTCGGATCGCAGGGGTATCACCATCCGAGTATGTTGCAGGATGTCAGCCGGGCCATACGTATGGTAAGGGCCAAAGCCGGGGAATGGAAGCTGGATCCGAAGCGCATCGGCGTGATGGGATCTTCCGCCGGCGGACACCTGGCCTCCACCGCTTTGACCCATTTTGACAGCGGAAACCCCGGTGCCGTCGATGTCATCGAGCAGGAGAGTTCCCGTCCGGATCTCGGCATTCTGATCTACCCGGTGATCAGCATGACCGAAGCCTTGACGCATAAAGGCTCACAGAAGAATCTGCTGGGAGAGAACCCGACACCGGATTTGCTGGATCTGCTGTCCAATGAAAAGCAGGTCACCAAAGAGACACCGCCGACCTTCCTGTTTCATTCGGTGGAGGATTCCGCCGTCAAGGTGGAAAACAGCATGGAATTCGCCGCGGCTCTTCGTCGTGCCGGTGTCGGCTTCGCCCTGCATATATACTCGCGCGGGAACCATGGCATCGGATTGGGTACCCGTTATTGGGACCCGGAATCGCGTCATCCCTGGACTGCTCAATGCTCCATGTGGCTCAAGGAACAGGGATTCGTCAAATAAGGAAATGAAAAAAGAATACCGGTTGTCTTTTCGGCGAAAAGGTCTTCGAGGAATGGCCATCCTCGTCCTGGCTGTTTTCCTGCTCCCGGTATCGGCTCAGGGACTGGAGCGGTTACGCTACAACCAAACGGGGTTGGTAGTGGATCTCGGGGTCGGATTATGGGCCTTCCCGCTGCCGATGGATTTCAACGGTGATGGCCGGTACGATCTGGTAGTCAATTGTCCGGATAAACCTTCGAATGGGGTTTATGTCTTTGAAAATCCGGGTGGCGATCCGGAGTTTCCCGTGTTTCTGCCCGGACGCAGGATCAGTCGCGGACTGCAATTTGCCCAGGTGTCCTATGTCGAGGGTAAACCGCGAGTTTTGACCCCTGCCATGGAATATCCCGACTTCTTCCGTACAGGCCTGGATCGGGGCGTGGAACTGCCCCTTCCGGCAAACGTACACTACAACAAAGTCCGCGGAAATTTCTGGCGTTATCTGGACTATGACCAGGATGGAAAGCTGGACGTTGTCGTCGGCGCTGACGATTGGACCGATTACGGTTGGGATAACGCCTATGACGCCTCCGGGAAATGGATGCGGGGCCCGCTGCGAGGTTTTGTCTATCTTTTACGGAACGTGGGGACCGGCGAAAAAGAGGTATATGAGCCGGCACAAAAAGTATTGGCCGGCGATCGGCCGGTTGAAACCTTCGGTTGGCCTTCCCCCAGCTTTGCCGATTTCGATGGGGATGGCGATCTGGATCTGCTATGCGGCGAATTTCTCGACGGCTTCACCTATTTTGAAAATGGCGGTACTCGTAGCAAACCTCTCTACAAGGCCGGCAGGCGGTTGTCGACGGCAGAAGGGAAGCCTCTGGCCATGGATCTGGAAATGATCACCCCGACGGCTTTCGATTGGAACCGGGATGGACACATAGATCTCATCGTCGGCGATGAAGACGGAAGGGTGGCCTTCCTGGAGCATAGCGGCAAGGTCATCGATGGACTGCCCCGGTTTTTGCCGCCGCGCTACTTCCGGCAACAGGCGGACGAGGTGAAATTCGGTGCTCTGGCAACCCCGGTCGGTTTCGACTGGGACGGCGACGGAGATACCGATATTCTTTGCGGGAATACGGCCGGATATATCGCCCTGATCGAAAACAGGAGCGGCAAAGGGGTGGAGAGGCCGAGTTGGGAGGCACCGCAACTGCTCACGGCCGGAGGCAAGACCATACGCATTCAGGCCGGTCGCAACGGTTCGATCCAAGGCCCCTGCGAAGCCAAATGGGGTTACACGACCCAATCCGTGGCCGACTGGGACGGGGATGGTCTACCCGATCTGATCGTCAACTCGATATGGGGCAAGGTGCATTGGTACAGGAACGTCGGTTCCCGGCAGCGACCGAGGCTGGCGGCCGCTCAGCCGATCGAGGTGGAGTGGAGCGGCGCTCCCCCTGCACCGGCCTGGGGCTGGCTGCGTCCGGAAGGGAAGGAACTGCTTACGCAATGGCGCACGACTCCGGTGGCTGTCGACTGGAACCGGGATGGTCTGACGGATCTGATGATGCTGGACCAGGAAGGATACCTGGCCCTTTTTCAACGGCAGGAGCAAAAAGGAAAACGGATATTATTGCCTCCTCGAAGGGCCTTGTGCGATGAACAGGGGGAACCGCTTCGCCTGAATGCCGGTACCGCCGGCAAAAGCGGCCGACGCAAGCTTTGCGTTGTCGATTGGGATGGAGACGGACGATTGGATATCCTGCTCAACAGCGCCAATGCCCAATGGCTACAACAGATCGGGGGAGATGGCGGCAAATGGCGATTTCGCAATCGAGGCAATGTCGACAGCCGCAACATCGAGGGACATGATACCCATCCGACTCCGGTAGACTGGAACGATGACGGGATTCCCGATCTGCTCATCGGAGCGGAGGACGGGAGGCTCTATTACCTGCGCAATCCGCGCAGCGAAAAACCATAGAAAAACGTTTTGCCTTAAAGATGTTCTGTAGTGTTTTCGCGACACACGGTTCCACATAACCCTATTACGATTTCGAAAGGGATCTAGGACGACGTCGCAAAAATTCCAAGGTTCGTAGTTCCGCGTTTACGCGGCATCCCATGGATCCGTGAAAGCTTGTATTTACGCGGCACCGCCTGAAGGCGGAACTACAAACCCGTTTCGTTTTTGCTCGAATTCCGAATATTTGCGTGCCATCACGTTTGATGACCTCGCAAAAAATGCCGGGAGCGCCGGCATCCTGCCGGCAAAATCTTTCGAATCAATACGGAATAAACACAGAATCACGAAAAATCAATTTTTTGCGACGTCATCAAATTTGCTGCCATCGCAAAAAATATCATTTTCGGGCGTTTCTTAACTGACATTAAAAATTTGGAGTAGGGGCACGGCGTGCCGTGCCCTGGCGCCCCTAGGATGGGGGCTCCCTTTGGGCACGGCACGCCGTGCCCCTACAACTGCTGATACTATTATCTATCATATGATTTTTTACGATGGCAGCAAATTTCTTACGACCGGAAAAAGTGAAATTCCGAAACTATGGTGACAGTCGTTATGAAGTCGGTCCCATCCGTATGTTGACGGGCCTTTGTCCCTGTATCTTTGACAGAACGAAGACGGGGCGAGTCGATGTTCCGCCCTTGGGCGGTTTCCCGTTCCCGACAATGGTATGTTTCGACAGATAAGTCAGCGGGTGACTTCAATCTGGGCCAACCTTTCGTAGTAGCGAATCAGGCTGCCATGGTCATCTTCTTCTTGCCCCTCTACTCTCAAGGCCTGCATCATCTCCATCACCGCGGCCGTCAACGGCAACGGCACGCCAATCTCGTGAGCCGTTTCCAGAACGTTGCTCAGATCCTTGATATGCAGCCGGATGCGAAAACCGGGTTCGAATTTTCGATCCATCGCCAGAGGTGCTTTGGCATCCAATACCGCACTGCCTGCCAGACCGCCGCGAATCGCCTGGTAGACGAGATCGGGCTCTACGCCCGCCTTGGCAGCCAGTACCAGGGCTTCCGACATGGCAGCCAGATGGATGGCCACCATAATCTGATTGGCCAGTTTGGCCACATTGCCGGCTCCGATGGGTCCGACCAAAACGACGGAAGAGGCCATGGTCTTCAGTATCGGCAAGCACCGGTCAAATACCTCCCGATCGCCTCCGGCCATGACGGAGAGGGTGGCGTTGATGGCCTTCGGTTCGCCGCCACTGACCGGAGCGTCGAGCATGTCCACCTTCTTTTCCCCCAGTTTTTGGGCGATCTCCCGACTTACCAAGGGGGCGATGGAGCTCATGTCGATTACGGTCAGACCGGGACGTGCGCCTTCCAGAACCCCGTCGGGACCTAGAAGAACCTCTTTGACCTCGGGAGAGTTGGGCAGCATGGTGATGATCGTATCGACCTGCCCGGCCATCTCCCAGGGAGTTCCGGCCGCCGATGCGCCTTCGGCAACCAGCTCGGCCACGGGAGCAGGATGGATGTCGCACACCATCAGCGGGAATCCGGCCTTCAGCAGGTTTTTGCTCATGGGTTTGCCCATGATGCCCAGACCGATGAAACCGATTGGATTGGTCATAGAATTGTTCCCAGAAATCTTGTTTACATTCCCAAGCTGTTAAGCAGGAAAAGAATCGGAACCCCGGTAAAGGCCACTACGGTGATGGCCACCGACCAGGTTTTCAGGGTTTCCTGCACGCTCAAACCGAAAAACTCCTTGATCAGCCAGAAGCCGGAATCGTTGATGTGCGACAGGGCACAGGAACCGGAACCGATGGCCAAGATCATCATCTCCCCGGATACGCCTCCGGAGCCGATCAGATGGGCGGTCAGGCCGGCGGTGGTGGTCATGGCCACCGTGGCCGATCCGACGCAAATCCGTATGACGGCCGAAAGGATCCACCCCAAAAGGAGAGGGTGGATGTTCCAGTCAGCCGCCAGGGAAGCGATTTCCCGGGCGATACCGCTGTCGACCAGAACCTTGCCAAAGGCCCCGCCGCCTCCGATCACCAGAAGGATCATGGTAACCGGCCCCATACATTCGGTGGAGAATTTCTGCAGCTGCTCCTTGCTGAATCCGCGGGAAAAGCCAAAGGTCCAGCTGGCAACGGCCAGCGAGACCAGCAGGGAGACGGAACTTTCCCCCAGGAATTTAAAGATCGTGTAAACCACGGTGTCCGGAGGGAGCAACAGGTCGGCGATCTTGGAGAGCAGCATCAAGCCGACCGGCAGCAATACGGTAAAAACCGAAACGGCAAAACCGGGTGGATTGGGATATTCTTTTCTTTCGCCGCAGAACTTGGCCACCATATCCGGCGGCGGCTGCTTCATCAGACGGGAACCGATCCATTTTCCGTAGAGCGGACCTCCCACGATGGCACAAGGCAGAGATATGAGAAGTCCCAGGACCAGGGTTTTCCCCAGATCCGCATGAAAGATGCCGATCAGTGCCATGACGGCCGGATGGGGAGGAACAAAGTGGTGGACCGTACTGAGAGTGGCTATGAGCGGTACCGCCAGCGTGACCAGGGATATCCCGGTCCGCATGGCGATGGTAAACAGGATAGGAATCAGCAAGGCGACTCCCACCTGCAGAAATACCGGTATCCCGATAATGAAGGCGACGCACATCAAGGCCCAGTGGATCCTTTTCTCTCCCACCATTTCGATGATGCGCCGGGCAATCACATCGGCCGCCCCGCTCTCCGCCATGAGCTTGCCTATCATCATCCCCAAGGCCAGGACAATGGTGATAAAACCCAGGGTGGAACCCATGCCGCCGGTGATGGATTGAATGGTTTTGCCCGTTCCCATGCCGGAGGACAAACCAAGCGCCAGGCAGGCCGTAATCAAGCCTACAAAGGGATTGACCTTGAGATAGGAAATCATCAGCAGCAGGCCGACGATGGTCAGAGAAGCCAGTAATAAGAGCAAGTTCCTATCTCCTGTCCGCCTGTGGCTTGTTATGAATGGATCAAGCCTAATTGACGCAGAATGTCTTTCAATTTTTGCAGGTTATCAGCGCTGCAATGTCCTATGGGCTTGACGGGATCACCAGCCGGTATGTCCATGAGGTTGAGAGCGTCCTTCATGACCACCGGAAAGCTGCCCAGACCGAAGGCTATGCGCAAAGGGGCCAGTTTGTATTGCGCTTCCAGTGCCCCGGACAAATCGCCTTCCCTGAACTTACGGTAGATGTCCACAACCAGGGCAGGAGCGACATTGGAGGTAGCGGCCACACACCCGTAACCGCCATAGACCAGGATCGCCAGGATCATGGTGTCTCTGCCGGCCAGAATACGAAATCCCATGCCGCGGGTTCGCCGTATGTATTCCCCTGTCAGGGTCATGTCGCCACTGCTGTCCTTGGCACCGACAATATTGGGGATGGCGGCCAGCCGTTCCATCAGTGCCGCCGAAATATTCACTCCGGTCCGGTCGGGATTGTTATATAGAAGGACCGGCAAGTCGGTCGATTCGGCGATGGCAAGAAAATGCCTGTACTGCTCCTCGTCGTTGGGACTGATGAACATGGGCGTCAATACGGTAACGGCCTGAGCTCCCAGGTCTCCGGCCATGCGGGCGAGTTTGATGCATTCCTTGGTGGTGATGGCGCTGGCGCCGACATAAACCGGCACGCGGCCTCTTACCTGGTCCAGGGTGATGGCCACGGCGCGCCGCTTTTCCTCGAATTCCAGCCCGTAAAATTCTCCGGTGCTGCCGAGAACAAAAACCCCGTGAACTCCTCCCTGCAGCACATGTTCGATTACTCCGCGCAGGGCTTTTTCCTCGATCCGCTCGTCGGCATCGATGGGTGTGATCAAGGGAGGGATGACTCCATGAATAAAGGAAACATTCAACATACGATTTATTTCTCCTGGAAAGGATTGAGTACAGCGCCTTCCGATACATCTCCAACCAGATGTACATACCGTTTCAGGATCGGGCTGGTGATTTCTCTCCGGAACAGGGGAATTTCCCGTTTTCTTTTCTGAATCTCCCCCTCCTCCACAAGGAGTTCCAGGGAGCGTTTGGGAATATCGATACGGACCAAATCTCCATCCAAAACATAGGCCAGCAGCCCGCCGGCAGCCGCTTCCGGAGCGATGTGGCCGATGCAGGGCCCGCGCGTAGCTCCGGAAAAACGTCCATCGGTGATGATGGCGGTGCTCTTCCCCAATCCCATGCCCATCAAAGCGGCCGTGGCCGTAAGCATCTCCGGCATCCCCGGCCCTCCTTTGGGGCCTTCGTAGCGAATGACCACCACGTCCCCGGGTTGGATACGGCCATCGTAAATGGCCCGTTCGGCTTCGGCTTCGTCATTAAAAACCTTCGCCGGGCCGGTGTGGCATCTCATGCCGGCATCGACCCCGGTTTGCTTGACGATACAGCCTTTGGGAGCGAGGTTGCCGTGCAGCACCGCGTAACTACCCTCGGTATGTACCGGATTATCGAGAGGACGAATGACCTGCCGATTTCTGTTGACGGCCAGGCGGCCGATCTCAGAAAGACTTTTTCCGTTGACATTCTTTTCTTCGCCGTGGAGCAATGGTAGAAGCTCCCGGATCATGGCGGGAATTCCTCCCGCCCTTTCCAGATCCCAGAAGGCGTCTGGTCCGGCCGGCTTCAGATGGGTGATATGCGGCGTAATCCGACTAATTCGTTCCACATCCTCCAGAGTGATTCGGCAATTCATCTCTCCGGCAATGGCGGGAATGTGAATGGAGGCATTGCTGGATCCACCCATGGCCGCAGTCAATGTCAGTGCATTTTCAAAACTGCGGAAGGTGACGATATTTCGCGGAAGCACCTGCTCCCGGACCAGACGTACTATTTCTCTTCCGCTCTGTTTGGCGATACGCTTTTTCGAAGAGTCCACGGCGTGAGATGTTCCGCATCCGGGCAGGGTCAATCCCAGAATTTCCGCAACACACGACATGGTGTTGGCCGTACCGGTCATGGCGCAGGATCCGGGGCCGGGGCATACACAGCATTCCAGCTCCATGGCGTCCTGATCGCTGTATTCTCCGGTAACCCATTTTCCCACACCTTCCCTCATGTCGGGGATGGCCACACTTTTTCCCTGGAAAAAGCCCGGCATCATCGGGCCTCCCGTGACCATGATGGAAGGCAGGTTCAGACGGGTTATGGCCATTAACATACCGGGGACAATCTTATCGCAGGAGCATAAACAGACCATCCCATCCAGTTGCTGAGCCTGCATCATCAGTTCCACACTGTCGGCGATGTGATCGCGCGTCGGCAGGACAAAACGCATGCCGATGTGCCCCTGCGTGACTCCGTCACATACGGCTATGGTGTTGAATTCCCAGGGAATGCCGCCCGCTTCCCAAATTCCCTTTTTGACCTCTTCGGCCAATCCCCGCAGGTGGACGTGCCCCGGCAGCATCTCGTTCCAGGAGTTGGCCACGCCGATGAATGGTTTTTCAAAATCGTCGTCCAGCAGTCCCAGCGATCGCAGATGGGCACGATGGCCGGCACGATTGGGATGGGAGACGACCTGCCGGCTTCGATACGATTTCTGAATCGGGAAATAATCGCGTTCCTTCTGTTCCATACTGCGGCATCCCCTTTCAAATCAAAGCAGAATAAACACGGAATAATGGAAAATCGATCATGATAGAAAAACGGATCATGTTTGTAGTTCCGTCTTCAGGCGGTGCCGCGTACATACAGGCTTTCACGGATCCATGGGATGCCGCGTAAACGCGGAATCCCCATGGAACTTCCTCATCGAAAAGCCGCGCTTCTACTCGTCTCGAAGAGACGATTTTCCATAGCCCCAGGTTTTAACCTGGGGTAAGCATTACCCCTCAGACAAGTCCCGTAAGGGACGACGTTAAAACAGAATAGAGTTGTATTCTCATTTCTGGCAGCCGACCTAACATCGTCCCGCACGGGACTCCTTCTATCGTCAACATCTGTACCCCAGGTTGAAACCTGGGGCTAAATTAAATTCGCCCGCTTCGCGGGCTTTTCAGCTTTTCTATTCCATCACTCATGTGAGGTTTATCGTGAATTTAGGCTCCGGTTTTTGGAATGTAATCGCTACAAACCTTGGGTTTTTGCGACTTCGTCCCGCGGAACCGATCAGAGTTTCATTTCCCATCCCGGCTGGTAGGTGCGGTCCCAATATTTCAGGGCATCCGCATCCTTCAGGGGTTTGCCGGATTTAGGATCCAGATCCATGCTGCGCTGCACCCGGTAGGAGATATTACCAAGCTGGCATATCAGGGTACTACGGTGCCCTTCGGCGATTTCGGCATTCAGGACACCTTTACCCGTAATGGCCTGCAGAAAATTCTGCAGATGGATTCCATCCAGACTTTCCGCCGGATTGACCGGGTTGCGCGGGTCGACCGATTTGGAATCTTTGATCTCCCGCACCACCTTGTCGTTCTCGTCATAAATGGTATAGCTGTTGCCGTCGATAAGCATGGAGCCCTTCTGACCGTAAAAGATGACTCCTACTGATCGGCCTTCCACTGGATATTGATTACAGCTTCTGCTTTCGAACATCATCGTGCAACCGGAAGCAAAATCGGCAGTGATGACCTGAGTATCCGGCGTTTCCCAGTCGTCCTGAAAATGGAAACGACCTCCGGTGGAAAAGACGCGCATGGGATAGTCGACATTCAGCCCCCAGCGCATCAAATCGATCATGTGGGTTCCGTTGTTGAGGGCTTCGCCGGTTCCCCAGTGCCAGAACCAGTGCCAGTTGTAATGGATCAGATTGTCCCGGTAGGGACGCCGGGGAGCGGGTCCCTGCCAGAGATCGTAATCGAGCCATTCCGGCACCGGGGCCTCTTTACCAAAGCCGATGGATTGCCGTTTATTGGTGTACCAGCTCTTGGCCAGATAGGGTTTGCCGATGATTCCCTCGTGAAGAGATTGTATGGCCTGGCGGACATTGGGCCAGGACCGCCGCTGGCTGCCCATCTGTATCACCTTGCGGTAACGACGGGCTGCTTCCGTAAGGATTTCCCCTTCCCTCGGATTATGGCTGCATGGCTTTTCCACATAGACATGCTTTCCGGCCTGACAGGCCAGCAGAGTTGCGGGAGCGTGCCAGTGATCGGGTGCGGCGATGACCAGGGCATCTACATCCTTGTCTTCCAGGGCTTTGCGAAAATCCTTTTCCCCTTTGGGTTTGCGTTCCTGTACGGCGGCCAACGCTTCGATCGTTTTGGCTATGGCGCGGGAATCGACATCACAGATATGGCTGATTTCGGCGTTGGGTTGACGGGCGAAACTGCGGGCCAGGGCCAACCCCCGGGAATTGACGCCCATGACCGCCAGGCGGATCTTTTCGTTGGACCCGGCAAGGGAGCGATATTCGGCAGCGGTTTCTGCGGCAGCGATCCGATCTCCTGCAACCAGCGTGGCGCCGGCGGCTGCCGATCGATATAAAAAGGTTCTTCGGGAAAGATGCATATTCCAGCCTCCGAAAAAATGATGAAAAAACGGTTCCTCTTGGCAAGCAACCAATTATATGGGTTCTGAGAAAAGGAAGCAAATGACATTGTGGACTGCCGTCGATTGCGGAAAATGGCGATAGATTGTTGTCTCGAAGGGGAGCATTCCATTGTATCCTTTAGGGTATGAAAAAAGTACGTTGGATCGCATGCCTGGGTCTTCTGTCTGTTCTGTCGGGCGGATGTGCGGCGCGAAAAGCGTCTACCGGCCCTTCTTTCCGGCCCATCTCGCCGGAAGTCCGGAGGTACGACACCAGAGTATCCGGTATCTTCCTGCAACATCCTGAGAAAACGGCCGTCGTCGGCCGCTATGTGTATTTAGCGGAAATCCTTTCCGCCGCGGGAAATTCCATTCAGGTTTCCGGCCTGGATCCGGCAAAGGCGCCGCGCTGCCTGACGGGTACCGGAGGCGAATTTCTATTTGAGAATGTTCCTCCCAAAACCTATGCCCTGGTGTCGACCGGGCCTTTCGGCGTTGTGCTGCTGCGGGAGGAGAAGACCGATCGGGAAGTGATTCTGGTCCTGCGCGATCATGATAAAAAAAAGATCGGAAGGGTGTTTATCGAACCTGTACCCGGAAAAGGAGTAGGAAAAGAATGAAAGTGTATTACCATTCGCTGTCGAGTCCGGTCGGCGAACTGATGCTGATGACGGATGGAGAAACATTGCAGGCGGTGTCCTGGGAAAAAGACGCCAGGGATCTTTCCTGTCTGGAATATGCACATCGAAGTCTCGGGCATCCGGTTCTGAGGGAGACCGCCAGGCAGTTGCAGGAGTACTTCGCGGGGAAACGGACCGACTTCCGGCTGCCGCTGCCCGAAACATTACCGGGAACGGCATTTCAGAACCGGGTGTGGAAAGCCCTGCGCCAGATCCCCTTCGGAGAGACCGTTTGTTATCAGGAACTGGCCCGACGCATAGGGTCCCCCCTGGCCTGTCGAGCGGTGGGTATGGCCAACCATAAAAATCCGATTGCCGTCATTATCCCCTGCCACCGGGTCATAGGTAAATCGGGCGACCTGGTGGGATATGGCGGCGGTCTGGACAAGAAGCAATTCCTGCTGAAACTCGAAGCGAAGTAATCAGGGATTCAGGTATGGTTTCAGATAGCGGCCGGTGATCGAATCCGGATGGGCGGAGATCTCTTCCGGAGTTCCGGTGGCCACCACCATGCCTCCTTTGTCGCCACCCTCGGGCCCAAGATCGATGATGTGATCGGCGCATTGGATCACGTCCAGGTTATGCTCGATGATCACGACCGTATTGCCCCTGTCGACCAGTTCCTGCAGCACAGCCATCAGAAATAAGATATCTTCGAAATGTAAACCGGTGGTCGGTTCATCGAGCAGGTAGAGGGTTTTCCCGGTGGAGCGGCGGGCCAGTTCCGTCGCCAGCTTGATGCGTTGGGCTTCGCCTCCGGAAAGAGCGGTGGCCGGTTGTCCCAACGGAAGATATCCGAGCCCGACCCGGACCAGTACCTCCAGCCGTGAGCGTATCTGGGGTATGTTCCGGAAAAAAGCGGCGGCTTCTTCGACGGTCAGGCCGAGGACATCGGCGATGTTCTTCCCCTTGAAAGTGACTTCCAGGGTTTCCCGATTGTAACGTTTTCCTTTGCAGGCCTCACAGGTAACATAAATGTCGGGAAGAAAATGCATCTCGATGCAGGTCACGCCGTCTCCCTGACAGGATTCGCATCGTCCGCCTTTGACATTGAAGCTAAAACGCCCTGCCTGATATCCGCGCAACTTACTTTCCGGAAGAGCGGCATAAAGATCGCGAATCCCCTCGAAGGTTTTGCTATAGGTGGCCGGATTGGAGCGTGGCGTGCGACCGATCGGGGATTGATCGATGTT
Organism: uncultured Acidobacteriota bacterium; assembly: GCA_964617125.1. GTDB lineage: Bacteria > Acidobacteriota > UBA6911 > CAINFC01 > CAINFC01 > CAZTVS01. Next base: position 27,504 of record CAZTVS010000044.1, read on the forward strand.
GATCACCTTGTCGATGTTGGCCAGACCTTCAATCGAACGAAAAGGCAGGCAGGGACTTTTCGCCCGATGGAGTCGGAGGGATAAGGCGGGATAGAGCGTTTCGTTGATGAGACTGCTCTTTCCCGAACCGGACACACCCGTGATGCACACCAGGCATCCGAGCGGTAGGGAGACATCGATGTTGCGAAGGTTGTGCCCGCCAGCACCGCAAAGGGTGAGAAATGGGCCCTGACCGCTGCGTCGGGAAGGAGGTATAGGAATGTTTTTCCTGCCGGAGAGATAGCGGCCGGTGAGGGAAGTGCGATGTTTAGCCACCTTGTCCGGCGGTCCGCAGGCGACCAGTTTTCCGCCGTGGATGCCGGCTCCTGGTCCCATATCGATCAGATGATTCGCGGCCAGCATGGTTTCCCGGTCGTGTTCCACCACGATCACCGTGTTCTCCTGATCGCGCAGTTGCCGCAGGGTGTCCAGGAGTCTGCCGTTGTCCCGCGGATGCAGACCGATACTGGGTTCATCCAGAATGTAGATGACTCCGGTGAGTCCGGAACCGATCTGTGTGGCCAGCCGTATGCGTTGCGATTCCCCTCCGGAGAGGGTGGAAGAGCCGCGATCGAGGGAAAGATAGGAAAGGCCGACGTGCCGCAGGAATTCCAGACGTTGCCTGATTTCAGACAGGATGGGCCGGGCGATTTGTGCCTTTCTTCCGCTGAGCGTCAGCCGTTCGAAGAAAGCGGATGCCTCATCGATTGCCAGAGAAGAAACATCGGCGATGTTTTTCCGATCCAGGAGAACGGCGAGGCTTTCCCGGCGCAAACGCTTTCCGTTACAGTCGGGACAGGTTTGTTGGGTCATGAACTGTTCAATCCAGCGACGAATCTCTTCGGATGCGGACTCGCGATAACGGCGAAGCAGATTGGGGATGACACCTTCGAAGGGACGCAAAAAGTGGCCGCGGCCTTCCCGTGACCGTGCTTCCCATTCCATACGGATTTTTTCCTCCCCGGAACCGTGGAGCAGGATTTGGATCTGCTTTTCCTGGAGGGTGGAAAAGGGTCGGTCGACGGGGATGGAAAAATGTCGGCAGACGGAAAGCATGATCTGACGATTCCAGCTGCCCAGGGTAGCGGAGGCATTCCAGGGGACGATGGCTCCTTCCTGTAAAGAGAGGGAGGGATCGGGAATCATACGTTCGGTATCGAGTTCCATCAGATAGCCGAGGCCTTTACAGCGAGGACAGGCTCCGAACGGATTGTTGAAGGAAAACATCCGCGGAGTCAATTCCTCATAACCGATACCGCATTCGGCGCAGGTGAAACGTTCCGAATAGCGGATCGGTTCTCCTTGCAACGGAGAGAGCAGAATGGAGCCGTTTTCGCTGAGTTTCAACGCCGTTTCCAGAGAGTCCGTGAGGCGTTCTCGAATTCCTCGTCCGGCAATGAGACGGTCGATCACCACCTCGATGGTATGTTTTTTGTTGCGATCCAGAGGGATCTCTTCTTTCAAAAGAAAAATCTGATCATCGACCCGCACCCGGGCGAAGCCGTCCTGCAGCAGCTTCTGGAAGAGATCCCGGTATTCTCCTTTCCGTCCGGTAACTACAGGCGAAAGGATATGAAACCTGGTGCCCTCCGCCAGTTCCATGATGCTGTCGGTGATCTCCTGAACGGTCTGGCGCCGGATCGGCTTGCCGCACTGAGGACAGGTAGGGGTTCCTACCCGGGCAAACAGCAGCCGAAGATGATCGTGAATTTCCGTGGCCGTTCCGACGGTGGAACGGGGATTGTGTCCGGCCGTCTTCTGCTCGATCGAGATGGTGGGGGAGAGTCCCTCGATGGCGTCGACATCGGGTTTCTCCATGAGTCCGAGAAATTGCCGGGCATAGGTGGAGAGGGACTCCACATAGCGTCGCTGGCCTTCCGCGTAAAGGGTATCGAAAGCCAGAGATGATTTCCCTGATCCGGAAAGACCGGTAATGACAATCAACCGGTTACGAGGAAGGGAAACGGTGATATTCTTCAGGTTGTGTTCGCGGCAACCCTTAAGCAGGATCGGTTGGGCCATAATTTCGAGTGGTTTGTCGACGCTGCCGGATCATTCGATGGCGTCAAACATGGCAATGATGTTTTCCGCAGGGACGTCATGCAGAATATTGTGCACCTGCTGAAAAACGAATCCCCCGTTCCTGCCCAGGATCTGCACTTGATGGCGTACATGTTCCGCTACCGCCGTGCTGTCGGTCTTGGGCAATATGAAACGGGTGTCGCAACCACCGCCCCAGAAAGTGATGTCCTTTCCGAATTCCGATTTGAGTTCGGCGGCATCCATGCCGCGGCAGGTGATCTGTACCGGGTTAATGGCATCCAGTCCGGCTTCGATGAGGTCGGCCAGCAGGGTGCGAACCCCTCCGCAACAGTGCAGCATGACTTTTACCCCGGCCAGCTGTTTGGCCCGATGCCAAAGGATCGCATGCCGCGGCTGGAAAAATTCCCGGTACATGCGCGGCGACATCTGCGGCCCGCTCTGCATCCCCAGATCGTCGCCAAAGGCAATGATATCGATCCATTCGCCGACATCGGAGAGGTATCGCTCCAGATTGTTCAGATGAAATTCCGTCAATCGGTCGAGAAAGCGGTGCGCCCGGTGTGGATCCTCGGCCAGCATGGCCAAAAAATGGTCATTACGATAAAGGAACTGTCCGCATTCCAGGAGGTTCCCTCCGAACAGTCCGATGATGGCCCGGTCGGTTGTGGAACGCAGCTGCCGCGCACCACGGCGAAGTTCTTCCCGATTCACCGGGCCCGGAGGCGAGGCAATGGCGGTCCACATACTTTCGGCGAACGCTTGCGGGAGATGGTCCAGATCTTCCGGTCCGTCGAAAAAAGGGTAGGTACATTGTTCGAAGAAAAAGGCCCCATCGGGCATGTGGGCGATGATACGGCCACTTTCGGACCGGATAACCCAACGGCCGTCCATACGTTCCGGAATCGACCATCGGGGAACCTGACACGGAGTTCCGTCGGGCAAGGTCCAGTCCGCCCAGGATTCCGGGTTCAAGGCAAAACCACGTCCCAATTCGATGGTATCGATGCCGAAGCGGGTCAGAACATCTTCTTCCACTATGGCGAGTTGCTGGATGATATCGTAAACCTTCGGACAGGAGGGTTGCAATCCCAGTGCCTTACGCAATTTCGAATAGGCAATGGCGGAAATCCCTGAGGACCGATGCCCGGAAAAATCTCGGGGAGTACGATCCGGTTGCTGATGCTGTAAAGCCCGTAAAACTCTCTCGCGGGATGTCATAAAGATTTGTCTCCTATACCGATCACCATTCTATTTTTTTTGGCTGTGATTGTATCTCAGCCTGAGACAGGATCTCAAATCCTGTCTCACCCTCTACCGACCAGGCTTAAAGAAACTCCTCAGAGAGAACGGGATGCCAGCGCAGAGAGGAGAAGGATATGAATGGGATCCGGGATCGGGTGAACGTTCCCGGAGTCGAAACGGAAGGGATTGCCTACCAGTACGAAGGCACCCCAATAGAAGGGATGGCGCCAGGCGGCTTTTTGCCGGAGTTGTTGCTTGGCTTGTCGCAGAGCCTTACGGCTGTCCATGCCGTCGGTCAGGTAGCGATAAAAGAGGGTCATCAGTTGGGTCGTACTGTCTTCTTCCACAGGCCAGCAGGAAAGAATGATGGATCGGGCGCCGGCCAGCAGGAAACTGCGTCCCATGTTGAGAATGCCTTCTCCGGAAACGACCGGCCCCAGAGCGGTGGCACAGGCACTCAGGATGGCCAGGCGAGGACGCATCGGCAGCAGGGCCGTTTCGGCGGCAAAAAGACCTTCGCTTTCGGAGGACCGGTTGGAGAAGAAAAAGCGGGAGGCCTCGGGATGTTGTGCATTGTATTGATAATGGGTGGCGATGTGCAGGAGATCGGCTCGAGGGAGGCGGTACGGCGCCCGGTTTCTCCAATCCTGAAAATTGGTATATCGGTCGGTCCTCGGGAAAAGTCGTTGTATCTCCCGGATCTCACCCCCTATGGGCAGGTCGGATGGGGCATCCATCTTTGGCGCAACGGTTGCCGTAGAGGAATCGCCGGCCAGGAGGACCATTTTGGCAGTCAGCGGAGTCAACCCGGAACTCTTTTCCCTCTCGAGCAGGAAAGATGCCGCAGGCAGATAGTGGATGGCGAATCGATCGAGAAGCACAGTCTGGTCCTCGTTATCTGAAGCGGAAATCTCGGAACGGATGTCGGGGAGAATCTCGAAGGGGATCAGGTAAAGAATTCCGTCGGGAATAATAACCAGATTTTGCACACGGGGATGAATCTGCTTGGCGATGGGAAGCCAGAGCGCCCGGCTGAGAGCCTGTAAGGTCCTGGAATCAAGTTGCGGCAGAAGGGACGAATTCTGCGACATCTTCTCCAGGTAGGAAACATCCTCGGAACCTATGCCGGCTTGCTTGAGGAGAGTGCGAATTTCCGTTTCACGGCAATACAGCCGGAAAAAGTAATTCGTATTATTGCCGATCATCCAGACACTGAGGTTGTCGTCGGAGAAGGCAAAATCGAGCAATACTTCGTCTTCCTGGAGATTGCGCTGCAATCGACCGGCCCAATCGGCCGTGGAATCCGGCGGCAAAGGGCCGGTTACCCTTCGGGAGTCTCTGGAAGACTGGGCATCCAGCATCATGGCTTCGATTTTCAGACTCGAGTCGGCTTGGGTCAAAACATCCGTGGATTGAATTCCCAGCAGGTGACGATGCAACGACTGCAGGGCCCTCTGTGTCGGCAGGATCGGTGCATCCGCCCTTTCCTCGTCCGTTTCTGTTGAAAAAGGTCCGGCCCATTGCCGCCGGCTTTTTTTGATATGTCGGGCTTTCATGGAATCGATCCAGCGCCAACCATCGGTGATGGTCTGCTGCTCACAAGCATAGCGGCTCATCTGGCGAAATAAATGTGCTTTATCGTCCCAGAAGTGCTGTGTGAGCGATTCCACGGACAGATAGGATTCCTGCTCCAGTACCACTCCAATGGCCTGCTGCAGGTAGTGGAGCCCGGCGTTGTATTGTCCCTGATCCAGGAAGGATTGAGACAGATTGTAGAGGGATCGCCAACGCAGGTCCAGAAATCCGGTGCGGGAAGAGATGTCCGAGGCAGATCGAAAATAAAATTCTGCAATTTTCGGCTGGGATGTCTCCAGTGCGATCTCGCCGAGGTGGAGCTGAATTTCGGCCATCAGCTTCCAGGAGTGACATTCCTCGGCCAGGCGCAGGCCTTGCATGAAAACCTGGGCTGCCTCAGCCGGCCGCTCTTCCTGTCGCAGTACCTTGGCCAATTCCAATCGAACACCGGCCAATTCCAGTGGATTACTCGTCTGGCGATAAAAAGTTTCCGCTTGATTCAGCCGTTTCATCGAAAGAGAAGGGAGACCCTGGCGTATGGCGGAATCGGCCAGCAATTTCCATATCCATGCCTGATCTTTGGCGAAACCATGGATTTGCGATAACTTCAAAGCAGCCCGCAGGTGGGTTTCGGCCTCGCCGAGTTGTCCTTGAGCGAGATAAACTTCCCCTGCATGAATGTAACCGTTCATCAGGCGGTGGGGACTTTGCAGCATTCGACAGATCTGTATGGCCTGGAAAAGATACCGTAACGATTCTCCCGCCCTTCCCTGGTGATTGAGGACGGCTGCCAGGTTCAGCAAACTGTCCGCTTCCCCTTCCCGATCGCCGAGGTTCCGTCGCAGAGCCAAAGAATTTTGTATGTACGTCTGGGCTTCACCGAAATGCCCCAGCTGGTCATAGATGACCCCCAGATTGCTCAGGTCGGTGGCCTCCCCCTCCTGATCGTTCCCCTGACGACGAAGAAGCAGGGACCGAGTGTAGAAAACCTCAGCTTCCTTTAGATAACCATTTTCCGTGGCGATCACTCCCATATTGCTGAGAATACGTGCTTCGACCAGCGGATCGCAGAGGGTCCGGTTCAACCTCCACGCCTCCTCCTGGAGTCGCAGGGCCTGAACGAAATTGCCTTGCATCTCATAGGCCAGGGAAAGATTGACCTTGCAGTCGCGAGTTCCGTGATCGTCCAGGATGCGATGAAAGATCTCCTCGGCCTGTCGGTATCGGTCCATGGCTTTGTCCAGGTTGCCTGATTCGTATTCGAACAGGCCCAGATTCATGAGGACATTGGCGATGACCCTTTGATCCTGGATTTTGCGGAATATCGACAGCGCCTGTTCCCACAATCGACGGGCCTGTTCGAATTCGCCCCGATGAAAACAGGTGTTAGCGGTTTGATTGGCGTTCCGACCCGTGACCCATAGTCGGCAGGTTTTTCGATTCCAGGAAAGGGCCTGCGGCCAGGGAAGGAAGGGATCATTACGGGGGAATACACGGATCCATATCTTCATGGCCTTATCAATGGTTTGGGACAACTCCTGCGTTTTTCTTTCTTCTCCTTGCTGTTTGGCCAGGATGTATTCACGAAATTGCTGCACCACCCATGCCTGTATCTGTCCATGTTGCCGATGGAAAAGAGAGGAAAGATCAGCGGCGGAAGAAGATGTCATAGCAGATGAAAGCATTTTCGTAACATCATCCCGGCAGGAGGGCTCCATGGATGGAAGGTCGGGCCGATCCGAATTTGCGGGTAGATCCGGGTAAGCCAGAACCGGGACCGAAAGAAGGAAAAGGATCCCGAGCCGGAACAGAACACTCCCCAACTTGCCGGATTTTCGAGAAGACAAATCGCTTGCCGGATCTGCGGTTTTCAGGTTTTTCACGGAGGTCTCCCGTTGTTCCTGTTCTTTCGATGAAAGCAATTATATAATTCATTGCAAGAAAAACAGCGAGTTGGTAAAAAATAAAAGATGAGCACCTCATATTTTCAAGGAATGGTCTTTGCCAGTATAGGGAACTATCAGAAGGCTCTGCCGTTTTTTCAAAAAGCAGTCGAGGAAGAACCGGAACATATCCCTTCTTTGATTCAACTCGGGACCTGCCTGGATAGAACCGCCGATTTTACCGCGGCATTGGATGTGTATCGCAGAGTTCTACAGATACAGCCGGACTCCGCGGAGGTCCATCTTTCCATCGGTCTGACATTGATCCATATGGGATCGATGGAGGAAGCGGAAAATTCTTTGAAAAGGGCGATTCAGCTGAATCCCACTTATACCAAGGCTTTTTTCAATCTGGGGGCTCTCTACGCCAAGCGGAACAAACATGACTTCGCTGTTGCCAGCTACCTTAGGGCCATACAACTTCAACCCGATTATCTGGAAGCCATGTACAATCTGGGCGTTTCCTACTGCAAGTTGAAGTCTTGGAAAAATGCCGCGGAGGCATATGCGCGGGCCATCCAATATAAGAACGATTTTTTCGATGCCTACGTCGGTCTGGCCCTGGCCTATGAGAAAATGGGTAACTTTACGGCGCAAATCGAGATCCTGCAGCGGGCCGCCGAATTGAAACCCGGAGTTCCGCACGTCCATTACTCCCTGGGCATCGCCGCCCTTCGGTTGAAGGATCGTGACATGGCTTTGTCGGAGTACATGATTCTGAAAAATCTAAAAAGCTCCCTGGCCGATCATCTCCATGTCCAAATGCAAAACGCTTGATCCCTCGCTCTCTGCCGGGACGATGCGGAAGGCAGAGAAGAATCGGCAAGCGGGAATCGTCAATTTCACTTTCTCCTAGAACCCATGGCGCCGTTGGTAGGGATCGTTACCGTCAACTGGAATCGATGGCCGGATACGGTCGAATGCCTGCAGTCCCTGGAACGGCAAACATACCCCAACTTTCGCATTTTCCTGGTGGATAACGGTTCCACCGACGGTTCTGCGGAAATTCTCCGCCGCTCCTTTCCCCGGATTACCATGGTGCTTTCTCGGGAAAATGTCGGCTTCGCCGCCGGTTTCAATCGTGGCATCCGGAGGGCTTTGCAAGAAGGATGCCCCTATGTCCTGATCCTGAACAACGACACCATCGCCGATGCCGCGATGCTGCAGGAACTGGTTCTGGCAGCCGGACCGGACTTCGCCCTGACAGCTCCCCTGATATTTTTCCATCATCAGCCGGAGCGTATATGGTCTGCCGGTGGACGGTGTCATCCGATCACCCTGGAAATGACCGATCGATATCCGCGATCCCTGGAGGGTAAATATCCTCTCGATCCCCTGCCAAGGGAGTATCTGACCGGCTGCGCTCTGCTGATGGACCGCGACCTGTTCACCAGGGTGGGTTTTTTCGATGAACGCTTTTTCCTTTATTACGAAGATATGGATTATTGCCTGAGGGTTCGCCGGCAGGGTTATCGGCTGCGACTGGTTCCTAAAGCCAAGCTCTGGCATAAGGTATCGGTTTCTTCCGGCGGGGCCGGGTCCGCGGAGGAGCGTTACTATATGGCCAAAAGCAGTGTCCTGTTTTTTCGCAAGCATGTCCGCGGCCTGCAGTGGCCGGTTGTGATTGTCTGGAGACTGGCAGCGGCCCTACGCAT
>CAZTVS010000045.1:0-2425 GCA_964617125.1 uncultured Acidobacteriota bacterium
ATCTTGAGTAAGTTGTTTTTCAATCCTATGGAATTGCTCCGGACTGCGGCCCAGGATCTGGGCGAAGCAGACGCAGAGATCGGGGAGCGACTCCCAGGTTATCGGTCGTAAAACATTCGATCCAACCCGGTATAAGGCCCGAGGGTCCAGAGTTCAAAATCGATAACCCCGGCCTTTACCAAGGGCAAGGAATCGATGACCTGCCGGGCTTCGCTTTTATCACCACATTCCAGAATCAGAACCGCGGTGTGCTCTTCCCTGGTGAAATAACATTCCCGAAGAATACCTGAAAGATAGATCTCGTAGATTCTTTCCGCCTCCTTTCGCAAAAGTCCAACCTTATCATCAGGATTTTTCCACTCCAACTCCTTCTCGATTGCCATGTACTTCATGGTTTCCTTCCCTTTCTTTTTCATAAGGGTATTCATACCGCAGATACTCATCCCGTTCCAAGGGAAATGATATGATTCAGTGATGATAAAGTCGCAAAAAATTAAAGGTTTGTAGTTCCGCGTTTACGCGGCATCCCATGGATCCGTGAAAACCTGTATTTACGCGGCACCGCCTAAAGGCGGAACTACAAACCCGTCCCGTTTTTGCTCGAATTCCGACTTTTTGCGAGGTCATCAGGGATGATCAAGGAGGGAAATAGGAGTGTCCGGATGCGGATGTAACATCGAGATACGCGAACTACAGGAGAAAAAAACTCTCTACCTTGTCCTGGGAATCAACACCTTCATGTTCTTCTTCGAGATAGCACTTGGATTCCTGGCACAATCGACGGGGCTGATTGCCGACTCTCTGGACATGCTCGCCGACGCCTTGGTTTACTCCATCAGCCTGTATGCCGTCGGGCGGGATTCAGCCTTGAAGGGCAGGGCGGCTTTACTCAGTGGATACACACAGATAGCCTTAGCTGTCCTGGTCCTGATGGATATCCTACGCAGATTTTTCTTCGGCAGCGAACCGATGGCCGATTGGATGATGGGTGTCGGGGCACTGGCTCTGACCGCTAATCTGTCCTGCCTGATTTTGATTTCCAAACACCGACAGGGAGATCCACACATGCGAGCTTCCTGGATTTTTTCCAAAAATGATGTCCTGGCCAACATAGGAATTATATTTTCTGGATGGCTGGTGTGGCAGCTGGGATCGCGCCTCCCCGACCTTCTGATCGGATCCCTGTTGGCGGGAATGGTCTGTCGGGGAGGACTGCAGATCATCCGGGAAACGAGGGCCTGGAGAAAGGAGGGACGATGAGAAAGTCCGGATATTACTGCTCTTCATGGAGGCAGAGATGAAAACCCGGCTTATTCACCTCCTTTTCCTGGGGATGCTGACCACCAGGGCAGTTGCCCAAGACGAAACCTATCCCTTATCGCCGCCTGACATAAAAATTCATGGAATTATCCAGGTGTCCGGTAATCAGGAAGAGACCCGTTTATGGAAAAACAATATGCAGACCAATACCAGCGCGATGCGTCCGGAGTACGGCGGTATGAGGGGCAAGGCCGCCGGGGCTGAGATTCCAATGGCGAGTTCCCGAAGTCGGCCTTCTCCAGGACCGAATTACAGTGCCGCCATACGCCAGGCGATACTGATTCAGAACATCGGAAACCGAATCATCAAAGCCATCGAATGGGAGTATCCCTATCTCTACCGCCCGCAAGTGGATGCACATTTATCGGATACAAAAGGAAGCGCCATTCGATGGATGAAGCATAAAAACAGAATCAGGATTCCACCCCAGGAAGTCGCCCAGCTGATGGTAAAATCCGCCGTTGAAAAACTATCCGATTTGGACCGAGAAGCGATTTCTGGAACCGGAAAACGATCCGCGTCCTTTGTCTGCCGGCTGGCCGCCATGCGCATCACTCGTGTCGTTTACGAAAGCGGACCGGATTGGTCGGTCAAGTAAACTTCTGTTCTCTCCTTTTAATCAGGGATTCTTCCATATCGTGCCGGGGCCGGAGAGGCCGGCTATTTCTTTTCCTTTGGAACCCGGTATCCCGCGCGTGTCAGAACCTTGGCACCGGGACGATCTACACGAACGACGATTTTGCGAAAGGATCCGTCTTCCGGAGGGCGTCGGGGATAGTAGCCGAGGGAGTATTGCTGCCTCAACTCCTGGGCGATGACCTCCATGCAGACGCGGAGATCCTTCACCGATTCCGCCTGAAACGACCGGCCTCCGGATTTTTCCGCCAGGTCGGCCAAAAAACGCCGGCCGTATTCCTCCTCTTGTCGCATCAACTCATCCGGAATCTTGTTCTGGATCTGTTTCCATGCCGTCCCCGCCATATACGAGCTCCAATATTTGTGGATAGGAAGGACGATCTCCGGACGGTATTCCAGAGAATAAATCCTCACATCCGATTCCTCCACCAGGCGTAGGATTTCCGACCGGTCGGTCAACCGGCTGGCG
>CAZTVS010000045.1:2525-34860 GCA_964617125.1 uncultured Acidobacteriota bacterium
ATCCGATTCCTCCACCAGGCGTAGGATTTCCGACCGGTCGGTCAACCGGCTGGCGGTATCGATCCCGTCGGAGAAGAGCAGGATGGCCTTGCGTCCGTCCATCTTGGAGAGTCGTTCGGTGATCGTCAGATCCAGGGAATCATAAAGTCGCGTTCCCCGTCCCGGATGAATCTGTCGTATGGCTTGTTTCATCCTTGCCGGATCCTCGGTAAATTCGGTTTCGATCAACAAACGGTGATTCGAAGAGGCGACCATAGCCCGATCCTGCTGGCGCAACAGATCGACGAACGCCAGAGCGGTCGGTTGCATATCTGCCATTCTTGGCTGCATGCTTTCGGAGGTGTCGAACAACAGGGCAATATAAAAAGGAGTTTCCGTAGATCGGAAGTGCCGGATGGTTTGCTCCACTCCATCCTCATACAAATGAAATTCTTCGGGAAGAAGGCCGACGAGATCCTGTCCGGTGGAATCGAGCACGCGGGCCAGGGCGGTTACCAGCGTCACTTCGGAACGTATGCGCAGCGATTCGGAAAGCTGACTCATGGGCTCTTTGGCTGCGGGAGCAATGGAAGAGGACACTGTCGCCGCATTCATCGACAAAGATTTTTGCTTGGTGGAGGCGTCCGTCTTGCTCCCGCCGGAGGGTTGCCGGTGATCGGCTTGTTTCGATCCCTTTTCTCTCTTTTCCCAGAACTGATGAAACCGTCGGACGAGATCTTCCGGGGAAGGTTCCGCCTGAATCCCCTGGTCGCGATTATTCGCGTAGCGACTTGCTTGCCAAAGCAGGGAGGCATCGAGAGACGGGAACTCCGTCCGATCCTGCGGATAAGCCTCGACAGGGAACACCAGGGCGTTCCGTTCGACGACCATGTTAGTGTAAGATCGTCCGTCTCCCTGCAGAAACAATATTTCGCGCGACGACCCGTCTGGATGGCGAATCACATTTTTAAAATAAGGGACATAGCGGCTTTCCACAAAGAAGATCAGATCGGCCTCTTCCCTGGAATGCACGATCGGGAACCTTTTCCTGCGGAGAAATTCCGATTCGATACAACGTTGGAGATCCGCATCCGCCGGTGCCAGAAACTGGTAGGGCGGGGCCGGCCGGTCCAGAACCGTGGCCGTCAAGGGGAAAGAGACAGGGTGCAGTCCGTCCATCCCGGTATTCATACCTTCCAGGTTCACCTCCGGAATATTCCGAATCGACGGAAGGGACATCAGCTCCTTCAGAGAACGGTTCCATTCGATATCCGCTTGGCTCCTATTTTCTTGTCCCAAACGGGCGAAATAGCCGGGCTCGGGAGGGATCCGGCAGCGTACCGCCACGACCATCACGGACGGATTGGTTTTGCTTCGGAGCGAGTCGCTCTCTACAGCCTGAAGTTGCCGTGCCGGCAGACAGACCGTCAGGATTTCCAGCAATAGAATCGTTCTTAGCCAACGCTTGCAGGGCATACCTTGTTTCCATACTTCTTCGAGGTACTCGAAAGGTCGCCCTCTGTCGGATATCCGCGGAAGAGGCACCAATCCTGACCTCATGGTCGTCCGGGTCGGCTATCCAGGCGCTTTGGTGGAGAAATTCCATGTATTTTGGCTATGGTCAGACCATAGGATTTCGCCCGGGTCTTCTCATCCACACCGCAGGCGTCGAGCATCTTGTTGAAGCGCCGAATGTTCTCCTCCAGGGCCTCGGGCGGTTCATCGGTGGCAAACAGTATTTTTTCAAATGCAGGCCTGGCGTCGCTTGGCATGTGCGCTTTCCCCAGGTAGGGTGTCCACCAAAGGAAGTCCTTCCAATATCCGGGATTCTCCTCCTTCTTGATCAGGGAGGAGCCGGAGAGATCGAAGAAGAGATTATGGTTTCGACGAGTCGCCTCTCCCGCCTCCTCATACCAGGGATTTCCGAAATGAGCACAGTGAATGAATAGTTTCCGGTATCTGGAGGCGATGGTGGCCAGAAACGACGGCCGCATCCGGGCCATCATGCCGTTGGAAAGGATACCGCTGTGCGGGGCGATGGGCAAGGCAAGTTCCTCGGCCAGTTTCCATAGCGGATCATACTTCGGATCGTCATAATTCCACTGATGGACGGCGAACAGCTCGCCGAGCCCTTTGAAACCCATGCCGTGGACTTTCTTCACATCTTCCAGAACCGTGGGGCTGTCGATATCGATGGCCGCATAGGGGATCACCCGATCCGGATGGGCCTTGGCAAAAGCCAAACCGCGATCGAGATCCTTCCATCCAACCAGAACGCAGGCCATGGCGTTGTGTTGAGTGTAGATGGTGAGAAATGATTTTTCCCAGGCATCGGTCGCCTCATAGTGGGTGTGGGAGTCGATCATGAACTCAGGGGTTTGGGAGGGCGATTGGGCGAATCCAACGCTCAGCACCATCAAAAACATAGCCGCCAGGATAGAAAACCGTCTCATAAATGAGCTCCTCAAAGGGTCAGTTTAGAACATTGGGACATCACAATTTTTTAATAGTTTTGATTATTTTCCGGTTTTTGTAAATCTAAATAAATGAAAAGGGGAGGGTCTTGATTTTTCCGGGCAAGACTGACCATTTTTTCGAGGCTAGCAACTCCGCTTCTCGATGCCCTTGATCAGGTCGTTGAAGATGTAAAAATGAAAGGGGTAAAAACAGTACCAGTAGGCCTTACCGAACAAGGTGTTGGTGTAAAAAAAGGCTTCGACCGACAACCGGTTCCTTCCCTCCTCCAGCGGCTGGATTCGAAACTCCAGCCAAGCCTTCCCAGGCAGTTTCATCTCTGCCCGCAGACGGAGAGTTCGATTGACTTCGAGCCTCTCCACCCGCCAGAAATCGATGACGTCATTCTCCCGCAGATTGTGATCGCTGCGCCGTCCGCGCATGGTCCCGATGCCCATCAGCAGCCGATCGATCATTCCGCGGGTCCTCCACAGCCAGTTGCCATGAAACCATCCCCCCTTCCCTCCGATACGACAGATGGATTGGAAAAGGGCGGCATCCGACTTCCCGCTCACCAGGGTCGAAACCGCTTTGTATGTCGGTGGCTCCGAAAGTTCATGCAGCTTCATCGACAACTCATGGGCCGGCGGATAGGCATCCGACCAGCGTGTGGCTATCTTGTCCTGCTCTTCCCTGGAGAGGGCACGCAACAGAGTCTCTTTATAGGAAACCAGAGGGAAGGAGATCTTCTCCTGTATGGCGGTGTCCTGGCAAACCACCTCGTTGCGCAAACCTTCCATCAGACTATGGACGATGGGGGCCGGAACCGGTGTCAGTAGACTGGCCAGATAGGCATAGATGGCGGTATTGGAAAAGGAGGTATGACAGAATAGGATTTTCCTGCCCATGAGCTGGGCCTTGATACGCAATATCTGTTCGTAGGTCAGGATCTCCGGCCCGCCAATGTCATAGGTTTTCCCGGTGGTTTCCGGAGTCTCCAGAATTCCTACCAGATATTTGATCACGTCACGGATACCGATCGGCTGGCAACGAGTTTGGGCCCAAGGCGGCAGAAGAAGAAAGCGTGTCTTCCCGACCAGGTGGGAGATGATCTCGTAGGAGGCGCTGCCCGAGCCGATGATGATGGCGGCTCTCAGGGTGGTCACCGGGATGGTCCCTTTCTGTAACTCCCGGGCAACATCCATGCGGCTTCTCAAATGAGAAGAGAGATCGCCGGTCGTATCGCCCAAGGCGCCGAGGTAGAGTATACGGCGGACACCGGCCTTTTCGGCAGCCATTCGGAAATGGTACGCCGCTTCCCGGTCGGCATCGGAAAAATGTTTACCGCCGAGCATCAGCGAATGAATGAGATAATACGCGGTGTGGATTTGCCGAAACACGGACGGCAGGCTTTCAGGCCGCAACGCATCGGCGGCCACGATGTCCGCACCAGGGAAACGGTCGCGATAGATGTGCGGATCGGCCCGGACCATGGCCCGGACGTTGTACCCTCGGGCCATCAATTCCGTGATGAGGCGACCGCCGATATATCCGGAAGCCCCCGACACCAGGATGCCGCCGCACTCCGGACAGGGGATCGTCGGCAAATCGTCGCAGAGCAGATCTTCCCTTTTTATTCCGCTCGTGGAATCCCTACCGGTACTCCAGGCCCCGCTTTCCACGCTCTGTTCGTCCAAAGCAGTCTCCCCTTTCCTGCAATATTTATATCATGATGTTTATTCATCCCTATACCTGAACCCGTGGTTACGATTGCCGATAGATCCCGGGGAGAACGAAGTAAACCGAAACCAGTCCATCCGCCCCACATCATGCCGAACCGTAATAGGGCCATTGTCCGGGATCCTTATTGTATATCTTGTATATCATGTATATTTTGTATATTATGTATGTACACATCAGGAGATGAGGATGAGTACGCAGCTAGCCATTCGACTGGATAAAACGATCAAGGAACGGTTCGCCCACATTTCCCGGCAGGAAGGTAAAACAGCCAGCGGGAAGGTACGTGAACTGATTGAGGCCTATCTTCGAAAATCTGATATTTCCTCGGTGGTTGATGATATCTGGATGCGTATCGGCGAACGGATGCGCAAACGTGGAGTTACCGACAAAGATATCGATCGTGTGATCAGCGAGGTCAGGTCTTCCCGGTGAAAGTGGTCATCGACACCAATGTTTTCGTCTCTTCTTTTCTGAATCCCTCCGGCCCGCCTCGCACCATCGTCGATCTTTGGAAACAAGGGAAGATCACCCTCTGCCTGTGTGCGGAAATCCTCGCCGAATATGTCGAAGTGCTGGAACGCCTGCACATCCCTCCGGCAGACTTGAAGACCTTGCTGCAGCTGTTTCAATCGCGGCAGCACCTGGAATTCGTCGTCATCAGCGGCGACCTGTCGGTAGTTACCGCCGATCCCGCCGACGACAAGTTTATCGAATGCAGCCTGATTTCCGGGGCGGCGGTTCTGATCTCCGGCGACAAACATCTCCTCCGCCTCGGCCGCTTCGAAAGCCTGCGCATCCTGAAACCGTCCGCCTTCCTGGTTTTTCTAAAAGAGTGACACAGACATTCTTGTCTGTGGAATTTGTCTGAGTGGGTTACGGGTAAATATGGCTTGCCGGTCAAGGATTATAAGGCAATGGTATCTGCGGGGATGCGGTATAAATACTCTATATTTCTAATTTTTATACGGTGGTCCGGAAGAACATGTCACATCAGGAGAGCTTGAGAATGAAAGAAGAACATGAAGAATTGGTGCTAACAAAGTTGAATCAAATCACTTACCAAAGAAAGTGGGCACATGGAAAGTGGTTAAAAATGAATTCCAAAGTCTACCAGGCTGCGATGAAGATGGAAGAGGCGACATTCGCTGACGGTGCCCTGTCGAAGAAACACAAAGAACTCATTGCCCTTGGCATTGGAGTCATCACCGACTGTGAGTCTTGTATGCAGTGGCACATGGAACAGGCAATACAGGCTGGTGCGACACAACAGGAAATCGTTGAGGCCATCGAGGTCGCTGTGGAGATGGGCGTTGTTCCGGCAACCGTGCATGCCCGTTTTGCCTTAGAGGTTATGGATACTCTATTCAGCAAAGCCAACATTTGACGAAGCCGCAGATTTCCTCGGAATCCGACATCCTCCCTCAGGGCCTTCCGAAGACATCCAGATACAAAACAGCGGCAAGCGTAAGCTGAACGGTCACCCTGGCATTTTCATAATCCACCTTCTCGGCGGTATCTCCTTCCTGGTGGTAATGGGGATCCCCATAAGGCATGGACCCGATGTTCAGAACCGACCAGGGGAATCCCGCCTTGATGAAAGATCCATCATCATCGCCGGGTGCATTGCTGTGGTATTTCGTTTGCTGTAACCCGAGGGAGTGGCGTGTATTCAACATGGCCATCCTATCGGCCAGCCTCTCCCCTTCCGCTGTAGTATATCGGGTCACATTCGTCAACAGGCCTTTCTTTGAAGGAGGTTTCACCCCGATGCCGTCCAAATTGATCAGGGCCAGGACCTCAAGACCGCTGGATTTGATCTCTTGCGCCGCCGTAATGCTGGTCCAGGGGGTATGCTCCTCATTACAAAAGATAAAGCGGATGGTATGTTTTGGCTTGTATTTGCGTAAAACCGAGGCTAATTCCAGCAGGCCCCCGGTGCCGACGGCATTGTCGCTGGCTCCGGGGGAGGCGATCCAGCTCTGGGAATCTTTGTGTGCTATCAGAACGATGAGCTCTTTGGGATGTTCCGAGCCCTTTCTGTCCGCGATAAGGTTATGCGCGATATACCAGGGGGCATCCTGCGGAGGTCTGGCGTACTGGTGAGCCAATGGTTTCGAGAGATCACGGCCGAAGGCCTGCACCTTCGTTTCGTCCGTCCTGGGCGAATAGCCGGCCTTTCGGAGCTGTTTAAGGATCCAGGCATCCGCTTCCTCCAGCGTGCTGGAGGTATGCCCAGGAAGGGAATAATTGAGAACCCGTCGGGGCAACGGATCTTGGGATAGGTAATAGACCGTCCGTTTTATGTGTTCGGCACTGATTTTGGTTTTCAGATCGGAAAATGCAGATTCGTATTCTTTATCCTTCTGTCGGTTTGCCGACTGGCCCTCAGCCGTTGTGATCAGGAAGGAAAGTAAAAAAAGCCCGGCCCAGATCGGGATTCTCGCCCGAATGAGGAATAGAGAAAGGGGCCCATCCATGCTTTTTCCCAGACGCATCTCAGTAGGAGTATATAAGTAGAAAAACGCCGTGGCAAGGGGCAAGACGGTGAGAAATCATCTCTTCCGTGGAAAAGGAAAGGACAAGACTATCCCGTAGGTCATCCTAGCATCCGGGAAACTCCATTGCGCCACTCCACTGCCCCTCTTTCCCTCCCTTCCATCTTGTTTCTCCCCTATAAATAGAGTACGCTTTTTCCATGTTTGACAGATGTAAAAAATCTCGCATATCAATTGTAGTGGCTGTATTCCATCCCATTTCACGACCCAGATGCACTCCTGTCCAAGTTGCGGTCCGATGAACCCATCCCAAGGTTCGCCCTCAGGAGGATCGGCGGAAGCAGATATCTTCCTTCAGCAACGATTGGTGTTGCTGAACAAACTCATGTTCTTCCTGGTAGCAGGGATACTCCTTCTGAGCACGATACTGCTCGGAGAGCTATATTCCTGGAGCGCTGTGGCGGCGGACTTCGGCAAATTACATCGCTTGATGCACGCAGCCTTGTCAGTGTTTTTCGGAGGCATATGGTTCTGGGGAACCTATTGGCGTCTACCGAGGAGGGTGTTGACCGTCATCGATGCTGCGGGTCTGCTGAGTACCTCTGTGACCATAGCGCTGATGACGGCCCATGCCGATTCGGGGCACGGAGGAGCGTTGGAGCTGGTCGCGGCCATGATGCTGATCCTTGCCACCCGGGCGATCATCATCCCCAGCTCGGGCAAACAGACTCTAGGTCTGAGTGTTGCCGCCTCGGCTTTGTGTATCGGAACTTTCACCTGGATGGCTGTCTATCATCCGGTAACATTGCCTCTTATCAAGAACCAAAGTCCTAGAGACGCCGCTGTGACGATGGCTTTGTGGATGTCATCCATGGTGGTGACGTCAACGGTCGCTTCCCGGATCATCTTCGGGTTGCGCCATGAGATTCGAGTGGCGCGTCGGATCGGCCAGTACGAACTGATCGAGAAGATTGGCCAAGGAGGCATGGGAGTGGTGTACCGTGCACGCCATGCCCTATTGCGACGGGAAACCGCGATCAAGTTGCTTTCCCAAGCCAATGTGTCTCCTCAACAGTTGCAGAGATTTGAGCGGGAGGTCCGTCTGACTGCGCGGCTAACCCACCCCAACACGGTCGCTGTATTTGATTACGGCCATACGCCTGATGGGGTTTTCTACTATGCGATGGAATACCTCGACGGATTAGATCTGGCACAATTGGTGACCTACGGGGGTGCCGTGAAGGTTGGACGTGCGGTCCACATTCTTCGTCAGATGCTCTCGTCCTTGATCGAGGCACACGAGTCGGGCTTGGTCCACCGAGATATCAAGCCGGCCAATGTCATTATCACCAAGCGGGGAGGCGAAGCGGATGTGGTCAAGGTTGTGGACTTCGGTTTAGTTAAGGACCTGCGAGGTGTCGAATCCGGCGGGATCACGGCCGCAGACTCGATAACCGGCACACCCATGTATATGGCCCCGGAGACGATGCAGTCGGCCAATGATGTCGGTCCTTCGGCCGATCTGTATGCAGTAGCGGCGGTAGGGTACTTCCTGCTCACGGCCACCCATGTTTTCAAGGGAAACACGGTGTTGGAAATATGCACTCAGCACATGTACCGGGAGCCCGATCCTCCATCCATCAGGTTGGGCTGTCCGATACCCGAGTCTCTCGAACGACTGATTCTTTCCGGTTTGCAGAAGCAGCCGGAGCGACGACCCCGGAGCGCGCGTACCTTTCGAGAAGCGTTGGACCGCTGCGACGGATTCCCGCGTTGGACCGAAGCAGATGCACGGGATTGGTGGACCTTACACCGCGACAGAGTGCAGGAACTTCGAATGGGATTCCCCGTCGACGGCAGCAGTCGCACGGTAACGGTAGATTTACGCGAGCGCGGCCGGAAAGATACCGTGGAGCCACGTAAAGTAATTCCTCGTTGCTTTTAGCCTTTCATCCGTCGTTTTCCTATTGCATTCCCATAGGAGATCGGCCATAATCCTGTGGGATACCCATAGGAGGAGGCCTGATGAAAGAGAAGAAGGAAGTGTGGCAGGGTACGCTGGCCATCATGGTGTTGAAGTCCCTGGAGGTTCTGGGTGCACAGCACGGCTACGGTATTGCCCGACGTATCGAGCAAGTGAGCGGAAACAGGCTTACGGTGAACCACGGGACACTCTATCCCGTGCTTTTGAAACTGGAGCAGGAAGGATCGATCGAATCCTCCTGGGGAGTTTCCGAAAACCACCGAAAAGCGCGCTTCTACCGCATCACCAAGAGCGGCCGCAAGGAGCTGGCTAACGAATGTCGCCATTGGCGGCAAACCACCGAGATAATCGGCCGGTTCTTCGCTTTGGAAGGAGAAGGACAATGAAGACCCTGCGCCGTACCTGGCACCGCCTATCGGGATACCTTACCCGGCATCATTCCGAAACCGAGCTGAGCGAGGAGTTACAGCTGCATGTCGATCTCCTGGAGGAAGAAAACCTCCGACGCGGTATGTCCGCCGAAGAAGCACGACGCGAGGCGCTCCTCACCTTCGGTGGAGTGGAATACGCCAAAGAGAATTATCGCGATCAACGCGGCCTGCCATGGTTGGAGACCGTCTTGCAGGATGTTCGTTATGCGTTGCGCGGCATGCGCCGGAACCCCGGTTTCACCCTGGTCGCAGCGGGTTGCCTGGCACTGGGTATCGGTGCCAATACAGCGATTTTCAGCGTCTTCAATGCTGTCATGCTGCAGTATCTGCCGGTGAAGGCACCCGAACAGCTTGTACTGCTCAACTACTCCGATATTCCGACTCCCGAGCAGCTGCGCCACAGCACTTCCGGTTACAAACGCGATTCGTTTCCTTATGAGGTCTTTGAGACTTTACAGACGCGCGGACGAGTCATGACGGATGTGGCTGCTTTTGTACCAACCGGATATGACAAAGATAGTCTGACGGTTACCCATCAAGGACAAACCACCACAGCGGATGGAGAAATGGTGAGCGGCAACTTTTTTTCCTTGCTCGGTGTCAAGCCACAAGCCGGACGCACCATTATGGCCGGCGATCTCTCCGCCGATGCGCCTCACGTCGTAGTCGTCAGCCACAACTACTGGAAACGTGAATTCAGAGGTGATCCGGCGGCCATCGGCAGCCAGATCAGTCTCAACCGCACACCCTTTACGGTCATCGGCATTACACCCCCGGGATTCTTCGGGGTAGACCCGGCACGCCCCTCGGATGTTTGGATACCATTGCGCAAAATGCAGAATCTGCAACCCTGGGGACAGCGTATGTCACCGGAAAAAACGGTTTTCCTGAATCGTCATTGGTGGTGGTGTATGATCCTGGGGCGCCTGAAACCGGGCCACTCGGCTGAACAGGCATTAGCGGAGACCAACGCTTTATTTCAAGGCACCATTACGAATGGCATTGTACCGCCACCTCCTCGCGATAAGGTACCATCGATCGTTTTCACTCCTGCCGGTCATGGCCTGGCAAGACTGCGAGACACTCTTTCCCGGTCCTTACAGACACTTATGGCCGCAGTGGCATTGGTATTGCTGATTACCTGCGCCAACATAGCGACGCTGCTGTTGGCCCGCGCCCGGTCCCGGAAATCGGAGATGTGTGTGCGCTTGGCCATAGGTGCCGCCCGTGGTCGTCTGGTACGCCAGCTGTTGACCGAAAGCATCCTCTTATCGTTTGTCGGCGGTTTTTTCGGCTTACTCTTGGCCCAAGTTGGCAGCCGAGCTTTGCTCTTATTACTGCCGCTGGGGACCAGGGACTTGAATTCGGTGGTCTTGGATGTTCGTTTGGATGCAACCGTTCTGGCTTTCAACTTCCTGCTTGCGGTTGTGACCGGACTTTTGTTCGGGCTGGTACCGGCCCTGCGGGCAACACGCCGAGAACTGGCAGGGCAATTACGCGAGAGTACCGTCCATACGACAGCATCTCTGAATTCGGGGCGTGTTCTTCTGGCCATTCAGGTGGCTCTTTCCAGCGTACTGTTGTTCGGGGCGGGATTGTTCATGCGAACATTACAGAACCTGGAAGATGTCAATCTGGGATTCCACCGCGACAGCATCCTGTTGTTCCAGATCGACCCGATGCGCAACGGATACGACAAGCAAGGCGAAAGGGCACTCTACCGGCGAACATTGGAGAAGCTGCAGACACTACCCGGCGTTCGCTCGGCCTCATTCTCGGTGTTGCCATTGTTATCGGGAACTCATAACCTGTCCACCATTTCCATCGATGGCCCAACTTCCCTGCCCGATGACGATCGAAGTGTGTGTTGGAATTTGGTCGGTCCCGGATTCTTCGAAACCACCGGGATACCCATCATCATGGGACGTGGTATGGACTGGCGCGATTTCGATGCCCAACAAAAAGTCGTGGTGGTGAATGAGGCCTTTGTGAAATTGTATTATCCCAACCAGAATCCGATCGGTCGTCGACTAAGCCGATCGCCACGATACGAACCGGCCTATTCCTTCGAAATCGTCGGTATCGTCCGTAATGCCAAATATAGCCGACTTCGCGAACAGTCGCTTGCCACTCTCTATTTCCCATACGAGGGGACCCATGCCATGTACATCGAGGTTCACATCTCGGGCGATGCGACAACCATGACGGCGGCGATACGCAAGGCGATGGGTGAAATCGATCCGACTCTGCCGTTGATGCACATGCAATCGCAACATACCCTGGTGGAGGATGCCATGAAACGCGAACGTATGTTCGCCTGTCTCGGCGGCCTGTTCGGGGTGCTGGCCCTGATACTGGTGGCTATCGGATTGTATGGCACCCTATCTTATTCGGTGGCGCGACGGACGGGCGAGATCGGCATACGCATGGCGCTGGGTGCCGGGCGGGCTAAAATTCTTTGGATGATCCTTCGCGAATCGCTCGGGCTGGCTGTCGTCGGATTGGCTATCGGCCTCCCGCTTGCTTTTGCCCTGTCGCATTGGGTGGAAAGTATTCTTTACGAAGTAAAAATCTACGATACGGTTACCATGGTGGCTACCATGGTCGTTCTCATTCTGGTGGCTGTCCTTTCCGGATTTATCCCGGCCGGTCGGGCTTCGTGCATCGAACCGGTCGAGGCATTGCGGTGTGATTAGCCACGAGAGGAGGTATCACACCGGCTTCTCTGCTTTCCAAGTCCCGCCGGTCCAGCCTGGAGATGCCGTTCCCCGCAGAAGAATAATTCCTTCCCTCGACCTTGGAAAGTTCGCCGGTTTACTCCCGAGGTTACCGGTTCCCCTTGATTTCGCAGTTATTTGATGTTCCCCTCGCTCTTCATCTGTTCGTAGATGTCCGGATAATATTTCTTAATACAATCATTGCACAGACTATGAGAAAACTCGGCATTGGAGTGTTCGGTGATAAATACTTCGATTTTTTGCCAGTAACCTTCGTCATTTCGAATATTCTTGCAGTACGAGCAAATGGGAAGCATGCCGCTTAATACCTTGATTTTTGCCATGGCCTTTTGCAGATCCTGGATCAGCTTTTCCTTTTCTTCTTCGGCAAGCTTACGTCTGCATATCTCATGTCGCAGATCCAAGTTGGCGGCTTCCAATTCTCTGGTCCTTTGTTCCACTTTTTGTTGGAGGGTAATGTTATTTTCAAATAAAGTATAGGCATTGCCGGAGGAGTCGATGCTCCTTTCCACGCGATCCATTAGAACTCGGCGGATTTTTTCGTTCTTTCTCAGCTGCAACTCCAGGGCTTGTATCCTATTTTGGAGCTCTTCTGTCGGATCCATACTTAACCTCCGATGGCCACTCCGGTTAAGGTTTGATTCACATGAATGGAATTGTACTGTTCGCCATAGGTATTAAATCCGATAACCGGTAAGGAACGCAGCAGTCCTTCCATTCTTGGAATCCATCCCCGTTCCAGCATTTCCAGTTTTCTATGGATGCAATCGCAAGCGATCATCAATTGTAGGTTGGGAAATGTTGCGGAAAAGCGGTTCAGTTCCTTTTCCATCTGGTCGACCAGGTCGACCCCTTCTGCAATGGTTAGAACCAGGCCTGCATCGATGGCGCTGAAAAAGGAAAGGCTGTCATCTTCATTTCTTTTCTGGATGGAACGAACATGCCAACTGTCGGCGATCTTCAAAATCAGAGGATGCTTGGAAAAAATATCGTGGTTCAAATCTGTGGTAGGGATTCCTAATGCCCGGGCGTATTCCTGGGCGGCGGGTTCGGCATTGATTTCGCTGACGATCCTTTTGTCCGGATCGGCCTCTGTAATCACCATTTTTTGATTGGTGGGCTGGAAATGCTGGGTCATGAATACAGTGAAGGGTAATTGGGTTTCGAAAAAGGTCACGACGGCCGCATGAGACAGGAATTTCCCGTCAAAATATACTTTTGTTTCCTTAAAACGCAGATCATCCCCGGTGGAGCCACCGACAATGGAAATGCCCTCAAGCTGACTGTAAAGGAAAGCAATGACCTTTTCCTCCAAAACCGACAGGCCATCGATCAACAGAAATCCGAATATTTTGGTTTTATCGATCCTTTCCGAGAAAACCAGCTTTCTACTTAGAGAGTCGGCGATTTGCTGTGCTTCGGCCAAACCGAACCGATCCAAAGGGGAGATTAGATAGGGATGCAAACTTAGATAGGGGGAAGACAGTCCAGCCCCGACAATCCCCCCGCTTTGATAACCGCAGGGAGAGATCTCCCCGGCGGTGGTCCCGCCAATCAACAAACAAGGGAATCGCTCTTTTAAGGCGATTGCCAATTGATCTGAGTCATATTCGGGCGAACAGAAAAAAAGGACGGCATCCACCGTCGAGTCATAGATTTTCTCAAAAAGATCCTGTACCGCTTCTTTTTCATTCTTAAGAAGAGTGGAGCCAATTTTTACTTTTAGCCGGCTGTCCGTGGTCATGGTGCGTATCCTGTCGGATATGAGTGTCCCGATGCCATTCCTTTAGAGATCTTTTGATTATTTTCTCGGCAAAATCTACGAAAATCGATCTGAGTTACCTCAGATTCTTGGATGTTGCCAAGGCGATGGAGCGATGTTGATCTTTTCCGCCTACGGCACAATAAAAATGGTAAACGACTCCCTTATGTTTGAGTATCCATGGCTTGTGGGCATAAAGGTTGTCGTAGGGTTCGGAGGGTTTGACCAGGTCTTCGCCGCTCCATTTCGTCCAGGATATCAGGTCACGCGAGGCGGCAAAGGTGTCGAAGGCACCCGGTTTCCAGAAGGCGCCGAAATAGAACATGACCCACAGATCATCCATACGCATGATCTGCGGATCGCCACTGATCACCCCGCCCTTCGAACCGGCTGGAGGGAGATTTTCCACCGCCGGGCCGGTGCCGAAACGTCTCCAGATTTTCAGATCTTCGGAGACGGCGGTGAAAATCCTTTCAGAAGTCCCTTTGGCATTGTAGAACATGACGAACGGAGCACCCAGCGATCGGGTCGTATCATGAAAAACGAAGCTTTTATAAAGAGTGACGGTTTCCAGTCCCGGACGTGCATCGGCATCGCCGGATTGCAGGACCGGCGCCGGAAGCTTCCGCCAAGGCATTGCCCCAGCCGGATCGTCGGTGAAAGCGAAGCTGATGGAAAGGGGAGTCGTCTCGTAGCCGAATTTGTGTCCGCCGAGATAGGAAAGCCAATAGTAGCCTGCGTATTTCTCGATCCGGTGACTGCCATCCCAACGGGTGTCGCTGAGGGCGATCCCGCCGGCGGCGTTGGCCTGATCCCAGGCACCGCCATCTCCGCGATCGAGAATGGTGCCCAGCGGTTTCCAGTGCAGCAGGTCGGTACTCTCCGCGATCTGAGTCGAATAGCCTTCCTTCGGCTTTTCTTCCAATTGGACATACACCATATACCACTTGTCGTCGTGGCGGAAAATCGCCGGACAATCCACCTTTTTACCGGCCGGCGGATCGAGCACCACTCCGTATTTGAACGGCGTTTTGACCTGTTCGTAGATCGCCTGCATCCGATCCAGAGGGATCGTTGCGTCTCCCTCCGCCGTCTTGGCGACAAGCAAGGAAACAGAAAGCAAAAAGTAACTCAGCGAAAAGAGTCTGATTGCTGACATGGTGTAATAGGAGTCGAAATTACGAATAAGTAAAGGGATGCCCGCTTGCGTTTCGGTGAGCGACGGCCTCGTTTTCATTGAATGTTGAAAAAGAACAAACCAGACAGGAGTAGAGTCCGATTTCGATCCCACCGCCGGAAGCCTTTTCCAACTCTTGGTCCGATAACGGATTCGGCTCCTTCGCATACTTGTCTTCTATTTTACTCATTTCTGCATGTCCCCAACATGTATTTTTTTACTTCTATTAGTATGCCTTTTTTGTCGTTTCCCTTTCAATAGAAGTACAGAAACCAAAACCGGGGATGCCGGCCAACAGAGCAGCAAAGGCTACTCCATGTTTTCACCTGAGGAGTAGCCACTGCGGTACAATTGGCACCAAATGATCGAATTGGAAAAAAAGCTATGTGTCGCAGATGCAGAAGAGCATTGTTCGGAGAGGTGATCCGCGGTTAACAATGACTGCGAAACATCTATTGTCTTGCCCGTTTGTATCTGGAAGTGGCGAGGGGATTCATCCATGTATCTTTTCGCCCTGTCGTCGATACCGATATGTCCTGAAATGCCGCTGGGATGATTCTTCCCGGGAAATCGCCATTGCCTGGATCGGGCTCAATCCTTCCACAGCCGATGAATGGCGACTTGATCCGACGTTGACGCGCATCAAGGGATTTTCCGCTTCCTTCGGATTCAACTGCTTTTACATGCTCAATCTATTCGCCTTCCGAGCGACATGCCCTGATGTTATGAAAACACAAACCGATCCCATCGGCGCAGAGAACGATCGACATATTCTGGATTTCAGCCGGAAATGTAAAAAAGTAGTGGCATGCTGGGGAACGCATGGAACGTTTTTACATCGCAATAAACAGGTCCAGGCTTTGTTGTATTCAGCAGGGGTTCAGCTGCAATGTTTGGGAAAATCCAAAGCAGGACATCCTCTCCATCCGTTGTACCAGCCGGCGACAAGCCGATTGGTCCGTTACCCCCTCCCCCTCGAGAAAGGAACTACTGCACATCGAAAGTAGGAGCGAACCATACAGATACTCTTCCGCTGTTGAACCGATCGAAACGTAAGGTCCCATTCGCCTGCGGTTGTGAGAGTCTTCTCGGCGCCGGCACCCTCCTCGCATGCTAAATTGCCAAAGCGAGCCCTCAGCTACTTCCTTCCCCACCCTCGACCTCGGAAAGATCGCCGGTTTGCTCCTGACGTTACCGTTTCCACTTGATTTCCCAGTGGCTGCGTCGTATACTCGAAAAACTGTAAAAATGGTGGAAAAGCGTTTGCCTGCTGCTATCCATCGTTCAAGCCATAACAGGAATCCCTAGATCAGGAATGAAAGTGTTTTTGCAAAAACAAAATTCGTTATCCAACCGATCACACAGGAGAAAGACCAAAGATGTCAAACCAAAATGGGAATGGAAATTCGGGAAATCGGCCGATTACCGATAAGGATCGCAAAAAGGCACAGGGTTGTCTGGATTGTCCGGTCTGCCGTCACGCCCGGAAAAAGCAGCGGGGCATTGCCTTCTGGTTCGTAAAAACGATAGAAGGAGACATCTGTCCCAACTGCCAGGCTTATGAACGCGTTTACGGCCGGAAGGCCCACGAGCCGATTCTTTGAGACCGGCCTGGAAGGATGCCATGATCGGCAGAAATGATACTCTCTCTTCTTCGCTATCCTGGGCAACGATTGCCCGCCGCCATCCATCCGCCTTCCTGCTCGCTGCCCAGTTGATAAGCCTGATCCTCTATGTGGCGCTGGAAGGCATTCACAGCGGACCCGTTTTCCTCAGCGCTTTCGGCATGGTCGTTCTTCTGTTGGTCGTATGGGTTGTCATTCGCAGCCCGGCTCTCAGCTGGATCGGATGGATCATCGCCGTTCCGGCATTTATCCTCTCTGTCTCCTCCTGGATCCTGACCAATCCGGTCTTGCTGATTTGGGCCGCGCTTCTGGAGGCGGCATTATATTTTTATGCTGCCGGCGGACTCATCGCCCATATATTGGGAGACGACCGGGTCACCTTCGACGATCTGTTTGCCGCCGGAGCCACTTTCACTCTGATTGCCTGGGCCTTTGCCTATCTCTATATGGTTTGCCAGTCGTGGAGTTCCGGTTCCTTTGCCGGCGGGACTCACCCGGCGCAATTGACCTTCATCGAGCTGCTCTTTCTCAGTTTTGCCAATCTTTCCGCTACCGGGCTCAGCGATATCGTTCCGGTCGGCTCCTCGGCCCGGGTTTTAGTGATGCTGGAGCAGTTCGCCGGCATCGCCTATCTCGCAGTGGTAGTTTCCCGGTTGATCGGACTGACGATCTCCGGTCATCAGGATAAGAGATCCTCATCCTAGGGATTGTCTCTTTCGCCTGCTTGTATCCATAGTTGTTTCCTACGGCAGTCCTGCACCAGAGATATCCGATAACCTTTGGGCGATCCCGGGATTCCGGGAGGTATTTGATATAATGGGGAACATTCGACACAGCGGAGAGCACGACATTTCACTATTCCGCAATTTGTGGCTTGGGTTTCTATAAGGAGGTTTGCATGAAATTTCGCCTGAGGACGCATGGCTGGCTGTTTATGTCTTTTTTGGTAATCGCGGGAAGGATGGCCTTGTTCTCGGAAGCCCAGGCGGCGGAAACCAGCACTCTCTATTTCGCCCAGATGGCCGATGGCGGCGGGTATATTACCCAGATTATACTGGCCAATCCGCGGAACGTCGAGGTAACGGCAACCGTGGAACTATACCAATCGAACGGTTCTCCTCTCACCATCACCCTGAACAGTACCACCCATCATACTTTTTCTTATACGATCAAGGCATTGGGTTCGCTGTTTCTAAAATCTTCCGGAGCCGGATCTCAGGTCCATACCGGTTGGGTTCGAGTGAAGTCAGCCACGCCTCTCAGCGGATCCCTGACCTACAGTTATCTTTCCGGAAGCAAGGTTTTATCGGAGGGAGGAATGGATCCTTCCACCCCTACCAACCAGTTTTGCTTCCCCGTCGATGCCAGATATGATTATTACACCGGATTGGCCTTGGTGAATCCGGGGACGACCGCACTGGATCTCCAATTCCTGCTTTACACCGGCCCAGGCTATCTGCGGAGTAGTGCCCGCCGACGCCTGGATGGTTTTCATCATGAAGCCAAATTGATCGAAGAGATTTTTCCGCAGGCGAACCTGAATAATTTCACCGGTACTGTTTATGTTTTTTCGGCCGGAGGGCCGGTAGCTGCCACCACGCTGCGTTTCGATGTTGCGGTTGGAACCCTCGCCAGTATTCCCGTCTCCGCCGGGATCACTCTGTTGGAAGCCGGCACTCTCTTCTCGGTGGACAGTGTCGTGGGCAACCTGCGTTATGTGCCGGCAGGCACTTTCGTCCAGGGTTCCCCTGATACGGAACCAGGAAGGTATCCAGGGGAAGGACCGCAATTCGAACACACCTTGACCCGAAATATGGCGGTGATGGAAACCGAGATCACCCGACAGATGTGGGCGGATCTGCGCAGCCTACAACCGGGCTTGCCGGAAGACCCCACCAATACGAATTACGGATCCGGAATGAGTCAGCCGGCGCAGTCGGTCACCTGGTTTGAGGCCGTCCTGTTCGCCAATCTGTTATCGAAACAGCATGGTTTGACACCCTCGTACTATCAGGATTCAACCCTGACCATCCCTATCAATTCGATCAACGATCAGACCAATGGAGTTTTCGTCAACTGGGATGGGAACGGTTTCCGCCTGCCGACGGAAGGCGAGTGGGAGTACTTTACCCGGGCCGGAACGACGGGACCCTTTTCGGTCAAGGAAACGGCTTATTCCCTAGCGACTCTCTCAAACTGTGAAAGGGGCACTCTAACGGTGCTGGAAGCTGCCGCCTGGTTTTGTGCCAATGCCAGCGCCATCAGCCACCCGGCAGGACTTAAGGACGCCAATCCATGGGGATTGAAGGACGTTCATGGAAATGTACTGGAATGGTGCTGGGATCGACACGCAACTTCCTATCCAAGCAGTTCTCGAATCAATTATTCCGGTCCTTCGACAGGAACCGACCGTGTCTTCCGGAGCGGTAGTTGGGGCAGCTATCCCAGACAGGTACGTTCGGCATACCGGAACGTCGCCGCACCAGGCCAGCGCGCCAATGCCTTGGGTTTTCGCCTCCTGCGATCCATCCCTTAGCCGCAAGGATGAAGTCATAAAAGATGCAGTAACACCGCCAATCCAAGATAAATCAATATCCATCTCTTGGCAGCGGTCGCAAATTTGGCCGGCTTCATCCGCTTCCATATTTGATTGCTTAGAATGACCACCCATGGCAGACAGGTGAAAACCAACCCCGCCGCGGCAACGATATCGCTAAAAAAATGAGCCGCTAAAAACATCCGGGAAAAACAGACTCCCATTGCCAGCAATCCTAAAAGGCATTTGAGGAGATTATGAATCCTGCCCTGATAAGGGGAAAAGAAAAGAAAAGGTAAAACCAGGGAAATGCTCTTCGTCGCATGCCCGGAAGGGAAGGAAGGCGAACTCGCATGGGAAAAGCTGTGAATCTGTCCGCTGTATTGTACGAAAGGGCGCGCCCGATCGAATATTTCCTTCAGAACATCACCGGTTATGGAAGTGACTGCGAAGGCGATGATGAAAAAGAAGAAGGTCTGCCTCCCATTTTCCATACCGGCTATTTTAAAAGATATCGCCAGATACCCTGCAAATACCAGAGCGATGATAGACATCCCGTAACTGGTAAGAAACTTGTTGATCATGACCAGGTTCGCATCGACATGATATGTATTTAGATAAAATAGAATGGATTGATCTATCCCGGTCTGAAACCAAAGGCAAAAAGCGATGATCCACAGCGAAATAGAAACGATTACGAAACGAGCAAGCTGTTTTTTTGATAATTCGATGGGAGGGATGAAGACGGGATCTTGGCTGATTTTTTCCTGCATGATGAAAGATCCTTACAAAAAGGGGTGCTTTTTTCACTTCCTTACTACTTAGCAAGTATAGGACTCCGCACCGGCCAAATCAAGCGAAAAAGGGGGAGGCAGGTGAGAACGGGTGGTTTTCTCCGATAACGGAAAAATCACCCCAGGGAGAAACTTATCTGCTTTCGACGTCCAAGACAGGCAAATAGGATCAGCACTCCTGTCAAGATCAAATAATAGAACTGGATGTGGTGGACATATCGATCGGATCGTCCCAGAAAATCGAATAATGGAAACTTGTTCCAGATTCCCAGAAACCAGAAAACAAAATAGACGATTTCAAATACCCTTCCACTGTTGGTCCACACTCCGAGGGCCATGGCCAGCGAGGGCACAAAGAGAATTCCGGCCAGCCACCGAAAAAGCATAGATCCCTCTCCGGAGGTCATAAGGCGGATGGCCGATCCTCCGGTAAATACCAGGGTGACCATCACCCCCGAAAATAAAAGAGCCGGGAGTTGACGACGAAGAACATGGGCCGAGGAAAACACAAGCGGACTTGTTCCAAAGGTGATTTCGCTGCATCCCATACCTGACCATAGTAATGTGGGCCATAACCAGGCCAGAGCGACAATCATGCCACCGGGTGGGGTCACCAGACAGGCGATGAATAATCCGACTGCGGTACCATACCACCACAGGGGTCTCCCTTTCAGCATGAGGATCAACTCTCCATGTACCAGGGACAAAAACCGCCAGGCCATATACTTTTGTTTCAGCGAGTCCAGCGGGATCATCTCCATCGGCACGCAGGATTCCTCCTCTTCCAGATGGTCCCGGTCCGGTTCGGATTGTCTTTCCTTTCCTCTTCTCTTTTTCTTCCGGCTAGCGCCGAACGGTCGACGGGCCGGATCGAAACGATCGAAGGGAAGGGCCGCTGCAACGGCAATCCCCAATGCAATCAGAAAATAGAGGAACCTTTGCCGGAGGATGGACAGGTTCCACGACACACCATCCCATTCAAACCGGATCGTCGGACGGCCTTGAGTCGGCTGGTAGAGATCCGTGGCACCTGTGGCCGGATCGTATCCTTGCGAAATCATCACCTCTCGAATATCTCTCATCGTATTCGAGATGCCGACGATATCGTTGCCCGGCTTGACATCTCCATGCCCGGCAATGATCGGACCGGCACTGATCAGAAGAAACAATCCCCAAAGAAAGAGAAACGTGACATTACCTAGCAGTTTGGGCAGCTTCATGGATTCAAAGAGTACCGACAGGGATCCCACCATCGCCAGCGTCGGAAATCCCATGAACCAGATCGGTGCAGCTAAAGCCCAAAGATCGATACGTACGTCTTCCCCTCTCAGGAGTTGCATCCCCAGGGCAACAGCGGTCAGGACTGCGAGTGTGGTGGAAAAAACGGCCAGATTGCTCAGCCACTTCCCCAGCACATAAAGCGGTTTACTCATCGGGGTAGCGGCCAGTATCTGCCCGACACGGGTTTGATAATCCCGTGGGACGGCATCCTGTACCAGAAAGAATCCGAAAAACGTAAGCATGGTTGCCACAAGCACCCCGAAGACGGTCCCGATCCAGGCGGAATTATAGTAAGGTCGATAATTACCGATCGCCAGAGCATTGTAGGGATCGTCAAGGGACGGCACCATGGAATAGCCGAGGAGAATGGTTACTACCAATACCATCAGGAAACTGTATCTCCGAATCCGTTCCTGGAAATCGGCCCTCAGCAGATGATAAAGCGCCCGGGCGGTCTTCATGAACTCGCCTCTTCCCTCTCTGGCTGGGACCGGTCAGAAAGGGACATACGGAACAGGTAAGCATCCTCCAGGTTTGGTGCCACAGGCTCCGCTCCCGGAATCGGACAAGGCTCCGATACCATCCGTATCTGTACGCCGTCACTTCTGCGAATGGCTCCACTGATGAGGAATTGTTTCCGGAATGCCGGCAATTCGGAACCGGCGATCACCCGGGTCCAGACTTTCCCTTCCACCGACTGAAGTAATTTTTCCGGTTCCGTATGGGTCAGCATATTCCCTTTTCGTATCAGTACTATTTTCGTGGCTACCGCTTCGACATCAGAAACAATATGCGTGGAAAGAAGGACAATCCGATCCCCGCTGAGATCGGTGAGAAGATTCCTGAACCGTATCCGTTCCTGCGGGTCCAGACCGATAGTGGGTTCATCGACGATTAGAAGTTTAGGATCATTCAACAACGCCTGAGCGATTCCAACCCGTTGTTTGAGTCCTCCTGAATACCCGCCAAGAGAGCGCTTGGCCACTTCGGTAAGATTCAGAAGTTGAAGGAGTGTATCGATTCGTTTCCTGGCTGCTTTTCGCTCAATCCCTTTGATTGCGGCAAGATAATGCAGAAATTCCACGGCATTGAGATGGGCATATATCCCAAACTCTTGCGGCAGGTACCCCAGAACTGTCCGCAGTTCCTGAGGCTCCCGGGTGATATCCGTGCCGTTCCATGTCACCGTACCTTCGGTCGGGCGGGTGACCGTCGCCAGAATATTCATCAAGGTTGTTTTCCCCGCCCCGTTCGGGCCGAGTAAACCAACAACTCCCGGTGATAGCTCCAGACTGAAATCTCGCAATCCCCAAAGATCACCCTTGTATTTCTTTCCCACCTTCTGAATGACAAGTTCCATATTTTTTCTGTTACTTCGCAAGCATACGACACCGTATCAGTGAAATCAAGCCAATAGGGGACCGCAGGTGAGAAGAACAAGAGATCTTCCGGGGTACGATGTAAGTACAAATCCGCCGCGATACCTCGACGATCTCCTTTGCGTTTTCCTTGGTCATTCAACTAAAATTCTATGAGGAAACTGTGGATGCTTCCTGGAAATCGTCAGGGCGAGACCCGACAGTGCGGCATCCTGTGCTTGAAAGGAGAAAGAAATCATGACCCGATACAGTTTTGTTTGGCTGCTGTTTTTGTCGCTGTCGTCCTTTGCCCAGCCGGGGCGCCCCCTGCAAAAGCTATCGGACCGGGTGTACGCTTATGCCGGCATCAAGAATGCATCCCCTGCGGTCAACAGTTTTGGGGCCAACTGCGGATTCATTGTCGGTGACGATACGGTGATGGTAGTCGACACCCTGATGTCGGCCAGGGAAGCCTCCCGGCTGTACGCCGATCTACGCAAGGTGACCGACAAGCCGGTACGTTATGTCGTCAATACCCATTATCATCTCGACCATTCCTGGGGCAATTCCTTTTTTGTCCGCCAGGGGGCAGTGGTCATTGGTCAGGATAACGTACAGTCCAAGGTCTTCGACCAGGAGGCGTTGCAGGGCCGCATGAAGAGATATGGACTGACACCCGAAGCCATGGAGGGAACCGTGCTGATGAAGCCGACGGTTTTCTTTGCGGATAAACTGACGGTCGATCTGGGCGGGATTTCGGTCCAGCTCGTCTATTCCGGACCCGCCCACACCGATGACAGTATCGTGGTGCTCATTCCAATGGAGAAGGTCTGCTTTGCCGGGGATATCCTCTTCACCGGATATCATCCCAATCTGAGCGAGGGAGACCTGTCCAATTGGGATAAGATCCTGGCCGGGCTGGAAGCTTCTCCAACCCACGTTTTTGTTCCAGGACATGGCCCTCTGTCTTCCATCTCCGACATTCGGGACCTGCGAGCTTATTTGAAAGCCTTCGACAGTCTGGCCAGGAAATTCTGCGCCGGCAAGGGGCAGGAAGACGCCCCTTCGATCGCCAGGGATCTGCTGGCGGTACTCCCGGCCCAGAATCGTACAGAGCTGATCGCCGTGGTGGAGAGCAATCTGAGGCAGAAATACCTCCCCCTTCCACGATAGTCATCTCGGGCCGATCCTAAGGGAAACATGGGCAAGAACCGACTTAAAATCTGGTATGTGGATGTCTGGCAACCGTTCGATTACCGGAATCCGAAGAACTATTTCACCAAGTTGCTTTCGCAAGTTTATGAGGTGGAAGTGACTCCGCAGCATCCCGACCTTCTGTTCTATTCCGTATTCGGATGCGAACACCGGAAATGGAATCATCCCAGGAAGATTTTCTTCACCGGAGAAAATCGGAGCCCCGATACCGGATATTCCCTGGCCTTCTCTTTCGGCTATGAGGAGAACGACCGCTGCCTGCGACTGCCGCTCTATGCCGTGGCGGTATATGAAGAGGATAGCATGGATCGTCTGCTCCACAAGCAGGCCACACCACGGGAGAACTTCTGCTCCTTCATGGTAAGCAATTTGCATCAAGGTTTTGGCGCCAGGCACCGGGTGGATTTTTTCAACAAATTGCAGGCCTGTCGAAAGGTGATGTCTTCGGGTCGCAGCCTGCGCAACGTCGATTACAGCCACCTGGGCGACGCCCATGGAGTCGACAACTGGCGAAGATGGAAAGGGGAGATCCTGGAGCGGCAAAAGCCCAAATTCATGATCACGTTCGAAAACGAGCGACAGTCGGGTTATACCACGGAAAAGATCACGGATGCCATGGTTCATGGCATCCTGCCAATCTACTGGGGCAATCCCGAAATACCTCGGGACTTCAACCGAAACAGTATTGTATGGGCGGACGATTTCCCTGACCTGGATGAACTGACGGAGTATATCCTCTTTCTGGACAGCCATGAAGAGGCGTATTGCGACCGATGGAAACAACCCTGGTTGAAGAGCGAGGAAAACCTCCGTTATTTTCATCATGACAGAATTCTGACCAAAATACAGGAGCTGCTGGAACACAAAAAGATCTACTCCCTGCAACCGACTCGACACCCATCTTCTTAGGAGTCTGGAGATTTCGCCGGAGAGAGGGAACAACTCCGTTGCTATCTACGATGCGTCCCCAACGGTAGGAATGCTGAAGTAGCCCGAGGACGTCTGCTGGAACTGGAAAAAACACTAAAAAGAGAAATGGTAGCCACACCTTAGCATTACCCTTTTCCAATAGAACAGTTCTGTCATCATAACAGGAAATGGATTACGGGGCACGAATCCATTCGATAATGGATTATATCCACACCAATTCTCGCTCCCATGTGCGGAGGGATCATCGAATATGCAGCTCACAGATCTTACGGAAATGATGACCATAGATGGCCAACCTCACCGCCAGCGGGAAAAGCCTGGGGCGATGGAAAGGGGTCCATAGCAGCAGTTTCCAATAATAGAGGCGTTCTCTTCCGAAAATGCCAATGCGAATAACGGAGTGAAGCATGGCGATCACATAAGAGAATTGGAACGGGCTGAAAAATCGGGGTGCCTTGTATTCGCGTAAAAATGTCATGACCCGTTGATAGTATGGTTGGGGGCTATAGATGCTCTGCAGAATCGTCTTATACCCCTTCATCAAGGTATCGCGATTCATCCGAGTCAGGATATTTGTCGTACCATCGACATTATCTCCGGTACCTATACCCCGCAAACGGCCTTCGTTCCTCAGACGATCATACAATTTTGTACCGGGCATTGCCTGCAATAGGCCGACCATGGCGGTGACGATTCCGCTTTTCTGAATGAACTCGATCTGACGCCGGAAGATGGACGGGGTGTCGCTGTCGAACCCGACAATGAACCCACCCTGAACTTGAAGACCGGTTCGCTGCATACGCTTTACATCGGCCATCAGATCGCGCTCCTGGTTTTGCCGTTTGTTGCATTCCTTGAGACAGGCATTATCCGGAGTTTCTATGCCGATAAACACCTCCTGGAACCCGGCCTCTACCAGCATCTGCATCAGACCTTGATCATCGGCCAGATTGATGGAGGCCTCGGTAAAAAATGTGATACGTGGTTTGCTCTTTTTTTGCCATTCTATCAAGGCCGGCAGCAATTCCGTTTTCAGTCGCCTGGTATTACCGATCAGGTTGTCATCGACAAAGAATACTTGAGAACGCCAACCCAGCTTGGACAATCCGTTCAACTCAACCAGAATTTGATCTGCTGTCTTGGTACGAGGAGCATGACCGAATAAGGCCGTGACGTTGCAAAACTCGCATTGAAAGGGACAACCTCGCGAATACTGAATATTCATGGAAGCGTAACGCCGCAAGTCCAACAACTTCCAGAGGGGAACAGGGGATCGACTGAGATCTGCGTATTCGGAAGTGGTATAGAACCGTTTGGCACAATGGTTTGACAAATCGGCCAGAAACTGCGGCAGAGTTATCTCGGCTTCATTTAAAATAAAATGATCCACCTCAGCGAAGTGTTCCGATTCACTGGTGAAGAGGGGGCCTCCGGCTACTACGATCAGGCCGGCATGCTTGCATCGGGCGATGACGGCCAGCGCCGATTCTCGCTGTACTGCCATACCGCTGATAAAGGCGTAATCCGCCCATTGCAGAACTTCATCGGACAGGGAGGTGACATTGAGGTCCACCAATTTTTTCCCCCAGCTGTCCGGAAGCAGCGCTGCCACGGTCAATAGACCGAGGGGGGGAAAGGCCGCTTTTTTTCGGATGAATTTGAGGGCATGCTTGAAACTCCAGAAGGTGTCCGGCATCTCCGGATAGATCAATACTACGTTCACGGAAGGCTCCTTTCCTGGAAAGGCCATATCCAAATAAGATGGTTGTGCTGTCATACATTCCAGGAATGAGCCCTACGCAGTCAACTGGATGGGTTGGCGCAAGGATCTGCATACCCAAATTGCTTTACTCTTTACATTCTTAATTTCTTTACAGAAAGAGGATGACACTAATTTTCTCCTGAGTAAAGTCATAGGAAGCCGATTATGGTCGCCTCGCCGGTTTGAGAGTGACACAGACATTCTTGTCTGTGACTGAAACGTGCGTCCCACGGGCATCTGCTTAACTGACTCCATGATTTTTGGAGTAGGGGTACGGCGGGCCGTGCCCTGGCGACTTTAGGATGGGAGCTCCCTTTGGTCACGGCACGCCGTGCCCCTACAACTGCTGATAATATTTTCTATGACACGATTTTTTTGCGACATCATCCATACTGTTCGATGGCCGCCAAGCGAAAGGCCGTAAACAGCTGATCGCGGGTGCCGTCGCTCATGATCTCCACCCCCATTGTCTCTCTGGAGGCGCTCCTTGCCCCTTAACCCTTAATGAACTCATCAAGGGTGAGGCCGATATCTTTAGCTATCTGCCTGAGCAATATCGGAGAAATATCCCGCTTTCCATGAAAGGGAACCGTTGTGCAACGGCCATCCTCATGTCGGTATTACTTGTGCGATCCTCTCTGACGTATTTCCATAAAGCCCAGTTTATGAAGGAGAGCAGCCACCTCTTTCGGCTTGAATTCGGGAGGTTTGGACATCAGGCAACCTGGATGCTTTGAGTTCCAATGAATTCCGTTTCGAGTTTCGGAACTCCATCTTCCAGTAGCATTTCAATGACTTCCTGAAGATTGGATCTGAGTTCGTTGATGGTTTCCCCTTGGCTGTGGGCTCCTGGAAAACCGGGCACGTAACCAATAAAAAGCCCTGTGTTCGACCATTTTTCTATCACTGCCGTAAATGCTGTCATCTCGTTGACTCCATGCTGGAATAGTAACACAAATCCCGCATAAAAAGCCTTTTCTGCCGTCCCTTACCTTCCGTGAAGTCAGCCTCTGAAGTACAAACAATATTTTATTCGTTTCTCCATAAATTGCAGGAAGACGTCCCAGTCAGGGAGAGGACTTGTCCTGCTCAGGCGAGAGGCAGCAGGCCGGCGGTGCCTTCCCGGATTTTTTCCTCGGCCAATTCCACAACCCTCCGGTGATGGGTAAACAGCAGGACCTGCGTCTTTCTCCCGATCTCCGCCAGCAGGTCCAGGGTGGCCGCGCTCCGCTCCTCGTCGAAATGGACCAGCAGGTCGTCGGCGATGAAGGGCAGCGGTTCCGCCGAGGCGCAATACTGTTCGATGGCCGCCAGTCGAAAGGCCAGAAACAGCTGATCGCGGGTGCCGTCACTCATGATCTCCATCCCGACTGCCTCTCCGGAGGCGCGCTTCCCGACCACGATCGGACGCCCCTCCTTTCCGTCCACATCGGTGTCGATTCCGGTAAAGGCCCCGCGGGTGGTCAAGGCGAATAGTCTGCCGGCCCGCTCCAGCAGCGGATTCTGCTGTTCGTGGCGGATTCTATCCATGGCCCGGTCCAGCACCTCTTTGGTCATGGTGGTTTCGATATACTCTTCGATGATCCGGCGTATCTCGGCGGCGGCCCACTCACGTTCGGCGACCGCCCGGTTGATCCCCTCGGCGCTGAGAAATCCGTCGAGGAATCGCTTCATGTCCCGCAGGTTTCCGGCGGCCTCTTCGATCTCCCGGTGGATCCGCTCCTCATCTTCCTGTGTCAATTTGCTTTCCGCGCGGATATGGTCCAGGTCCTGTCCGCCCCATTCCTCCCGCAGCGCCTCGACGGACTTCCCGTCTCCGGCACCGGCGATCTTCTCCATGGCCTGCAGATGACGGCGCTTCTCCTCCAGATACCTTGCTTGTCGTTCCGCGATGGAAGACAGTTCCCTTTCCTCACAGGCGGCTTCCAGGCACAAACCGGAAAGGGCCTCGTTCGCCGCCTCCAGCGATTTCTTCTTCCGCTCCTTTTCCCGGACGACTCCTTTGAGCTGCGCGGCCAGGCTGTTTCGCTCCGTCATCCGCTGTTTATTCGCGTCCGAGCGGTCCTGAATCATCTTCGCGGCAGCCAGGCTGTCTTTGGGAAGATGCAATCCGAGATGCAGGGCAGTCCGTTCCACCAGGTCCTGCAGCTCGCGTTCGTCCTCGTCCATACGCTGCAGGCGTTTTCGTGTCATTCGGATCGTATCCAAAATACCCCCGGCCTCCGCCCACAATCCCAGGACCTCCTCGACCTGCTCCCGCGTGCTCTCCTGCGTAAGGTCGATTTTGGGCAGGGCCTCTTCCCATTCCCTTTTCCAGTCCGCCCAGCGCCCCTCCCATTCCTTCAGCCTGGACGTATCTCGCCGCAGATGATCCCGGACATCCAGCAAAAGTTCGGCCTCCTGAAGGAAGGCCTGATAACCAGCCTCATGCATCTGCATCACCTGCACGGCGTTGCGAATCCTGGAAGCCAGGCCGGCCTTGGCTTCCGGATGGATGGCGAACTGAGCCTCCACTTGGAGCAATGCTTCCATCTTCCCATGCCATTCGATCTGCAGCCGTTCCGCTTCCTCGCGAAATTCCGTAACCCTCTTCACCCGATCCAGAGCCGCTTCCCTTTCCTCCAGAAGCCTTTGCAGGCGGGCCAGGTCACTCTCCTTTGCCGCGGCCTGAGGCCAGGTGTCGTTCCAGACCTGACGCGAGCGGCTGATCTCCTCCGCGACCTGCCGGAGAGATTCCGTCTCCGCGGCGATCAAGGCCTGGGCCTCCTCCCGGCGCTTCTCCTGCAGCTCCAGGGAGGCAATCCGCTGAGCCTCCAGGGACTTCCGATCGGCAAGGGAATCGGCCTTGCGCACCTGCTCTTCATAGCCGGCGACGGCCACCACACGCCACTCGAGCGGAATCGGCCCCGTCTGGGGCGGTCCATCCTCCAGGTAGGCCATGCGGATGGGCTCCCAGGCATCTCCCCTTTCGCTGCGGGCCGCAAGGATCGCCGCCTCTGTTGGGAGTTCCCCCTCTCTTTGCAATCGCTCGATTTCCGCCAGGGCCGCAGCAAGTACCGCTTTTTGTTGGGCCAGGTTTTCTTCCTGTTTCATCCGCCTCTGCTCCAGGACGGCGATCTTCTCCATCTCCGATCGGACAACGGCCGTATCCGGACAGGGGAACGATTGCAGCTCCTTCGCATCAGCAAAACCAAGCTCACCTAGCCGTTCGGCGATCTCCCGATCCAGCTGTTCAATCTGTTTGCGTTTGGCCTCCAGGGTACGGTGCTGCCCCGGCAGATCGGAAAAATCCCCGGCTGAGATTCCCAGCGGTTTATCCTGACCACTTTCGATACGCACCTTCTGCCTGGATTCGAGCTTTTCCCGCCTGGTCTCCTCGTTCTCGATCTGAGCCTTCAGGGTAGCGATCTTGATCTCCAGCTCCGCCCCCTGTGTGAGCAGACCCCGGACGGCATTCAGCACCGGTTGAGGGGGCAGCAGGGCCTCCAGATCCGTCTCCGCTCCGGCCCCCACCAGGCGCCGCAGGGTGTACAGCTTCTCTTCCCTCTCCCGAAGTTCCATCTGCCGCTTGGGCCGGTCGGCGCGCTCCTTCTTCACCTGCACGGCTTTTTCCAGAATTTCCGCGATCCAGGATTCCGCCTCCGAAAACTCCGGCATCACCTGGCACTCGTCCATCTGCTTTTCCAGCTCCGTCTGCCTTTGCGCCGTCTCGTCATAATTGGCCTCCGCCGTTTTGCACTCCTGTAATGTGCGGCACACCCGATCGGAGAAATCGTCCGCCAGCGGCGGCAGATCGAGAAAGGTCTGCAGCCGGTCTTCGATCGGATCCAGCTCCTGCAACAGGGGGACGACCCGTTCCAACCGGCGGAGATGCTGCCTTTGCCGGTCGACGGCCCTCCTCTCCTCCTTCCGTTTTTCCAGGATTTCGGAGGCCGCTTGCTCCTGCCTTTGCCCTTTCTCGTAGGCCTCCTGGGTCACCAGGCTCTCCTTGATTTCCCGCACGGCCGCTTCGTAGGCGTCATACGCCTTATAGAACGCACGTTCCGCCGAGCGGCGCGAGGAGAAGAGCCGGTCCGCTTGCCGGCGCAAACCCTCGATCCCCTCGATGAGGAAGCGCAAGCCGCCGCCGGCCTCGACGATCAGGCGCCCGATATCCCCTTCCGCATCGAGCAGCTGCCGGCCGCCCCGACGCAGCGATTCATGGCTCAGACCGAAGAGGGATTCAAACCTGGTCCGGGAGATCTCCCCCAGGAACCGGGACAACGTGGCCTCCTCGACCAGCCGGTTCTCCGCATCAAACAAGGTTTTCTGGATCCCCCGCCCTTTCCGGCGGACGAAGACGAAGCGGTCGCCGGCGTCCGACAGCAGGGTGGCCCTCAGGCGCATCTGGTCGTATCCGAAAAATTGGCCGTGCAGGGAATTCTGCGGAATGCCGAAAAGAAAATCGATCGCCGCTGCAAGGCTGGTGGTTTTGCCGGCCTCGTTGGGTCCGTAGATGACGACCAGTCCGGGTTTCCCTTGAAAGGAAAGGGTCCGCAGGGGGCAGTTGCCGTATTTTTCAATGGTGAGTTCTTCAAAACGCATGAGAGGATTCCTCCGAGGGATCGGTCAACGATTGCGCCCTTTGCAGAACGCGCACGGAGGCATCCCGTTCAATCAGGGCCAGGAAATCATCGGTAAACACCGCCGCCGGCGTTTTCTGCCGGACCTCCTCTATCTTGGCCCGGAGAAGCTCCTGGAACCAGGCGTCTTCCTGAAGATCCTGCACCTGCTGCAGGATCTTTCCGGCGATCGTCGGATCGGCGCTCTTCGATCTGTCTTGCGGCCGGCGGGTCTGCACCTCGAGCTTTTCCAGCCAGAGATCTCCGCTGAGGTTCGCCGCCAGTGTTTCGATCTCCTCCCTCCAGGAGTCCTGCCGTGAAAACAGCTCGCCACAGAGCGGGGTTTCGCCGGAAAGGCATATACGCAGGGCGACTCCCCTGCCGTCGGCGGCGGCCAGGACCCCCTGCAGCCGTTCCCGTATCCCTTCCAGGACCGAACTGCGGTCGGCGAGGGCGGACAAATCCATTCCGATCGCCTGCCAGCGGATCACGTCCAGCTCCTTCGCCTCGAGGCCGGCGACGTGCCCGTCTTCCACGCTCACCAGGGTGGCGCCCTTGGCCCCGGATTCGCGAACGTGCCTTCCCTGGATGTTCCCGGGGTAGACGATGTAGGGATCCGCATGGACCGTTTCCCGCGCGTGGACATGTCCGAGGGCCCAGTACTGATAGCCGTGATGCACCAGCTGATCCACCCGACAGGGGGCGTAGGAGGCGTGCTCCGGGCGCCCCTCGCAGACCGTATGCAACACGCCGATATTGAGATGGCCGGCCACGGGCGGCGGATACCCCAAAGCGAGATTTTCGCCGACGTCCCGTTCCGGAAAGCTGCGCCCGTGCAGCGTGGTTTCCAATTCATCCAGGCGGATCGATTCCGCCCTCCGCGAGGAGAACCGATGCACGTTGTCGGAGAGATCCAGCCGGGAGAGGAACCTGTTTTCGGCGTCGTGATTGCCCAGGGCCAGAAAGACCCGGATGCCCGCCTCCTTTAGCCTGCGCATACGGTCGGCAAAGAAAAGCCCGGTGCGGTAATCCCGCCACTGCCCGTCGAAGACATCCCCGGCCACGATCAGAAAGTGGCACTCTTCCCCGATAGCCAGCTCGACCAGGTTGTCGAACGCCTGCCGCGTAGCGTCCCCCACCCGCGAGGCATACTCCGAGGACTTCCGCGCCAACCCCGCCAAAGGGCTGTCGATATGCAAATCCGCCGCATGCAAAAACCTGTATCTCA
This sequence comes from uncultured Acidobacteriota bacterium, assembly GCA_964617125.1. GTDB lineage: Bacteria > Acidobacteriota > UBA6911 > CAINFC01 > CAINFC01 > CAZTVS01. Next base: position 34,619 of record CAZTVS010000045.1, read on the forward strand.
CGCTATCTCTCCTAATCCTTTGTTCGACAAAAAGATCCAAACCCGGTCATCCGCTACCGAGCGAGCGGGCACGAGCCATCCCGAAATGATGAAGTCGTGAATATTCCCATTCTCAATCATTTCTACATTCACTTAAAAGTTCTGATTCGGGGTACGACACGCCGTATCCCGTTACTGAATTCGCTCTGATCGGGTCGGGTTGCGGGGATTGCGCCCCGTAACCCTCCCACACCACCGGACGT
>CAZTVS010000046.1:0-34110 GCA_964617125.1 uncultured Acidobacteriota bacterium
CGTTCAATCCGTCAGGTGAATTCTACAATACCGACGTAACTTTTCCTGATAATGCTCATCTTCCTAAGGATAGAACGATTGTCGACGATCTCAACGATTCCGGAACTCTGATATTCCATGCCGGACTTGCCGGCGGGAACTATGGTCTTTTTCGGGCCGATGTTGCTGCCTATACCATTTACCTTCCCCATGTGTCCGATGGAGTTAGTCAGAATTAAAGAACGCCCGATTTACAAACCCTGGATTAAAATGGATGAAGTCATCCTTGGTTTGGTGATCTGCGTCACACCTATTTGATTCCTTCCGTAAACCGTTCCGTTCTTCATCCGTCTGATGTGAGTAAGAACGAAATATTCGGGGGAACGATCATGAACATCCCATCGACACCACGATTCCAAAATGTAACCAGGGTTTCTTTTCTGCTGCTGTTCCTGATAATAGGACTAAATCCGGCCGGCGATGGCAGAACCCTGCAGGCCCAACCGCTTTCGGAGGAATCCATACTTGTCAATCTGAGACTGCCTACCGAGGGCGCCGGTGTAGGAACCATTGCCGTACGTCTTTATGCACCTTCTCATCCTTCCCGATTCCGCTATGGGGCAGAGGATGGCGCTCCGGTGGCGGTGTTCGTTCCCGGAGGATTCACCGCCGGCACTCTGGAGGTACAGGCGGGACTATTTCTAAAACAAGGCTTCGTTGTGGTTACCTTTCTGTTCCCCGGAGGGATACAGGGTCCTTACCGAAGCGACGGTGTCTATGACGATCGGGGAGATCATTGCCATCGAGCCCTGCGGGATGTGCTGCGCTTTGCCGCATCCGATCTGGCCTCGGCGGAAGGGAAATTTATATCTCAGTACCTAGGCGGACCAGCCCGAAAGGATGCGGTGGGCATACTGGCCCTCTCTAACGGCGGATCCATTTCCGCTGCGACCCTCGGTCGTTATGGAGAACAGATCCCTCCACTGGGTTTTCTGATACCATGGGAGAGTCCGACCAACGACCAGGTACTGGCGGCGGAGGTGGGTTCCAAGGAGTACGATCCGGATCCTCTGACGGACTCCGATGGAGACGGATTGCCCAATAACGAAGGGCAAAATCCCGCTTATACCAGTTATGGATTTCCCTCCTGTAACGTCGACTACAGCCGGTTGCGTTATGCTTCCGATTACACCTATCGATATAAGGGAGGTACCCGGCTGTACCAGGGGCTGTTCTATTTCGACAACAACGGGAACCATCGGTTCGATGCCGAGCCGGCCGGCAGCCTGTTGACGGATCTCAACCATAATGGCCGGATCGATCCTCTGGAAGACTATCCTCTGCCCGGTCTTATGGTCCGGCAACCGGACGGAAGCCAGCTGGCTTACCTTTCCACTCCGGCGGCCGAGCAGGCTGTCAGGGTACACCTGGCCGATCCCTGGCCGGCTCATATCGCCGATGTAGTAAAAACCCGAGCCTACTGGGACATCCGTAATGCTAATCTGTATTTTTCCCAGATAGCCGCCAAGCAGCCGGGATTGGCCGGCATGTCGGTTTACAGCCTGACCGATCATGTTCAGGTGGCTCCGGATCATCCCCATGTCCACCATTATCTGGACGGATTCCGGCAGAACGGGCTCTGGTACCGGTTGAATCCCGATGCCGCCTATGTATACGCGATTGCCGGGACCCAGATCGCCCTAGCCACCGATAATGAGGCCAATCGGATGGTACGCCCGGAGGAGATGCGGCTTATGGCCGAGCCGTTGAACGGCGGCATCGTCACGCCTATGCTGCAGGCCGCCGCTCTGGCGGAGATGGCCGATCGGTGCCGCTACCGCAGATGGAGCGCGAATCTGACAACTCTTATACATCCTGGAGTGGGCATGGCGCCCCCTTCCACGATTCCCGCCACGGTGATCACCACTACGACCGGGATCACCACTACCAGCCTGGTTTCTACCACCAGTACGACCAGCACCTCTTCTACCAGCACAACTCTTCCTTCCACAGTTCCCGGCCGCAAATTCCTGACCTTCGCTCTCAATTGCCATGACTGGGTTCATCCGCGACAGAGCGCCGAGACCATCGCCTTTTTCCTGGATACGCTGGATTCGGCAGGCGTTCCCGGCGAGCTGTATCTGACGGCGCCTCTGGTGGAAGCCCTGGTTCGGGAAGCCCCGGATCTAGTGCAACGCATCAGGCGGTCCTCCCACACCGTTTCGTATCATGTGAGGGCTCCTCATCCCGCTCTCTTTGAACCGACGCAGGAACTCCTCAAGGAGTACACTTTGGAACAATATGAGAGATGTAGGTTGGATATGAGCACTGGCCATCCGGATTGCAGCCAGAAGGGGGGATTTGCTTATGTGAGCGAGGTTTTCGGACGCACTCCATCCTCGCTGGGCGTCTCCACGCTGCCTTTGGACCTGCGGAGCCAATATGCGGCTCTGTTGGCCGCCCGTGGGGCCCGCATGATGGTATTCGAACATTCCACCGAAGGGCAGACAGGATGGGATTCTTTGCTCCAGCCCCGCCATGGATTGTATCCGCGCCCGGCCGACTATTTTCTGGCCAGAACGAACAGCAACGGACATGCCGCAGAGGAAGGTGATTTCTGGTGGAATCGTATTTCCAAGGGAAGTCTGACAGTGGAGAACCTGGTAGCGTCTTTCCGGTCGGATTTTCTGAACACCAACGATCTCTCCGTTCCTGTGCGCTTTGGGATTGTGGTGATCCATGAAAACGACTTCTACTCCCATGGAGTAGCCTGGGCTCCCATGTACTTTCAGTCCCCAGCGGAAGGAGGATCTCCGCTTCCGCCCCCCTATGATCTGAACCGGACCGGCTCCTGGATCCAGCCCCGTGCCGCCGAAGAACAGCAGGCCATCCGCCATGCCTTTTCCGCCATGGTTACAGCAGCTACGGCAGCCCCTGAAACTCAGATCGTAACCTCCCGGGAGATTGCCCGGCTGGCCGATGCACAATTTCCCGCGGGCCATTTCCCCGAAAGCCGGCAGGAATGGTTCCAGGAACCCGGTTTAGAGAAGGATTTGCCCGCGGGCTACGAATTTCGTTCCGGGTCGCTTCCGGGTGATGAAGGGGATGCTCCGGTTCTCATCCGGTTCTCGGAATCGGCGGCCCATTCGGGGAATCGAGGTCTGTTGCTGGATGCCGGGACGGACGGGAATACATCCTTGCAGGTCCGTGTGGATTTGGATAAAGGGCAGGGGTATCGCTTTTCCGGATGGACTGCGGGCTACGGTAGCGGTAACATCTCCTTCTCGTTGATCCCGGTGGCCTGGGGGGTAAGCGGCCTGATGCCGGTGAACCGAAACCCTATCGTCACTACTTCCCCCCTGTCCGGGAGTTTCGGATGGACACAGTGGCAGGCGGACAGCTATATCCTGGAGAACTATGACTACTGCCTGCTGCGGATAGAGATTCGGGGCGGCGGCCGATACTTTTTGGATGACATTTCCATCAGCTCGGTGGAACACACTCCGCTGGTATTTCCGGAACAACCGAAGGAGAAGATACGCATAGGCTTTCTGGTGCATATCGAGGACATCTTCTCTCTGCGCAGCGACACACCGTACTATCGCGCTAAAACCCAGATTATTAAGGATCTGGCCGAGCTTTTCCACCGGCACGGGGCCTGCATGAATCTCCAGACGGAACTGGACTGGGTTCTTGGTGCGGAACGTATGGAACCCGGACTGCTGGCCCGTTTACACCGGGACTACGCTGTGGATTTCAGCGTGCACACCCATGGACCCAAGGGCCCGAATCCCTCCGAGAGTGAGGTGCTGGATTACATCGCCGAAAGAAAATTAGCCCTGGAAACCGCCTCCGGCAGTGCGGTCACGGATCTGAACGGTAACTTCGACCTGTCCGAATGGTCCCTCTTCGCTTCCATCGGGATGAAGAGCATGAGTGCCTTTAAAAACGCCTCTACCCAGGCCGGCTATCAGGGGCACTATGTGCATCCCTGGAGACCCTCTCCGGGGAATCCTTTCCTGGATGAGGCGGCCTGGGCTGTGCCGAATCCATCGGGGGCCATAGTCTATGTTCCCGGCGAGTGCAAACAGGTCACCAAGTTTCATTCCCGCCTGCAGGAGCGTGTATTGCCGGGTTTGAGCTTCGCCCTGGCCAATGCCTCTGCCGGAGAGCTGACCACCTGGTATTTCATCGGGCATGTGGATTCGTTCTCCTCCAAGGAGGGTTTAGACCATACGACGTACATCCTGTCGGAGCAATATCGTCAGGACATGATGTACTACGAACGGTTGCTGACCGACATTCTGGATCCGCTGGTGGCCAGGGGGTATGCGGAGTGGTCCACCCCGGCCCGTATGCAGGCCGATTTTGAGGCCCGTTGACCGTGATATGAGTAAAATGTCAGCTGTTGCGATACCATGCTCTAATCGTTCAACTCAAAGCCGGCCAGAGATAGAGCAAGACACCCAGGAGCATAATGACAAAGAATCCGGTCGATGCGGCTCGGTTGGGCCAGTAACGGAAAGGTGACGGAAAATTCAGCTCGGCGAGCTGGATGTTCATCCGGTCAGCCCGGGCAAAACCAAAGAACTGAATTTGCATGAACGCTCGAAAGATCCAATAAACAGCCATGAACCACAAGATAGTTTTCCCCAGCGCTGTGTTCAGTAATTCCTTTTGGAAAAAGAACGATAGAACCGCTATATACAGGTAGAGCAAAACCAATAAACGGCTCAGGATGTAAAGCAAACTGCGATTGATATCGTCGAGCACCGCGAGAGTGCGTTTCCAGGCGAAGAGATGAGGCCAAAACGAGTCGAAAAAGGCCCAGCAGAGATGATAAATGCCACCCGCAATCAGCAGAAGATTCATTGGTTCTCCTTTTCACTTATTCTAGAAGAAGTACACTTTTTTGCTCCGGAATCATGGGAAACCATACGCCATCATCATCTATATAGTTGAAACCGACCGAACGATGGTCAATGCTGACAGGTGCAAACAAGGGAGAGACTCCTCGATAAAGAAAGACATTTCCATTCGCGGCTTTGCGCGTCCGGGGATAATGGAAGTAAGCTACATCCCAATAAAAAATAATGTCACGAAGGGGATAAGGCGAAAACTGATATTCCGGGGGGTGTATGGGACGGTGGGCTTCCACGTACACATCCCACCATGTATGTACGGCAATATCTCTCCATTCGGTAAAACTCCGGCAGGAGGTGGGCGCGATACCCTGATCGGGAGGAATACTTAGCCAGATTCCATTTGGCAGCTCAAGCACCGCTGCCTGCTTCGGGAATAGACCTCTGGGTTCGTCGGGAAAAACTTTGATCGTCAAGCGGGATCCTACCCCATATTCTGTTTGGTTCCCGGGAAAGCTCTGGTCATCCGGCTCGGGAACAATATGGCTTTTTGGCGATATGTCTTGTAACCACTCGAACCATGGATCGGGATTATCCGTGCTAAACGGGCCGTCACCTTTAAGTTGAATGCCCTGGTCGGCAACGGTTGCAACCGGTATTGGGGTAAGAGGAGCGATTTCCGCAAAGGGATTATAGATGACCGGAAGCCACTCCGAGACATGTACCGACGCATTTGGAGTCGGCGGATCCACCAAGATTCGATGATCGGATGCTGGAAAGATATACCGTTCGTAGTCCCTCAAATCCGCCAGTGGATTGTCCGGTCTATCCTCCCAGGCATAATATGCCTGGAGCAAACGAAATTGCACTCGTCCAGGATTATAACGAAAACCAAAGTGCCCGAGTGTCCGGTCGTAGCGGGCCATTTGCGCGTCGACAAGCTGAGTGTTGTCTGCCGGAAAGTTACCTGCTGCGGCTTCTTGGATGGACCACCGCCCCGGCAGGAAAAAAGTCTGTTCCGAGGACATGAGTGGTGTGAAAACACTTCCGGACATGGTGCCACGGATGGCTAGCTCCAAAGCAAAGCGCAAGGGTTCCTGTTTGGCAAAGAACGCCTGATAGATTCCTATCCCGAGACCGACCACTCCTAGAAATCCACCGAAGGCACTTGCGCCAAATCCAACTAGCGCCTGCAACCCCTGTAGTTCGGACTTTGGCGTGCCCGCTTTTATCTTGTCGTTCAGAAAGTCCTGTAGCGCCTGGTGCATGCCTTTGCCCTTATCGTAATAGTCTTTGCCCGAAGCTAGTGCGCTGGCTGCTCCCTTGATCATGTCGAATCCGGAGAGGCCGCTGCCGGCAGCCTTCTGCACTGCCTCTCCCAGGGCTTGACCCACAAAATCACCCTGGAAGGTGCCCATCTGATAGCCCTGAACCGTAACTACCAGTTTGGCGTTGGTCAGACCGTGCTCACAGGCCTCCTCGTAGAGAGGCCGATAGTAGTATTCAGGAAGTGTGGCATCGGGTGTGTGTTGTGCCGCTGCAAGCTTCTCCGCCATCGGATACAGGATCGGAGTCTCAAGAAAAGCCCAGCTTTTGGGAGGCCAGACAGGAATGGTGAAATTGGCTGTGGACCATCGCTGCGGTCGCGGGTCAGCATGAAAGAGAGCTCCCTGGAGAGGCAGGTAACCTGCATTGGGGGCGCGTGTCGCTATCGATACTGTGACCTGATAATAGGTTGCATCCGTTGAAAGCTTGTCGTTATAGAGATAGGCACGCAGCCGGCTCGTCCGTTCGTTGTAATACAGCAAGGTGAAGAATCCGGCTTCATTGCTCCATGTGTTCCGGGCCAGCAGGTACCAACCGTCCCGTGCCGATGGCTCGGGCATCGATACGCCAATCGGCACATCGATACTATCGGATTTCCAGGGTGCGTACAGCTTCTCATGTGTAATTACCGTTTGGGGATCAACCAACGGTCCGGGCTTGTCATAATTGAGATCATCGCCGGTTAACAATGCCTCGCAATTCCCGGCGACACCGATCGCATGAAGACATGAAATCTTGAAACGGCGAGGTACCCCGCCGGCTCCGGTACGAAGTGTGAGATAGAACCGTGTATACCCACCACCGGGAGGAGGTTGTACAGGAATCTTCTTTGTCGTAAGCTCCGCATCGGATGTGAATGTTTCAATAACAGGATGGGAGAGAGCGTAATTCAGGACGGTCAGTGAATCGCCGGCATTCCACTGAAGCTGAATGCCGCTGTATTGAAAGGAGAAACTGGAGATACCCATTACATCTATGGCCCATGTATGGGTATAGTCGGGTGGAACGACTCCGGCATTGATGGCTGCCGGCTGTTTAGCTCCTAGAAAAGGTTTCACCTCCAGCGGAACGTCTCCAGGTACGGACTTTAGAATAGCATCGGATAGGGAGCCGATCCATTTGCTCTTTTCATAAACGAGTGGTGGCGCCGGCTCCGGCATCGGCAAATAGCACAGGCCACGGGGTACGGTGATGAGGCGGATATCTTTTACGAATACACGGGAATCACCCTCGCATGCAAACGCTATCGAACCCTTCTTGAGTAGGGGAAGCTCATCCTTTATTTGCAGAATCGGTCGGCAGTCGACAGTGACCACCAGCGTATGCCCGCTAAGCCAGATCGAAATGTCGTACCATTCCCCGCCATGAAGCGTCATAGGGACTTCCGCTAACCTGCGCTGTCTTCGCGATCCTTTCCGTTGCATGGTCAGCCGATCCTTTTCTATCCTGAGAGTGTATGCTCGTCCACTTTCCTGGGTTGATGCACGAAATAGAACCAGGCCGATGCCATTTTCATGCCGATAGCGGAAATCGATGCGGCCATCAAAAATAGGCCCTGCATGCCAATCTGCACGCGCATCTTCTGCGAGTTCCAATACGGATGTCTCCTCCGTGGAGACGATCTTCGCTCCCTGGGTGAATGACCACATCTCCCTGTCGACCGATTGGAAGGACTCGGTGGTGATGTGTATCCTGTCTACCCAGGAAATACATGATGGCTCCCTTTTGGTTTTTACCATAAGCCTTCCTCTTGTTGAGAGATTTGCAGCCAGCAGTAAAGATAAGCTTGAAATGATTGCGGAATCTGCTTTTTTTCCCATTGTATAGAAATACAAACGGAAGTCAAGACAAATTTCTTGAAATGATTATGGTTTCTGGAATTGTTGATTCCTTGGTTGCTCGAAGGGCAACGATTTTCTTGACCGACGGGAGGGTTAGTATTATATTTAGTCAATTAACGAAATGAGAATATGATCTATGCGAACCTTTATGATCGTCAGTAAGGCGCTCTCGGACGAAAACCGGGTGCGGATTTTATCCTTTCTAAGAGAAAGCGAGTTGTGTCTTTGCCAGATCGTCGAGATACTCCGGCTTTCGGCGGCGACCGTTTCCAAACACATGTCGATTTTGGCGGTTGCCGGTCTGGTCGTGGTCCGTAGAGAAGGACGCTGGCGCTTCTACCGGTTGCCGGAAGAGCCGGGCAGAGAGGCCTCCGCCGCTCTTGACTTTCTGGAACAGGCGCTGGCCCATACACCGATCATCGAGGAGGACAGAATTCGAGTCCGCAAGGTATTGAAGATGGATAAAGAGGAACTCTGCCGCCACTACAAAGGGGAACCGGGAACGAGCGCTCATTCCCGGAAACGAACCTCTTGGATGAGGGAAAAAGCTTGAACGGGAGAAAAATAAAAGTCCTTTTCCTCTGTACCGGCAATGCCTGCCGCAGCCAGATGGCCGAGGGCTGGGCTCGGACACTCAAATCCGATGTCTTAGAGGCCTATTCGGCGGGAGTGGAAATACACGGTCTGAATCCGGATACCGTGAAAGTGATGGCCGAAGCCGGTGTCGACATATCCACGTACCGCTCGAAAGATGTCGGTGAGCTTCTGCACATCCCATTCGATTATGTAATAACCGTGTGTGGACACGCAGGCGAGACTTGCCCCTTCATTCCGGGAAATGCACATCGGGTACATGTCGGATTCGATGATCCGCCGATGCTGGCCAAGGGAGCAACCACGGAAGAAGAACGTTTGGCTCCCTATCGACGGGTGCGTGACGAGATAAGAAAGTTTGTATCCACGCTCCCGGAATCACTTGCGAATCGCCACGGGATAGGCGGTTATGTCGCCGGCGTGGTAATCCAGGCCGACAAACCGCGATCCGAATAAGGACAAGCGTATACATCTTAGGAGTTTTCATCGATTAGAGGCAAGAGGAGGAGTATCACATGAAAGAAAGAAACATCGTCGGCAAAACAGATACGGTAAAGCAGCTTTCCTTTTTGGACCGCTATCTGACCCTTTGGATCTTCCTGGCGATGGCGGCCGGCGTCGGTTCCTTCTTCCTGTTTCCGGGCATCGAGAATTTTATCAACCGATTTCAGGTGGGAACGACCAATCTACCGATCGCCATCGGTCTTATCCTGATGATGTACCCTCCGCTGGCCAAAGTGAAATATGAAGAGCTGGGGGATGTCTTCCGTAATTGGAGAGTTCTTGGTCTGTCTCTTGTTCAGAACTGGATTATCGGACCTATCCTGATGTTTTTTCTGGCCATTCTTCTCCTGCCCGATAAACCGGAATACATGGTGGGGCTGATCATGATCGGACTGGCTCGCTGCATAGCCATGGTGATCGTATGGAACGAGCTGGCGAAAGGCGATACGGAATACTGTGCCGGACTGGTGGCCTTCAACAGTATCTTCCAGGTCCTCTTCTATAGCCTGTATGCCTGGATATTTATCACCCAGCTTCCACCTCTGTTCGGTCTGAGCGGCAGCATCGTCGAAGTCACCATGGGGGAGATCGCCAAGAGCGTTTTCATTTATCTGGGGATTCCTTTCCTGGCGGGACTCTTCACACGAATCCTCCTGCTGAAGCTGAAAAGCAGGGAGTGGTATGAACGTTCGTTCATTCCTCGTATCAGTCCCCTGACTCTGATAGCCCTGCTGTTTACCATTGTGGTCATGTTCAGCCTGAAGGGGGAAATGATCGTGCGCATTCCCATGGATGTGGTACGTATCGCCATACCCTTATTGATTTATTTCGTTTTGATGTTTTTGGTCAGTTTCTATATGGGACATAAAGTCGGAGCGGATTATTCCAAAACGGCCACCCTCAGCTTCACCGCTGCCAGCAACAACTTCGAATTGGCTATTGCTGTAGCCGTTGCGGTCTTCGGCATCCACTCCGGCGCAGCCTTTGCCGCCGTGATCGGTCCTCTGGTGGAGGTTCCGGTCCTGATCGGACTGGTAAACGTAGCCCTCCGGTTCCAGAGACGATATTTTATTAAGACACCGTTGGCCTGAGAAATATACCTACGATGAATGCCAAAACTGTAAAAACCGATCGACCTGGCCTCCTCGCCTTTCTCCAGGCGAATGCTTTTCTGCCGATAATCCTGGGAATAACACTCTGGTGTCTAATCTACACCCAGTTGGTAAGACTGTCCCGCTGGATTACCTACGATTTGCTGCTGCTGACCGAAGGAACAAGGCTTGCTTCGGCGGTGGAGTTTTTTTTCTACGATACACCCAAAGTCATGATGCTTCTGGTGCTGATCGTCTTTGCGGTCGGGGTGATCCGTTCCTTCTTTTCTCCTGAACGTACCCGCCGCATCCTGGCGGGTAAGCGGGAGGCCGCGGGTAACGTACTGGCAGCTCTGCTCGGTATCGTAACTCCATTCTGTTCCTGTTCGGCAGTGCCCCTGTTCATCGGTTTCGTAACCACCGGTGTGCCTCTGGGAGTGACCTTCTCCTTTCTCATCTCCGCCCCGATGATCAACGAAGTCGCCCTGGTGTTGCTGTTCGGCCTGTTCGGCTGGAAGGTAGCTGGTATCTATCTGGGTACCGGTCTGGCGATCGCCATGACGGCCGGATGGACAATCGGACGATTGAAGATGGAGCGACACGTGGAACCATGGGTTTATCAATCTCAGAGGGGATCCGGGCAGGACTCGGAAGAAAAACCTAACTGGGAACAGCGCTTTCTCCATGGTCGTCAGGCCGTTCGGGAGATCGTCGGCAAAGTCTGGCCTTACGTGCTGGCAGGAATTGCGATCGGAGCCTGGATCCACGGTTATGTACCGGAAGATTTTATGGCTTCCATCATGGGCAAGGACGCCTGGTGGAGCGTTCCCCTGGCCGTGATCCTGGGAATTCCCATGTACACCAACGCCGCCGGGATCATTCCCATCGTACAGGCTCTGCTGGAAAAAGGAGCGGCCCTGGGGACGGTCCTGGCCTTCATGATGGCGGTCATCGCCCTATCGCTGCCGGAATTCGTCATTCTTCGCAAGGTACTCAAGATCAGACTGATCGCCGTTTTTATCGGAGTCGTAGGAACAGGGATCCTGCTGGTGGGGTACCTGTTCAATTGGCTGATATGATTTCTTCAAGAACCAGTATTTCTCTATTCAATCTTTTGGAGTTGAAATGAAAAAGACCGCTACTCTTGCCATTTTGCTGACCATACTGTCGGCTTTATCCGTCATGGAGGTCGATTCGTTTGCGGCCGATACAGAGGGCAAATTTGTTGCCTATTATTTCTACACTACGCAGAGGTGTGCTACCTGCCGAAAAATCGAAACCCTTTCCAGCGAAGCCATTCGGACTTCTTTTGTCGATGAGTTGAAAAAGGGAACCCTCGTTTTCCAGGCAGTCAATATCGACGAACCGCAACACAAACATTTTGTTCAGGATTTCAAGTTGTACACCAAGTCTCTGGTGATCGCCAAAATGGCCGGAGATAAAACCGAACGGTATAACAATTTAACCAAGGTCTGGCAGCTGGTGTACTCGCCGGACGATTTTTCCCGGTATGTAAAAACGGAAATCTCAACCTTCATGGCAGGCAAATAGAGGGAAGACTATGAGTATTATTAAAATTTACGGTCCGGGCTGCGCCAAGTGTAAAAAGGCGGAAGAGATCGTTCGTAAAACAGTTACCGAAACAGGTGCCGAGGCGACGGTGGAAAAGGTCACCGATATGCAGGAGATCATATCCCTTGGCGTTTTAAGTACACCGGCCATCGTTGTGGACGGGGCGGTGAAAGCGGTCGGCCGACTTCCCAGCCCGGAAGAGATCCGGCAATGGCTGGGAAAATGATTCCCTGATGCTGTTGGATTTCTGAGGATCTTCTGATGACTGAATGGATGGCTGCCGTCGGCACCGCTCTCTGGCTGGGGATTCTAACCTCGATCAGCCCCTGTCCGCTGGCCACCAATCTGGCCGCGGTCTCCTATATCAGCAGGGAACTGCAATCTCCCTGGCGCACACTGTTGTCCGGTCTTCTTTATGCTCTCGGACGTTGTCTGGGTTATATGATCCTGGCCTGGCTGATTATTCGCAGTCTGCTGGAAGTACCGACGGTTGCGGTTTTCCTGCAAAACTCCATGAACCGGATCCTCGGCCCCTTGCTGGTTGCTGTGGGTTTGTTTCTGCTGGGTGCCTTCCGATTTCCCGGACTGAGCGGCGAATGGACATCCCGATGGGGAGAACGCATAGCCCGTCGTGGAATTTGGGGAGCCCTTTTCCTGGGGGCTCTTTTTGCCTTATCCTTTTGTCCGGTATCGGCAGCCCTGTACTTCGGAAGTCTGATCCCGATCGCCATGGAGAGACAATCGGCTGCGATCCTGCCGATGGCTTATGGCGTAGGGACGGGATTGCCGGTTCTGGCTGCGGCATTTGCCCTGCTTGCCGGTGTCCAGGCGGCGGCCCGCTTCTTCAAGCACATCACCCGCTGGGAACGGCCTGCCAGGCTGATCACCGGAGCCATTTTTGTGGCGGCGGGCCTGTACTACATTTACAGTTATCTGATTTGATTCCAACCTTTTCTTAAGGAGAAATCGAATGAACGAATCCATGAAAGAATTGATTGCCATCGGGGCATCGGTGAGTGCTCACTGCCAGCCATGCCTGGAATATCATATCGGTAAGGCGACCGAATTGGGAATCGATAAGGAGGAAATTCGCCAAGCCATAGAGATTGGGCATATGGTCGAGAAGGGCGCCATGTCGGCCATGAAAAAATTCAGTTCGGAGGCGATCTAATTCGGGTAAAGAGCCTTTTCATCATCCATCTTAGAAAGGGGGTTCCTTCATGAAAGTAAATACCATCGGGTTTATCGGCGGTGGGCGCATTACCCATATTTTCCTGAAAGCTTTGAGCGACAGCACTCTGACGCCGGACCGGGTCACCGTCAGCGATGACCGGCCCGAGGCACTGGCAAAACTGCGATCGGCTTTTCCGGAAATTTCCGTAACATCGGACAATCGGCAGTCCATAGCGAAAGATCTTGTTTTTATTGCACTTCACCCTCCGGCGATACAAGCCGTCCTTCCGCAGATTAAGGACAGTCTGCCGCAACAATCCGTGGTCGTAAGCTTGGCGCCGGTTGTCAGCTTCCGCAAGTTGAGCGATTTATTGGGAGGTTTCCAGCGGATGGTACGTCTGATTCCCAACGCCCCTTCCATCGTGCATGCCGGATATAATCCTGTCGCTTTCAGTCCGGCTATCTCTGCAGATGAGCGAGCGGAAATCGAGGCAATTCTCCAGCCTCTGGGGCAAAATCCGGTGGTTGCGGAAGAAACATTGGAAGCCTATGCCATCCTCGCCGCTATGGGCCCAACCTATTTTTGGTTTCAATGGCAAGCCTTGAGAGAGATGGCGGTCACGTTTGGACTTGGACCTACGGATGCGGACGATGCCCTGATTCACATGCTCCAGGGGGCGATCAAAACCCTTTTTCATTCTAATCTCGGATATGAGGCAGTTTGCGATTTGATTCCTGTAAAGCCGTTATCCGGACAGGAAGCGCAAATAAGGGAGATATTCCAGACCAACCTTTCCGCCCTCCACACCAGGCTGAAAGGAAAATAGAATCCTAATCCATGACGAGGCGGTAAAAAGTCGGTATTTTGTGTCGATTCGAAAATTCTGTATTGATTCGAAAGAGGATGCCGGCAAGATGCCGGCGCTCCCGGCATTTTTTACCGCCTCGTCTTGATGAAGTCTCAAAAAAAATCGATCCTGATAGAAAAACGGATCGCGTTTGTAGTTCCGCCTTTAGGCGGTGCCGCGTAAATACAGGCTTTCACGGATCCATGGGATGCCGCGTAAACGCGGAACTCACATGAAACATGCCGGCTACCTTTTTGGAAGTTTCTTTTCTATTTAAGCAGCGGTTTCCCGAAATGCCATTGGCTGCTCTGTAAGATTATCTTACGTTTTAAAACAGAGCGTCTAAACACTTTATATACATATAGATACGCACTCGATTGCCTGTGCATTGGCCGATCCTGTTAAAAGTTTTTACAAAATCGCGGAATTGTGGGAAAACAGGATTTTCCTTTCCGCGAACTAAGTAATGCCTCATCAGAATCTCCAGTAAAAATTCTTCTTGACCTCCAAGGCAATCGGTGGTTTGATGGAGATAAGTGAGGTAAAAAAACAGAGTGATGGCGACCTGAAGATCCATTTCCTGTTCCGGCTCTTTTCCCCTCCTGCAGAAAAACGCAGTACCGTGCAAACATAGGTCGGTTGTTGGGGACAAATGTATGCATAGGCTGGAGATTTCCGACAAGGAAACTCTGAAGACGAGAGTTCGGGAAGAAATCTCTCGATCCGCAGAATCCCGCTACGGCCACCGTCTGCATGCTTTACTTTTACTTGCCTGCGGATTCGGCTGTTATGACGTTGCCAGAATACTGGGACAGGATCCACGCACGATTGAACGTTGGGTGCAACGCTTTGAGCGAAACGGGCTGGCCGGCTTACACGAGGAGGAGAGGGAGGGTCGACCCCGGCGTCTCAACGGAGAACGGTGGGAGGCCATGCGGCAGGACCTGAAGAGAAGCCCTCATGAATTTGGATATTCCCAGGACCTCTGGGACGGCAGACTTCTCACCTGCCACTTGCACAGTCTTTACGGCATCGTCCTCGGAGTGCGGCAGTGCCAGCGTCTCCTGCAGCGGATGGATTTCCACTGACTCCCTGATCGACCCCTATTTCCCCCAACTGCCCCTCCGTTATACCTGGAAAACCATGTACTCCATTATGAAGATAAGAAACACTATGACCAATATGCGGCAGGATTTATGACGTTAACTATGGATAAACATAGAGGATATGGATCGGTATGCGGTTTGCTTCCATTCTTCCTAAGAGTGAGTCGATGCATGGTGGTTTCAGATCCGGGAAAAATCCATGGAGAAAAGAATCTCAAGAGAATTTTTGGATCGAAACTGCCTTCACCCCATTTTCTTGGAGGAGATTATGAAAGGGATTCGATTTTCTTCGCTGCTTCTGATTACCTTACTCTTTTCAGTAACAGCCTATGCTACGGACATTAGTTATGTGTTAGGACCGGGAACCCTTAATGGTTACAACACCACTACTGCGGGATCCTATGCTGAACCATGGACAATCAATGAGACGTTCACCGGTACATCAACTCTTATCCTCAAATTTGGACCGGTATCTTCGGGATCTGCCCTGGGTCCTGGGAATACGACGGGAACGAGTCATTATTACGGAAAGTGGATTGAGAAAACGGTTTATAATGGCACTAATGTTGTGTGGAATAGCTTTGAGATAGAGGTGCAGCTAGAACAGGGTGTTCCTTCGCCTCAATTGGATGGCATAAGCTTTGCTGACGGTTCCTCCATTATCAGTGCATTTGAGTCTGATAAATTTGACACCTACACCCGAATCGACACTTCGAAAGACTATTTGAATTTTCATGAAGGGACTGTCAATCCTGGCGAGTCAGTGAAGTTCCTGTTTGCGATTACCGACAATTCCATCCATAATACTTTCTACTTGGCAGAGACACCAAACAAAAGCGATGTTCCGGAGCCCGCGACACTTCTACTTTTCAGTACCGGCCTTGCCGGAATCGGCCTGGCAGCATGGCGTCGGAAAAAATAATCCTTTCTCCGTAATCAACGAAAATCACGCCTGGGACCGCTTGAGGGCGGACCCTGGCGTTTGTATGTGCAGCCTTGTATCGTTCCTTCAGACCTCACGTTTAAGGGTGGTCTTCCAGGGGTTCAGCTGCGCACCACCCCTTGGCTGATATGTTGCCGGGCTTTTGGCCCCGATTTTCAGGCGGCTTCGTCATTTCTTAACTGACTCTAAAAATTTGGAGTAGGGGCACGGCGTGCCGTGCCCTGGCGACCGTAGGATAGGGCACGGCACGCCGTGCCCCTACAAAAGTAGATTCAATTATCTATGACATGATTTTTTACCGCTTCGTTGTTCATTAAGGTTTTATCGAGTTATTTTCCTGTCGCTTCCCACCGTGTCAGAGTCCAGCGGCTCCGGAACTGGGTTTTCTCCTACCTCACTTTTTTCCTTAAAAGAATTTTCGAATTCCATTGTATATCTCCTGGGATCTTGTTGTATTCTTCGCAGTAATTACCGAATCCATGATGGAAGGATCAAGCCTTACGCTGATATGCATGTTACTCCGAAGTGTCTGCAATCGCAGTGGAATACAAGGGAGATGAGGGATGCAGGATAGAAATTGGGTCATTACGGGTGGGACCGACGGGATGGGCAAAGCGACCGCTCATCGCCTGGCAGCGAAGGGTGGACGATTATTGCTGGTCGGCCGAAATCGTGCGAAAGGCGAAGCGGCGACAGCCGAGCTGATTCAGAAAAGTGGAAATGAAGCGATCTCCTTCCTGCAGGCCGACTTGTCGCTCGTGGGTGAGATGCGGCAGGCGGCAGAGCATATCCGCCGGACCTTCGATCGACTGGACGGACTGGTGCATGGGGCGGGCGGCGCGTTTCCGAAACAGCGTACCCTGACCCGGGAAGGATTGGAGCTGGTCTTTGCCGTCCAGTATCTTGTTCGTCAGGTGCTCACGAACGAACTCCTGGGGATTCTGCAAGCGGCACCTACGCCAAAGATCGTGCACATCGACGGCGGCGGTGCCTCCAGGAAGATCGATTTCGAGAATCTCCAGGGGGAAAAGAGTTACAGCCTGTTCGGATCCATTGGCAGGGCCGCTGCGACCAACGATTTGCTTACGCTGGAGCAGATGGCCCGTTATCCCGAGATCACTTTCTACAATTATGGTCCGGGCATCGTGCGAACGGCGGCAACGACCAGGGGAAGCACGCTCCTGGCTTTACTCGTCCATACCGCCGGACGCCTCTTTACCCGGGCTCCGGAGCAGGCGGCCAGCGACATCGTGAGATTGCTGACGGAGACATATCCGGGGGGATTTTACGGACCATCTTTGCAGCGGAAGGATACCTACATGACCATGCCCGATGCGGCAAAACTATGGAGTTGCAGCGAACAATTGCTAGGAAAAATTAAAACCTAATCCCCTGTAAGAGTGCAGGCAATCGTCTATGGAGAATCCTTTGGGTGGAGAAAGGGAAGTACAAGGAGAGGGAATGGCTGCCGGGCATGACGATTATGACCGCGTCCCTTATTGGGGAAAGATGTATCCCCAATTCCATCCGGACCGCCTGGCGGCACTCGGGACCCTCCTCGGCATGAGACCTGCACCGGTTGAAAGATGCCGGATACTGGAGCTGGGCTGCGGAGACGCCGTCAACCTCGTCGGCTATGCCATGGTGCTGACAGAGAGCGAGTTTACGGGCATCGATCTTTCCGAAGTTCACATCGCCGCCGGGAAGAAGATGGCAAAGGCCATAGGCCTGGAAAACATCTCCCTGTACGCGCAGAATATCCTGGAAGACCTCTCTTTCTTGGGCGAATATGACTACATCATTGCCCATGGGCTCTATTCCTGGGTTCCTTCCGAGGTTCAGGACCGGATGCTTGAGCTTTGCCGTAAAATGCTGAACCCTCAGGGGATCGCTTTTGTCAGCTACAACACCTATCCGGGTGCGCATCTGAGAATGATGATCCGCGAGATGATGCTCTTTCATACGGAGGGATTTGACGATCCTACCGAAAAGACACGACAGGCCGGTGCCCTGTTGGACTTCCTCCAGACCGCAGCGGCCGGCGATGATCCCTATCTTCTGCTCATGAAAAAAGAGGCGGAGCGGGTACGGAATTTTCCCCCGGCCCACCTTTTTCATGACGATCTGGCCCCGTTCAATCGCCCGGTCTACTTCCACCAGTTCCTACGGCATGCGGAAAAATTCGGACTTCGGTTCCTCACCGAATCGGACTATCATGAGACCCAGGACCTGCATTTCACCGAAGAGGCTGCACACGTCCTGAAGACGATGGAGCAAAAGCCGGTCATACGCGAACAGTATATCGATTTCCTACGGTGCCGCCGCTTCCGTCAGACGCTTCTCTGCAGAAGTGACATCGAACTTGTCTTAGGTGCCCGGGCGGAAAATATCCTGGATCTCCGCGTCGCGGCGCAGATCAGGCCTGAAATCGGGGCGGATGAGGTGTCTCATGCCCGGTCATCCCAAATCCGGTTCGAAAAGGCTGGGGGTGGCTCTTTTGTCATCGATCTGCCCCTGTTCCGTGACGCACTCGAATGGCTCGGCCGTATCTGGCCGCGGTCTATCCCTTTAACCGAGCTGACGGAAAAAGCCATGACCCGTGTACGGGAAAACGGCGCAAACCCTGGAGAAAAGGGCGATTGCCAAATTCTATTGGCAGAGCTGTTCCTTCGGCTTCATGCCGCCAACATAGCCGAGCTACATACCTTCGAGCCCCCTTATGCCCTGTCATTCGATGGCAAACCGCTGGCCAGTCCATTGGCAAGGCTGAAGATCCATGAAACCTCCCTGGTGCCCAATCTGCGCCATTTCAACGTTTGCATCGACGACCCCTTGACGCGACATATCCTTCCCATGCTCGATGGGACAAGAGACCTGGCCGAGCTGGCTCATGAAATCATGCCCTTGGTTCTCTCAGGCAAAATTTTCCACGGGCAGAATCGTGTCCCGGAGCATAGAACGGAATCGATGCTCAGGGAAAAACTGGCAGCAGCCGTATCATTCTTAAGCCATTGCGGGCTGCTCATGGAGAAGGTCGGGGGCAAGCCATAACGCCCCGGCATAATCAACGTCATAGTATCCGGTTATACTAATTTGGTATTTCCTCCCCTGGTGAGGTGGATGTCCATATTGGGTTTGTTGGTTTTCCATGCGCCCGCGGTGAAGTCGGGTACATCGATGGAATTCGAGCGGTTGCGGACGGACCATTCACTCAAAGGGAGAATCGAGCTCCATGCGGCTGCGTCATACACATCCTGGTCCAGAGGCAGGCCGTTACGCAGGCAATCGATCAACCTCCAGTCTTCCAAAAGGTCGGTCCCACCATGACCGGTCTTCATCTGACGCGTAAGCTCATCCAAGCGGCGGGTGATGGGGGGCGTGTACTGCTCCGTCCATAAATTAAATTCTTTCGCAGAGGCCCATTCATGGTTGCCTCTGCTGAGCCGCGGAGGAGCGGGATCATAGAGTGCGGCACCCTTGGTCCCATAGATACCATGGATCAGGCTGTGCGGCGAAGGCGATGTGGCATCATGCTGGAGCATGATGGTACGCCCCATGGCCGTCCGCAAAGTCGTGACATTCATGTTGCCGCGGTAGCTCTTTTCCGCGAACGGTTTGAAGAAGTCATCCGTGGCGGCAAGCTCCCGGGCCCTGGCCTGCATCATAAAATCGTTACTCTCCACGGACACCAGAAATTCGAACCTGTCGCCCCGGTTGATGTTCATGATCTGGCCGACCGGGCCCAGGCCATGCGTAGGATATAGGTTTCCCAGCCTGGAGGCATATTGTCTGAGCCACCACATGTCCCAATACAGGTTTTTAGAAAAATTGTTTTTCAGTTTGCTGGTGTTGTAGGCACAGTCGGCATGCACCACTTCTCCGAAGAACCCCTGCCTGGCCATGTTCAGAGTCATGAGCTGGAACGGCAGATAGCAGTCGTTCTCCATCATCATGCAGTGCCGGCGGGTCTGTTCGGCCGTCTCCACCAGCTGCCGGCATTCCTCGATCGTCCCGGCTGCGGGCACCTCGGAGGCCACATGTTTTCCGTGTTTCATGGCATACACGGCCATCGTGGCGTGCATATACCAGGGGGTTGTCAGCATCACCAGGTCCACATCGTCGCGCTCACAGACTTTCTTCCAGTCTTCCACTCCTGTCAAAACGACCGGATGATGTGCCGTTCCTTCGAGCCTCTTTTTGGCCGCCTCAACCTTTTCCGGACGGATATCGCATAGGGCACGGATTTCGACGCCCTCGATATGGCTCATAATCTCCATGTGGGCCGGTCCGCGCTGGCCCAGCCCGAGGATCGCCACCCGGACCTTAGCCATGGGAGGGGCTGCATAGCCGGACATGTTGAAACGCGGCACAGGACTTTTCTCCGGTCGCTTCACAGATGGGATGTTTGCTTGAGTAGAGGAACCCGCGAGGAGACTGCCGCCGGCAAGACTCATGCCCGTCAGGTTTCTGGTTTTTTTCATGAAGTTTCTTCGATTGGTTTTCATCGGACCACCATGAATTCTTTCGATTTATCGCCCTTCCACTGAAGTACGTCCGGATCTGAAGAGAGCCAGGCGGCTCTTCAGGCCGTTTGCCAGCGACAGGTTGTTCTGATGGGAGGCTAGGTTCAAGGCTTTTTCTATGACTGCGATTGCATCCGGAAAACGACTCTGTCCGGCATAAGCCACCGCCAGGGTTTCCAGGATCAAAGGATCGGTTCCTCCGGACAGCCGGACCGCTTTCTCGGCCAATGCTATGGCCCGGGATCCGTCACGAATGGAGTTGTCGGGGCTGGTTGCCAGTATCCAGGCCATATTGCCCAGAATAATGGCCTGGTCCGGTTCCAGGCTCAGTGCAGTGCGGAGTTCGGCCAGGGCTTCCCGATGTCTCCCCAACTGGAGCAGAACCCCGCCGAGGTTAACCCGCGTCTCAACGGAATCGGGTTTCCATTCCAGGGCCTTGCGGAAATAGGGCAGGGCTTCCTCCAGCTTGCCCGAGCGCATCATCGCCAATCCCATATTGTCGCCGGCGCTGGGGAAATCGGGCTTGAGCCGCAGGGCCTTCTGGAGAACACGTACCGCTTCCTCCAGTCTGCCCTGGCGCATCAGTAAGGCCCCGTAATTATTCAGGGCCTTGGCATCCTCCGGGTTCAGGGCCAGCGCCTTGTTCCATTCCGCGATGGCCGATTCGAATTGCCCCTTCTGGGTCAACTCCCATGCCTGGTTATAAAGCCGGTAAAACTCGGCGGCCGGCGCCTCGATGCTGGAGATGCCTCCGTTCGGGATATGGACGAACTCCGGTATATTGACGGCACGATTGGCCGCCGTCGAATTCTCCAGTAGAATCGCGGGGCTGTCGTTGCCCGCTTCATCGATGTGGGTCAGGAACATCTGGGTGTAGGGTGAGCGACTCTTCGACGAAAAGACCATCCATCGCCCGTTGGGAGAAAAGCTGTGCCAGGAGTTCATCCGTGTGGTGTTGCACCTCATCAGACGAGCCTTGCCTCCCGCCGTGGGCACGATGTAGAGCTGGCTGTCCGGACGCATCAGCTGGCCATTCCGGCTCTGCACGAAGACGATCCATTTTCCATCCGGAGAAATTTTCGGGAAGGAATTGCTCATTCCATTATGCGAGGCGCCCTGAACCGGTTCTGCCCGGCCACCCCTCCCTTCATGGAAGGGAATACGGTAAAGATCGTACCGGATGGGGACTTCATTAGGGTCGTTGGCGTATAAAGCCCTTTCTCTTCCTTCGGGATAAGGCGGCTGGGACTTCGCCCGTATGAAGAAGAGCGTCTTTCCGTCAGGACCCCATACGGCATTGGCCTGCACCAGTTTTGGATCGTCTGCTCCGGGGAGAGCCTGCATGGTCCCTTTCACCCGATCGTACCACGCCAGGATTCCACGCGTCGGATAGAACACCTGGAGGAAGCGGTAATCCAGGAAGTTGGCGACATAGTATTCCACTTGCGTTGTGGTTATCACGAAGCGTCCGTCAGGCGAGATTTGCGACATGAAAGCCAGCCGTTTTTCCTTGGAGGTCTCCCCGCGAAAGGAACTCCAGGAGATGACGTCTTCGTTGCGGATGGACATCGATTCGGTGACCTTGACCAGAGCGTAGAGGCCTTTGTCATTTTCCGGTCCGTCCAGATCCATACCCATGACCTTTCCGTCCGCCGAGAAGGAGTGGCAATTGGCACAGGTATGCAGCCCCTTCATTAAAAGACGGCTCTCCGGTTCGCCGATGTTCCGCAATCGCCAGCCGACATAGGGAAGTATGTTTTGCGCCAGGGGTTTGATCACCCCTTTTTTCAACTCGGAAGGCATCAGCGGCACATCCCGGTAAAAGATGGGCGCTCCAACCGGATCCCTGGATGTCGTAAAGTTGACATGACCCTGCGATACCGGGCGATCGTTCCGGAAACCTGTAATCCGTACGGTCAGCGAACCGGAAACGGAATGCATCTTCATCCACTGCCATTCGTCAGTAGTCGGTTTCCAGATCCGGGTCTCTGCTTGTTCCGGCGTCAGCCGAGGCAATTCATTGGTGTGGGAAACACTGAGAGGATCGATCTCTCCCACGCGTAGCCGTTCGCCGGACGAATCTGCGCTCTTTCCGGCCATGCCGTCCGAGGACATCCAATCGATCTGCCAACGCTCGGCACTCTCGGAAGGATCGCGCCATAGGAAAGTCGGGGCTGTGATTTCAGGAGGGAAGATGGATCCCGGCTCAGGGTAATCGATGGTGATGGTGCAAAGTGCAGATCCTGGGTTTGCTCCGATTCGAGTGGGCTGGGACATCAACCGGATAGGAGGTGAGAAACATAACACGATAGCCAAAAGAAAACCCGCGATCGATGAAGAATGGATTCGCAAAAAACCCGGTGTCGCGTGTTCCACGTTTACAGGGAATCCCGCGAATTCGTGAAAGCCTGTATTTACGCGGCACCGCCTGAAGGTCGCCGACCCGTACCGTCTTTGTTCTATCGGAAATACAGGGCCAAAGGCCCGGCAACATACCAGCCAGGGGTGGAGCCCAGCAAAACCCCTGGAAAACCGCCCCTGATGGAATAAGGTCTGAAGGACCGCTACCATGATGCTTCCAAGGGATAGATGTTTCGGGCCTTCAGCCCTGAATCGTTTCCCAAAGCACACCTGGGGCGACGCTTCGCTTGCCCCAGGCTGTTATGTCGCCGGGCCGTTGGCCCTCTCCCAAACGGATGTGACTGAATAGTGGCCCACATTTCTAATTAGCTATATCCTAATTTCTTTCCGTCGATTATGCAATCTGTCCGACGTTCAGTGTCGGTTCCTGGATACCAGGGCTTCGGCGTCGATTTCAAAGAGGAGTTCGTCCCGGCAGATATCGGCTCGTGCGATGACGGCAGGGAAGTCTTCCATGCCGCGGTTTCGGCATACCTGTCGAAAGATCTCCTCCATTTCCGGTCGCTTGACGAAGACGGTGGCGGAAACGACGTCCCGGATCGTTCCTCCGACCTGAGCGAGCAGCACATCCATTTTATCGAGAGTGCACTCGACCTGGGACCTGGCATCGCCGGCATGGAGACTCTTGCCTTGCTCGTCGATGGCCGCGGTTCCGGAGATCTCGATCAGCGAGGTGTCGCTTTCTGCGATTGCGGCGGCACGAGAGAAGGCGGATCCGTATCGGAAAGCCTCTTTTTGTGCCGGATTCAGGATGCGGTGGGGCCGGATGCCGTCCTTGGTTCGGACCAGCAGCAGATCCGCGGTGATCGCGTGTCCGGTGGCGTTCCGGCATCCGATACCGGTGCTGGCCGGTAGAAGCAGGATCTGCTCCGGCTCCGGCATGAGACCGAATTCCGAGTATGCGGCCCTGCGGACTAGATTGAAATCCGCGTACCATTGGAGAATGTCGTGGAGATAAAACCATGTCCGCACTATATCCTGGGGTGAAAATCCCGCTTCCGAAACCAGCTGGTGAATGCGTCGAAACACCTGTTTGGCCTGGACAATCGGTGCATCCTTGGGGTCGGTGTCCGTTCCCAGATTCTGGAGTATCAGATAGTCCGCGCGGTTGGATTGCCATTGTCTACCTATCGCCAGTCCTTCTTTGCAGAGGATGGTTGGGGTTGTGAACGCATCCTGTTGACGGATGCAGTGTATCAGGATCCCCGCAACTCCATGCCCACATGGCGGTGCACCGTCCAGACAGGTTATCGGTCCACCGGGGTCGAGGCCGGTTGTTTGGTAAGCGGTCTGCCTCGCTTCTTTCAGAAAGGACAGAAACGATTCGCTGCCGAACAGACGCTCATGGACCGGAATCAAGGCGTTGCCGGCAATGGTTTCCGCAATGTGACGAAAGCATTGTTGTATCGCACCCTGGGATTCGTTCGGAACGGGACAAGCAGTGATAAATACGTGGCCGCCACAATCGACCATCGTGGTTTGTCCCCAGGTATGCAGAATGGAAGATCGTTTCGGCATCATGAATCCATCGGTCAGTCGTTGCTTTTAGGGAAATATCGGCAAACGCTCTAGCTGGAAGTTATGGGAAGGCCGGCTTCCCGCAGGTTGGCACAAAGTTCGGCGGCATTCTGAAACAGGATTCCGGTCATTCCCAGGTCTATGGCCGACTGCACGTTCTCCGGACGATCGTCAATGAATGCGCATTGTTGTTGCATGCGCCGGCGTCGATAGGTTTCACCTATCAGAGCTTCCGGAACGGCCTCCGCTACAGGGGCGGGGCGGAGCAAATCGAGCGACCACATTGAGTTTCACCAAGATCCTTGATACCACATTGTCGGTTCAGGGGGAAAATAACCGTCTTGATCGGCAAAGTCAAGAGAACAATTTTGCCACGTCCGGTTAAAAAGGAGGGGTTGGATTGCCATACTTGTCGACCTATTAGGAAATCGTCCTGGACAGGTGTCGAACCGTAGTCAGGAAACCGTTTCCGCTTCCCGGCCTACTTGACTTCAAGTACCATCTAGGTTATTTTCCCACCGGACTTACCGGAGAAAACCATTGCTGACCCTGGTGGAAAAAGCCCTTCTTTTACAACACATGGATCTGTTCCGCGATGCTTCCAGCGAGGACCTCTCCTTTCTGGCATCCATCGCCAAGGAAGAGCACTGCGGACCGGGAGATGTGATCTTTCGGGAGAAGGATCCATCCGATGCCATGTTTTTTATCATTGAAGGGAAGATCCTCTTGCAGAGGGAGAATCAGGAACGTTTCTATGCCGGCCGCCACGAGGCCATCGGTACCTGGGCTCTCTTCGATAAGGAGCAACGTTTGATGTCGGCGACGGCCATTGAGTCTTCGCGGCTGCTACGCATCGATCAAGAAGACTTTCTCGATCTCATGGCCGATCACATTGAAATCGGACAGAGTATTTTCCGGGCATTGATCCGGAGAATGAAACGATTGATCGGCGATTAGGATGATTCCTATGTCTCTAGAGCAGAAATACCGGGAACTACAGGAGCAGTTTCTTAATCATCAACAGATGAACGATGCTCTGACCAATTCGGTCCCTTCCGGAATACTCTTTGTCGACCTGGAAGGAAAAATCCAGTTGATCAATCCGTTGTTCTATCGCATGTACGGAATTCCCGAGGGCACATCCCTTATCGGGTTTTCCTTTGATCGTCTGTTGGAGACAGTCCGTGCGGAATCGGCCCGTCCCTCCGACCTGGCGGACGCGCTGCATACCATGTTCGACATTCAGGGGCCTTCGGTACAGAAAGATCTCCAACTCGTACGGCCGAATCCCTGTTACATCCATTATTTTAACAATACGGTGGTCGATTCCAAGGGCACCAGCTGGGGAAAACTCTCGATCCATGTCGATGTGACCCAGGATCACCTGTTTCGAACCAAATTAGAAGAGCTGGCTGAATTCTTCCTGACTTGCCCGTTTCCTGTGGTCCGCTGTGATTGCTGTGGTGGCGTACCGTTCATGAATCTGGCATTTATCAAGCTATTGGAACAGCTGGAGGTGACTCCGGAAGAGGCCGCCGCCGTGTTTCCGCAATCCCTGGCGGAGACAGTATGCAGCGTTCTGGAATCCGACAGCAGTCCGATGGTGTTGAAGCAGGAATTTCGTGACCGGCATTTCGAATTGACCTTCGCCCCCATTCCCAGCAGCCGTCAGACCTTCATCATCGTCAACGACCTTACAGAACAGATTACCTATCAGCAGGAAATCCTGAATCGGGCCCGGGAACTGGAGGAGACCAATCGCCGTTTAAAAGAGACGCAGACGCAATTGGTCCAGTCGGAAAAGATGGCCTCCCTCGGTCTGCTGGTGGCTGGAATTGCCCATGAAATCAACACTCCCCTCGGCTCCATCAATAGTAACAATGATGTTCTTGCCCGGGCACTGAATAAACTGACGGAGAAAATTCAAGAACTTCTACGTTTCGCCGATCAAAGCGATTCGGATGAGATTTCCGAGGTGATCGGAATTCTGCAAGAGATCCTTCAGAACAACCAGATGGCCTGCGAGCGGATCATTTTTATCGTTCGCAGTCTGAAGAACTTTGCCCGTTTGGATGAAGCCCAGTGCAAGCGGGCCAATATTCATGAAGGAATCGACAGCACCCTGGTGCTGGTTCACCACCAGATGAAGAACCGAATTCAGGTGATCAAGGATTACGGGGCGATTCCGGAAATCGAGTGCTTTCCCAATCAGTTAAACCAGGTTTTCATGAATCTTCTGGTCAATTCGGCTCAGGCCATCCCGGAGAAGGGAACCATCACCATTCGCACCTTCGTCGACGGCGCTTGCGTCAAGATACAGATCAGCGATACCGGAACGGGGATTGCACCGGAAAACCTGTCCCGGATCTTCGAGCACGGTTTTACCACCAAGCGGATGGGACTGGGTACAGGATTCGGTCTGTCCATCGTACATAAGATCATCACCCAACATCAGGGGCACATCGAGGTGCAAAGTGAAGTTGGGAAGGGAACGACTTTTACTATTACCTTGCCGCTAAACTGAGGAGCCAATTCATGCAAGCATCCAACGGAATCAACATCCTGCTCGTCGATGACGAAGAAATGGTATTGACATCCATCCGCGCCTTTCTCAAAATCGAGACCGACTACCAGGTCTTTACTTATACGTCCCCGCTACAGGCGCTGAGAGAACTGGATACCCATCCCATCGACCTGGTGATCAGCGATTACCTGATGCCCGAGATGGATGGGATCACCTTCCTCGGCCATATCAAAAAGAAATACCCGCAGGCACTCCGAATCCTGCTGACCGGTTATGCGGACAAGGAAAATGCGATCAAGGCCATCAACGATGTGGGCCTGTATCACTATATCGAAAAGCCCTGGAACAATGAGGACCTGAAGCTCGTCATCCGCAACGGGTTGGAAAAGACCGTTCTGTTGAAACGGTTGGAAGAGAAGATTCAGGAGGTGGAACGCTCGCAGGCGGAGCTGGCGGAGATTCACCGTCAGATCCTGCGCGTGTTTCAATAGAGTGGAAAAATAGCTTGCTTTTGCTGCTGCAGTTGGGGCATCCTACTAAGAGCAAGAAGAACCGTTTATGTCCGTTTACGATCTAAGTGAATTCTTGAGACTCTCCGCCGCGCTCAATTACCAGCTCAGTGCCGCTGCCGTAGGAAGGGAAAGTGTAATCGCCACCGTCATCGGCAAGGTGAACCTGCAGCCTTCCGATAGAAAGTTGCTTCTTGAAACCCTGGAATATCTGGAAATGGCCTACCAGTCGAAACATCGAAGACTGGGACCCATGGCCATCCTGCATCCCCTGCGGGCCACCGCCCTGCTGACCCGGACCACGGACACGCTGGATGTCGTCGATCTGCTGAGCATGATGCTGCACGACAAACTGGAGGATCTGACAGCCGACAAATACGAGAAGGACTACTGGGACACGATCGAGCAGCGATTCGAGAAGATGCTGTCCAAACGGATGGATGAAAACGGACGCTGGTTTCTGATGGAACGGGTCGGTTATCTCACCAAGAAAAAGAAAGACACCTATTATACCTACATGGGACGGATTGTCGATAAATCGATCGAGATCCCATCCCTCGTCACTCTCAAACTGGCGGACCGTCTCGACAACACCCTGGACATGCGCATCGATATCGAAGATCCGCTTTCCGGAATCGACTTTTTCCAGCACATCTTCCAGCTGCAGTTTGTCAGGAACTATCGGAGTTATACTCCGATGCAGGACCATCCGCCTCCGGCCCCGATGAATGGCGCGCAAAGGATGTACGAGCTTTTCAAGAATGTGGTGACCCTCTCCTTGATTCGTATGAAAAGAGCGGTAGAGGCCAACAATCATGTAGCCCGCGAACTGTTTGAAGCGATATGCTATGCCAGTATGCGTGAAGCGGAACGGATCATCATGCACATCTTCGGATACCATCTGAAGGACGTGAAGCTGCAGCAGAAGCTGGTCATGGAAGCCATGGATTATTGTATGAACGGCGGTATCGGAGCGGTCACCGCCGCCACGGAAAAACACCGCCTGGACGGTTTCATCCAGCGTTTCGACAATCCGGTATCGGCCGCCCGGAAGAACCAGCTCCTGCTTCTTTACAGCGATAAAGAGCTGATCATCCAGGGAGCATTGGCTTTCATCGTTCTATTTCAGAGCTTTTTAAACGATCCCAATTTCTTCCTGCAGGGGATCAGTCCGGAAGGGATCCGCATTTAGGGCCTGACGCGGGAACCGCAGGCCGATTCTAATTTCCAGGATCCTGGCGCAAACGCTTGCGTACGGCTTCCATAGTCTCCAGGCGTTCGCGGATGCGCTTTTCCAGTCCTTCCTCCGAAGGGAAATAAAACCGTCTTCCCTCCAGGCGCTGGGGGAGACCGGACATGGCGGATACTTTCTCCTCCATATCGTGGGCATATTCGTATCCCTCACCGTATTGCAGATCCTTCATCAGCCGGGTAGGGGCATTGCGCAGGTGCAGGGGGACCGGGTCGTTCTGGGTGTTGGCAATCGTCTCCCGGACACGGGAATAGGCGGTGTAGACCGCATTCGATTTGGGCGCCGCGGCAAGATAAATAACCGTCTGGGCCAGGGCCAGGTTTCCCTCCGGCAGGCCGATGAACTCTACAGCCTCCTTGGCCGCCATAGAAAGGCGTAGCGCATTCGGGTCGGCAAGACCGACATCCTCACTGGCAAAACGTACCAGGCGGCGTGCGATATACAGGGGATCCTCTCCCGACTCCAGCATTCGGGCCAGCCAGTAGAGAGCTGCGTCCGCATCGCTGTTGCGTATGGTCTTGTGCAGGGCTGAAATCAGATTGAAATGTTCTTCCCCATGCTTGTCGTAAAGAAATCCCTTCTGCTGGATGACCCGCTGCAGGGCCTCCGCGCCGATTTCTTCCGCCTCCTTTCCGCTATGAATCACATGGGCGGCAACCATTTCCAGGGCGTTCAGCGACATGCGGGCATCCCCGTTGCAAAAAACGGACAAACGTTCCAGGGCCTGCGCGGAAATCTTCAGATTTGCTTTTCCCAGGCCCCGTTCCGTGTCCTCCAGGGCGCGGCGCAGCAGCAGGGTGATCTGTTCGATGGTCAGGGCTTCCAGTACGTATACCTTTAGCCGTGACAGCAGGGCCGAAATGATCTCAAAAGAAGGGTTTTCCGTGGTGGCGCCGATGAGGACGATCTGTCCGCTTTCCACATGCGGCAAAAAGGCGTCCTGCTGCGCCTTGTTAAAGCGATGGATCTCATCGATGAAAAGGATCGTCCGCGTCCCTTCCCGCCGGAAAGCGGTCTCGGATTCCGACATCAGCTCCTTTACCTCTTTGATTCCGGAAAGCACGGCACTGAAAGAGGCGAAACGGGAGCGGGTCATGGAGGCGATAATCCTTGCCAGGGTGGTCTTGCCTACTCCCGGAGGTCCCCACAAGATCATAGATGGGACCTGGTCCGTCTCGATGGCCGTCCGCAGCACTTTTCCCGGACCGAGCAGATGTTCCTGGCCAAGGAATTCTTCCAGCCGGCGAGGCCGCATGCGGTCGGCCAACGGGTGTTTCCCCTGGTCAGGGATGCCTGCCGGAGTAACGGTAAAGAGGGTCTTTTGTTGTTTCATCCTTGGACTCGAAAGGGGCCGATGGACAAGGCCCGAGATAATTCGTAGAGAAGAAGAGAACCGGCTACCGCAGCATTCAACGACTCGGTGATCTCTTCCATGGGAAGGGAAATACCGTCGCGGCAAGAGTCGAGTATCTCGGGAGGTATTCCCCGGCTTTCGTTGCCGATCACCAGTCCCCAGGGAAGCTCGGCGAAGAAAGAGGAGGGAAGACGACCATGACGAATCACCGCCGCATAAAGAGGGATCCGAGAGAAAACCGGATGAGATTGGAATTCCTGGAAATCGGTGTAATGAAAGGAGCGGACATGCAGAGTAGCTCCGGCCGATGAGCGCAACGCCTTGGGAGACAGCGGATCGGCGGTCATCCCAACGGTCGCGACGACGGTCCCTCCGAAAGCAAGGAAAGTGCGTATCAAGGTCCCGCAGTTGCCCGGATCCTGCAGATCGGCAAGGACAAGGACAATGCCGGTGATATCGGTAAGAGACTGCAAATGTGGGGCCATGGCTTTCTTTGCCAGCCCCAAAATACCTTGACTTTGGCAGGTATCGGACAGGGCCTGCAGGACATCCTCCTCTACCTGGAGAAACCGCCGAGTCTGTTGGTGCAGAGAATGGAGCAGAGGGGCGGCGTCCGGTCGGTTTTCGAATCGGGGAGTGAGGAGGATCGTCTCGAAGGATAACCCGGCACGGATGGCCTCCTGAATCAGTTTTGGCCCCTCGATCGGAAAATGATCGCTATGACGGAAATTGGATTGGGAAAGAAAATGCCTGAGTTTGCGAATATAGGGATTGCCTGGGCTTCGCAGAACGGCCTTTTCTTCCGGCGGGCAGGGAAGCACGCGCTTCGCCGTTCCGGAGTCTGTTCCCATCGTAAATCCCGCTTTGCCTGACATGGGTGATATTATAAGCCGAACCCGCGAAACTGAAAATGACCTGGGGCCACCTCTTTCAAAAAACCAAGAAATTGAATAAAAAAGTCCTGGGAGCGCCGGCGTCCTGCCGGCAACATCTTTCGAATCAATACGGAATAAACTCGGAGTAATGGAAAATCCAAGGCTTGTAGCGATCCCCACTGCAGAAATAATGTCGCCTTAATAAATAAAGAAACATTCAAAGATGCCGGAGCTTCTAGCTCCGGGAGGTAAATCCGGAGCCGGAGGCTCCGGCCACGTTGTTATGTTTCATGGGAGTTCCGCGTTTACGCGGCATCCCAAGGATTCGTGAAAGCCTTTATTTACGCGGCACCGCCTAAAGGCGGAACTACAAACGCGACCCGTTTTTCTAGCATGATCGATTTTTTGCGACTTCATTAAGTAGAGAGTAATTCCCTTTGCAGACTGGACATATTGCCGGTTATATGTCTTACTGCACGCAACACATAAACCAAAAAAAACTTGGCAATCTAATTCGATTTTCTAACCGGGAGAGCGACGCATGAGAAATGACGGCAGACTGACGGTAGTAATTATCCTCCTGTTATTGGGCATTTTTTCATGGTATCTCCCTTTACGCCTGATCGGCTGGGTGCAGGCAGACACGGCTCAGACCTACGAGATGTACTTTGCCCAGCTGGCGGACGGGGGCGGCTATGCCACTCAGTTCCTGCTGGTCAATCCGGGCGGCACCGACATCGTCTGCACGCTCGATCTCTTCCGCAGCAACGGAACCCCTCTGCCGCTCGCGCTCAATGGCGCCACCGACAGTTCCTTTACCCTGAATATCAAGGCCCGCGGCACCCTATCTCTGAAATCGGCCAACCAGGGCGATCAGACTCAGATCGGATGGGCCCGGGTGCGCAGTGCCAGCCCTATCGGCGGTTCTCTGATCTATTCCTACAGCGTCGGCGGCACGGTTCTGGGAGAAGCGGGCCTGGATCCGTCGGTACCGGCGGAAAACTTCCGCCTCTCGGTGGATATGCAGAACGATTATCTGGCCGGTCTGGCGGTAGCCAATCCCAACGCCATGCCGGTGAGCCTGAGCCTTACGCTGTACGATTCCGGAGGGAACTCACTGGCCTGGTCCAACCGGAATCTAGGAGCCCTGGAGCATTTTGCCCAGTTGCCGGCGGAAATCTTCCCCAGCTACAATTTCTATAACTTCACCGGATCGATTGCCGTGCGGGCCCCGGAGAATGTACTCATCGGCACTACCCTGCGCTTCGATGCCGGGGTTAACGTTCTGGCCTCCATCCCGGTAATCGATACGACGATCAATCCCGAGCCGGAGATTTTGAATTTTCCTCAGATCGCCGACGGCGCCGGATACAGCACTACCTTCTGCCTGGTGAATCCGAACGATCGGACGATCGCCGCCCAGCTGAACTTCTACCGCCAGGACGGGACCCCGCTGGCTATGGCTCTATACGGGCGGCCGGCTGCCGGCAGTCATTCCATCGCCTTACCGGCCTTTGGAACCGCATTCCTGCATACGCTCAACGCCAATCCGGGCCAACCGGAGGTGGGCTGGGCCCGAGTCAGTGCCGACGGACCCATCGGGGGATCGGTGGTGTACTACTTCCACAGCGGGGGGAGGGTGCTGTCGCAGGCGGGGATCAACCCGGCGGTGGCAGTTTCGGAGTTTGTGCTGGCGGTGGACCGGACGGGAGGGATGCTCTCGGGATTGGCGGTGGCCAACCCGAACGTTGGCGGATCGGTGACCCTACGCATGACTCTGCTGGACCAGGAAGGAAGGCAGAGAGGGACGACAGCGACATGGACCTTGCAGGGGCGCAGGCAGTTTGCCCTGATGTTGGACCAGCTGTTTCCCATGGTGAACCTGACCGATTTTATCGGCAGTCTGGTGGTCAAGACTGACGGAGGGAAGGTGGCAGGAACCACCCTTCGGTTCAAGGGAGACCTTTCGGTTTTTTCCAGCATCCCGGTGGTCAGCGGCATAGCGATTGCCGAGGTGCCCACCACCATAACCACCACTTCGACTACTACGTCGACCTCGACCAGTACCAGCAGCACCTTGCCGCCCATGACGCTGAGCGGTTCGCTGGACAGCCCGAAGAGCGGGGCCACCGTATCGGGCGTAGGCAGCGGCAGCGGATGGGCCGTGCTGATCGCAGGAAAGACAGGCCTATTGCCGGCAAAGATCGAGCTTCTGGTGGACGGGGCAGCGGCGGCCGTGGCCCGTCAAGGGATTGCCCGGCCCGATGTGAAGAGCTACTTTTCGGGACTGGGGATCACCATACCCACCGATACCGGCTATACCTTTTCCTGGGCCAGCTTCGTCTACCCGGCTGGAGCGCATACGTTGACGATCCAGGCGACATCGAGCGGGGGACAGAAATACGAATTGACCCGGGTAACGGTGCATTTGCCTGCCGGTAATAATAATCTGCATTCGAACGATACGATCGTGGGTAATTTGCGGGCCATACCGGCCGGAACCTTTCTACAGGGATCGCCGGAGACGGAACCGGGAAGAGCCTTTCAAGGAGAGGGCCCCCAGTTTCTTCATACGTTTACCAAATCCCTGTTGGTGACGGAAACGGAGATCAGCCGGAAAATGTGGTCGGATTTGCGGGTCGTGCAATCAACGTTACCGCCGGATCCCTCCTCCTCCATATCATCATCGCCGGCCTACCCGGTAACGAAGGTTTCCTGGTACGATACATTGTTGTTTGCCAATCTGCTTTCTTTACACCACAGACTTACTGTCGTCTATTACAAGGACAGCGGATTTACCCAGCCTTTGACGGCATCGAACTACAAAACCGGCGAAGTTTATTGTAATTTCAATGCCAACGGTTTCCGACTGCCGACAGAGGGAGAGTGGGAGTATTTTACCCGGGCAGGTACAACCGGTCCCTTCTGGCTTTCCGAACCTGCCTACACATCTGCGACGTACGAATCCTGTACCGCAGGAGTTTTCACCGCCCTGGAAACGGTGAGCTGGTTTTGCCCCAATGGTCAAAAGACAGCTCACGGTGTAGGCTTAAAAGCCTCCAGTCCATGGGGGTTGAAGGATGTGTATGGAAACGTATGGGAATGGTGCTGGGATTGGCAAGCCTCCTATCCCTCAGGGGCACAGACAGATTACCACGGACCTGCTACCGGTCAGTACCGTTGTATGCGTGGCGGATCTTTCGCCGTTTTGCCCTTCGATATCCGTTCCGCCAATCGTGGTGGTTTCTCCCCTGAAAAAAATACCGCTATAAATATCGGATTTCGCCTGGTTAGA
>CAZTVS010000047.1:0-3224 GCA_964617125.1 uncultured Acidobacteriota bacterium
ACCTCGCAAAAAGTATCGTTTTCAGGTGTTTTAACTGTATCTAAAATATTTCGAGTAGGGGCACGGCGTGCCGTGCCCTGGCGACCGTAGGATGGGGGCTCCCTTTGGGCACGGCACGCCGTGCCCCTACAACAGCTGATACAATTTTTCATGGCATGACTTTTTGCGAGATCATCAGGAAGGATGGGCTACGGCTTTAAAAAAGGTGTAGCAGAATACGCCGTCCTTTTCGGCGGTCCGATACAAATCGGCGATGCCCCGATCGAAGGTGGCCGCATCGATCATCCGGGAAGATAAGGCTGCCCGGCGCACTCCTGCGATCATGACCGTGAATGTCTTTTTGGTAAAACCATCCACCCACTCCGGCTTTCCGGCATCTACGTAAACCATCCTGGGGGAAACCCGGATCGAGGCAAAACCGGCCGCCCGCAGCAAAGGATAGAGTTCTCTGCCGATCAAGGCATTGCCTCCCGCCTGACGCTGCAACCGTATCTGGCAGTCGATCGCCCTGTGGGCGTAATCGCTGTCGGGATAAAAGTAGGCCGAGCCGTGGTCTCCTTCGATCACGGTAAGCGACCCGCCCGGTTTTAAAACTTCCTTCAGCCTGGAGAGCGCCTGGACCGGATCGTGTAGATGTTCCAGGACGAAGCAGACGAACAGATGGTCGAAGGAATGGGGAGGGAAAGGGAGGTGGAATATGTCGGCCTGGAGAAAGGAAACAGGACCGCTTGCGGACCGCGACACCATCCGGCGCGCTTCCCGGAGTGAATCCAGGGAGATATCGAGGGAGACGATTTGTGTCCCGGGGCTGTTCGCAACCAGGGTCTGGGTCTGGGCACCGACGCCGCATCCGGCCTCCAAAACCAGGCTGCCGGCCGGATATCGTGTGTCGCCATGCAGCAGTTCGACCAGGGTATCCGCCTGGTCCTGAAGCCTCAATTTTTCCCGGCCGTCGTATCCGTGTATATAGGTATTCATCATCGATCCAAGGCATAGACATTCTAAATCGAAACGAAAAAAAGTCCAGTCGTAAAAGAGCTTTCGATTTTTCATTGATTTTCCAGGCATCGATTATTTATTATTCTGTATCTGCAGAAAGGTAGGAATGAAAACGCAAAACAAAATCGGTCGTCGTCGCTTCTTTCTACGGACGGGAGTCGCCGTCGGCTCAGGAATTGTCACCTGCGCCGGATTGGGTATGTTGGCCACCATGCCGCCTGAGGTTGCCTTCAAAGAACTGACTTGCTCGAAAGAAAAAACTATGACCAAAAGGATTTTAGTCGCTTATGCCAGCCGCGCCGGAGCCACCGGCGAGGTTGCCGAGGCCATCGGCAGCGTATTATGTGACTCCGGGGCCGCGGTGGACGTGCGCCAGGCCAGAGATGTGACCGACCTTAACTCCTACCAGGCGGTGGTGCTGGGCAGCGCCATTTATATGGGCAGATGGATGTCCGATGCCGCCGGTTTTGTGAAAAACCACCGCATGACCTTGAGCCGAATGCCACTGGCAACCTTTACCGTATGTATGCTTATGGTTGACCGGCCGGCCGAACACCAAAAGTTGATCGCCACGCATTTTCCCGACTCAGAGCAGCCACCGCGCCTCCAGCCTTTGAGCCACGGCATTTTCGCCGGCCGCATCGACTATAGCAAATTGTCCTTTTTTTATAGCGCTATCGCCAAAGGAATGAAGGCCAAAGAAGAGGACAAACGCGACTGGCCGGCGATTCGAGCCTGGACCGGAAAACTGGCCACCCAGCTCACCTCCGTGGCTTAACCCCTTCGGCAATCCAGGACGACAATCCAGCAATCCAGGACACCCACCTATTAACAATCCGTATCATTCTGGGACGTATCAGTCCAGGACACCCACTTTCAAATCACCCCATATTTCTCCAGGAGGGCAGTCCAGAGGCGGCATTCCGGGACACCTGGCATTCCGGGACACCCACTTTCAAACGGCATTCCGGGACACCCACTTTCAAACAACTCCGTGTAAGTCCAGACAATCCAGAATCCAGGAAGTGGCGGATGGTATATCGGAAAAGTGGGTGTCCCTGTTTACTCTCGGGTGTCCCTGTTTACTCTCGGGCGACCCTGTTTACTCTCGGGCGACTGGGCACCCGTGAGGGGTGCCCCTACGGGAGGATCGGCATGGTGATGAATACCTTGGTCCTGCTGCCCAGGGTTAGTGGCAATCCGGGATACCCATCTATCGTCAATCTGGGACACCCACTTTTAAATCACCCCTATTAACTCCAGATATTCAGGAATCCAGGGAGTGGTGAATGGTATATCGGAAAAGTGGGTGTCCCTGTTTTGCTCACTGTTTTGCTCATTGCTCATTGAAAAAAACTTTGGCTAAAGATCTCCATTCTTGACGGATAATGAATTAAGACGTACACTTATTTAAAAAGTATACGTCACAGAACGGGAGATTTCTTATGCAAACGAAACTGACCCTTCGTCTGGATGATCGACTGATCGAACAGGCCAAGTCATATGCCACCCAGACAGGCCAATCGATTTCGAAGATAGTGGCTGATTACTTCCGGTTGTTGAATGTTGAAACCGGGGAAAAACAACCACCGACAGGCCCAATCACTCAATCCCTGAGGGGATTATTGCGTGAAGCCAATCTCGATAAAGGAGATTATAAAGCCTTTTTAGAGGCAAAGCACCGTTGAAAGTCTTATTCGATACCAATATCGTATTAGATGTACTCATGGATCGAATGCCCTTTGCCGAAGCGGCAGTCAGGCTGTTTTCGCAAGTGGAAGAGGGAATTCTTGTCGGATCTTTATGTGCAACTTCCATCACTACCATCCATTATCTTATCTCCAAGGCGGTAGGCTCCGGACGTGCCCAAAAAGAGGTGCAAAAACTGCTGCGCTTGTTTGAAATCATTCCCGTCAATCGCCGAGTCCTGGAATCGGCTCTTGTTTCCGATTTCAACGATTTTGAAGATGCGGTTATCCATGCAGCGGCATGCTCTGCCGGAATCGATGCGATCGTGACTCGCGATCGAAAAGATTACCGGAAAGCACAAATCGCTGTTTACACTTCGATAGAGCTATCCAAAATTCTGCACACCGAGCAGTCCAAATACTAACGGGTTTCAGAGGAACGTATGCCTTGCTGCCGGCGAGACACCGGCGGTTCCGGATCAGTGGGGAAGGAGGCTGCGGAGGTTGCCGCGGTAGGCCTTCTTCAGGCGCCGGTAG
>CAZTVS010000047.1:3324-33832 GCA_964617125.1 uncultured Acidobacteriota bacterium
CGGAAAAGTGGGTGTCCTTGTTTTGCTCCCCCGCAAGGGTTGCCCCTACGATGAGCGGCGCGACAGGGCACCCGCGAGGGGTGCCCCTACGGGAGTGTCGGCATGGAGGTGAAAACCTGTCCCTGCTGCCGCAGGGTCAGAGCGAGAATGGGCCGGTCGGCGGTAACGTCTATGCTTCCATCCAACTCCGCCGGTAAGGCTGCGCCATCATACAATTCGGTGAGAAATCGGGAAAGCTGCGTCTTGGCCGCCAGAGTGAGAGTCTTGACGGCCAGGGTTGTCCCGGCTGCATCCTTCAGCTTCATGCGGACAATGGCGTCGGTATCGCCGGCATTCGCCAGGGCGATAGCGGTGTTGATTCCCGACCTCACTTCGGCCAGCATGGTAAAGGAAGACCATTCGACACTTCCGGGTACAGCCACATTGCTGAGAAGCTTCCCTTTCGAATCGGTCATGGAAAACATGGCCGTACCGGCCACATTTCGATCGGAAGTCAGCCGCACCCAACCGCTTTTCAACGCATC
The DNA here is from genome assembly GCA_964617125.1 of uncultured Acidobacteriota bacterium. Taxonomy (GTDB): domain Bacteria; phylum Acidobacteriota; class UBA6911; order CAINFC01; family CAINFC01; genus CAZTVS01. The sequence continues at coordinate 3,849 of CAZTVS010000047.1, forward strand.
CTTAGCCGTGGTGGACAGGGTGATCGTGCCTCCGGGGGGAATTTGAAAAGAATAGCTGCTGGAGATTGCATCCTCGATTCCGACCGTCATGGGCGTTCCCTCCTGGCTCCAGAAGGAAAGGGTGGACGAGGCGATTTCGGTGCTGGGATTTACAAGCCGGAATGTGGTCTGCCAAGTTATATCCGCACTGATCCCGTCCGCCACCTGGGGGAAAAAGAATCCGGAATCAGCCACATTCGCTCTAAAAAGAACAGATCCCCCTCCGGCGATATTGGATAGGTAAATCAACGTTCCCTTTTCGTTGAAATCAAGGGCAACTGTAAAGTCCAGACTACCTACTCCCCGTAGGAAATCCCCTTCGCTGACCTTGCGTTCATAGGTTTTCCCATCATAAAGAAAGGTTGTATAGATTTTCTCTGAATGAGCATGAAACACGGCTATTCCCAAATTGTTTATGAGCGCGCCGAAAGAAGATAGATGCAAATTGCCATATCCCGGCAAGCCTTCGCCGGAAAGGAATAATTTACGGAGCTGACCTTCCCGCCACTGAAGGATGGCGTTCGTTACATATTGAGCCCCACTCATGGGGAACACCCCAACCAGGTGACTGTTGACAAAGGTAATTTCTCGACGATCGTTGATCCTGGGCTCGCTCAACTTTTCCAATACCAAATTGGTACCCGGCACAGCTTGTCCCGGCATGGCTATGACAGTCAAGGAAGACCCGTCATAAAGAAAAAGTCCTGCGGTATCGCTATCCAGGTTGCCGAGAAAAAGAACCTGGCCCGAATTATTGAAGGAAACGGATCTCGGAGAGTAAAAAGTATATCCGTCAACCGCCTGTCCATCGAGAAAAATCGACTTCAATCCATCCTCTGAGGCTATAAAAATCCCGGAGGGACCCATATTCCCATCGGCGGTATTATAACGTCCTACGAAGGCCACTTCCCTACGATTGTTGATCTGAACATTGTAGAAATATGTAAACTTCCGACCGGGGACACCCGGAACTTCCATGTTTGTATCGGCAATCACGCTAAAAAAGGATGCCGACTTTAAGAAAACCGTAATACCGCCCACCTCTCCTTGGGTAAGAGCACAAAAAGCAATGTCTCCGGAATCGTTGATACTGGGATCCCAAACCTGATAGAAGGTCCGCTTCATCTCATCGGGTACTTGTTGGCCGGTGAGAGCGACTGGAGAGAGCACGCCCTGGAACTCGCGATAGATCGCTGATTTCGTAGTGCTTCCGCTATCGGAAATACCCGTCGAAAAGACAAGTTCTTCTCGATTGTTGATTGATGCTACGACACCAATGGAAGTGAAGATGCCTCCTTCGATACCCGGCGCCGGCTGCCCGATCCGAATCACCGGTACTATTTGTGCCCGGACCGGATAGAGACACCAACATATTGCGAAAATACCCGTCGAAATCAGTCCGGACAATTTCCATCTCTTCATAGATCCTCTCTTTATGAATCCAGCCGATAAATAGCTTCCTTCTGGGAAGATGAGAGTATTAGGAAAAAGTTTCGTATGTGGAAAAAAAATTCTAAGGCGAATGTTCTGGATTTTCATAAAATCTGTAATAGGTGAGGGTGATACGATAGATGGTTACGCGGAAGGACGCCGATGCAGGAGATTTTCACGGATCGGAGTTGAGATCATGGCCCTGTTCCCCGTGGGGATGACCTTCGCGGTCGTACGAAGGGTACTACCGGAGTCGCCGTTGAGCAGGGCAACCGCAAGAGGTGCCCCGACCGCGTGTAATCAGTGGGGGAGGAGGCTGCGGAGGCTGCCGCGGTAGGCCTTCTTCAGGCGGCGATAGCCGGTACCGTAGGGATAGTCGTCGCGTTGTTCCAGGCGTTCCAGGGCCTGGGAAAAGCCCTTATGTCTCAATACCTCTGCCGCCACCCACTGGGCGAACCCTTCCACCCATTCCGGATCCAGATCCGAAAGGTCATTGTCCGCCTGCCAGGCGTGGGCATATTCATGGGCGGCCGCTTCATAGACCAATTCCGGAATAAGCCCAAAGAGAAGAAAGATCTCTGAACTGTTGCCTATCCGGCGATAGAGGCCTAGCTCCTTTCCATACAGGGGACTGCCGTCGGAAAAGATCCTCTCCCGTAGCGCCAGAGCGGTGGCCGAGGTGCCATTCAGCTTCTCTACCCTCAGCACATAAGGCAGTCGCAGCACCAAACCCAGGGATCCTTCGGCAATCGTCTGGGATTCCTGCATGATCCGGCTGATTTCTTCGATATCAAAAATGGCCCTCTCTCCACACGTACCGCAGACCAGGCGTCCATCCGGATACCGCCAAAGATCACGACCTACAGGGGCGCCGCAGATCTGGCAGGCAGGGCGGTTTTTCTTGCAGGCAGGACAAAAGTAGCCCTCGCGAAAATGGAAATGGTATCTGACTCCCAGGATGACCTTGCCGCACACCCGGCAGCGGACCAACTGGGCGGAACATTGGGGACAGGCGCCCGTCTCCGGATCGATCTGAGATGGAGCCGTCGGCAGCTTGCAGAACCGGCAGCGGGGAGCGGTTTCACCGCAACGATTGCAGATGACCTCCTGCGTCTCTTTTACAGTATAGAAAGATTCCTGTCCGTCGACACGTTTGCCGCACACCCGGCAATACTGTTCCGTTTGCGAAAATCCGTAGGGGATGGCGGGCAAAAAGAGGAGTAGCATCGACCGCCGGGACAACATCCTGTTCCGGGTTTCGTGTCTCATGGCGACAGGGTTAGGGAGGATGGCCCGGTAAAGAATCGATCTTTCGTCATTTCCGCATCGACTGTGTATGGTCTCGAATGGGGTTGCCGGCGGGACGCCGGTGCTCCCAGGATTATTTTCAATCTCGTTATGGATGTTCGATTCCGTCATACCTTTCACAGAATAAGCCGAACGAAGCCGGAAGTCAATTTTACTCTGCGTCTCCGGGTCTCTGTGCGAGCAGGGGATGGATGGTCATGACCGCCTCTTCCGCCCGCCGGCGACAGATCTCGGTGAGACCTTCTCCAAAACCGAAATCCTCACCCTTGACCGATATCAGCCAGGCACGAGGTTTTTTTCCGGTAGTCATGCGGGTCATGGCCAGCAGGGTACCCGGACTGACGTTGTGGGTCAAAGAATGAAAATCGTACTCCTCCTCCACTTCGATGATTCGGACTTCTTCCGGAATGGTACCCAGATGGGCGTCGAGGAAGATCACCCGGGCGTATTGTCCGACCGTTTCGGCATACTCCGGCAGAAGCTGGTGAAGCATCAGGGTATCGAGATCGCCTCCCAACCGATCCGATCCGTCTTCCTCGAGGGGAATCGGTTCCAGATCCTTTTCCCGACGCAGAAGATTGATGATCTCCAGCGCCACACCGTCATCGCGGCGGAAAGGATTGCCGAAGCCGATGACCAGGGTACGCTGGGGTGGCGAAGAGAGAGCGGCTGGTGTCGTCATAGAAGATGGGTAGAGGATGTATAAAATGTAAAAGAAAAAAGGGCGGCCGCAAGGGCCGCCCCTACGTGTGTCCAGGGTGCAATCAGCGGGTTAGACGATCGACCACCCGGTGGTCGGCGTCGATGAGTTCCACCACCAGGGGCATCTGTCCCCTAGCGTGGGTCGAACACGACAGGCACGGATCATAGGCCCTTATGGCCGCTTCCACCCTGTTTAACATCCCTTCGTGGAGTTTTTTGCCGTCGACGAAAGATTTGGCGACCATCTCCACCGCCTTGCTCATGGCGTAGTTATTGTGGCCGGTGGCCACGATCAAATTCACCATAGTCAGCATGCCGTTCTCGTCGGCGCGAAAATGATGGAACAGGGTTCCCCGCGGAGCTTCCACGCATCCCACACCCTCGCCGACGTAACCCTGCGACTCTCCCATCAGATCATGGGACATCACATCCGGATCGTCGAGGATCTCCACCATCCGTTCCATGGCATACAGGGTTTCGATCAGCCGGGCGTAGTGGTAGTACAGCGTCCCTTCCACCGGGCGCCCGTTGTTGATGGCCTTAAAATTCCGGAATTCCTGCTGCGCCATCGGGGTGGGAATCTTGGTGATTGCATTGAGACGGCCCAGCGGTCCAACCCGGTACACACCGTTCGGCCAGCCCATCTTCTTGTAGAAGGGGAATTTCAGGTAGGACCAGTCTTCGACGTGTTCTCCGATATATTCCAGATAGTTCTGCGGATCGAATTCCTCCAGCAGCCTCCCCTCCCGGTCTACCAGACGAATCTTGCCGTCATAGAGGTTAAGGCCCCCTTCGGCATCCACCGTTCCCATGTAACCCGTTGGGAAAACGGCAAACCTTTGCACCAGGTTGAGGTTGGTTTCGAACCACTGCCGGGCAATGGTGATCGCCAGCTTGACCAGCTTGGTCATCTCCTCCGTGCGGGAGCGTATCTCGTCCCGCTTCTCGACCGTGAGCGGATTGTTCACCCCTCCGGGAACGGCGAAGGTGGGGTGGATGCGGCGTCCACCCAGTTGGCGGATAACATCCTGTCCGAAAGCGCGCAGCACGACCGCTTTTTTAACCAGTTCCGGATTGGCCTGAGCCAGTCCGGCAACATTCCGAATTGCCGGTGCGGCATCGAAACCGAGCAGCAGGTCCGGTCCGGCCAGTTCAAAGAAATGCATGGAATGGGACTGGACAACCTGCCCCATATGCATCAACTCCCGCAGCAGGGAGGCCGGCCGGGTGGGCACGGTTCCCGAAACCCTGTCGCCTGCCTTGGCCGCCGCCAGATGATGACTTACGGGACAGATCCCGCAGATGCGCGGGAGGATTTGCGGCATTTCGAAGAAGGGCCGCCCCTCGGTGAATTTTTCGAAACCGCGCCATTCGTTCACATGCATGTAGGCCTTTTCCACCCTACCGTCATCGTTCATATGAATGGTAACTTTGGCATGGCCTTCGATTCGAGTTACCGGTTCTATGGTAATTTTCTGCATCGCCCAAACTCCTAATTGTTAGACTATATTTGTCCCATATTATACATCAATCGTATTTCAAAGTTTCACCGGACAACTCCGGTATTCGTCCTTGCGCCAGTTCGGACAACACATGAAAAATGGCGTCTGCGGAAGGAGGGCATCCCGGCAGGCATATGTCCACCTTGACCACCTGATCGACGCTGCGCGCGCGCACCGGTTTACCCAGTTCTTCCGAAGAGGGAACGAAGCCTTCCACTGTGCTCGGGGTTTCCACATAGGCACAGCGCAGGGCGTCCTGCATGTCGAAATAATTACGCATATTGACGATACCGCCGAAAACGGCACAATCGCCCAGGGCGACCAGGCACTTGCAGCGCTTGCGCATCATACGGGCCACAGCCACATTGGTCGTGCTGTTGACGGCCCCGGTCAACACACCAACTTCCACCCCCTCATGTGGAGGGTGCTTCAGATCGGTGATGGGACAAGAAGTCAGCTGCACCAGTTCCAACACCTTTAACAGCCTTTCATCCATGTCCAGAAGCGACATATGACATCCGGCACAGGCGGCCAGCCATTCGGTGGCAATCTTTGGTTTGCTCATAGAATCATCCACTCCATTCCGTTCTTTTTATCTTAAAGCCATAGCCAAGGGAAAATTTCTTCCCGATTCCGGTTCCCGGATCGTCCTCCGGAAACCTGTCGTTACCGAGGAAGCGGTAAAAGTCTTGCATCCGATTCTTTCCGTTCATCCCGTATTGATTTGAATTGGTTGCCGGCAGGATACCGGTGCTCCCGGCCTATTTTCCCGCTTCATGGTTACTTGCCCATTTTTTCGGATAAACGGTCGAAGCATTCCGTCTCGGAAAGAAAACCGTCCGGGGTCTTGAAAGCGGCATGCACGGCGACATTTCGCCCTTCCATGTTGATGAAGCTTCCTTCTCTCTGGTACCACTGGGGCGACGGCAGAACCACGTCCGCCTTTTCCGTCAGGGCGCTCTCCCGCGAAGCATGGACCGCCAGAAATGCCGGACGCCTGAACTCCTCGACCCATGCCTCTTCCGGCACTACATCCTGCAACAGGACATACATGGCCTTGATCTTCTTAACCCGGCCGACCGGGCTGAGATCCAGGACCTTGGCCCGATATCCGTTGGCCGCCGGAAACAGAGGAATGAATTTGGCTTTGCCGCGCAAGGCGGCCAGAAGATTGGCCTCCTTGGTCTTCAAATCCCCTCCGTAGATGACCAGGGGCGATTGGGCGGCGGCGCAACGGGCCACGACGGCTTCCAGTTCTCCCATCCCATGAGTGACCGCCAGTTCCGACATGGGACTCTCGTCGGACGAAACCAGGTGGACCTCGCATCCCCTGTGAATCGCTCGTTTGATGCGATACCCGAGGACCCGGTGCACGTTCAGAGGATCGCCTCCGACCATCAGGATGCAATCCGCCGTATCGACATCGGACAGGCTGCCGTCGGCCGGCAGGTCGAGGTGATTCAGCGCCGATTCCAAGACCTGGGTCTGGGCGCCGATCCCGCTTTTGAAGAGAGTTACAAACTGGTTCATGGTTTCGTTCAGCACCTGTCCGGTGGTCACGGCCAGCGTGTCTCCACCGCTCGTCTTCTTCATAGCGGAAGATATGGCATCCAGGGCCTCATCCCATGTGGCATCCTCCAGCTTGCCATCCCGGCGCACCTTGGGAACGGTGATCTTGGGACGGGCATCGTAGAGCGGCTCGAAACGGCCGGCGACACAGAGAACTCCGCCATTGGGCTGGTCCCAGTCGCTCTCCACGCGTAGCAGCTGCCCGCCACGGGACACGACCTTGATCCCACATCCCACGGCACAAATGGCGCAGGTTCCGGCGACCCGGTCCACTTCGGCATTACGCCCCATATAGGCGCTTTTACGATCGACCAGGGCGCCCGTGGGACAAACCTCCAGACAGGTCCCGCAACTGGTGCAGGAGGACTCGTTGAAGGGCAGGTCCATATCGGCAGAAATCATGGTCTCCGAGCCGCGGTTTTTCACCCCCAGAGTCTGGTTGGCGGCGAGGTCGCTGCAGGCACGTATGCAGCGGCGGCAGAGGACACAGCGGTTATGGTCCAGCAGAAAATACTTCCGGGTGGCATCCAGCGGCAGATGAGGATGGGGCGAGGGAAAGGACCAGCGGTCCATTTTATAGCGGTAGGCCAGGTTCTGCAGTTCGCAGTCGCCGCTCATTTCGCAGTACATACAATGGTGGTTCCGTTCGGAGAAAAGCATGTCCAGAACGAACTTACGCATCTCCACCACCCGCTCCGATTCCGTCTGAACCTCCATACCTTCGAAAACCGGGTAGGTACAGGCGGGATGCAGATTGGGCTGCTTGGCGATCTCCACCAGGCAGATACGACAGGATCCCAGATTCTGCAACTTGGGATGGTGACATAGCACGGGAATATCGACACCGATCAGCCGGGAGGCTTCCAGGATGGTACTGCCGGCCGGCGCTTGCACAGGCTTGTCGTTGATTTTAAGATTTACCATACTCATGGTCAATCCGTTTCCTTTCTTGAAATGTCTTCACTCATGACAGCACGCCGTAGCGACCGTCTACTCGTTCATCGCCAGTTTATATTCCTCGGGATCCTGCTCGGAAACAAGCTTGGTCGTCCCCAGCCATTCCAGATCGCAACGCAGGCAACGTTTGCACTCCTCCCGGGCCGATGTCTCATCCAGGCCCAGCTCCACTTCCGCCACACTGCGCAGACGGGTCTCGATCGCCAGTTCCGGCATGACCGCCCGTTTGGCTTCGGCATACTCTTCCACATTGAAGATCTGGGGTACGCCGAGATAATCGGAAACGAAGCGGGGAGTGACCACCGAATGCCCCTTCAGATAGGCATCCACGGCTTCGGCCACCTTGTTCCCCTGGGCAATGGCGGTGACCACCGTTGCCGGACCAAGGACCACATCTCCAGCGGCGAACACGCTGGGCGAGGAGGTGGCCAGGTCGGCACTGACGGTGATGGTACCGTCGCGGTTGACACTTACCCCGTGACTGCCTTCCAGGCAATCGACATCCGGCATCTCCCCGATGGCGGAAACGACCACATCCACATCCAGCACAAATTCGGTTCCGGGGATGGGCACCGGCCGGCGCCGGGCACTCAAATCGAAATCTCCCAACCCCTGGGACTGGCATTCGATCCCGGTCACATGACCGTCCCCGAGGATCCGGATCGGATTGGTCAGGAAATGGAAGAGAATCCCTTCCTGGGCGGCAGCATGGACTTCCTCACCCCAGGCGGGCATATCTTCGCGGGTCCGGCGATAGATCAGATGGACTTTGCTCCCTCCGTAACGCAGGGCCATACGGGCGGCATCGATGGCCACCGCCCCGCCTCCGATGATGGCCACACGCTTCCCCTCGAATTGAGGCGGAGTCCCGATGGCCACTTCCCGCAGAAACTCCGTGCCGCGTAATACGCCGGGCAGGTTTTCACCAGGGATGCCCATCTGGCGGCTCTTGTGCGCCCCGATGGCCAGGATGACGGCGCTGAATCCGTACTTATCCAAAAGCTGATCGACGGTGAAATCCTTCCCCAGGCTCTTGTTGTACTGGATCTCGACTCCGGCACGGAGAATATTGTCGATCTCCATCCGCAGGACAGGCCTGGGCAGACGGTATTCCGGAATGCCCACGGCCATCATACCTCCGGCCACATTCAACTTTTCAAAAACGGTCACGGGATAACCGCGCTGGGCCAAACGCAAGGCAGCCGTCATTCCGGCTGGTCCGGAACCGATCACGGCCACCTTCTGGCTCTTCAAGGCCTCGCTGCGTTGCGGCGTCCAAGGGTTGTCCTTTTCATGATCGGCCATGAAGCGTTTGACGTGGCGAACGGCCAGCGGCTCGCCGATGGCCTCACGCCGGCACTTGTCTTCACAGAAGGCCGGACAGACGCGGCCGCAGATCATGGCGAAGGGGTTCTTCTCGCGGTGGATTTCCAACGCCTCGGCATATCGGCCCTGGGCAATCAGGGCGACGTAATCGGGAATATTGACACCGGCCGGACAGGCATTGGTGCAACGGGCCCGGGTCAGCATCTTGCAGGCGCCGGGAGCGCACTTCTTTTCCAGGATATGAGCCCGGAATTCATCCTCGAAATAGCGCAGGGCCGACATCACCGGCCCGGGAGTCAGCTGTCCCAGGCCACACAGCGAACCGGTCGTCATACCTTTCGCCAGCCGCTTCAGGGTATCGATGTCCTCCAGTTTGCCCCGTCCGTCAGAGATCCGGGTCAGGACCTCCAGCATGCGCTTTCCTCCCACGCGGCAGGGGACGCATTTGCCGCAGGATTCGGCCTGAGCGAAGGTCAGGAAGAACTTGCAGAATTCCACCATGCAGGTGTCTTCGTCGACCACGATCATGCCGCCGGAACCCATGATGGCACCCGCTTCCCGCAAGGAGTCGAAATCCACCTTCACGTTCAGATGTTGCGTCGGCAGACAGCCGCCCAGGGGACCGCCCGTCTGTACCGCTTTGAATTTTCGTCCCTTGAGGATGCCGCCGCCGATATCGAAGATCAATTCGCCCAGGGTCGTACCCATGGGCATTTCCACCAGACCGGTGTGTTTGACCTTGCCCGTCAGGGCGAAGATGGCGGTGCCGGGGCTGGTGGCGGTTCCGATCTTGCGGAACCACTCCGGGCCATTGACGATGATCTGGGGGATATTGGCGAATGTTTTTACATTATTATTATTGGTCGGTTTGCCGAACACGCCTGCCTGCGCCGGAAAGGGCGGCTTGGGACGCGGCTCTCCGCGTAGCCCCTCGATGGAGGCGAACATGGCCGTTTCCTCGCCACAGACAAAGGCCCCGGCCCCTTCCTTGAGATAGATCTGGAAAGAGAAATCGGATCCGAGGATGTTATCGCCTAAAAGACCGTATTCGTTGGCCTGGGCGATGGCGATCTTCAGCCGCTCGATCGCCTTGGGATACTCCGCCCGGCAATAGACATAGCCTTCCTTGGCGCCGATGGCATAAGCGCAGATCATCATCCCTTCCAGAACGGTATGCGGATCGCCTTCCAGAATGGAGCGGTCCATGAAGGCTCCGGGATCGCCTTCATCGGCATTGCAGGTGACATACTTGACCGGTCCGGCGGCCTTGGCGGCAAATTCCCATTTGATGCCGGCGGTAAAACCTCCGCCTCCGGCACCGCGCAGGCCCGACCTTTTCACGACATCCACCACCTCCTGCGGCGTCATCTGATTCAGAGCCTTGGAGAGGGCCTCATAGCCGCCCCGGGCGATGTACTCGTCTATCTTCTCCGGATCGATGATACCGCAATTGCGCAGGGTGATATGGGTCTGCCGGTTGTAGAAGGGAATGTCCTTGTAGTGAGGCAGGCTGGCCTGATTTTCCGGTTCCTTATAAGTCAGTCGCTGTACAACCCGGCCTTTCAGCAAGGTTTCCTCGACGATGGCGGGGACATCCTCCTTGCTGACCTGGCAATAGAAAATACCTTCCGGGTATATGGTCATGATGGGCCCGACAGCACAGAAGCCACGACAGCCGCCCTGGATCACCCGGACTTCGTTCTGCAGTCCGCGTCGTTCCAGTTCCAGGTTCATGGCGTCGATGATCTCCAGCGATTTCATGGCCGCACATCCGGCCACACCGCAGACCAGTACGTTGACGCGATATTTCGGTTCGCTCATGATGCCGATTGCTCCTTCGATTGTTGCTACTGGTAATTCAAACTTTCCGCGGAAAAATCCGCAAAAAACCTATATCCCTCGATTAAATGTCATCCGGTGAGAAACGAGCCACGGCCCATTCCGTCACCACCTGCCCCTTGATCAGATGCTCCTCGATCAGGCGAGGTACATATTCCGGCTTGATGTTTCCATAAGTGACTCGGGGAAGGCCTGCCTGTTCGATGTCCACCAGCGGTTCCCGGGCGCACATGCCGATGCAGGAGGTGGTTTCGACGTTGGCCTCAATCTTGCGCTGATCGAGCTCCGTCAGGATGGCCTGCATGACCTCCCGCGCCCCGGCGGCGATCCCGCAAGTTCCCATACCGACGATCACCCGGGTCCCGGTCTGGGTACGCACCTGCATGCCTTTCTGCAGGTTTTCCCGGAGTTTCTTCAATTCTTCTATACTTTTCAGTTTACTCATGGTTCCCTTCCCTTTCTTAAACTGTCTTCGCCTTCCTTGAGGGTTTCCTGCAGCCATGCCCGCACCTGCGGTTGCGAAAAGGGGACATCGCCCAGAACTTCCCTTGCTTCCTGCGAATCAAAAACAAATGTTTCCTGTTGCCATCGGTGGGTATAAAGGATATCGACCCGCCGGGGCGCCAGGAGGAGAGTCAGCAGTACCGACGGCATATCTCCCAACGGTGCCCGGTCCCAGTGATGCCAGCGAAACCATACCTTGATACGAGTCCCTTGATTCTTCTCCGAATCGATGACCAGATCCCCTTCACATCTGCGGGCTGCCTCGGCGAAGAGCGGTATGCCCAGACCAACATGGCGGGTGGTACGCGAGGTCACGAAAGGATGGAATACCTTTTGCACCATTTCCCGATCCATACCCCGGCCATTGTCGGTGATAACGATCTCCAGCCGATCGCGGTCGGGATCTTCATCGATGTCCAGGACGATCCGAGATGCCCCCGCTTCCACAGAATTCTGCAAGGCATCCAGTATATGAAGGGACAGTTCCAGCACCTGGGTAAAATTGTCAGGGAAGCTCTTTCAGCTTCTTGACCATATCATCCGCGCCTAGTCGTCCGACGAATTGGTCGTTGACCAGGGCCACGGGGGCCAGGCCGCAGGAACCCAGACAGTAGACCACTTCATAGGTGATCTTGTAGTCGGGGGTTGTCTCTCCCACCCGCAGGCCCAGATCGCGTTCCACAGAATCGATGATCTTCCCCGATCCGCGTATGTGACAGGCGGTGCCGTCACACTGACGGACGACATATTTGCCGCGCCGGTTCAGATAAAACTGGGAATAAAAGGTGACCACCCCGAAAACCTGATTCAAAGGAGTTTTGGTGCGTTTGGCAACATGGCGCAGGACGGCCCGCGGCAGGTAACCGTAGTGTTCTTGCGCTTTTTGCAGGATGGGGATGAGAATTCCTTTTCGTTTCTGGTAGGCTTCGTTGACTTGATCGATGATCTGGTCCAAGGGGGCCAGATCCACTTCTTCCAATTCACATTGACATGCCATAAATCTGGTTTACCTAAATAATAATTCGTTTTAGGATAAAAACTACCAAACTGTTGCCGGCCATTCTACATCATAATGTCTGCCTTGGGAAAGAGAAAATGCCAACTCCAGTTCGGCGATGCACACCGATTCTATCCAGAAGCAGGTTTGACGGTTGATCTCGGAGAGGCGGTGAGCATCGCCATCGACCAGCAGAGGCCAGTTGCGCAGTTGCGGCCGGCGCGCTAGACCGGTGCCGGGACGGAAATTTCTACTCACCTCCAGAGCGGGGCTTGAGAGCCCGGGGGGAATGAATCCGAGATTGGCAAAGAGGCTGAAGGAGGGGCGATCCACATGAGCAGGAATGGCCAGACCGCCGAGACGCCGGACGCGCAGGACCGCTTCTTCGAGGGAAATATCTGCGGACACGGCCAGCAACCGGGTTTCGGTCCGGCGCAGATCCCCGCCGGCATCCACTACCCATTGCGGGCCGAAAATATCCTCGCGGTTGAGCAGCGGCGGTAATGCATGGAAGACCTCCTCCTGCCAGGCCGCCGACTGGTCCAGGGTATCGAAAAGGCACAGCAGATGAACTTCTTCGCGTGTCTGCAGCTCCATGCCGGGTAGGACCTTCAGACTGCCGCCCCGGGCCGCTTCCATGACCGCCGCTGCGTTCTCGCCGGTGTTGTGATCGGTTACGGCGATCATTCCCAAACCCAGGGACTGCGCCTGATCCACGATCAAGGGAGGGATCATTTCCACTTCGGCACAGGCGGAGAGTACCGTATGGATGTGCAGGTCCGCTCGGAAGGGCCGAATCATGAAACCGTTCTTTGCCTCGGCTCAGGGTTCCGCGGCTATGCCCAGGGCAGCCAGGGCACTGACCGAAAAAAAGGTATTTTTGCCCGTGAGAAGCAGGACGATTCCTTCCTCCACGGCCTTTTCGATGACCGTCGCATCCGGTCGTTTCCCTTCCGTGATCAATACCACCGGAAGGCTGAGGAGACTGGCCACCGCGACCACGTTCATATGGGACTGCAGGGTCACCCAGATGTAATTTTGTTTGGCACCGGTCATGACGCAACTGAGCAGATCCGATGCATAGCCGGCAACGACATGACGGGTCAGGGGAACTCCCGGGGTAAGCACTTCCACCGGAAGTTTTTCGACAATTTGTTCGATGGTGACCATAGGGCTTTTCCTCGGAAATGGGAGATTGACTATTGAGTGTGTAGTTGAGGGAAGATGGTAGTTTCCAAATAGGTACCGACACCGGGCGTGGATTCCAGTTTGAACTCATCAGCGCTGCGTTTGATGTTGACCAATCCCATGCCGGCACCGAATCCGAGTTCACAGATCCACGGCGGAGCTGTCGACCAGCCGGGTTGCAACGCCTTTTCAATGTCCGGGATGCCCGGGCCGGCATCCTTGGTGGAGATACGTATGAGGTTCGGCCCGGCCTCGGCAACCAGCTCCCCGCCACGATTGGTGTGGATGATCAGGTTCATCTCCGCTTCGTAACTGATGATGGCCACCCGGCGACGGAGTTCCGGGTGGATGCCGATGGCTTCCATGGCCCGTTTCATCAAGCTGGAAGCCCTGCCGCCGCGAGTGAAATCGCCTGCCCCTATCGTATATTTCAACCGCAGTATGCTTTCGTCCGAAGAGATCTGATCAAAAAGATTCTTGGTCTGAATGTGTCTTTTTTCTTCTGCGTGAAAACTCAATCCTACCGCCTCCAGCAGGGCCCGGGTGATATCTCCTCCGGTGATGATGCCGACAACTTCTCCGCGATCGTTGACCACCGGCATACGCCCGATTCCGCTATGGGCGAACTTTTTCACCGCCTCGATCACCGTGCTCTCCTCGCGTATGGTGATCAGATTGGTGGTCATCCGTTCCCGTATTCTACCGTTGATCTCCCCTTTGCTGAGGGCGTTGATCAGGTCCTCGATGGATATGATCCCGACCAGCTTGCCATTTTCGACTACCGGGGCGCCAGAGATACGGTTGGTTCGAAGAAGATTTTTAAGATCGGCGATGGTCTGTTCCGGATTGATGACGACAATCGGCTTGGTCATCACCTGCTTGATCTGGAGTTCATAGATCAACTCCTGAACCCGGCTGAATTCGGGAATACTAGACATCTATGGGCTCCTCCGTTAAGGAATGGAAGGGCGAGGAAAAGCCTAGAAATCGTTCAGATCGGCCCCCTGCAATCCTTCCTTATATAATCGTCCGCAAAGCTCAAACATGGTCTGCCGCGTGGCGAACAGGGGCTTCCCTTTCTCCTCCGCCAGCTGGATGACCTCCGGGGGAGGCTGTTTTCCGCGCAGGAAGATAACGGCAGCGATATCCGACATTTCTACGGTGTTCACAACATGTACATTGGCGAGGCCGGTCAGGAGCACGGAGTGCGGTTTGGCAAAAGCCAGAACGTCACTCATCAAATCGGAGGCGGTTATGTAACGGATCTCCATCTCCCATTGAACCACCTTGGTCAAAGGCTCGGCCTCCGCCAACTGAATAATTTCCCTAAGTGTCACTTCTTTACCCCTCTCTCCGAAACCCATGCCATATCCGTAAAACACACCGGAATATAAAATTTCTGTAGCAAGGAACTTTTCCCAGTGGAAAATGATTTCGCGTGTTCCTTCGCAGACTCAAGCCAACGCTAAGCATACCTTACCCCATACGGATACGCAAGAATATGACAAGCGGGTTACCGGCAATCAGGCTAGGTCAAGAACCCCGGCATAGCAGATAGACAAAGAAATATCCGAGCCTGTTCGGATCTTTACCTGAGAAAAAAAACATGGTTTGGAGCGACTACACTGCAGTTTCATGGGAGTTCAGCGTTTACACGGTATCCATGAATCCGTGAAAGCCTGTTTTTACACGCCACCGCCTGAGGTAGTACTACAAACGCGATCCGTTTTTCTATCAGGATCGATTTTCAGGGGTTTCTTAACTGACTCCAAAAAACTTAGAGTAGGGGCACGGCACGCCGTGCCCTGGCGACCGTAGGATGGGGGTCTCCTTTGGGCACGGCACGCCGTGCCCCTACAACAGCTAATAATAATTCCTATCGCACGTTTTTTTGCGATTTCGTCATAGGTAATTCTGTCTTTTGAGCCAGCCGGGGAACCAGTCGGCGAATTTCGCCGCCTGTTCTTTTCTTTCCGGGGACAATTCCTGCGAAAGAAGTCCGGTCTGGATTCCCCGCAGGGGGAGTCCCAGGTGCATGGCCCAGGGAAAAGGAAAGCTGTCCAGCTGTACGATCAACTCGTCGAGCGCTTCCTGGGCTTTCCGCGAGGCTTCGATATCGCCCTTGGCATAGTTGTCATAGACCGCACAAAGGATTTCCGGACACAGACTGGCTACTCCGGAGATGGCCCCCTGCCACCCTTTCTGCAGCGCCTGGTGGATCAGAAGATCGTTCCCCATCAGCAATACACGCCCATCTCGTCCTTCCATATGACCGATCGCTTCGATATTCCCGGCGACACCGCTGCTGTCCTTGAGGCCGATAACCTTCGGACCCAGATGAAAGAACTTCTGTATGGTAGGAAGTTCCAGACCGTTGCCGAAATGGGGGTAGTGATAGATCAGGATGGGGGCATCCAGCTCCCCAATCACCCTTCGATAAAAGGCTTCCATGTCCTGCTGCTGCAGCCGGAATCCATAAGGCGGCGGAACCAGCAAGGCATCATAGTTTAAAGAGATCGAATAATGGCCTAATTCCAGGGTTTTATGAATCGGTCCGCTGCCGATGGCCGATATCAGGGTCACCTTGTTTCCGGCGCGCTCTTTGGCGATACGTAACAGCGCTTTTCGTTCGGAAATATCACAAAAGGGGTACTCCCCGGTACCGCCTCCGATACAAAGCCCCTGAACGCCGCGACCGGCGATAAAATCCACCAGTTCGCCGAAGGTGCGATAATCGACTTTCCCTTCCCGATCCAGCGGGGTGATCAGTGCCGCATAAATTCCATGTAATCCTTGCATTCTTTTCTCTCCCTTGACAAACCAACTGTTATCTGGAGGCAGTTTACTGAAAGCGCAAACACGAATGCAAGGGAATCAGTATATTCTGTGCCGATTATTTAAGTTTACGGTAACTGACCGCGAAGCAGGCCGGGAGGCCATCCGGACTGCCGGACCTCCTCTTCCAAGTCATGCAGTTCTTTCCCCAGAGCGATCAGACGTCGCCGGCTTTTTTCCTGTTCCTTTACCAGAGCCTGCAAACGGTTATCTTCCGTCAGAATACCCCGACGCAGAGCGGGGGGATAACTCCGCCGTGCCTCATCGATCGCCCGTTCCAGGCGTTCCAGATTGCTTCGTTCTGTTTGTATCTTCCCGATCAGAAGAGGCCCACGGCGCGACAGAAAGGCCCGACGATTCGATCCCTGCTTCTGATCATGGTCTCCTCCATTCGACCCTTTTGGAACCCCGGTACCGGCGGGGAAAGAACCATCTTTCTGACGCCTGGCATTGCTTCCGGTATCCGGGGACTCCTTCGCCAGGTATTCGATATGAATCCTCACGTTACCGCCGGCGGATTGATTGCGCCGTATCTTTTCCTGCTGCGCCAACTCGGCCAAATCCTGCCCGAAAGCATCCCCGCACCATAATAGGAGTATCGATAACAAAGAGATCCAAGTAAGGCTGGATGAACCCATAGGCACCTCCCTTACCAGGAATAACTGTCGAAGAGAAATAATTGCGAAACGAAATTTTAAACAGGAAGATCGCCGGCTTTTAGCCCGCACGGATACACGTAAGGGGAAATACAGAACCGAACATCCCACGGCAGGAAAGCCCGGGACAAGCGAAGCGTCGCCCGGGAAAAGCAACCCTGAGAGCCTGAACCGTCTTACGATGTGCTGGGGGTGTCCTGGCCGTCCCAGGTATACCCCCATCTTTTCATATACTCCGGACCGGGGAGAAATTCGTCTCCGGTACTGCGGAGACGTTTCTGTAAATCGAACTCCAGTTTTTTCTGCAAGGAAGCAAACCGCTTTTGTCCGCAGAGGTTGACCTGCTGATAGGGATCTCTTTGATTATCGAACAGCAGCCAGGGGGCACGCAAATCCCGCACATAGGTATACCGGTCCGTGCGCAGTCCGCGATATTCCCTGCCGCCGTTCTTATAACTCCACTGGTGGAAGGGAACCGGACAGCAAAGCAAGGCCGCCTCTTCCGGGGGATGTCCCTTCCCCCGAATCAGGCGGGAATAGTTCTTCCCTTCCACCGAAGAAGGAACCGGCAAACCGCAAAGGCCGAGCAGGGTCGGCAGGATGTCCGGTGTATTGATCGGCGCCGAAATCCTGCGCTCCGACCGGACCGGCAAACGGGGGTCACGAAGCAGGAAAGGAACCAGGATGCTCTCCTCCCAGGGTTTCTGTTTCATGGTCTGTCCGTGGGAGTAAAGCATGTCCCCATGATCGGAAGTGAAAACCAGCAAGGTATTCTTATCCAGCCCGAGTTCGGCAAGGGTCCGGATCAGTTCTCCCAGGCAGAAGTCGAGAGCAGCGATATGGGCATAATAACCGGACAGTGCCTTCCTGGCCAGGTCCTGCATCTCGGGAGGTACATTCGGACGAAGGGCGATCTTTTGCGGATCGGCATAGAGAGATTGAAACTCTTCCGGTGCACCCTGGTAGGGATCGTGCGGCGGTCCCCAACTCAGAACCAGCAGGAAGGGGGGCCGGTTTTCTCCGCAATGATCGCGCAGGTACTGCTGGGCACAGCGGGTCTGGGCGATGGCATCATATCCCGGCCATTCCTGTCTCCGGTCGTCTTCGTCGAAATAGTAGGAATGCAGATAGTCATGGGTACATTCACGCACTTTCCAGAAGGAAAATCCCTGCCGCCTAGCAGACGGAACCGGCACGTTCCGGCTCTGCGGATAGGGCGTTCCGGGCCTATGTCCGTTCAGATGCCATTTGCCGATATATCCCGTTTCGTATCCGGCTGCGGCGAAGATCTTGCCCATGGTATGGGCTTCGGCCGCCAGCGGTTTGTCGTTGTAAAAGATCCCATGGGTGAGCCAGTACTGCCCGGTCAGCAGGCTGGCCCGGTAGGGGCTGCATACGGGACAGCCGGAAACCGCGCTGGCAAAATTCGTGCTCTGCGAGGCCAGGCGATCCAGCTGCGGCGTGTGCACCTGCGAATTTCCGGCATATCCGGCATCCTGCGCCCGCCATTGATCGGCGAAGATAAACAGCACATTCGGTCTCCCGCCGGCGGGAGAAGCCACGCTCCTTGGTGTTTCCAACTTGCTGAAAGCCGTTGCTGCCAGGGAATTTTGCAGAAAATCCCTGCGGGTACATTTTTCTGTCATGACATTTCCTACCGTCGCCTGAACTCTATTTTTTCATCAACCAGACCTCGGCCACCTGGGGTCCCCTTCCGTTGCCGCCACGTCCGGAGGTGGAAGTCCAGTTTAAAAGCAGATCTCCATCCCTGGTCGCTTCGACCGGTATTTCGAATTCCAGCGGCCGGACCGGATTCGGCTTGGGCTGCAGGGGATGGATCTCCCAACGCTCGTCGGCCTGCAGCCGGACAGGATAAGCCAGGCTTCCGGCATAGACCACGCGCAGCAGATAGTTTGCCTGCGGATCCAGACCGGTATAGCGCATCTGCAGCGGCAGATCGAACAGGGCGTCGGCATGCCGGCACCAGGAGGTGCGCCATCCCGGCTTATAGGCGAAGGCCGTAATCGCCGTTCGGAAAAAGGCGGGATCCTCCCGGTAAGGCAAGCCGGGTACCAGATGAGGACGGCGTTCGGGGTTTCCCAGCTGGTCGTAATAGCCACCGGGCCCGGGGTTCTCCCAATCGACTATCTTCTGTAAAGCATCCAGCCGCTGCCGCTCCTCGGGGAGGCTGCGGATCTCCCGGAACCGTTCCCGTAACCAGTCACGGTTATGCAAAGGAACATCCAAAGTATCTAAATTGGCCCCACGCCCTACATCGATGGCCCGGTATAAAGGAACGCTGAGCTGCATGCGTATACTCTGGAAGAGCGCCTCGGCCAGTTGATAGATGCGGGTGCGCAGATCGATATCGGCAGGCAGAGCATCAACGGCGCCCAGTAACGATTCGGCCCGGTCTATGCCGGCCAGGGCCCCCTGGACGGATGCCCCCTTCAGAATCTCCAGAACTTTCGTTTCCAGTTCCGTCTCCCGTAGGAGACGTTTCCGGACGTAAGCATCGTAATACGCCCGATACAGCGTCTGCTGAAACCGCCAATTCAACAACAGGGACGGAGACACTTGGCGTTCCAGCCGTTGGAAGAGCTGCAGGGTATCCGTCACGGCTTCATTCTTTGCCAAAGGTCCACGCCAGTTCGATTCCAGGGCAAATAATCCATCGGTGAAAGACTCTTGATATTCCGGACCGATAAAATACCGGCTGTACTGCCGTAGAATCTCCCGGGGGGACGCATCCGGATTCCAGCCCAGTCCTGACCACACGAATTTGTTGACATCGTCGTTGCACCCTTCGGAATAGGTAATGAAACCGGTCGCATACTCCTGATAGCGATGGAAAATGACGGCCTGGTCCTCCGGCCGGGGATTGACCCCTTCTCTGGCCTCAGTCAGGGCATAAGCCGGGTCCCATTCGGGAACGGGATACTGGCAGTTCAGGCTGTGGGTGATGTCCGGATAACGCCGGATAGGATATTGTCGGGGAATTTCGCTGCGCAACTCCGGAAGAGAGATGCGCGTCTGCGGTCCATAGACGATCCCGCTCAACCATGCCGGTTGTCGTTCCTTCATAAATTCCAGAAACTCTTTCAGCCATTCCTGACGGAAACTCTGCGGTGACATCCACATCTGTGCCCGGGGATGATGTCGCCGAAGTTCGGTGGTCACCTTTTCCAGAAAGGCCATCAGGACTTTCGGGGCAGTGTGGCCGGGGTCCCCTCCGGGCACAAAGATCGCATCGATGCGCGGCACTCGGGCGAAAAGATTCCCCCACGCCTGGAGTTCCGCCCGAACCGTCTCCGGCCTGGAATAGTCGGCTTCCATGGCCGGGTACCATATCCACACATCCATGTCGTGTTCGTCGAGAATCCGCGACATACGGATCATCATCTCCATCGGCGGCAGCGGAAAGTGGGGACTGTCGGCATCGTCGTCGGAGCGGGGAGGAATCAACTCCACGCTGTTGGTGCCGAAAACCGCCAGATCGCGTATGTACTGCCTCCACAGTTCTTCCGTCCATCCGTCGTAGGAATTGGTTTTCGGGCGATAGCCCAGCTGGTGCCCGCGGATCGGATAGCGGGGAGAGGTAGTGATGTCGAGCGGAGAGGCGAGTTTGAGTGCTCCCGGCGTCATCCAAAGCTCGCGCAGGAGCCGTCCGCAACCGAAAAGAACCCCACGCGGATCGCTGCCGGCAATCAGCACCGCTGGAGATTTCCCTTCCTCGGAGACGGTCTGCAGGGTAAACCCTTCCGGAGGAAGCACGCCATGGACCGCAGACAACAGCTGCGAATGGCGTCCGGCCCAGGCATCAGCCTTGCTTCGGGTACCCAGAGCGATGACCGGGACGTCATCGGCCGGCCATACCTTCCGCACCGGAAGCCGCAGGCGGGTTCTCTTTTCGATCTCCACCACCAGCATACTGACGGCGCTCTTTTCCGCGGCACTCTGTTGCCCGGGAATAACCAGGACCGCCCGCTGCAGGTCGATTTCTTCCGTAGCTGCCGGCAGATTTACCGTACCGAAAAGGGATAGAAAAAGGGCTAACAGGGAGACGATCGGAATACCATGGGAAAAGATGCCGATCGGCTTCACGAAATTTTTCATCTGTCCATCTCCACCGGATCCAGGAGAAATGCACATGGGAGACAACCTCCCGCAGCAGTTCCTGCGATTAAGGACAGATGATACCCCCTCCTTTGGTTTTCGGAATAGGGTTGCCGCGGTCGGTCATTTGGCGGGACTGCAGCAGTAAGCCCTGGTATTGGCGCAGCAGGCTTCGTAAGGGGCATGGCAAGATTGTCAAATAGATGAAAACCTGTTGACGGTGCATGGAAATGGAGCTACGCTACTCAAAGGTGGGGAGATTCACGATGGCGCCCCAACACCATCCATGCTCCCTCCGGGAGGTACACATGATTAAAAACATGCTGAGCCTGGTTCTCTTCCTGCTGACGGTTTCGATCACATTTGGGGCAGAGGTGAACCGTTCATGGGGTACTCTGGCAGAATCCATACGGATCGGTAAGAAGGTGGTTGTCACCCAGATGAATCTGACCAGAGCGGAAGGCAAGCTTCTGGGAGTCGACTCCGATTCCATCACCGTTCAAGTCCAGAAACAATCCCAGCGAATCCGGCGGGAAGACGTATTCCGTGTCCGCTATGCCGATATCCGTATGCGCCATACTTTGTATGGGATGGCTATCGGTGCCGCCGGAGGGTTCGCCCTGGGAGCGGCAAGCGTTTCCGGTATTGATGATTCTTACAACAAGGCAGCCATCGGTACTATTATCGGACTCATGGGGTTGGGAGCGGGGTCTGCCGTAGGAGGAGCACTGCCCATTGGTCCGCCGCTTTACGAAGTGGAGAAACCGGTTAAAGCTGCTAAGTCCTCGTCCGTGCGAAGGTAATCGATCCGTACCAATCTGGCATCGCTTCCCTGCCGATCCCTTTTCTTTAGCCGGAAATTCGAAAAGCGGTGCAGATCCATCGATAACTGGGAATATCTTTATGCCCAAAAGGGGAATAAAAGCCGCCTTACCGCGACCGGCATGGATGACCGCTCTCGGATTTTTCCTGGTATGTCTCGATTTCGCCTTCCCTCAGAACCATACTCCTATCTCCTTTTCCTTTGAGAAACCAAACTCCCAAGGTACCACCCTGACCTACCACTACAGAATGAGGGGCGAAGTTCGTCTGATGTTCTTCTGGCTGGGGCGTGAAGATGTCGGAGGCGGGTACATCTCTTTCTCCTCCAATGCGGGAGAAAATCCAAACCGGAAAACGGAAGAGATCGAGGTTCTTTTCGGCTCCGATCCGGACCAGATTCCCGGGAAAATCAACCGCTGGGGATACGGCAAAGAGATGCTGACCTGGGTGCGCTCTCGCCAGGAAGACTCTTTTCGACTGGAGGAGTCCAGGTTTCAGGGATTGATACGTCATTCGGCCGAAGAGAGCCTCTCGGAAGTTCTCTCCAATTCTAGGCAGCAGAACTCTACGGGACGATTCCAATACGATGCCACCGACAGTCTGGTTAATGGCACCCGTGCGCATTATGAAGTCAGGATTTTTTCTGACGACCAAGATTTCCACTACCGGCATCCGGAACGGCTGCTCTCTCGTTACGAGACAGAGATCAAACCCAAACCGCCGACCCGCTGGAAAACAATATCTCCTCTCGATCTTTCCCTCCCGCAACCTCATGGATTCCTTTCGGCAGTACAGGCATCTATCGGAGAAATTGTACGCACCTTTAACCCGATGGAGAGGCCGGCGCATAAAGAACAGTCGGCGATTCCCTATATATTTAATTCCAAATACTACCTTCTGGAAGTCCGCAAGATCGACATGCTTGATTCACCCCATCCGCCGAAGACTGTGAAAGTGCAGTATCGAGCGAACAATATCCTGCAAAAATCGCATGCTTCCTTCTGGCTGTTCTTCGATCTTACCGGAGAACGAAGGGGGATACCCAGCCGGATCGTTTACCAGCCGCGATGGTGGTTGAGGATTCAGTTGAATCTCGACAGGGATCCATCGCCGGAAACGAAGGCCATCATGCCTTAATGGATACAATGCTTTTCCATAAAAACCATTCTGATAAGGGGACAGATTGTTCGATTCGTAACGAAACACCTCTTACCGTCCGGTTTATGAAGCACAATCTGGTCGGAATAGTCGGTAATTTTTGGAAATTCATATTAATGCTATTCTTTCGTGAGATCCTCCAAATCGGATACCTTGCCGCGACCGCCTTGGCGGTGGAAGCAGCTTTACTCCATAATTTTTTCTGGCATCAACATTGGACATGGAGCAAAAGGGCTGAAAGGCTTACCTTCCACAGGATGGGTATCCGGCTTTTTCGCTACCATCTGAGTGTCGGTCTGATGGCCATGATCGCAAACCTGGGCCTGATGAGATACCTGGTCGGCGAATGGGGAATGCATTACCTGTCGGCCCTCTTCCTGACCACGGCGATTACCGGCACAGTCAGTTTCCTTTTGGCCGCCTTTTGGATCTTTCTTCCACCGCCCGGGAACAAAGCCCTCTGAAAATGAAGTTCATTCCACCGGCGAGCCGGCTCCTCCCACTCCGAGTGAAGAACCCATTTTCCCAAACGTGAACAAATTCTTATACTCATCCTTGTCTCGATACCACCGGGACTGGGGATTGTGGATCGTTTCCATCCATTCCGCTTCCGTCAGCTCTTTCATCCGGGCCGCATAAGAATCGACCCAGGCCATGATCGAGGGATCCCGGATCAAATCCTCCGAGTGAGGATGACCATAAGGAATCATGTACTCCTGGACCAGCTCCCGCAAGACTTCCGGATTATCCATGAGGATACAGGGGCGTCGCAAATTGGCTGACTCGTTATAGGGAAAGCGTTGCCGGATGGCCCGGAAAAAGGGGGCGTTGGCTGCTTCCAGCAGGGTCTTCTGACGGACGTTATCCACTCCGAAATGGGCGAAAACACAGGCTTCCACCCGACCGGAATTGAGAACATGCATATATCTTCTGGCGGCGGCCATACATCCTCCCACCGCCGGCCCGTCATTCCAGAAATCCGCCATGAAAAGAGGGAATTTCTTTCTGAGAGACGTTATCTTTTTTCCGCAGGACACACGCTGATCCGGGGTGGGAACCATATCCAGGCGAGGATCCTTGCCTATCGGCACGAACATGAAATACCAGGCAAACAACGCTCCCGTGTCGAGAAGGAATTGCACAAACGGTTCGCTGGTAACCGCATCCAAATTCTGGGAGGTATAGGTGATACTCGCTCCGAATAACACTCCTCTTCGGCGAAGACGTTCCATGGACTCCATTACCTTTCGAAACACACCTGCGCCCCGGCGGGCATCCGTCTCTTTTTCATATCCTTCCAGACTGATGGCAGGGGCGACATTTCCCGCTTTTTCCAGCATATCGGCCGTTTCGTCATCAATCAAGGTACCATTGGTATACGTCAGAAAAAACATGTCCTGATGCTTGGCAAAGAGGCGCCCTAGAGCATCTTTTAGTAGATAGGGTTCTCCACCGGTGAGAACCACGAAATAGTTGCCCATCTGTTTACATTCATTCAGCAGGCGGTCCAGTTCCGTTTCACTGAGCTCCCCATCTTTCGAATACAGGCCGGCATAACATCCGGTACAATCCAAGTTGCATTTCATGGTCGGACTGAAAGCCATAATAAACGGCACCCAGTAACCCTGGCTGCGAATCTGAGTGCGTTGCCCGGCGCCGCGAACCCCCCAATGAAAAACCAGGTTTTCTATGAATTTTCTTTTTGCCAGCGGGCTTCCCAACCGCCCGACACGAAGCAAAAGGTTGGAGAAAAAACCGCCCCCTTCCTCCAGATCCCGGGACAGCCTTCGGAGAAAAGCCCGCAGCAATGGACTGGGATAAGGGATCCGTTCCAGCATCAACAGTTTTCGCAGGTCTGGTTCGCGACCGCTCAGACATCGGACCAGAGGAGGTATGGCGATCTTTTTAAGCAGGTTCTGTTTAAACGTATGGGAATCCATAAGACCTCCCTTACTTGAATCGGCAGGTTCATTCTTTGCGCGGATCATTGGAATCCCGCACAGAAAATTATTTTCGTTATTGCTCTTGGCATTATGCCATAATGAACGAACCAGATAAATCGAGTGAGAAAAATCCGTTTCTGGGCTTTTCTCCATTCAACAGGTCAAGATGGAATGGAACTTCGATCTGTCATCCGTTTCCTCATACCGCAATGCCTGACTGCCTCCAGAGCGATCCTGGGCGGGATGGCACTTTTGGCCGCCATTTATCAGGAGGCTCATTGGGCGGCCACTTACATCACTTACGGCGCTTTAACCGATGGACTGGATGGAGCGGCCGCCCGATGGCTGAAGTCCACATCCGATTTCGGGGTTCTTTTCGATCTCTTTTCCGACTATCTCTGTTACATCGTGGCGCCCATGGCATTATCGCTTCTCATTCTTCCCGAGAAACCAACCGGGGCTGTCCTGTGCTTGCTGGCACTCCCTTTACTGACCGGAGCCATCCGTTATGCCCGCAACGGCAACTGGGGGAAAACCCAGGAATTCGCCACCGTAGGTTTTCCGGGCATCGGGACGGTAGTCTATGCCTTTTTTATC
This sequence comes from uncultured Acidobacteriota bacterium, assembly GCA_964617125.1. Taxonomy (GTDB): domain Bacteria; phylum Acidobacteriota; class UBA6911; order CAINFC01; family CAINFC01; genus CAZTVS01. Next base: position 29,338 of record CAZTVS010000047.1, read on the forward strand.
GTCACCCTGGTTTTTACCGATTTAAAGAGCCTCTGGGGGATTCGTTTCGTCGAGACCGCCATGTGTATCGTTATTCCCGCCTTATCGATTCTCACGACTTCTTCCCTGCGTTATCCCAAATTGATGAAGTATTCCTGGTTTTTTGTAATTATTTTTACCGCTTTTATGGTAATGCCGTTCCTGTGGACCCGGCTGCTGGCCGGTATTTCTTTATCGCTGGGGTGTCTCTATACTGTGCTCTCCCCCTTCCTCCTGAGCCGGTCCCAATTCCATGGAACGGTGCAGAGCAGCCAAAACTCGACGGACGATGGATTGTTTCGATAATCCATATTTCCGGCGAAGTTCTTCCGGGGTGCCGGATTCCAAAAAGCAATCCGGAATCCCGATCTTTTCCACCTTCCGGTTCGGTCCTTCTCCGATCGTTTCTATGACGGCCGTTCCCAAGCCGCCGATCAGGTTGTGTTCTTCCACTGTAAAAAGGGTTTCAGCCCTGCGGGCTAAGGTCAACACCAATTCCCGGTCCAAAGGCTTCAGGGTGGGGAATTCCGCTACGGTACATTTTATCCCTTGCCGATCCAGTTCAACGGCCGCTTCCAGCACCTCTACGGTTATCAATCCGGTGGTCAACAGGACGGCTTGCCATCCTTCCTCTACCCGAAGTTGCCCTCTCCCGATTGCAAAGATGGAATCGGTCTCCGGAAGGACCGGCGTAGGATCCCGACCCAGCCGTATATACACCGGACCGGGAAAGGCCGCGGCTGCGCGGATAGCCTGACGAGTCATCCGGGCATCGGATGGATTGATGATCGTCAGTTGAGGAATACAGCGCAAAATACCTACCTCTTCGGTGGTCAGATGGGACACCCCCTCAATCCCGGCGGACAGACCGCAAAGCCCAGCAAGGATTTTCACCGGAAGCCGGGGACAGGCGATAAAACTTCGCAGCTGTTCCAACGCGCGCATACCGGCAAAAATAGAATAGGTACAGACAAAGACCACTTTGCCGGTACTCGCCATCCCGGCGGCAACCATGAACAGGTTTTGTTCGGCAATCCCCACTTCCAAGCAACGTTCCGGATAAGACTCCTGAAGGGATTTTATCCCCATGGAAACGGAAGTATCCGCCGTCAGCAAAGCGAAATCCGATCCTTCCCGCGCCATGGAAAGCAGAGCCTCTCCGGCAGCCGCTCTTGTCGAAAAGAGAGGAGAACCTATTTCCCCGTAACCGCCGGACGAGGAAACGACCGTCCCTTCTTCCGGCCAGAGCGCACGCTGGTGCCAGGAGTTGTCGTTTTCCATGAAAGGAACTCCCTTTCCTTTGATGGTATGGGCCAGAATCACCGTGGGGCGTCCTGTGGTCCGACGGACCTGTTCCAGTTGCCGGACAATCTGACCCACATCATGCCCGTCTGTTTGTAGAACATTCCATTGGAATGCCCGCCATTTTTCAATCAGCGGTTCCAACGGCATAATTTCCTGGATTCGGCCGCTTCCCTGCCAGCCGTTACAATCCACGATGGCCAGCAGACGTTCCAATTGATATTTTCCTGCGGTCATGGCCGCTTCCCAGACGACTCCCTCCTGCAGTTCCCCATCTCCGGTCACGACACAAACCCGATTGCCCCGATTTTGCGCCCGAAAAGCGAGCGCCATCCCTACCCCGGCGGCAATTCCATTCCCCAGAGAACCGCTGCTCATGTCGACTCCGGGTGTTTTGCGCATATCCGGATGGCCCTGTAGCCGGCTGTCGAGTTTCCGGAAAGTGAAGAGCCATTCGGGATCGAAAAATCCACGCAAGGCTAGGGCTACATAGAGTGCCAGACAACCATGCCCCTTGGATAAAACAAACCGATCTCTTTCTTCCCAGTCCGGATTGTCCGGATCGATCTTTAAAAAAGAGAAATAGAGAACGGTCAGAATTTCCACAAGCGAAAGAGAACCACCGGGATGCCCTCTGCGCTCTTCACCCAGGCCGGTTAGAACCTCGAGGATTTTTTCTCTGATGGTAGCGGCGATTTTTTCCAAGCGCCGGATGTCCGGTACCTCTTCCAGGCAGATATTGGATAGGGAAGTCGGCCTGGGCATCGAAGTCTTCGCTCCAGGAACGTCTCGCACAACTCGTCGTTCTTGGTACATGGAAAAGCTCTAAGATGCTGGATAACCGGTTAAGACATGAACAAACAATCGCTTTCCAGTTTTCCGTTTGGGTTAAGAATATCGACTTGAAACAGAGGAGTCAAGGCATTTGCCCTTCGTGTGGAGGGAACAGAACCTGATTAAGGTCGAAAAAAACCAGAAGGTATTTAGCGAATTTCACTCTGGAGGACCGCAGCTTAATACGCGGCACCACATGAAGGCGGAATTCCCATGAAACATGTCATCGTGGCCGGAGCCTCTGGCTCCGGATTCGTCTTTTGGGGAAGTTTCTTTTCCATTTAAGCTGCGGTTTTCCGGAGTGCCATTCGCTACAAACACGATCCGTTTTTCTAGCAGGATCGACTCTGTTACCCATCCCTCTTGAATAGGGACTTCCGGTGCAACCCACATGTCACCCTGCCCATTCTGGCTTCTGGCTCCTGGCTTCTGACTCCTGATACGGGACAAGATCCGCAGCGCCCCTTACATCGAGATTACCTACAAGGGAAGCGGCGGCGCTTCGAAAGGATGGGAGGTTTCGTAGGCATAGGCCGCCTGCAGCAGACGCCCCTCTTCGAAGCAGGGGGCCAGCAGCTGCATGCCGATCGGCATCCCGTGAGAGGAAAGGCCGCAGGGGACGGAAATCCCGGGGATGCCGGCCAGGTTGGCGGTAACCGTATAAATATCGGAAAGGTACATGGAGAGGGGATCTTGCATATGTTCTCCCAACCGGAAGGCGGTGGTCGGAGAGGTCGGAGTCAACACCACGTCCACCCTTTCGAAGGCCCGATCGTAATCGCACCGGATGAGGGTGCGTACCTTCTGCGCCTTGAGATAATAGGCCTCGTAATAACCGGAGCTCAGCACGTAGGTCCCGATCATGATGCGCCGTTTCACTTCGCGGCCGAAGCCCTGCGAGCGGGTGGAGCCATACATATCGGCCAGATCTCCGGCATGGTCAGCTCGAAATCCGTAGCGGACACCATCGTAGCGCGCCAGATTGGAACTCGCCTCCGCCGGGGCAAGGATGTAATAGGCGGCTATGGCGTATTCGGTATGCGGCAGCGAGATCTCCACCACCTCGCATCCCAGACGGAGAAACTGATCCAGAGCGGAACGAACGGAGTTTTCGACTTCCTTATCCAGACCCGGTCCGAAGACCTCGCGGGGAACTCCTATCCGCAATCCCTTCACCGGACGCTCTCTTTCGGCGAGATAGTCGGGAACCGGAACTTCTGCGGATGTGGCATCCTTTGTGTCCCATCCGGCAACCGTCTGCAGCAGGACAGCCAGATCGCCCGTCTCCCGGCCGAAAGGCCCGATCTGGTCCAGAGATGAGGCATAGGCCACCAGTCCATAGCGGGACACCCGCCCGTAGGTGGGCTTGAGACCCAGAATACCGCAAAAGGCAGCCGGCTGGCGTATCGAGCCGCCGGTGTCGGAACCGAAGGAACCGGCCACCTGTCCGCAGGCGACGGCGGCCGCCGAACCACCGCTGGATCCTCCGGGAACGCATTGAAGGTTCCAGGGATTCATGGTTTTCTGAAAAGCGGAATTCTCGGTGGAGGAACCCATGGCAAATTCGTCGCAGTTGGTCTTGCCCAGAATCACCGCTCCGCTCTGCCGCAGACGGCTCACCACACTGGCATCATAAGGAGGGAGATAACCTTCCAGGATGCGCGAGCCGCACGTGGTCTGCATTCCCAGCGTACAGATATTGTCTTTCAGGGCCAGGGGAATTCCGGTCAATGGGGTCCAGGCAATCGTACCGGCGGCGATATCCCGATCGATTCTCTCTGCTTGCTCTTCCGCTCCGGGCTCATCCGTCCGCAGGAAGGAGTGCACGCGATCTTCCGTAGTGCGTATGCGGGAGATAAAGGCATGTAGTATCTCCTGGGCCGAAACCTCCCGACGGAGTAGCTTCTCATGCAAAGTCAAGATCGAATAGGAATGCAACGGCTTCATACGGCGAATCTTCTCCTGGGAAAATATTTCTCTCGGCCGTGAGGTTCAGACGATCACCCTGGGAACCTGGAAAAATCCATCCGCTCCGTCCGGAGCCTGTTGCACGACCGCATCCGAGGCCGGATCCGGCGAGAAAACCGCCCGAGCTACATCCTCGCGCAGTCTCTGTGCCTTTCCCGATACGGACGCATGGGACGTCGGCTCCACATCGGTGAGATCCAAGGTGTTGATCATCTCCAGAAAATGGAGGATCCGCGTGCATTCCCCGGAGAAGCGCTCCAGCTCCTCAGGGGAAAACTGCAGATGTGCCAATTGACTGATCTTGAGAATTTCTTCTTTCCCTATCGACATGATTTCTCTTTCTTCCCTGGATTGGATCCATCCGGCGACGAAG
>CAZTVS010000048.1:0-33634 GCA_964617125.1 uncultured Acidobacteriota bacterium
TCCATGTGCATAACGGTACTCATGCCAGCCGATTGATTCACCATGAATCTGACCTGTGTCTGCTGGGCCCGTATATCATCGATCAGAAGGGGACATGTCTTTTCCTTCCCGATTTTGAGGAACACCGCCTGACTGCGGTCATGCGCCATCTGAAAGATCCCGCCGGTAAGGTCTATTATCTGACCATGGAGGGCCAGTTCTTCGAAATGGACTTGGCCGACCGGAAGCCGGTATTACTCTTCGATCTGGTCAAGGAGATGAAACTGACCTCTCGACCGCATTTCAAAGGCGGATGCACGGCGCAGGGTCGGGTGGTGGTTGCCAATAACGGTTTTTATGCCTACGGAGAGGAACAGGCCGGACTTTTCGAGTGGGACGGCGGCAAATCCTGGAACCGCATCTCCGGAAAACCCCATATGGATGTAGCCGCGCGACAGGATATGGGAAACGTCCTTTTTGCCAGCGGGTGGGACGAATCTTCGGTACTCTTCTGGGCCCTTATCAAGGGGCAGTGGCAACGTTACCGGCTGCCGAAGGCAACTCACGCTATGAGCCATGCCTGGCAGACCGAGTGGATGCGGATCCGCGAGGTGGAAACGGAACACTATCTGATGGACATTCAGGGGATGTTCTATGAGTTGCAGCCCATTGCTTTTCAGGATCGTATCTGGGGAGTCAAGCCGATCTGTCAGCATCTGCGCATCATTCCCGATTATTGCGCTTTTCGCGGGTTGCTGGCTCTGGGGGGGAATCAGACCACTCCCAACGGGGACAACAATCCGGTGGTCGGTCAACCGCAGTCAGGTCTCTGGTTCGGGAAAACCGACGATCTTTGGTCCTGGGGCAAGCCGCAAGGTTGGGGCGGTCCCTGGCGCCGGGAAGCGGTGAAGAAGGGGATTCCTTCCGATCCCTTCCTGTTTACCGGATTCCGGCAGCAGGTGCTGCACCTGACTTCCGATCGAGCCGGCTTCTTTGAGATCCAGGTCGATTTCCTGGGAGACGGTTCCTGGAACAGCTATCAGAAAATTAAACTTCCGGCTGCCGGTTATGTTCCGGTGACCTTTCCCACAGGCTTTTCCGCCCACTGGGTGAGGCTGCTGCCTGAACAGGATTGCACCGCCACGGCCGAATTCATGTTCACCGCCTGATAAAAAAATCATCCGGGAACGCCGCACCCCAGTGCGGTCTGTTGATCGGCTTCTTTTACAGGAATATAAATTCAACGATCTTCGGGTTGCCTTACGGGAAGACAACCGGACTCAGCTCCGACGGTCGGCGAACGGCGGGAACATGGTGCTCTTGATCTACCCTCCGGCAGTGGAAAAAGACCCCGATAGTCGGATAAATGTTCGACACGTATGGTACAAAAAGCAATACCGGCCGGGTCGATGGAGTCTCGAAAAATAATACTTTGTTAAATGAAAAAATAGAATGATTCTTTATCTCGATCCGATTCCTTCGAAAAACGGGCTGAAAACCATTTTGCCGCCAGTTATCCTCTGAATGCATCTGTTAGACAGAAAGGAAGGTATGTAGATTCTCCGATCTGTTTCGCTCCTGCCGGCATCTCCTTCATCCCCTTTTTCACCAATCCGTATTCCTAAGGGAAAACCCTCCTTACATTGTTTTACGGACGGCGTCTGTTCACCCCCCGTCGGTCTTGTTTTCTAATACTTTTATTCATGAAAAACACCCCGATTCGTTTTCCAGTTTTTCCACTAACTTATAGATATATTTGTAGTTAACATCTTATTACCGACAAGCGGCCATTTTGCAACAGAGGCACTGATCCACATTTCCTTTTGGTTATGACGAAGAGATATCCACTATCCCATACATTACGAAGGATTTATAAATTCATTTCTTGAATGGCACATGCCTTGCTCTCATCTCCGATAGAAAAAGAATCGAGAAGAGACGATGTATTGGCTTTATTTTTCTACGGATAAAGGACAATCGATTTTCAATCTGGAAGGTACTCTGCGGGAAGAGGTAGGCCTGGATGGCATCTGTGTTTTCCATCATTGGAAAGACCTGGAAGACTACCTCCGAAAACCTGCGCAGATCATCACCCATGCCCTCCTGGTGATGCAAACCGGTAAAGCCATCCGGAGGATGGAAAAATTCAGAATACCTTTCTCCGAAAAGAAACTGATACTGGCCATCAATTCCGAAGCGGAGAAAGAGAGTGGTATGGATGTGTCCGGATTTCACGCCAGTTATGTGGCTTACCTCCCGGAAGATGCTGAAAATATCCGTTTTGTCGTTCAACGCATGATTCATTTCGAGAAAAGCAATACCATCCGGGAAGACTCCTCTCTCGGCAAGTAACGAGTCTTTGAGAAAGAAAGATATATGTTTGTTTTTGCAACACTCAACCCGTACATCTTAAGGGGGAAACGATGTTTAAAGACAGCAAGTTAAGAACCAAGCTGTTGATCGCTTTTGCCATAGTGGCCGTGATTGCATTCCTGCAGGGCTACTATTCCATCAGCGGTATCCAGCAGCTCAACACCGAGTATGCCAAGGTAATGGACACAGTCGATAAGGAACTGGCTTCCGTCGGACTGTTGGGAATGAATTTCCACAGTCTGCGCGCCGGTGTGTACCGTGTCGCCCTGGTGCAGACGGATGAGGTGAGAAATCAGCTCCTTACCATCACCAGCGAGATGGAAGACAGGATCTCCAGGATAGAAAACGACCGCAGCAATACCAGGCTGGCCGGAAACATCCAGGGAGTCCGATCCGAGTTCAACATGTTCAAACCTACCATTGACCAAATGGTAGCGATGGCCAATGCCAATAAGTCCAACGAAGAAATCTGGCGACACATAAGCACGGTAATGATACCGATCGCCCAGAGACTGGATGGGAAGGTAAAGGAAGTGGTGAACTCTTCCCAAAAAGAGGCGGAGGATCGGGCCAGAGAATTGAATGCTGTGAAAGACCAGGTTGTCATGTATACCTGGATCGTGATTGCGATCGTATTCCTGGTAGCCGCCGGGCTGGGATGGTTCATTGCCAACCTCATCAGTAAGCCGGTGGAGATGGTCGTCGAACGCTGCCAGAAACTGCAGAAGGTGGATATCACCAACCTGGCCAAAGCCACCGATGAATTGGCCCGCGGCAATCTGAATGTCACGGTGGAAACCGGAACGCAGGCCTTGACCATCGATTCCAAGGATGAAATCGGCATGCTGGCGCAGAGCGTCAATGGGATCATCCATCAATCCCAAGCGACGGTAACGGCCTACCAGCAAGCCTTGAAAGTCTTGCGGGAGATTACGGCCGAAATCATTGCCCTGGGGCATGCGGCTCAGGAAGGGAAACTGGCCCAGCGCGGGAATGTGACCAAATTCCAGGGGGGATACCGGGAGATGGTCGAAGGGGTCAACGGCCTGCTGGATGCGGTGGTTTCGCCTCTCAATGTGGCTGCCAACTATGTGGACCGGATCAGCAAAGGGGACATCCCCAGCAAGATCACCGATACCTATAAAGGCGATTTCAATGCCATTAAAAACAACCTGAATCTTTGCATCGACACCCTGAACGGACTGACCGGGGAGATCATTTCTCTCGGCCGTTCGGCTCAGGCGGGAAAACTGGCGCAACGGGGGGATGCCAACAAATTCCAGGGCGGATACAAAGAGATGATCGAGGGGATCAACGGCCTGCTGAATGCCGTGGTTACGCCTCTCAATGTGGCCGCCAATTATGTGGACCGGATCAGCAAGGGCGATATACCGGAAAAGATCACGGAAACGTTTCATGGTGATTTTAATACCATCAAGAACAATCTCAATGCCTGTATTGAGGCTCTGAACGTACTGGCAGCCGATTTGGAACAGATGATCAACGGACAGGAAGCGGGGGACCTGGACGCTCGATGCACACCGAAAAAGCTGCAAGGTGTCTATTGCAAATTGTCGGAGGACGTCAATCAGGCACTGGAAGCGGTTATTAATCCAATGGTGGAGTCTATCGGACTCATGGGGAAATATGCCAATGGCGATTTGAGCAATGAATTACGAAAATTGCCGGGCAAGCAGATCATACTAACCAACAGTATCAACGGGATGCGTAATAACGTGCTGGCGCTGATCAAAGATATGGATGCCCTCAGCCAGGATGCCGTACAGGGGAAACTGGCCAGCCGGGCCAACGCCGACAGGCACCAGGGTGACTTCCGGCGCATCGTCGAAGGGGTGAACCGCACCCTGGATGCGATCATCGAACCGGTCAATGAAGCGGCGACGGTACTGGAAAGTGTGGCGGCCAAGGATCTCAGCGCCCGCATGACCGGTAGTTATGTCGGCGATCTGGCCAAACTGAAGAACTACCTGAATACGGCCGTTCAGAACCTGGACGGCAGTCTGCAGCAAGTCGCCGTGGGGGCCGATCAAGTGGCCACCGCTTCCGGAGAGATCAGTACCGGCAGTCAGACCCTGGCTCAGGGAAGTTCCGAGCAGGCCAGCAGTCTGGAAGAGGTGTCCAGCAGTCTGCAGGAAGTGGCCTCCATGAGCAAGCAAAACACGGCTAATGCCCAGCAGGCACGTGGCCTGGCGGAACAGGCGCGGAAGAATTCGGATCGTGGCATGGAGAACATGAACAAGCTCTCCACGGCCATCAACGAGATCAAATCTTCCGCGGACCGGACGGCGAAAATCGTGAAAACCATCGACGAGATCGCATTCCAGACCAACCTGCTGGCCTTGAATGCCGCGGTGGAAGCGGCCCGGGCCGGAGAGGCGGGCAAGGGATTTGCCGTGGTGGCAGAGGAAGTACGCAACCTGGCCATGCGCAGTGCGGAGGCGGCCAAGAACACGGCGAGCCTGATCGAAGAATCGGTGAAAAACTCGGCGAACGGCGTGGCCATGAACGAAGAGGTGGTCGGGAACCTGGAAGAGATCACCGGCCAGATCAACCGCATGACGGAGGTGATGGCGGAAATCGCTGCGGCCTCGGAGCAGCAAAGTCAGGGAGTGGACCAGATCAACGATGCCGTGGAACAGATGAACATGGTTATTCAGCAGATTGCCGCCAATTCGGAAGAATCGGCTGCGGCCTCTGAAGAGCTCTCGGGTCATGCCGTAGAGATGAAAAGTATGGTCGCCGAGTTCCGACTCACCAACACCGGTCCGGTCCGGCATCAGCCTGCGGCTCCTGCTTATCAGCCCAAACGGCCGGCGCCGAAAATGCTGGCTACGGCCAAACCGGCCATACCGAAACCGGCTGAGGTCTCCAGGAAGGGATCCAAGCCTTCCGACGTTATCCCCTTGGACCTGGAGGAGGGGAAAATTCCTTCGATCGATACATTCTGATCCCCAGGGGAATCGTGCCTGTCGGCCCGGGGGGGGTAAAACCGGCGGGCACGATTTTTCAGCCCTGCAAAGGAGATGGACCTGATGTCGTCATCGATTCTGGTTGTCAATGATGATCCGGTTTCTCTCAAATTCATCACCCGTCTGCTTGAGGAACAAGGATTCGAGGTCGACGCTTTTAGGAATGCTTCCGACGCCTTGCAGAGCTTTGTTTTCTCCCGCACTGCCGATCTGGTAATCACCGATATCAATATGCCGGGGATCAACGGCTGGCAGTTATGTCGTCTGCTGCGTTCTCCCGAATACCCCGCTTACAATCAGATTCCTATCCTGGTGGTGTCCGGCACCTTTCTGGGAGAGGAAATTTCCCAACTGACATCGGAATCGGGCGCCGACGCCTTTTTATCTCTGCCTATCGATCGAAAAATCCTGATCGATACGGTCCAGCAACTGCTGTTGGGCCGCTCCTCCTATTCCCCGGTCCGTGTTCTGGTGGTAGAAGACAGTCCGACCATTCAGAGCATGTTGAAGAAGATTTTCCAAAAGCACGGCTATCTGGTGGAGACCGCAGATGACAAGGCGGCGGCCAGAGAAAAATTCGCCGGGTCTTCTTTTGGCACAATAATCCTGGATTACCATTTGCCGGACGGGAAAGGCGATGAGCTTCTCGTCGAGTTCTCCTCCCGGCGACCCGATGTCGTTTACATCATGATTACCATGGATCCACGACCCGATCTGGCGGTAAGCTGGATTCAAGCAGGTGCCAGTGCCTATGTCCGTAAGCCCCTGGATCCGGAATATGTCGTCACCCTGTGCAGAAATGCCCGAAGGGAGAAGGCCCTGCTGGGATCGGTGCATACCCTGGAAGCCAGAACCGAGGATCTGGTCAAGAGAGAGGCCTTCTTCCAGGCGGTGATGAAAAGCACATCCGTCTTCACCTTTGCTTTCGATGCCCGCGGCATATGCACCATATTGGAAGGGAGAGAACTTCCTATCCTCCCTTTCCCCTGGGCTCAATTCCTAGGGCAATCCGTATATGCTTTGTTTCAGGACTATCCGCTGGTCGTCGATTCCTTCCGCAAAGTTCTTCTGGGGGAATCCAGCATGTTTCGTCATTCGTTCGGAGAAACGAACCTGTTGATTTCCTGTGCCCCTATCGTTCGGGAGAACGGTCAAATTCAGGGTGCCGTGGTTTTGGCCGTCGACATGACCGAAACGGTCCGTCTGCAGGATGCCTTGCGCCGGCAGGCCGAAGAGAATGAGACTCGATTTCGAAACCTGTTCGATTTGATTCCCTATGCCTGCACCGTGAAAGACCGTCAGGGGAGATTCGTTCTTGTGAATGACTCCTTCTGCCGTATGACCGGCTACTCCCCGGAGGAAGTCATTGGGAAAACCATGATCGAACTGGGCCTGATCGATGGTTCGGAAGATACGGTTGGTCTCGGCCGGCAACTCAGTCGGCAGATGGACCGATCGGGAGAAACCTCCCAGGTCATTCTGCGGATCAAGAGCAAGCAGGGAGCGGTTTACGAGATGCTCCATTCCAATCGGTATATCGAGTTCGGTCACGAAACCCTTATCTTATCGGCCACGGTCGACATCACCGATCGCCGGCGGGCCATCGAGCAGCTGCGCAAGAGTCAGGCCCGTCTGAAAGTCGCCATGAATCTGGCTAAAATGGTGTACTGGGAATATGAGGTTTCGACAGGACTCTTTTATTTCGATGATAGGTTTTATCACCATTACGGGACCACCTCCGAAAAAGAAGGGGGACATTTTATGTCCCCGCAGGAGTACTGCCGCCGCTTTGTGGTACCAGACTCCGGATTCGATTTGGCTGCCGAATTGGATATGGCGATTCGCTCTTCGGCACCCCACTATTCCCGTCAATTAGAGCACTGGATCTGCCGGGCCGATGGGCAAAAACAATATATTATCGTTCGTTTTGAGACTGTCAAGGACCGGGGAAGGCGGACGGTCAAGCTGTTTGGCTCCAATCAGGACATCACCGAGCAGAAGCGCGCCGAAGAGGAAAGAGAAAAAACCAGTGCCCACCTGCTTCATGCCCAGAGACTGGAATCGATTGGCCGTCTGGCCGGGGGCGTAGCCCACGATTTCAACAACATGCTGGGGGTAATCATCGGATATGCGGAGCTGGCCTTGACACAATCTCCCTCTCCGGCCGCTCTTCAGGAGGTGCTCCAGGAAATCCATAATGCCGCCGGCCGCTCGGTGGAGCTTACGCGGCAGCTGCTTGCCTTTGCCCGTCGCCAGACGGTTGATCCGAAGGTGCTGGATCTCAATGTAATCATCCCCGGGATGCTGAAAATACTCCAGCGACTGATTGGAGAAGACATTCAGCTGCATTGGAAACCGGGGAATGACCTCTGGTCGGTTTGCATCGATCCGGGACAGATAGATCAGATTATGGCCAATCTCCTCGTCAATGCCAGGGATGCCATTGACGGGGTGGGCAGCGTGATCATCGAAACCGGAAATGTCGTCATCGATGAAGCTCATCGTCAGGTTCGACCGGAAGTCGATCTGGGAGAGTATGTACAGATCAGTGTCAGTGATTCCGGATGCGGCATGGGTATACACATATTGGAAAACATCTTCGATCCCTTCTTCACCACCAAGGATCAAGGCAAGGGAACCGGATTGGGATTGGCTACCGTCTATGGCATCGTAAAACAGAACCGGGGCTATGTCTTTGCCTACAGTGAGCCGGGACAGGGCACGACCTTCCACCTTTATCTGCCCAGAACCAACCTGGCGCCGGATGTTCCGGAGGTCTGCGAGAAACCTGCGATCCAGGGATCGGAAACCATCCTTATCGTGGAAGACGAAGCGGCCATTTTACGCGTCGGAAAAACCATCCTGGAGAACCATGGATATACCGTTCTTGTGAGCCAGATCCCGAGCGAGGCTTTATCTCTGATGGAAAAATACCCCGATCCGATTCACCTGCTGATAACCGACATTGTCATGCCGGAAATGAATGGACGAGAGTTATGGCAGAAAACGGTCCGTCTTCGCCCCCATATCAAATGCCTCTTTGTTTCGGGCTATACGGCCGAAGTCATTGCCCATCACGGAGTGATCGAGGAAGGATTGGAATTTCTGCAGAAACCGTTTTCCATCGCCGGTTTGACGCAAAAAGTCCGCGAGATCCTCAACCGTCCGTAATCCCGTCAGACAGGTCTGGCGGATGGATATCGGAAGATCGGTTCGGTAGACAAACTCTTGCGCTTGATATCCTCCGACTCCTTATCGGTGAGAGGATGAAACTGTAACGCCAGTTCCAGGGCCAGGTGGAAGAGATTTTCATCGCCGGGAGGGATGGCGGCGGTTATCGGATGGGACAAGGTAAAGCGTAAACCCATCTCCGCTTCCTTGCGATCGGACAGAGGTTCATACCAGCACTTGGGATACTTTTTTCTGTCGTCTTTCGATTGCCATGGCTGTTTGGCCATGGCCTTCAGTGCCAGAATACCCATTTTGTTCTTTTGCGCCCGCTCCAGGACCTGCGGGCCGAAATTACCTGCGTTCCAGGTCGCGAAATTGATGGGAAAAAGGATGGTATCGAATGAGAATCCGTCCATCATGGCCAGCGCGGCCTCTACCGAATGGGCGGAAAAGCCTAGAAAGCGGATCTTCCCCTCTCTTTTTGCCTTCTGAAATGTTTCCAGGGCACCTTTCGGGCCGAGAATCGTCTGCACATCCTTCATGGTAGTCACTGCATGGCATTGATACAGGTCGAAGTGATCCGTCCGCATTTTGCCCAGAGAGTTATGCAGTTCGGTCTCCGCTCCTTGAGCCGTTCGCTCCGTGGTTTTGCAGGCCAGAAATACTCCCTTGCGATGGGGCTCCAGTGCCGGTCCCAGTTTCTCCTCGGCGTTTCCGTAACTGGGGGCGACATCGAAGTAGTTCACTCCGTTGTCGATGGCATGGCGAACACGCTGATCGGCTTGTTCCGGGGTGGCGTCGCGTACGACGATCCCCCCAAAACCTAGAATGGATAGCTTTTCCCCGGTACGTCCCAGGGTCCTCTTTTCCAGGAGGCCCTTCTCCTTGGTACGGGCGATTCCGGTCAAACCGGAAGCAAAGGTCTCCAGTATCCCGGCAGCCGCGCTGGTGGTAAAGAAATGACGACGGTCCATATGACTCCCCCTTTTTTCATCCAACGATATTCAGGTAATGTGTCCGGATCAACGGGATTAAATCCCGCCACCATGAATGCTTTCATTGTAAGAGGGCACGCGAACGCTTGTCAAGAATGGACGCGATCATGGTAGAATGGTTCCCATATTCTTCATTGGGAGGATTCCATCATGATGAAAAGCCGATCCAAAGTAGCCGTCATCGGAACCGGTTTTGTCGGAGCTTCCACCGCCTTTGCCTTATCGCTGAACCAGCATGCCAATGAGATGGTCCTGATCGATGCCAATAAAAATAAGGCTATCGGAGAGGCAATGGACATCAATCACGGACTCTCCTTCGTCGGACAGATGTCGGTATATGCCGGGGAATATTCCGATTGTGCCGATTGCGATGTCATCATCGTTACCGCCGGTCTGGGCCGTAAGCCGGGAGAGACGCGCCTCGATTTGGCCAAAAAAAATGCTATGGTGGCCAAGGACATCGTCTCCGGGATCATGAAGTATTACAACAGCGGGGTGATCCTGGTAGTCTCCAATCCGGTGGACATACTGACCTATCTGATTCAGAAATGGTCCGATCTCCCGGCCGGTCGGGTCATCGGCACCGGCACGGTTCTTGACAGCTCGCGTTTTCGTTACCTGCTCAGCCGGCGGCTGAATGTGGACATACGCAACGTCCATGGTTATATCATCGGGGAACATGGCGACTCTCAGCTTCCTGCCTGGAGCGCCACCCATATCGCCGGCAAGAATATCGACGAATACTGTTCTCTGCCTGACAGCGGATTTACCGAGGCCGATAAACCCGTCATCGCCGAGGAAGTCAAGAAGGCCGGCGCCGAAATCATCAAGAGCAAAGGTGCCACCTATTATGCGATAGCCGTTACGGTGAATACCATTGTGGAAACGCTGCTTAAAAATCAGAATACCATCCGGACCGTCAGCAGCGTCATCAGGGGAAACTATGGTATCCGGGATGTCGCTCTCAGCCTTCCCGCGGTCATCGGATCGGACGGCATCGAGGACATTCTCGACCTGAAGCTAACTCTGCAGGAAGAAGATGCCTTACGGTATTCCGCGGAACAGGTCGACCTGGTTTTACGCGAAGTGAGATGAACAGATAGGGCCGTATGATAAGATAAGAGGGCGGCACAGAAGACAAAGGAAGAGTGGCCGCCTCCGTAACTCCATGGTAAAGAAGACAGGCAAAGAACTATATAAACGATCGTTCGGCGGGAAAATCCTGGCCGGCAGCCTGTTCTTCCTCATGGTATTTGTCTCCCTGGCGATTGCCGGGCACAATCATCACGATTTCGATCATCACGACTGTCCGATTTGCCTGCTTGGTGTTATGCCCTGCCTGGGCGTGGGCACCATCCTGTTTCTCATCCTTTGGATTCGACTAGATTCCGTTTTCTCTCTTGCGGTCCTTATTCCGAAACGGCTTTCCTCTCCCGCCATTCCTCCCCGTAGCCCTCCCCTTCCTGCCTGGCAAACTTCATTGAACCCGGTTGTCTGACGGACTCGCAAGGGGCCGGTGTTCGTAGTTCCGCCTGATGCCACGTCGGGGTACGGCGGTTCCGCTATTTGTTTTCCCTGGGAGATTACGGTGATGAAACGTTCTATGCGGATAGATGTGTCCATTCTTTGTATCCTATCGTTTTTTTATTGCAGCGGCGGATGGCTTAAGGCCGAATCCCTTACCGGTACGGGGAAGGTGATCGGAACGGTCACCATCGCCGGGACCGGATTTGGAGCCCATCATGCCACCGTTTTGCTGGTTCCGCTCGGAAGGACCACGGTTACCGACGAATCAGGCCGGTATAGCATCGAAGGGCTGCTGCCCGGGCATTACGATCTGATCGTCCATATGCATGCCTTGAGTGATGAAAGGAAATCGATTTTTCTGGAGGAAAACCAGACTGTTACAGTGGATTTCGATCTGCAATTGTCGCCTTTGCGTCAGGAGCTGACTGTGACCGCTTCGGGCAAGGAAGCCACTGTTTTCGATTCTCTTCAGTCGGTAGTGACCTTGGATTCGATCCAACTGAAGGAGAAGAACGCATTCGGTCTGGGAGAGGTTCTGGAAAACCAGCTGGGAATAGCCAAAAGGAGTTTTGGACCCGGGAGTTCCCGTCCCGTCATACGCGGGTTCGACGGGGACCGGGTCCTGATCCTGCAGGACGGCTTGCCTTCCGGAACATTGTCTTCTCAATCGGGAGAACATGGCGAACCGACGGATGCGGCCGATCTGGAGAGAATCGAAGTGGTAAAAGGTCCGGCCACACTCCTGTATGGCAGTAATGCCATAGGTGGAGTGGTCAATTCCGTGACAGAACACCACATGTTTCATGAACACCCCCATGAAGGCCTTCGAGGTCATGTCTCTTTCGGCGGAGGGACCAACAACAATCAGGCCGGCCTCCACACCGGTTTCGAGTATGGATGGAAAAACTGGATGGTCTGGGGCACCGGCGGGCGCCAGGTGGCCGGCGACTATTGGAGTGCTGTCGGAAGAGTGGACAACTCCAAGACGCGCCTTTCATCGGCCTCCTTCGGCGTAGGCTGGTTTGGCGACCGGCCGTTTGTCAACCTGACCTATTCCGCCAATCGGGGGCGCTTTGGCGTTCCCTTTGCCGGTACATTCCACGAGCATGGAGCGGAGGAAGAAAAGCAACATCGCCCGGACGATCTTCAATCCCTGTTCGGCCGGAGGAACGAAAGAAGGGGAGACCCGGAGGAGGAACATGAAGAGATTATGGTAGACGAGACATTCGTCTGGCAAAGTGTACGCTGCAATGGCGGTTGGCATGATTTGCCCCATTTTCTGGAAAAGATACGCCTTTCCGCCGCATATACCCGCTGGATGCACAAGGAACTGGAAAACGGAGATGAGGTTGCCACCACTTTCGATAATCGCGCCGTACAGTTTCGCGGGGTGTTGGATCAGCGCAAGATCGGACCCTGGAACGGATCCCTGGGATTCCAAGCCATGACCAGGGACTATAGGGCGGAAGGGGAAGAGGCCCTGAGTCCTCCCATCGATCAGAAGGGATTCGCCGTCTTCGGTCTGCAGGAATTGGATTTCGACAAGATCAAGTTCCAGTTCGGCGGGCGTCTGGACCACACCCGGTACGATCCGGAGGAACGGCAGGGGAGGACTTTTACCGGTTTTTCCGGTGCGGCCGGCTTGCGGCTTTCGCTGTGGAATGCGGGAGCGTTGGTCGCCAATTACAATCGTGCTTTTCGCGCCCCGGCCCTGGAAGAGCTATACAACTATGGACCGCACGTGGGAAACATGGCCTTCGAGATCGGTAACTCCTCCCTGAAGAGGGAATCAGGGGATGGGCTGGATGTATCGTTGCGTCATGATGCCGATCGTTTGTACGGGGAGTGGAATTTCTTCTACTACCGGCTCGGCGACTTTGTCTATATGGCTCCTAACGGGGAACAACACCATGGATTACAGGTAGTGAATTTTTTTCAGGAAGGCGTTCGTTTTCTTGGTTCGGAGGTCCGTATGGATCTGCGTCTGCATCCTGTGCTCTGGCTGAATACGGGCCTGGATACGGTTAGGGCTCACCTCGTCGAGAAGGACGTTCCCCTGCCCCGTATCCCTCCGTTGCGAGCCAGGTTGGGCTTTGATTTCCGTTACCGGGGATTCAGTGTCCGTCCGGAGCTGCTTCTGGCCGGCGCGCAAAATCGCCTTTTCTATCATGAAACGAGAACTTCCGGCTATGGTCTGGCGAACCTGAATGTTTCCTATACTATTCCCGGGCGCCATGCCACCCAGATCCTCTCCCTTTCCAGCTTCAATCTGAGCGATCGCCTCTATCGCAATCACTGCTCTTTCCTGAAAGACCTGGCTCCGGAGATGGGTCGAGGACTCCGCCTGAACTACTCGATTCACTTTTACTGACGGGATTATTGCGGACGCAGCTCTTCCTGCGGCAGAGAAATGGGAAATTGGTATTTGACGATATCCTGATTGGTCCAATCGAAGGTGATCACCTGGAACAACGTTTCCGGCCCCGTATGCAAGAGATGACTTTGCGTTTCCGAAAAACGCAAGGCAGGGATACGGAACAGGGTTGATCCCTGCCAGCTCACCACCTGAAGTTCCCGCCCCTTGAGAAAGGCTGCAGGAATCATGTCGGATCCCGATGGGATGAGGGAGAGGGCCTGCCGGTTCGTGCGGATACCTCCCTTCTCCGTATCCAATTCGGCACAAAGATATCCTTCCTGATTTAATAGCATAAGCCGATCATTACCGCGGTCGTCGACACAAAAGCCGAAAGGATATTGAATCAG
Organism: uncultured Acidobacteriota bacterium; assembly: GCA_964617125.1. Lineage (GTDB taxonomy): Bacteria > Acidobacteriota > UBA6911 > CAINFC01 > CAINFC01 > CAZTVS01. Next base: position 13,799 of record CAZTVS010000048.1, read on the forward strand.
AAAGCGGTGTGGGTAACAAAAGCCCGGGTTTACATCCGGGCCCAACCCGTAGTTCAACGATCCGTGCAGCGCTTCCTCTTCCAGTCTGGAAAGACGCCTGCCGATCGTCTGTATCCATTGTCCTTCCCGATTTAGGATCTTGAGACAATGATTACCGGTATCGACGACCCACAATCGGCCCTGGGGATCGATTTCCACATCCGAGCACTCGTCGAAAAGGGCCTGGCCGGTATCTGTCGTTCCCAGAGAACGTAGGGGATGGGCCCCCATGTCGAGGACCTGTATGCGGTGATTCCAGGAATCACAGACGAAAATCTCGCCGCCGGCAACGGCAATGCCCCGCGGATAATAAAACTTGCCCAGCGTATTGCCCTTGCCACCCAGCTGCCATATCAGTTCTCCGCTGGAATCGAAGCGTAATAGCCGGTGATTCAGTTCATCGCTTACCAGGATGGTGCCGTCCCCCAGTTCCAGGATTTTGAAGGGAGGCCCCATCAATTCGGAAAAATGGAAGTGCAGATGCAAAGTATGAACTCTCTGCATTCCGGCCGGGAACGGGCCGGAAGGTATATCCTTGGTTGCCTGTTGGGATTGGGAAGGGAGCATGACATTAACCTATTCTCGAAGAAGATCGTTTTCCGTTCTGCCGAGTATCCATTCGAAATAGCCATCGATTGTCGTATTCTTGACAACTTCCTTTTCCTGGTGACAGGCCGACAGGCTTTCTTTAGGACCCTCCGCCGACAGAAGACCATAAAACCTGTAATATTTCCCGCCACTCGCGAAGTTGCGGCTTCAATTCATATTCCATCGTATCCGCCAGGGTAATACTGTCACCCCCTTCTTGAGCGCGGACGACCTCGGTCAACAGATTTCTCAGATTGTGTATGTGATCGCGAACGGAGGTACCGTCCACCATGATCGAGGCATAGTTCAGATAGTAGCTTGTCTCCAGGCTGCTCAGAAGAGAGACAAGGCTGGATATTCCATCCAGTAAAATGGCCAGGTTTTTAAAGGCCCTGTCAAAGTCGCCCGAACTGAACTGTTGGGCCACCTGGGATACGGGCGTTTCCAGCCCGGCAAGATAACGCTTGGCGCCCTGCACGGCTTCCTGGGCCAGCTGCTCCATCGTGCAGGAAATGATTTTTACGCATTGGGCCGCTGCCTTCTTTTCTTCAGGAACACAATCCAGGTTCAGATTGCCGTTTTCAATGATAGAAATGTCATCCAGCAGCACATCGCTGATAAAATTGCCTTCCGTCAGATGCTCCCGTTCTATGCGGCCTAAAGCATCCGGCAACCGGTTCAAATCGGGAAGTGTCCAGTCCATTTTCTGTGAGTTAAAAAATACTTCCATCATGGTATTTTCCTCTGGCAAGGTTAATGTAAGCAATCATTGTGCCACTAAACATATCTGCAATTCCAACATTCGACGGCATTTTTTATTGTTTTTTTCAGCCGGTATAAAGTTTGTTCCTCGTGAACCGATAAAGTGACTGAATTTCGACAGTCCTCTGAAGCGTCGGAGGAAAGGATTTGGAAGCAAACCGGACGGCAAGGAAGCCGTTCGGATTAAAACAAAACATTCACGGAGGATAAGACAATGGCCGGTTTAAGCGTATTAACCAACACCCCGGGCATCCAGGCCCAAAACCAGTTAAGCAGCACCAGCATCCAGATGCAGAAGACACTCTTCAAGTTGTCTTCCGGTCTGCGCATCACCACCGGTGGAGACGATGCCGCCGGTCTGGCAATAGCCGACGGCCTCAGGGCACAGATCAACGCTCTGAGCCAATCGGAACGTAACGCCAATGACGGCATTTCCCTGTTGCAGATCGCCGACGGCGCCCTGGGACAGATCACCAACCTGTTGAATCGCGCCGTAACCCTGGCGCAGCAATCCAAGACAGATACGGTACAGGACAGCAAGCGGGCGGCCATTGACAAGGAATACACCGAGATCAAGAATGAAATCACCCGTATTGCCACCGACACGGCCTTCAACGGCAAACAGCTGCTGAATGCGGTCGTATCCTTTGACATAGCCGTCGGCGATACGACACAGAATTCGAACATCACCATCCAGACTTCCAGCGTGACCACGACAGGATTGAGCCTCACCGGCAGCCTGGCCAGTAAAACCGGTGCCGGCACGGAATTGACGGCCATCAACAACGCTGTATCCTCCGTCGCCAAGCTGCGGGGAACCTTGGGTGCCTACAGCAACCGGTTGTCTGCGGCCGTTTCGGTGCTGGGAACCCAGGTGCAGAACCTGACGGCTGCCGAATCGGGAATTCGCGATGCCAACATGGCCACCGAGGTGTCCAATATGACCAAGTGGATGATCCTGAATCAGTCCGGCATGGCGGCCCTGGCTCAGGCCAATTCTCAGGCTCAAAGCGTCATGTCCTTGTTCCGATAAGAAGAATTCCGGTAAATGATGTTAAAGTTTCCGGACAATCGGACGATATGCATCTAGAGTAACAAACATACTGATTTCGAACACAATAAGAATCAATCACGAAAAAATGGAACCGGACGGCAAGGAAGCTGTCCGGTTTAAAACAAAACATTCACGGAGGATAAGACAATGGCCGGTTTAAGCGTATTAACCAACACCCCGGGCATCCAGGCCCAAAACCAGTTAAGCAGCACCAGCATCCAGATGCAGAAGACACTCTTCAAGTTGTCTTCCGGTCTGCGCATCACCACCGGTGGAGACGATGCCGCCGGTCTGGCAATAGCCGACGGCCTCAGGGCACAGATCAACGCTCTGAGCCAATCGGAACGTAACGCCAATGACGGCATTTCCCTGTTGCAGATCGCCGACGGCGCCCTGGGACAGATCACCAACCTGTTGAATCGCGCCGTAACCCTGGCGCAGCAATCCAAGACAGATACGGTACAGGACAGCAAGCGGGCGGCCATTGACAAGGAATACACCGAGATCAAGAATGAAATCACCCGTATTGCCACCGACACGGCCTTCAACGGCAAACAGCTGCTGAATGCGGTCGTATCCTTTGACATAGCCGTCGGCGATACGACACAGAATTCGAACATCACCATCCAGACTTCCAGCGTGACCACGACAGGATTGAGCCTCACCGGCAGCCTGGCCAGTAAAACCGGTGCCGGCACGGAATTGACGGCCATCAACAACGCTGTATCCTCCGTCGCCAAGCTGCGGGGAACCTTGGGTGCCTACAGCAACCGGTTGTCTGCGGCCGTTTCGGTGCTGGGAACCCAGGTGCAGAACCTGACGGCTGCCGAATCGGGAATTCGCGATGCCAACATGGCCACCGAGGTGTCCAATATGACCAAGTGGATGATCCTGAATCAGTCCGGCATGGCGGCCCTGGCTCAGGCCAATTCTCAGGCTCAGAGTGTCATGTCCTTGTTCCAATAAGCAGGAAATGAGTCGGATGGGAATTCATTCCCATCGATGGTAACAACTGAACGGAGGGGCTGGGGTGACGGTTGAACACAACCGTTTCATCTTGGCCCCTTTCTTGCTTTATAATTTTGGCAAGAGGGTGTGTGCATTAACTTTTAGTGAAGTATGAGGAAGGATATATGGTAGCGATATCAGGATTCGGCGGTGGGTTGGATGTAGATTCCCTGGTCAGCCAGATTATTAAGGCAGAAAGGGTTCCCATTACATCGCTCCAGACCAAACAGGCCAAGTTGGAGAGTCAGGCCAGTGCCTATCGTGAGCTGAAATCAAAACTATCCACCCTGGCGAGTGCTGCGACCAAACTTACCGATATAGATGTGACGGCGGCAAAATCTGCCGTCAGTTCCGACGCCACCATTCTAACGGCCAAGACGACAGGGGAGGCTATTTCCGGGCGATATGCGATCAGCGTGAATCAGTTGGCTTCCACCAACACTTGGGTGACCGGGGATTCGTATGCCTCCGAAACCGCAGCGGTTGGTACCGTAGGGCAAATATTGACGCTGCAAGCAGGGACAGAGACTCACACCATCACTCTGACCGAGGCGAATAACAGCATCAGCGGACTGGCAGACGCCATCAATCAATCCGGTCTGGATATTACCGCCACGATCGTTAAAAGCGGTACCCAATACAAACTGGCGCTGATCAGCAAAGAGTCCGGGACAGAAGGAGCCATCAGCCTCAGCGGCGACCTGGCCGGCAAATTCACGGAAACTGCGGCAGCGCAAAACGCCATCGTAGAGATCAACGGTATCGCCGTCAGCAGTTCCTCCAACAGTTCTCTCAGCGTTCTTCAGGGAATTACACTCGACATATCTAAAAAAGGGAGTGTGGAAGTAACCGTCAACCCGGACAGCTCCAAGATCACCGATGCCATCAATGGTTTTATCGATGCATACAATACGCTGAATTCCTACATCGACAAACAAACGGAATACAATACGGAAACGAAGACGGCCGGGTTACTGGCTGGCGAATCCACGGTGAGAAGTATTCAGTCGGAGTTGCAGACCGTCTTGACCAGGTCGATCGAAGGACTTCCCGACTCCATGAATACACTGACTTCGATCGGGATCAATTTTGAAAGAGACGGCAAGCTTTCGCTGGATACCGATACTCTGAAAGATGCGCTGGAGAGCAATCCTCAAGGCGTTGCCAACCTTTTTCAGGTTACCACTACCTTTACCGATTCCCGAGCCTCCTTCGTTTACTCGAATGCTAAAACTCAAAGCGGAACCTATGCCATTTCCGGTGTCTCCTGGAGCGGGGGAGTCGTTTCCGGGTCGATCGGAGGCGTGGCTGCTACCGGCAACGGCGATACTTTAGAAAGCGCTACCGGGATCGCATCAGAAGGCCTGTTGGTTAAAATCCAGGAAGGTGCCTCCGGTGATCTGGGTTCCGTAACTATCGGTGTGGGTTTCGGAGAACTGATCAGTCGGCTCGCCGACAGCTATACCTATTACAACACCGGAGCGATCGATCAAGCCCTGAGCGGTTATGAGGCCACCACCGACGATATTCAAAACACCATCGACAGCATGGAAGAACGCCTCACCTCGCGCCAGACGATTCTTACCAAACAGCTGATCGATGCCGACACCGCTCTGAAAGCCATGCAAACGAAGATGGAGCAGCTAAGTCAACAGTTGGCCGGCCTAGGTTGATGAGCCCTGTCGTTTGTGATATGATCTGAATTGGTAGCTCCAGGACGATTCCATGCAACCATATACCAGGTCCAGGTCGAGAAACCTCTATCAAAGCACCGATATCGCTACGGCAGACCCTTTGCGGTTGGTAGTACTTCTCTATGAGGGGATTCTGAAGCATCTTGGTGGAGCTATCCAATGCCTTAAAACCAAAGAGGTCGAGGCCCGCTGCAACCACATCAATCGTGCCCTGGCCATGATCTCCGAATTACAGGCGACGCTGAACCGGGAAAAAGGAGGAGATGTCGCCAAGAACCTCGACACTCTATATAACTACTGGCGTAAAAGGCTTCTGCAGGCAAGTTTCGAAGAGTCCTTGGAGGTCCTGGAGGAGGTGCAACGGCTGGTCTCTGAACTCTGGTCGGCCTGGAACGAGGCTGCCAATCGCAATGCTCCCAAACCCGTTAGCGATGAACCTTTGCCCCAGAATATGAAATCGGGGACCAATGTTTTCCGGGCCTGAAGTGAAATCATGAACGCGGAAGAGCGAAAAAAGCGGGCCGCCGAGATCAGGCAGGAGCTGGAACGGCTGCAGACCGAATATGCCGGACTGTTCGCACATCGGGAGGCCCTCCTCGCCGAGCTGAAGCAGGTCACGCAAACACGAAATCGATTGAAAAACTTCGGCAATTCCACCATCCATCGCTCCTATGGCGGCGGCGGTCAACTCAACATAAAAAGTTGAAAAGATGCCCCTGACGGACTGGCTCTCGCAAAACCTGTCTCTCCTGACGGAAAAGCTTCCGCATATCAGCCAATCCCTGATGGCCGCACCCCCGGCGGGAGTACAGATCGTTGCCGCCAAAAACGGCCTTCCCAACCTTCTGGAACAAGACTCTCAGGGCAACTGGCAACCTCTGCACAGTCGATACGATCCTCTGAAGGAGGCCAGAGAAAGGGCCCAGTCGGTCATCCTGGAGGAGCAGACCCTTTGTGTGCTTTTCGGTTTCGGAGCCGGATACCTGCTGGATGTCCTTCTGGAACTGCCTCTGGCCGCTCATCACCATTTTCTGGTGGTCGAGCCGAACCTATCCCTCTTTCGCTCCGCCTTAAGTTGTCGTGATCTACAACCGATCCTGAAACGGTCCAATGTGCACTGGCATATAGGGACCGGGCCTTTCACCCTGACGGGTCTGGAACATCTTCCCAAAGAACATTTTCTGAAACCCCCGCTGTTTCTTTCCAATTTTGCCTCCCTGCGCCTCTGGAAAACCTATTATGAGCAAACTGCAGAGCAGATAAAAAATGAGATCAGGAATCTTCATTATCAGATTCACAATCTGACGGTCGCCGCTCCCATGTTTTTCGAAAACTTTCTGAAAAACCTGCTGGGCTCGCTGTGGGACCCGGGAATCAGGGAATTGGCGAACACTTTTCAGAACGTACCGGCGATCATTGTCGGGGCCGGACCCTCGCTGGATAAGAATCTTTCCCAGATCGTCGATGCCTCCCGGAGTGCCGTCCTGATAGCCACCGATGCCTCCGCCAAGTGCCTGAAGGCGGCGAATCTGGAACCCCACTTCATCGTCACCATCGATCCGCAGGAAATCTGTCATCATCACTTGCGTGGACTCGACGCCGTTCAATCCTATCTGGTCTATGAAGCCAGTTCTCATCCGGCCAATCCCGCTCTTTTTCCCGGCCGCAGATTCATTTCCATCCTGGAAAACAGCGTTTTCAGCTTCCTCTGGGACCAGGTGGGAAACCGTGGATCCATCAGCGGATGGGGATCGGTCTCCACCGTCGCCTTTCATCTGGCTTTGCACATGGGGTGCCGGCCCATTCTTTTCGCCGGACAGGATTTGGCCTATACCCAGGGGCGTGCTTTCGCCCAGAATGTGGAGTTTCAGAAGGCCCATCGGAAGGATGTGCACTCGGAGGAAGAGCTTCTGGCCCGGTACCAGGCCCACTGTCAAAACTGTAAAGACCTGATCCAATGGCCGGATCTTTTTCACCGACTGACCCTCAGTACCCAGAGGCTGAAGGCCTATGGCGAGTATCTCTCCCAGACCATCCTGGCCCATGGGGATATCCCCTGCTATAACGTCACGGAAGGGGGAATCCTGCAGGCGGGAGTGGAGCAGATGAGTATGAAAGAGGCACTCTTCCGATTCTGCCAAAAAGAAGAGGATCTCTGGGCCCGCATCCCTTCCTGCGATTCCCACCGCATCTCCACGAAGAGGGTGGAACAATATCTGAAAGAGTTTTTCCTGCAGGCGCGGGATCTGGAACAGGAAACGGGCCGGGCCATCCGCAAACTGGAAGGCTGGCTGGCTGTGGAGATCCCCCGGCAAACCGTCACCTATGAATCCGTGCATCGATGGTGGGAAGCCTTTCTCGGCCGGGCCGCGCGTTTTCATCATGTCTGGGGATTTTTAGAACTCTTCATGCAGAAAACGATCTTTGAATTCAGCCGGGCCGAGTCCGCAGTGCGCGGCGATGCCGCGGGAGAAGCCCGGCGGTGTCTACCGTATCTGCAAGGGATTTCCGAAAACGCCGGACGATATCTTCCTCCCCTGCAGGCCTTTCTGCAGGATCTGCAAAATACCCCCTCCTGATGGCCCGGTAAAAAAGGACTGGGAGCGCTGGCGTCCCGCCGGCAAAATCTTTCGAATCAATACAGGATTTTCGAATCGACTCCAAATACCGACTTTTTACCGCCTCGTCTTTTCTGACGGCATCGCAAAAAAATCATGTCATAGAAAATTCTATCAGCTGTTGTAGGGGCACGGCGCGCCGTGCCCAAAGGGAGCCCCCATCCTACGGTCGCCAGGGCACGGCACGCCGTGCCCCTACTCTAAATTTCTTGGAGTCAGTTGAGGAGCATCTGAAAATGAATTTTTTTGTGAGGTCATCTTTTCTGACATCCTCGGAAACCACGGCGGATTTACCGGACCGGCTTGTGCTCTTCCCGCATCAGGGAACCGAGGGTAGCGAATACACGAGGCGCCGTAATTGAGATATCCCGTTGGTCGTTTTCAAACCATAAGCAAAATGTCATGGCGAGAACAGCCAGGATCAGCTGAGGAATTTATGCCAGCATAGGTCTTTGGCAAATTCACGCGGACGCTGAGCGTACTCCAGCGCCAGCTGTGTCATCCAGTCGACGACGATCTCGAAATAGTGGCGGGTCAGGCTGTACAGACTGAAATCGGGCGCCGGATTCAGAAAGTCGATGGCGAAGGGCACGCCGTCGCGGACGGCGAATTCGACGGAATTGATTTCGTACCCCAGGGCTTCATTCAGACAACAGGCATCCCGCACGATACGTTCTCCCAGCTCGGGGGAAAGGTGTTCGTGCTCGACGATATACTGGCGCTGCTGGGGGTCGTATTTGATCGGAAGGACTTTGGATTTTCCGATACATAGGCAGCGTACGTAATGATCGAATTCGATGCATTCCTGCAAAATCATGCACAGATCGCCGGTGCTGTTATAGATATCGAGCAATTCCGCCAGGGTGTTGACCCGGTGGATATGTTGCCAGCTGCCGCCGACATAGGGTTTCAGAATGGCGGGAAAACCGACGTAACCGACAATGGCATTCCAGTCGAGAGGATAAATCAGGTTGCGCAGATCTTGCGGGGCGACACCCTGAGGCAGGGCCTGTTGCGGCAGCACCATGGTGCGGGGCACCGCTACCCCCAGACGTGTGGCCAGAGAGTATTGAAAGAATTTGTCGTCGGCGTCTCTCCAGAAGGGATTGTTGAGAACGAAGGTGCCGTTCAAAGCGGCGTTCTTCAGATAGGCACGATAATATTTGACCTGATGCGAGAGTCGATCGATGATCACGTCATATTCGCATCCCTCCGCCTGACGCGTCCCTCCGAGCTGTATCTGTTCGGCACAGGCATTTCCTCCGCTGTAGAGACGGATCCGCTCGATAAAGGCCTGGGGAAAAGTGTCTTCCATGCCTGTAAGAATACCTATCCGTTTCATAATCTCACTCCTTCATACTAGGGGGAAGAATACATCGCCATGTACGGAGTTTATACGGCAAATTTCTGCAACATCTGCCGCCAGACAAACCAGGGATCGGAATGATCGATGGTCCATATATCCAGTTGATGAGGGATCTTTTTATTGGCCAGGACGGCTGACAGCATGTGTCCCGAAGACAAACTCTCTCTGCTGCGCTCATCGGCCAGGACGATTTCCATGTAGTGCAACAGATAAAAAAGGTACCATTCGTCGGTCAGACCGGGAAGGTATTCCAACGGCGAATTGAAGTAGACATTCTGATCGTAAAAACCATTCAGTAATTGGCTTATGCCGTAAACACCACTCATTCCAACCACACGCTTAACCATTTCCGGATGGCGAAAGGCAAAGTTGACGGCATAGTAGGCGCCCATGCCGCAGCCGGTGACCATTAGGGCATGTGTGGCCCGGCTTCTTCGCCGGATGAGCGGTATGAACTCCCGGACCAAATAGGATTCATATTGTTCGTAACGCTGCACGCGTGCGGCTGGGGCCAGATCCTGGTTGAACCAGCACTCGCTGTCGAAACCTTCGATACAGAAGAGATGAAATCGGCCTTCCTCAATCCCGGAGGCGATGGTCGAAACCATGCCGCAGTCTTCAAACTGGTAGAAACGGCCCAACTGGTCCGGAAAAGCGAGAATGGGTCGCCCGCCGTGACCGAAAACCAGCGCCTCCATGTCCCGATCCAGTATCTTGCTGTAGGAACGAATATATTCGCGGTTCATAAAAAGTTTATCAGGAGAATCACGGCGAATCTATATCATGGCTTGCTAGTAAATCTTTGTTCCTATTTTATCCGTAAAAGCCGTATGGGTTCGAGAGATTCAGCCGGCTAGATGCCGGTGTCTCCAGGATTTTTCGCGCCCTTTCCTTGTATTATACCGGATATTTATCCCACGATCTTTTCCGAGATCAATTTGGCCTGCAGGAAGAGTAGCAGATAGTCTCTGCCTCCCGCTTTAGAATCGGTTCCGGACATATGGAAGCCGCCGAAGGGATGGACTCCGACCAGAGCGCCGGTGCATTTCCGGTTGATATAGCAGTTTCCTACAAAAAATCGGTCCTTGGCTTCCTGAATGCGCAGGCGATCGTTGCTGTAAAAGGAACCGGTCAATCCAAACTCGGTATCATTGGCCAGTTCCAGGGCCTGTTGCCAATCGGCTGCCGGAGTGAAGGCCAGAACCGGACCGAAGATTTCTTCCTGGGAAAGACGGGCCTTGGGTACGACATCGGCAAAGATGGTTGGTGGGACGAAGAAGCCGTCCCCGCCATACTCCTCTCCACCCAGTACCAGGCGTCCCTCTTGCTTCCCGATTTCTATATAGCTTCGTATAGTGCGAAGAGCGGATCGGCTGGCGACCGGTCCGAATTGGTTCTCGAAGTGAATGACCGGACCCATCTGTATCTTGCGGGCCAGCTCGACGGTCTTTTCCAGGACTGCCGTATAAACCGATTCCACAACGATGGCCCGGGAACAGGCGGAGCATTTCTGTCCCTGGAATCCGAAGGCAGAGGCACAGATACCGGCGGCAGCGGCATCCAGGTTTGCCGTTTCGTCGACCACGATGGCATCCTTACCGCCCATTTCGGCTATGACCCTCTTGATCCACTTTTGCCCCGGGGCGATCTCGGCTGCCAGCCGGTTGATGCGCAGTCCCACTTCCTTGGAGCCGGTGAAGGTGATAAAACGGGTTTGCGGGTGAGATACCAGAAAATCTCCGATCTCGCTGCCGCTGCCCGGGAGATAATTGATCACACCGGGAGGTAAACCAATTTCCTTCATCAGCTCCACAAATTTGGCGGCGATGACTGGTGTGTCACTGGAAGGTTTGAGGACGACCGTGTTTCCGGCTACGATTGCTGCTGTCGTCATGCCGACCAGTATGGCCAGGGGGAAATTCCAGGGAGGTATGACCACCCCGACACCCAGGGGCAGATAGCGGAGTTCGTTCTTTTCGCCTTCCAGCGGGGTGAGTGGCTGTTCCTCGGCATAGCGCAGGGCCTCGCGGGCGTAAAACTCCATGAAGTCGATGGCCTCGGAGGTGTCGGCGTCCGCCTCGGCCCAACTTTTACCGACTTCCAAAACCATCCAGGAAGAGAATTCCATGGACCGCTGTCGCATGAGCTCCGCGGCGTGGAAGAGAAAGGCGGCCCGGTCCGCCGCTCGATAACGGCTCCAGGAGGGGAAGGCCCGCCAGGCGGCCTGTAGTGCTTTTTCTGCCAGAGCCTGGTCGGCGCTGGAGACGCATCCGATGATTTCGGAAGGTTGCGACGGATTGAGGGAAAGGATTTTCTTTTCGGTACGCTGCGAGCATTCGCCGATCTGCAGGTCATAATCCCGGCCCAACTGGGATTGTATCAGCCGTAGGGTCTGTTCCATCTGCTGACGGGTTTCCAGATTGGAGAAGGTGAAGTAGGGTTGGTTGCGAAACTTGGGTGTGGACATCGAGGGGCCCTCCTGAGAAATGGGGTAAGGGATCAAGAAAAAAACCCCGGTTTTCAGGAAAAACCGGGGTGGTAACAAGCCGATTAATGTGTCAGATGACCGGTCTTTTTTAAGGTACGCCGGTAAGCCGAAGAGAGGGATTTGTCGATCAGTTCCTCCACTTCCTCCGGTTTTTGATGACCGACCGTGGCGATCTCGCAAACCAGTATCTGTTTGGCGCGATCCAGGAGGCGCTTTTCACGGAAAGATAACGGTTTTTGATGATTTAAATAGACCAGATTTTTTACGACTTCCGCAACCTCAAAGATATCGCCGGTACGCATCCGATCGCTATTGTCCCGGAAACGTTCTTTCCAGTCATTGTCGAGTTCTTTGAACTCCTTGCTCAGCATTTTATAGAGTTGGACGATGTCATCCTTGCGGATGATCCGGCGTATTCCGACGTTCTGGACATTCGCAATCGGTATCATCACCAGAGAATTGGTGGCTTGGATGCGCAGATGGTAAAACTCCTGCGGACCGTTGCTGAATTCCGCCTTAGAAACGCTTTCGATGACCCCTACGCCATGATTGGGATATACGACGCGTTCTCCAACCTGAAAGTACATACCTAAAACCTCCCGAAGGCAGGGAAATGAGTTAATGGTGAATGGTTGGAGCGATAGTGTGGTTTCCGGATAAATGGTAACGAGTGATAGGATGAAAGATGAAAATCCGCCCCTTTCGGCATGGATTTATGGTCCGATGTTTCGGGGAACGGTAGCGTTTGTACAGAAAACGCCGAAGAGGAAATAGACAAAGAAAAATTATGCACTAACGCCTCAGCCTTTATGAAGAATCGGGCAACGCCATATGATACACTCAGTTGCCGCAAAAGTCAAAAGCGGTCTTCCGGGATAGCCCGGTAAATAGTCCTGGGAGCGCCGGCGAACTCCTTCGAGTCAACACGAAACTCATGGGATAAAATACGGAGCAAAAACTTTTTACTTTCAGGATAGACCCACATCAAGTCCGGTGTCGGCAGTTCCGCGTTTTCCCCGCATCCCACGACAGAAAACGGATGCGTGACTTTTCTTTGCACTTCCGCAGAAGTCGGTAAATAATTCTATCTTTTTACGATCGGCGACGGTGTCCACTCCGGCAGCCGCGCGGGTCGGATGTTGCTCAACATTTTTCAAAGGGACGAACACATATGCAACTTCAGTGGATCGATTGGTTGATTATTGTTGCCTCGCTACTGATATGTTTTGTTCCGGCACTCTTCTTCGGAAAGAGGGCCGGTAAAAGCACATCCGAATTCTTTGCCTCCGGGCGATCCGTACCCTGGTGGCTGGCCGGATTGTCCATGGTGGCCACGACCTTTTCCAGCGACACGCCCAACCTGGTTACCGACATCGTGCGCCGCAACGGGGTGGCCGGAAACTGGGTCTGGTGGGCTTTTGTCCTTACCGGCGTTTCCACCGTCTTTTTTTATGCCCGTCTCTGGCGGCGATCGGGAGTGATGACCGATCTGGAGTTTTATGAGATCCGCTATTCCGGAAAGGCAGCCGGAGTCGTGCGCGGATTCCGATCGATCTATCTGGGATTTTTCTTCAACTGCATGATCATGGCCACGGTAAATCTGGCAGCCTGCAAGATCGCCAATGTCCTTTTCGCTCTGCCGCGTTGGCAGACGTTGCTGTTCGTCGGCCTGCTGAACGTGATTTTCGCCACTCATTCCGGACTATGGGGCGTTCTGGTCATCGACATGATCCAGTTTTTCATCAAGATGACGGCGGTCATCGCCGCGGCGTATTTCGCCTTGCAACTGCCGCAGGTCGGCGGATTGTCCGGCATGGTGGAAAAACTTTCCAATACCGCCGGGCCTGGAGGAATCAACTATCTGAACATCCTTCCCGACTTTACCAACAATTGGGACATCGCCATTGCCGTTTTCATCATGCCTATCGCCGTGCAATGGTGGGCGGTATGGTATCCGGGCGCCGAACCGGGCGGAGGAAGTTATATTGCCCAGAGAATGCTCGCTTCCAAATCGGAAAAGGACTCTCTGGGGGCCGTGCTCTTTTTCAACGTGGCCCACTACGTGCTGCGCCCCTGGCCCTGGATTCTGGTTGGGTTGTGTTCCATCATCGTTTATCCCCAGCTCTCCGATATCCAGAACGCCTTTCCTCACCTGGATTCCAGCCTGATCAATCACGATATCGCTTATCCGGCCATGCTCAAATTCCTCCCCGTAGGCTTCATCGGCCTGATGGTCGGCGGCCTGATTGCCGCCAACTCCTCGACGATCCTGACCCATCTCAACTGGGGAGCTTCTTACCTGGTGCACGACTTCTACCGCCGCTTCCTGAAGAAGGACGGAGAAGAAAAACACTATGTCATGGTCGGGCGCTTGACCACTATCCTGCTGTTCGTCTGTTCTTCCGGTATGGTCTTTCTGCTCGATTCCGCCAAGGACGCTTTCGATGTCATTCTGCAGGTAGGCGCCGGAACCGGCTTGCTCTATCTGCTGCGCTGGTTCTGGTGGCGGATCAACGCCTGGTGCGAAATCGTGGCCATGGCCAGTTCTTTCCTGATCTCCCTGATCATTCTGCTCCTGAACAAAAACGGTTTCGCCCTGAGCACGCATAAAGCCCTGTTGCTCACCATCGCCTTTACCAGTGTGTGCTGGATCGCTACGGCCTTTTTGGGTCCGCAAACCGAGGAAAAGGTCCTGGTGGAGTTTTACCGCAAGGTGCGTCCCTTTGGTCCCGGATGGGCGGTTATTCGGGAGAAAGTGGGGGTTCTTCCCAAAGAAACCGAAGGCACTTCGGAGAACATCCCCATGGCCTTGCTGGGTTGGGTGGCCGGTTGTGCCTCCATATGGTCCTCTCTCTTTACCGTCGGCAATTTCCTCTATGGCCGCAACGGATACGGCTTTGCCCTTCTGGCAGTTTTCGTGGTCAGCACGGCCGTCCTGCTCCATGTCGTCAATAGGCTTTGGGTAAGCAACGGCAGTCGTGGCTGAAGACGGTAGAAGGAGATAAACCATGAAGGGGAATGTGGTCATAGGTCAGAGCGGAGGACCCACCAGCGTCATCAACGCCAGTCTATACGGCGTGATACAGGGTTGCCTGCAACAGACGGACACCGGCAAGATCTATGGGATGAGTTTCGGTATCCAGGGATTCCTGGAAGAGAGACTCCTCGATCTCGGAAGCCTGTCCTCCGCTTGCCTCGCGCGGCTCAAGGACACACCCGGCTCCGCCTTGGGCTCCTGTCGCCATAAGGTGCAGGAGGAGGATTTGCCGCGGATACTGGAGGTACTCAAAAAATTCGACATCCGCCGATTTTTTCTGATCGGCGGAAACGATACTATGGATACCATCCATCGCGTGGAAGCCTTCTGCCGGACCAACGCTTACGAGATGGTCGGGATCGGCATTCCCAAGACCGTCGACAACGATCTTTTCGGGACGGACCACACCCCGGGTTTTCCCAGCGCCGCCCGCTACGTGGCTCTCTCGGTTCTGCAGGAGGGCCTGTTGGCCCGGGACATGAAGCGCGTGGACCAGTTCGTCATCTATCAGACCATCGGCCGCTCGGCCGGATGGCTGGCCGCTGCGGCGGCATTGGCCCGAAAGAAGGATGGAGATCCTCCCCACCTGATCCTTCTGCCGGAACGCCCCTTCCTGCGGGAGCGCTTCCTGGCGGATGTACGCCGGTGTTATCAGGAGCACGGCTTCGTCTCCATCGTCTGCGGAGAAGGGATTGTCGACCCGGGCGGAAGGCCGGTCAGCGCCAGCGAGGTTACCGACAAGTTTTCCAATATCGAATTCGGGGCCACGGCCGGGACCGGTGCCGCCATGGTTCTGCACCAGATCCTGGCAAAGGAATTCGGTTGGCGGGGCGAGTTTGAGATCGCCGAATCGCTGCAGATGTGCGCGGCGGACAGAGTCGCACCTACCGATGGGGAAGAAGCCATGGCCTGCGGCCGGAGGGCGGCGGAACTGGCTACCAGGGGACAAACCGGCGTGATGGTAAGTCTGGTGCGGGAATCTTCTCATCCTTATCGCTGCTCCTTGGGCGAGGTCTCACTCCAGGAGGTGGCGGTGCATGCCAAACCGATGCCGGATGACTTCATTCATCCGGATGGCAGCGACGTGACCCCCGGATTTATCGAGTATGCCCGTCCGCTGATCGGTGAAATGCCCGATTATCTGCGCCTCCCTCACCGCTGATATTGTTAGTATAGATTACCGGGGCGTTGGCCCTTCGTTTGATTGAAACTCCGGGAGCGATAGCCTAGACCGGCTTCATCGGCTCTGGCGGAGCTTTCTATCCGTTCTGTTTCTTTCTCCATTAGGTAAGGAGGTTGCCATGAATTCGAAAGATTCCCAATGTAAAGATTTTGCTCTGGTGCAGGAGATACTGGAAACTCCGGAAGTGATCGCCCGTTTCGATTACGATCAGGCGGAGAAGGCCATTGCCTGTATACGGCAGAGTGGACGGCTGATGCTGACCGGAGAAGGTTCCAGCCGGATCTTCCCGGCCAAGAATTTTCTGGCGGAGGCCATGAAGACCGGCCTCGGACTGCAGGCCGTGACCGAAGGATCGAGTCAGGCCGGAGAGTATGATCTCAGCGGCTATACGGTGATCGGCGCCAGCAACAGCGGCCAGACCAAAGAGGTCATCGCCCTCTTTCAAAAATTGAAAGAGAAGGGCCACTCGGCTCGTATCGGCCTGACGGCCAATCCCAATACCTTATTGGAATCTCTGTCGAATATCTGCTATCTCCTGCAATGCGGTAAGGAAAAGGCGGTGGCGGCGACCAAGAGCGTAGTGGAGCAGGCCCTGTTCTACCACTCGATCCTGTGCGGCTCGACCTCGGAAAAGGGGGGCGATGCCGTGAGACGAAATCAACAATCGGCCTCCGAGGCGGCCCGCAACGTGCTGGAAGAGACTCTCAATCCGGAGCTGGTGCGGACCATCGCCGACGCCTCCATGATTTACTTTGCCGGCAGGAACAATGGAGTGGCTGAGGAGCTGACCCTGAAGACCAACGAAATCACTCGTAAGAAGAGCGATTTCCTGGAAGGGACCTATGCCGTTCACGGAGTGGAAGAGGTCATGGATCCCACAGATGTAATGATCGTAGTGGACCCTTTCGAGACGGAAGAAGCCAAGATACGGCAATGCCTGGTGGAGGGCGTCCGGATGAAGGTCATAGCCATTTCCGCTCGCGACACCTCCTTTCCCACAATCAAGATTCCCCATGTCTGGGGCTACGATACCTTTCTGCAACTGCTGGCCGGCTGGAACATTCTGGTCAGCGTGGGCGTGCATTTGGGGATCGACCTGGACCGGCCGGTACGAGCCCGCAAGGTGGGCAATGAGTTTGTGGGGTAAAATTACTGATTTTTTCAAGAGGGACGAATGGCGGAGATTTCTTATAACTTTAACGAGATAGAAAAAAAATGGCAGGATCGATGGGACCAGGACCGTCTCTATCACTCCAACATCGATCCCGATAAACCCAAGCACTATGCCCTGACCATGCTGCCCTACCCCAGCGGCGATCTGCATATCGGGCACTGGTACGCCATCACTCCATCGGATGCCCGAGCCCGCTACATGCGCATGAAGGGCTACAACGTCATGTTTCCCATGGGGTTCGATGCCTTTGGTCTGCCGGCCGAAAACGCTGCCATCAAGAGTGGCATCCATCCGATGAAACGCACCCGGGCCAACGTGGAAAAGATGCGGGGGCAGCTTCGTTCCATGGGTGCCATGTTCGACTGGCGGCGCGAGATGGTTTCCTGTGAACCGGACTATTATCGCTGGACCCAGTGGCTCTTTCTCCAGCTATACAAACATGGATTGGCCTATCGCAAGAAATCCCCGGTGGATTGGTGTCCCAACTGTAACACGACCCTGGCGCGGGAGCAGGTGTGGGGAGACGACCGGCACTGCGAACGCTGCAATACCCAGGTAGTCCGCAAGGACCTGGAACAATGGTTCTTCAAAACCACCCGCTATGCCGAGGAGCTGCTGGATTTTTCCTCCATCGACTGGCCGGAGAGAGTACGTACGCTGCAGACCAACTGGATCGGACGTTCCGAAGGGGCATCGGTCCTTTTCCACACCGAAGCCGGCGATCCTATCGAGATCTTCACCACCCGTCCGGATACCCTGTGGGGGGCCACCTTCATGGTTCTGGCGCCGGAACATCCGCTGGTACAGAAAATCGTTTCGCCGCAACAGAGGGAAGTGGTTTCGGCCTACCAGTTTCAGGCCTCACGACAGAGCGATATGGATCGGGAAGCGGCCGACAAGGAAAAGACGGGGGTCTGGAGCGGGGCCTTGGCCGTTAATCCGGTCAATGGCCGGAAGATACCTATCTGGATTGCCGATTACGTCCTGATGAGCTACGGTACCGGAGCCATCATGGCCGTGCCGGCACATGACGAACGCGATTTCGCCTTCGCCCGTAAGTATGATCTGCCTGTTGTCCCTGTGATCCAGCCGCAAGGGGAACCGCAGCTCGACGGTGCGACCATGCAGGCCGCCTATGTGGGCGGCGGTTCGATGATCAACTCGGACCGTTTCGATGGGACCAGGGTCAACGAAGAGAAGGGACGGAAGAATCCGGGCATCGCTGCGGTCGCCCAATGGCTGGAAGAAAAGGGCATCGGTCGCCTGGCTACGACCTTTCGTTTGCGCGACTGGCTGATATCGCGTCAACGCTACTGGGGAGCGCCGATCCCCATGATCTTTTGCCCCAAGGACGGATGGACACCGGTCCCTCTGGAACAGCTTCCCGTCACCTTGCCGGAAGATGTGGAGTGGAAACCGACGGGCGAGAGCCCTCTGAAGCTCCATCCAAGCTGGAAAGACACCGTGTGTCCGGTCTGCGGAGGGCCTGCCGTCAGGGAGACCGATACCATGGACACCTTCATGTGTTCCTCCTGGTATCACCTGCGTTATCTGAGCCCCTGGTGTACAACCGGACCCTTCGATCAGGGCGAATACGATTACTGGATGCCGGTCGATACCTATACCGGAGGGATCGAGCATGCCACCATGCACCTGGTATACACCCGCTTTTTCCATAAGGCCTTGAGCGACATAGGCGTCACCAGAGGCAGGGAGCCGATGGTGCAGTTGCGCAACCAGGGTATGGTTTTGGGCGAGGATAACGAAAAGATGTCCAAAAGCCGGGGCAATGTGGTGTCTCCCGATGATTTAATCAAGACGTATGGTGCGGATACCGTTCGGGCCTATCTGATGTTTTTCGCCCGCTGGGAGATGGGCGCCCCCTGGAGCTCGAAAGGCATCGAAGGAGCAGCCCGATGGATCCGGCGTATCTGGACCATGTTCACCGATCCGCTTGGCGGCTTGCCTGCAGGACAGTCGCAGGTATGCGCCCCGGAGACAGGCAAGGTGCTGCGCCGTAAGGTCCATCAGACATTGAAACGTGTCACCCATGACTTCGAAAGATTCGAATTCAACACCATCGTTTCCGGTTTGATGGAACTCCTGAACGAGATGGGGAAAGCTCGCGACCATGGTGCCGTCGGCACCCCGGAATGGGAAGAGGCCTGTGATCTCTATCTGCATATGATGGCTCCCATCACGCCTCATGTGGCCGAGGAACTCTGGGCCCGTCGGGGTGGAAACTACTCGATCCATACCCAGCCCTGGCCTGCGGTAGATGAGGCGGCTATCGTCGAGAACGAGATTACCCTGGCGGTACAGATCAACGGCAAGGTACGCGGTCACCTGCGGGTGCCGGCCGACAGCGCGGATGAGCAAATCCGGGAATTGGCAACGGCGGATGAATCCATCCGGAAATACCTGGAAGGGAAAACGCCTAAAAAGGTAATCGTGGTCAAGAAGCAGCTGGTCAGCATCGTCGTATAAACATAGGGGCGGGCTGGTCCCGCCCCGAAATTCCCCGTTACCAGGCTATCCAAATCCAGGCTCCATCCGCCCAGATCAAGGCTGTTTTGCATAGGGTCGGGCGCCGATATCCATGAGACCGGCCTTTCTGGCGTTCTTGCGGGTCATGTAATTGGCTATCCAGAGGAAGAAAAGCGAGGGGATGGGGGCTTTGCGCGCCATCCGCACAGCGTCCTCCGGGATCGGATGGCCATGAGCCAGGGCGTGTATGGCGAGATCCAAACCGGATCGCAGATTTTTGCAGGGATAATGCCGAAGGAGGGGGTCGAACCCTCATGTCCGCAAGGGACGCGGGATTT